>JBQCHY010000080.1:0-72799 GCA_051954235.1 Xanthobacteraceae bacterium
AAGGCTCCGGGTGAGGGGGAACGATCATCATTGAGGCTTTAACCCCTCACCCCTCTCCCAACGGGAGAGGGAGCGCGCACCGTTTCATGGTCAGTATTTTCATCAAACCGCAATGCCATAACTTCAGTGCGCCTATCGACCTCGCGCTGGAACGACTACGCTGCTGCGACTGCACAGCAGCCGCGCGACCAGAATGGTCGGGATCAGGATGGCGGCGCCGAGCGTCGTCACCTGCCACTGCGACAGCGGCATGATGCCGCCGCCCGGTGTCGCCACCACGATGCCGCCGAGGATCAGCAGCACCCGCACCGGCCATTCCAGCGCGCCGGTGCGTCGCAGGTCGCCGACGCCGATCTGATAGCCCTGAATCCCGCCGCAGATGAACACCGTGCCGAACGCGATCAGCGCCATCAGGCCGAGGCCCGCGAGATAGTGCCCCTGCATGACGAGCGCCGGATTGAGCACGAAGAAGAACGGGATGAAATAGATGATAGAGCCGACCCACATCGACTCCCATCCCGTCTTCATCGCCGGCGAGCCCGCGATGCCGGCGGCCGCGAACGATGCAATCGCCACAGGGGGGGTGATCGACGACAGCATCCCCCAATAGAAAATGAACATGTGCACGGCCATGCGATTGAGGCCGACTTTCTCCAGCGCGGGGGCGATCAGGATGGCGAGGAAGATGTAGCAGGCGGTGGTGGTGAGCCCGAGCCCGAGGATCAGGCTGGTCACCGCGCACATCACTAGCAGCAGGAACGCATTGTCGCCGGCGATGCGAAGGAGGTCGTTGGCGAGGCTCGATATCACGCCGGTCATCGAGAACGCGCCGATCAGGAGGCCGCAACCGGCGAGGATCGCGGCGAGTTCGACGAAGGTGCGGCCGTTGACTTCGAAGAACTTGCCGACCGATGCCATCGTCCAGCGCGTATCCTTCGAGAACAACTGGTTCAGCACCAGCAGCAGCGCGGTGGCGTAGAACGGTGCATGGCTCTCGCGCTTGAAGTACAGCAGCATCACGATCAGCAGTGCGATCACGAAGATGTAGTACCAGCCTTCCTTCACCGCATCCCATGCGCGCGGTAGCTCCGAGCGCGGAATGCCCGCGAGGCCATGGCGCGCGGCATAGGCGTCGACTTGCAGGAACAGGCCGGTGTAATACAGCGCGGCCGGAATGATGGCGGCGACCGCGACTTCGGCGTAGCTGACATTGAGGAATTGCGCGATCACGAAGGCCGTCGCGCCCATCACCGGCGGCGCCAGCACCGCGCCGGTGGAAGCGCAGGCTTCGATGGCCGCCGCATAGGAGGCGCGGAATCCGCTTTTCTTCATCACCGGGATGGTCATGGTGCCGGCGGTCAGCACGTTGGAGATGATCGATCCCGACATCATGCCGAGCAGGCCGCTGGCGAAGATGCAGACCTTGGCCGCGCCGCCGCGAAACGTGCCGCACAGCGCGAAGGCGATGTTGATGAAGAATTTTCCGGCCCCCGTCATCATCAGCGCGACGCCGAACACCAGGAAGCCGATCACCGTATCGGCGAAGGCCTGGATCGGAATGCCGAGCAGGCTCTCGCCGGACAGCATGTGATAGGCGGTGGCCTGCTCCAGCGTCGATTGCGTGCCGCGCAACGGCCCGAGCCAGCTTGCGTCGGCGAACAGCGGATAGACCGTGAAGGGAAGGATGCAGAGCAGCAGGCTCCAGCCGCCGGTGCGCCGCAATGCTTCCATCAGCATCGCCCACATCACGAGGCCGGCGATATAGGCCGGAAGCGGCGCGCCGCCGAATTCCCAGCCGGCTTCGGCGGCCTTGCGGATATGCGCCATCAGCACCAGCGAAGCCGCGAAGGTGATGACCGCAAGCGCGATGTCATACCACGGGATTCTGTCGAGGCTGGCGCGTTCCGATCCGGGAAAGATCAGGTAGGTGAACGGCAGCATCAGCGCGATCAGCAGATAGAAATATTCGGTGTTGAGTTGGGTGTAGCCAACGAAAAAGCGCAACGCGAACTGCTGGTTGATGCAAAGGAAAATGGTGGCGGCGGTCGCCACGATCAGCGCGATACGCCAGATGCCGCGCAAGGTCCGCACGCGCGTGGTTTCGGATTCCTGCATGGTGGCATGCGGATCCTCGAAAACGATGCGCGTCATCTCATCGCCAGGCACCTCCGCGTGAGATGCGGAGACCGGTGTGCGGATATTGCCAGCGGAATCTGGTTGAGACATTGACCCTCCTTCGTTGCGAAACTCGCCGCCGGACTTAAGGCGATCGGGCGGCGAGGCCTGATATTCATTCTCAACGAGAGGAGAGGCTTAGTTGAACGGGTCGGACAGCTTGGCCTCCGCGAGCGCGGCCTTGCGCGCGGCGGTCCAGCCGTCGGCAAACTTGTCGTCCGGCGGATTGGTCTTGGTGTAGGCGGTCCATGCCGCCGCCAGAACCTGCTGACGCTTGATCAAGCCATCGTTGTGGGTTTGATCTTCCGCGGTCCAGTGGCCCGCTTCCTTGAGCGCCTTCACAGCACCGGGATGGAACGGCAGCACCCATTTCATGGTCTGCTGCTTGACCTCGAGACCGCTCGCGCCGGGAACGTCGTTCTTGTAGCTTTCGTAGCCATTGATCATCGCCTTGACGATTGGATACACGGTGTCAACCGACTCCGTGCCGTAGGCGAGGAACAGCGGGTAAGGGTAGGTGCCCATCTGGATCGGTTTGTCCTTCGCAATTCCCGCGCCGCAGGACACAGTGTGCGGTGTGAAGTAGGGGCCGACTTTCTGCACGCGCTCCCATCCGGCCTTGTCGTCCTTCGCCATCACCGGCCACATCAGGCCGCGCGGCGCGGTTTCGGCTTCCTTGGCCTGGCCCGAGATGGTCGAGGCGAAGGCGCCGTCGACGTCGTTGTTGATGATGCCTTTCCACATCGCGCCGTAGCTGGCGAATTCGACGATCTTCACATCGCTCTTGGTGAGGCCGGCGAAGGCGATGATCGCGAGCGCATTCTGGTTCAGCGCCGGCGAGCCGACCACGAAGCCGAGGCGCTTGCCTTTAAAGTCCCTCAGGTCCTTCACGCCGGTATCGTTGGCGATGCCGACGGAGAGGCCGTTGCAGTCCACGGTGGAGAGCATCAGTTGAACGGGCTGCGGTCCCCATTCCTTGGCGCCGAATTCGAACACGCCTTCCTGCGCGAAATAGCTGCCGGTGCCCATTGCAGACGCGACGGCACGGCCGGCGCGCAGCGGCGCGAGGCGAGCGACATCATTGCCGGCCGGCAGAACGCGAACGCTCGAATTGTATTTCTCCTTCATCATCTTGCCGACGGCGACGGCGATGTTGAAGCCGGACGATCCGGTATCGTAGGCGGTGAATGTCAGCGACGACGGCAATTTCACGTCATCGGCGTGCACGGCCGATGAAAACAGCAATGTCGCGCCAGCGGCGGCAATAGCAGTGCGTGCAACGATTGAACGAAGCATGGTGCCCTCCCCATATGTATAGCGTCCGCTTCGCGGATCACGTTATCGTGCTTGGATCATGTCATCGCTGGCGATGGTTGGCAACGCCTGCGCAATGTATCGATTTCGCTCGCGTGTTTCGTAACGAGGAATATGGAACTGATGAAACAAAGCAATCGACTTGCGCGATAATTTCATCAGTGAAGGCGAGGGGTGAGGCGCATTGTCGCGCGGCGCGAAAATTCACCGGCGCGGATTCGACGAGCGCGCGCGGCATCGTTGCCGCGCCGACAATGCCCTGTGGTCGTGAATATCGCGTCCGATATTGAGTGACGATGATGTCGGTATCGCCGCGGCGCAATTGGTGGTCGGCGAATTGCAATTCGCCAACCGCATTTCGTCGTTATCCGATCGTCGCGATGACCTGACCTTCGGCAACGACATCGTCGATCTTGACGAGGATCGTCTTGATGGTGCCGCCGCCCGGCGCGGAAACCGGAAGCTCCATCTTCATGGCCTCGACCAGGATGACGTCGTCGCCTTCGCCGATCCGATCGCCGACATTCGCGACCAGCGCGCAGACTCGTCCGGCGACCTCGGTGACAACCTTGGTTTCAGCCATTCTTCCGTTCTCCGTTCCTATGATTGCAGTCCGTGCCGACCGCCGGAACAGCTCGGAGGGCTCCGGGCGAGGGCGCAACACCCCCCTCGGCCGCCCCATCGATCCACCGGCGGGAGCGACGTGATGTTTGTCGTTGCAGATTGCCCAAGGTAGTCTATTCTGCAAGTGGAATTTAATTTCATTCTGCGGAATATGGCGGGTCCGGATCGTGGCGCGCGGTCGGAATGCGTTCGCCAGCGATTTTTCGCGCGTCTGCGAATTCATGTGTTGCGACATTCAGGATGGGAGGATCGATGGGTCGACGATCAGAGCGGCTGACCAGGGCTGGACACCTCGCCGACGTTTCCGGCAGTAATGATGTCATTCAGGTAGTATCGCGTGCGTTCGACGTGCTGCGCTGCTTCGAAGGCCACGAAACCAGGCTTGGCAATCTGGAAATATCCAACCGCTGCGGCCTGCCACGATCCACGGTTTCCCGCCTCACGCATACGCTCACCCGCATGGGCCAGTTGATCTATCTCCCTCACGATCAAAAATATCGCATCGGCCCAAGCGCAGTCGCGATGAGCACCTCGATGATGCGCGGCTGGCAGGTGCGCGATTTCATCAGGGATCAACTTCGCGATGTTGCGGCCGGCATTCCCGGCACCATCGGGTTCGTCATCCCCGATCGCTTCGAACTGGTCTATCTCGAATATGCGCGCTCGGCGGCGGCACTCGGGCTGCACTCGGGTGTCGGCACGCGGATCGCGATGGGACGTACTGCCGCCGGCCACGCCTATGTTGCCGCGCTCGATGAAGCCTCAGCCAATGCACTGGTGACAGAGATGGAGCGCGAGTGTCCCGAGGACGCCAAGGTGCTGCGTCCGCGCATGGAAGCCAACCGCCGCCATCTTCAGGAAAAGGGCTACGTCGTGACATGCGGTCTGTGGAGCCCGCATATCAACGGCATCGCGGTCCCGATCTGGTCGCCGCAGTATCAGACCTACGCGGTGATCACCATCGGCGTGCTGTCGGCGATGTATGACGAGCAGCGGCTGCACGACGAAGTCGCGGCGCCGTTGCGCGAACTGGTGCACGGCATCGACGCGGCACTGTCGCGCGCCGACGCGGATGTTTTCCGCCGCGCACCCGACGCAACGACAACCACACCCAACAAAACAACGATCAACTCGGAGAAGACGAATGACTTGGCAGCCGGAACTCGACGATCTCGCCCGCCGCGAGGACTTCGCGCGGCAGATGGGCGGCGTTGACAAGGTCAAGCGACAGCGAGACCAGGGCCGGCTGAACGTTCGCGAGCGCATCGACAAACTGGTCGATGACGGCACGTTTCATGAAATGGGTGCCGTTTCCGGCATCGGCGAGTACGGCGCCACCGGCGATCTCGAAAAACTGACGCCGGCCAATTGCATTTTCGGCCGCGCCAGGATCGATGGACGGACCGTGGTTGTCGTCGGTGACGACTTCACGGTGCGCGGCGGCTCCGCCGATGCCTCGATCAGCGCCAAGCCGCTGATGGCGGAGGAAATGGCCCGCGATTTGCGCCTGCCGATCATTCGCGTGATCGAGGGCTCCGGCGGCGGCGGTTCGGTCAAGACCATCGAGACCAAGGGCGCGGCCAATCTGCCCGGCGGCATCGGCGGCACGCGCTGGTACGCCACCACGACCGGCAACATGGCGCGGGTGCCGGTGGTCGGCCTTGGGCTCGGTTCGGTCGCGGGCCTGGGCGCGGCGCGGCTCGCCGCAAGCCATTACTCGGTGATGACCAAGACCTCGGCGATGTTCGTCGCCGGTCCGCCGGTGGTGGCGCGACTCGGTCAGCAACTTGACAAGCAGGAACTGGGCGGCTGGGAGATTCAGACCAAGGCGGGTGCCATCGATCATGCGGTCGATACCGAGGAAGAGGCGTTCGAATGCGCCAAGCGCTTCCTGTCCTATCTGCCGTCGTCCGTGCATGGATTGCCCCCGACGTTGCCGTGCGATGACGATCCGGAACGCTCCGACGAGAAACTGATGAAGGCGGTGCCGCGCAACAAGCGGCAGGTCTACAAGATGCGACCGATCATCGAGTCGGTAGTGGACAAGGGCTCGTTCTTCGAGATCGGCCAGAACTTTGGCCGCTCGATCATCACCGGACTGGCGCGGCTGGAAGGCCGCGCGGTGCTGCTGCTGGCCAGCGATCCGTATCACTACGGCGGTTCGTGGACCGCTGACACCTGCGACAAGGTGATCCGCTTCGTCGATCTCGCCGAGACGTTCCATCTGCCGGTGGTCTATCTGATGGATTGCCCTGGCTTCATGATCGGGCTCGAAGCGGAAAAGACCGCGACCATCCGTCATGGCGTGCGCGCGATGGCGGCGGTGAACCAGAGCACGGTGCCGTGGTGCACGATCATCGTGCGCAACGCCTTCGGTGTTGCCGCCGTGGTGCATCAGCCGGCGGATCGCTTCTCGATGCGCTACGCATGGCCGTCGGCGTCGTGGGGCTCGCTGCCGCTTGAAGGCGGCATCGAGGCGGCCTACCGCGCGGAGATCGAGGCCGCGGAGGATCCGCAGGCCAAGATGCGCGAGATCGAGGAGCGCCTGACCAAGCTGCGCTCGCCGTTCCGCTCGGCCGAGAAGTTCTGGGTCGAGGAGGTCATCGATCCACGCAAGACCCGTTCGCTCTTGTGCGAGTTCGCGCGTCTAGCCGAACCGCTGCGCACGCCGGGCGTTGCCGGCAACATGGCGGTCCGTCCGTAAGAGTTTTAAGCCGTCACCCTGAGGTGCTCCATGCGCAGCATGGAGCCTCGAAGGGCGACGGCGATCCTTCGAGGGCGATGCCGATAGCATCCCCACCTCAGGATGACGCCGTCGCGTCGAACGGATGCGATCGCGCTCGACGTACTATTTCCCGCCGCGCTTGCGGTTGACGAATTCGCCCATCAAGCGGCGCGGCTCGTCGGTGAGGTACGAGCGGCCGAACGCGCCGACGGACACTTCGACGGATTCCTTCAGCGGAAGATCTTCCCACTGCCGCAGCAACGCCTTCTGATTGCGCAGCGCCTGCGGTCCGCATTCCAGCAGCATTTCGATCACGCGCTCGACGGCGGCGTCGAGCGGCTCGCCGTCGCTCGCGACCACGTCGACCAGGCCCCAGTCCAGCGCAGTCGGCGCATTGATGGTGGCGGCAGTCATCAGCAGCCAGCGCGCGCGGCCCCAGCCGATCAGGCGCGGCAACAGCGCAGCATGGATCACCGAGGGAATGCCGACCCGCACCTCGGGCATCGAGAATTTGGCGTCGCGCGCCGCCACGCGGAAATCGCAGGCAGCAGCAACTTCCAATCCGCCGCCGAGGCACCAGCCCGGCATCCGAGCGATGGTCGGTGCGGGGAAATCGCGTACGGCCTCGCAGAGATCACGTAGACCGGAGATGAAGCGCTCGGCGCTGGGCTGATCGAGCGTCGCCATCTCCTTGATGTCGGCGCCGCCGATCATGCTTTTCTCGGTTCCGCCGGTGAGGATCAGTGCGCGGATGTCGGCGTCGGCGGCGAGCGAGGTCAATCCCTCGGTGACGGCCTTGATCACCGCGGAGTTGAGGATGGTGAGGGAGCCGGCATTGCTGATGGCGAGCCGGACTACGCCGCGTGCGTCACGCGTGAGGCCGCAATGGGGATTGATCATCTGCATCGGAAATTCTCGCTCTGGTTTTGAGGGCGGCGGGTGGGCGGCAAAGCGGCCGTCAGTGGGGCAAATACCTCGTGCCGGACGACATTTCGATTTTCCTTAAAGCGCTTTCGTTATATGATCTACAACATGTCATGAGGGCCGCGATGCGCTACGCCAAGGAACACAAGCAGGAGACCCACGCCCGCATCGTGAAGAAGGCTTCGGTCAAGCTTCGTGAGCGCGGCGCACACGGCATCGGGGTCGCCGACCTGATGAAGGAAGCGGGGCTTACCCACGGCGGTTTCTACGCGCATTTCGCCTCGCGCGAGGCGCTGGTGGTCGAGGCCTTCGTCTACGCGATGGAGCGCTCCACCGCCGCGTGGCGGAAGAAAACCGAGCCGATGCCGCCGGCCGATCGCTTTGCGGCCATCGTCGAATCCTATCTGAGCCCGGCCCATCGCGACGATCCGGGACGCGGCTGCGCGCTGCCGGCATTGGCCGCCGAAATTGGCCGCGAAAGCGTCAAGACCCGCCGGGCTTTCTCTGCGAAACTCGAAGAGATGGTTGAAATGCTGGCCGAGCAGATTCCGGACGCCTCGGCTGAAGCCGCGCGTGAGCAGGCAATGGCCGCGCTCGCGACCATGGTGGGAACGCTGGTGCTGGCCCGCGCCGGCGGCTCCGGCAAGCTGTCGGACGATATCCTCGCCGCCGGCCGCGATGCCCTGTTGGAAAAGCCGGCGCCGGCCAAAGCGCGGGCGAAAAAGGCCGTCGTCAAAGGGGCGTAGCCCGCCACGGCAGGGTGGTTGCGGCGCTATCGCGGCCCCGCGCACGCCATGTCTGCATTTTCGCAAACGGGTTGCGCGGAGAATCCATTTTCAAATGCCCGGCGAAAGGGCCAAACTGCCTTCAGGAACGCTTCTCTGGAGGAAAATATGCGCTCGATCGGACATTTCATCGGCGGCAAGGCCGTCAAGGGCACATCCGGCCGCTTTGCCGACGTCTATCAGCCGATGACCGGCGACGTGCAGGCGCAGGTCGCGCTGGCGACCAAGGCCGAGCTTCGCGCCGCAGTCGAAAACGCCAAGGCCGCGCAGCCGGCATGGGCCGCGACCAACCCGCAGCGCCGCGCCCGCGTCCTGATGAAGTTCCTTGAGCTTGTCGCCCGCGACAACGACACCATGGCCGAACTCTTGGCGCGCGAGCACGGCAAGACCATTCCGGACGCCAAGGGCGACATCCTGCGCGGCGTCGAAGTCGTCGAGTTCGTGCTCGGCGTGCCGCACCTGATGAAGGGCGAATACACCGAGGGCGCAGGCCCCGGCATCGACATCTATTCGATGCGCCAGCCGCTCGGTGTCGTCGCTGGCATCACCCCGTTCAACTTCCCGGCAATGATCCCGATGTGGCAATTCGCCCCGGCGATCGCCGCCGGCAACGCCTTCATCCTCAAGCCGTCGGAGCGCGATCCCGGCGTGCCGATGCGTCTTGCCGAACTGATGCTGGAAGCCGGCCTGCCGGCAGGCATCCTCAATGTCGTCAACGGCGACAAGGAAGCCGTCGACGCCATTCTCGACGATCCGGATATCTCGGCGGTCGGCTTTGTCGGCTCGTCATCGATCGCGCAGTACATCTATGAGCGTGCGGCGCAGACCGGCAAGCGCGCGCAGTGCTTCGGCGGCGCCAAGAACCACATGATCGTAATGCCCGACGCCGACATGGATCAGGCCGTCGATGCGCTGGTCGGCTCCGGCTACGGTGCGGCGGGCGAGCGCTGCATGGCGGTGTCGGTTGCGGTGCCGGTCGGCAAGACCACCGGCGATCGCCTGATGGAAAAGCTGATCCCGCGCGTCGAGAGCCTGAAGATCGGTCCCTCGATCGATCCGAGCGCCGATTTCGGCCCGCTGGTCACCAAGGCGGCGCTGGAGCGCGTCCGCAACTACGTCGATATCGGCGTCAAGGAAGGCGCGACGTTGGCGGTCGATGGCCGTGGCTTCAAGATGCAGGGCTACGAGAACGGCTTCTATCTGGGCGGCTGTCTGTTCGACAACGTCACCAAGGACATGCGGATCTACAAGGAAGAGATCTTCGGCCCGGTGCTGTCGGTGGTGCGCGCGCACGACTTCGACGAGGCACTGCGCTTGCCGTCCGAGCATGAATACGGCAACGGTGTCGCGATCTTCACCCGCGACGGCGACTCGGCCCGTGAATTCGCGGCCCGCGTCAACGTCGGCATGGTCGGCATCAACGTGCCGATCCCGGTGCCGGTGGCGTATTTCTCGTTCGGCGGCTGGAAGCGTTCGGGCTTCGGCGACCTCAACCAGTACGGCGCGGACTCGATCCGCTTCTACACCAAGACCAAGACGGTGACCGCGCGTTGGCCGTCCGGCGTCAAGGAAGGCGCCGACTTCGCGATGCCGACCAGCTAAGCTATCGCTTGGCAAATCCCGCTCCCGGAGATATCCGGGGGCGGATGCCGCACGTAGCCGTGCGATCGTCCAGAGTTGTCTTTGGTCGTGCAGCGGGTAGTCGCGGTCTGAATCCCTGTTTCAACCCCGTTGGCACAGGGCAGGGTCATCGAACACAGCGGGGTGATATGCAATTCGCGCTCAATGAAGATCAGATTGCGGTTCGCGACATGGCGCGGGATTTCGCGGCCGAGAAGATCGCGCCGTTCGCGCTGAAGTGGGACGAGGAGAAGCATTTTCCCGTCGACGTGATGCGGGAGGCGGCGAGCCTCGGCATCGGCGGCATTTACATCAAGGATGATGTCGGCGGTTCGGCGCTGACGCGCTTCGATGCCGCACTGATCTTCGAGGCGCTGGCGCAGGGTTGCCCCACGGTGTCGTCGTTCATTTCAATCCACAACATGGCGTCGTGGATGATCGATGCCTACGGTTCGAACGAGCAGCGCCACAAGTGGCTACCCAAGCTCGGCACGATGGAGTTGCTGGCGAGCTATTGCCTCACTGAGCCGGGCGCGGGCTCCGACGCGGCTGCGTTGCGGACACGCGCGACGCGCGACGGTGACCACTACGTTCTCAACGGCCAGAAGCAGTTCATCTCCGGCGCGGGCAGCACCGATCTGCTCGTTAGCATGGTGCGCACAGGGGACAACGGCCCCGGCGGCATCTCGACGCTGGTGATCGACAGCAAGACGCCGGGCGTCTCGTTCGGCGCCAACGAGCGCAAGATGGGTTGGAACGCGCAGCCGACCCGCGCGGTGATTTTCGAGAACGCGCGCGTGCCGGTCGCCAATCGCCTCGGTGACGAAGGCATCGGCTTCAAGATCGCGATGGCCGGGCTCGACGGCGGCCGGCTGAACATCGCCGCCTGTTCGCTCGGCGGCGCGCAAAGCGCGCTCGACAAGACGCTGAGCTACATGAAGGAGCGCAAGGCGTTCAACAAGCGGCTCGACGAATTCCAGGCGCTGCAATTCCGCGTCGCCGACATGGCGACCGAACTGGAAGCGGCGCGCACCTTCTTATGGCGCGCGGCGGTGGCGCTCGATAACAAGGATTCCGACGCCTCGATGCTGTGTGCGATGGCGAAGCGCTTCGGCACCGATGTCGGCTTTGCGGTCGCCAATCAGGCGCTGCAACTGCACGGCGGCTATGGCTATCTCGCCGAATACGGCATCGAGAAGATCGTGCGCGACCTGCGCGTTCACCAGATTCTCGAAGGCACCAACGAAATCATGCGGCTGATCGTGTCGCGCAAGCTGATAGAGGGCGCGCGATGAGTGCGGACGCAACCGAGGGCGACCTGATCGCCCGCCGCGAAGGCGCGGTCGGCGTGATCCGTCTCAACCGTCCGAAGGCCATCAACGCGCTGACCTTGGAAATGACGCGTGATATGGACCGCGCGCTCGATACGTTTCAGGCCGATCCCGCCGTCGCGCTGATCGTGCTGGAAGGCGCGGGCGAGCGCGGGCTGTGCGCCGGCGGCGACATTCGTGGACTTTACGATAGCGCGCGGGAGAAGGGCGATCTCGGGCCGGTGTTCTGGCGCGAGGAATACATCCTGGACGACCGCATCGCGCGCTTCCCGAAGCCCTATGTCGCCTACATGGATGGGCTGGTGATGGGCGGCGGCACCGGGCTTGCGGCGCATGGCAGCCATCGCGTCGTCAACGACAAAACCAAGGTCGGAATGCCGGAAGTCGGCATCGGCTTTTTCCCCGATGTCGGCGGCACCTGGCTGCTGTCGCGCGCGCCGGGTGAGATCGGCACGTACTTCGGCCTCACCGGGCAGACCATGACCGGGGCGGACGCGATTCATGCCGGCTTCGCCGATTATTACGTGCCGTCCGCGAAGTGGCCGGAGTTGCGTGCGGCGCTGGCGGCGTTGCCGAAGGGCGCCGACGCCACACAAGTCGCGGATACCATTCGCGGCTTCACGGAAAAGCCGCAGCCGGGCATCGCCGAACAACATCGCGCGCGGATCGATGCGCTGTTCGGGCACGACAGCGTCGAGGCGATCGTCGCCGGCTTGCGCGCCGATGCGTCCGACTTCGCGCTGGCGACATTGAAGGCGCTCGGCGACAAGTCGCCCACCAGCATGAAGGTGACGCTGAAGCTGCTGCGCGCGGCGCGTGCCTCCAAATCGTTGCAGGAATGCCTTGCGCGCGAATATCGCGCCGCGTTGCAGGTGTTCGACAGCGCCGAGTTCATCGAGGGCGTGCGCGCCGCGATCATCGACAAGGACCGCCAGCCGAAATGGCAGCCCTCCCGGATCGAGGACGTGACGCCGGAGATCGTCGACCGCTACTTCGCGCCGCGCCCCGGCGATCGACTGGTTTTTCCGAAATGATGGAGTGAGAACCGCCATTGCGAGCACTCGGATCAACGCTTCGCGTTGTCCGTGCACAGGCTCCGCGAAGCAATCCGGAAGCGGCGTGGTAAAGGGCTGGATTGCTTCGTCGCTGCGCTCCTCGCAATGACGGATAAGATAAGCGATCGAAATCTTCTCCGTTCAGATTTGGTTGGACGACAAGCAAAAGAGGAAACGTCATGGCGAACATCGCATTCATTGGTCTCGGCAACATGGGCGGCCCGATGGCCGCGAACCTGGTGAAGGCCGGGCACAAGGTCGCCGGCTTCGATCTCGTCGACGCGTCGCGCGAGGCCGCGAAGGCCGCCGGTGCGTCGATCGCGGCCACCGCGGTCGACGCGGTGAAGGGCGCCGACGTGGTCGTCACCATGCTGCCGGCGGGCAAGCACGTTCTTTCCGTGTGGACCGAGATCCTGCCGTCGGTCGCCAAGGGCGCGCTGCTGATCGATTGCTCGACCATCGACGTCGAAAGCGCGGTCGCGGCCCATGGCCTTGCGGCGAAGGCCGGCGTCGCGTCGGTCGATGCGCCGGTGTCGGGCGGTGTCGGCGGCGCGCAGGGCGCGACGCTCACCTTCATGTGCGGTGGCGACGACACCGCGTTCGCGGCGGCCAAGCCGATCCTCGAGAAGATGGGCAAGAAGATCGTCCATTGCGGCAAGGTCGGCGCGGGGCAGGCAGCGAAAATCTGCAACAACATGATCCTCGGTATTTCGATGATCGGCGTCTGTGAAGCGTTCACGCTTGCCGAAAAGCTCGGCCTGTCGCATCAGGCGCTGTTCGATGTGTCGTCGACCTCGTCGGGCCAGTGCTGGTCGCTGACGACCTATTGTCCGGTGCCGGGTCCGGTGCCGACCTCGCCGGCCAATAACGACTACAAGCCCGGCTTCGCCGCCGCGCTGATGCTGAAGGACTTGAAGCTGTCGCAAGCGGCCTCCAAGGCCGCCGGTGCC
Organism: Xanthobacteraceae bacterium; assembly: GCA_051954235.1. Classification (GTDB taxonomy): domain Bacteria; phylum Pseudomonadota; class Alphaproteobacteria; order Rhizobiales; family Xanthobacteraceae; genus 62-47. The sequence goes on from JBQCHY010000080.1 coordinate 13,504, forward strand.
GCGACGCCGCTCGGCGCTCATGCGGAAGAGATTTACGCGGCGTTCGAGAAGGCTGGCCACGGCGGCGTGGATTTCTCCGGCATCATCCATCATTTGCGCGAAATCGCTGGAAAATAGCCGCCACAGCGTTTTCGAGCGAAGTGGATACCGGTTCGGGTGAAGAAAACGCGTCAAAACAACAATCCGGAGGCCCGTTCCGATTCCATCGGAACGGAAATGGCTCCGGAGCTGCTCGGCGGGCCGGCTCGATCTAACGCAAAAGGCGGATTGCCCTGCCACGTTGCGCGGTGACATCCTGTCCCCGAATACAGCCATGATCGAGGTTGCGACGATGACGACATTCCAACAGGCCCGCCAGTTCCTTCTCGACCGCCGCACCGACTATGCCGGCGCGGTGGCCGGCTTCAAATGGCCCGACCAGACCGAATTCAATTGGGCGCTCGATTGGTTCGACGCGGATCTGGCGCGCAATCCGCAGAGCAAGGATCGCCCGGCGCTGTGGATCGTCGAGGCCGCGACCAACACCGAAACAAAACTTACCTTCGCCGAACTCTCGCAACGCTCCAATCGCGTGGCGAATTTCTTGCGCGCGCAAGGCTTGAATCGCGGCGATCACCTGTTGCTGCTGCTCGGCAATGTGGTGCCGCTGTGGGAGACGATGCTCGCCTGCATCAAGCTCGGCGTCGTCATCATTCCCGCCACCACGCTGCTCACGCCGGACGAGTTGCAGGACCGGCTCGACCGCGGCCGCGCCAAGGCGGTGGTTGCCGCGCAGGATCAGGTGGCGAAATTCGCTTCGCTCAAGAGCGGCGATCTCAAGCGTATCGTCGTCGGACCAGCGAGCGATGGCTGGCTGTCGTTCGATAAAGCGTCAGAGTTCTCCGATGCCTTCACGCCGGATGGCGTGACGCGCGCCGACGATCCGATGCTGCTGTATTTCACCTCCGGCACCACGGCGAAGCCGAAGCTGGTGCGTCACAGCCAGCGCAGCTATCCGGTCGGGCATCTGTCGACCATGTACTGGATCGGCCTCAAGCCCGGCGACATCCATCTGAACATTTCCTCGCCCGGCTGGGCCAAGCATGCCTGGAGCTGCTTCTTCGCGCCATGGAACGCGGGTGCTGCGGTATTCGTGGTCAATCAGCCACGCTTCGATGCCAAGAACCTGCTCGCCACCATCGGCCGCTGCGGCGTCACCACGCTGTGCGCGCCGCCGACGGTATGGCGCATGTTCATTCAGGAGAAGCTGTCGGACTTCAAGGTCTCCCTACGCGAAGTCTGCGGTGCCGGCGAGCCGCTCAATCCGGAGATCATCGATCAGGTGAAGGGCGCATGGGGCCTCACCATTCGCGACGGCTACGGCCAGACCGAGACGACCGCGATGGTCGGCAATTCGCCGGAGCAGCCGTTGAAAATCGGCTCGATGGGGCGGCCGATGCCGGGTTATCACATCCGCGTCGTCGATGCGGACGGCAACCCGGCCTCGGAAGGCGAGGTGGCGCTGGTGCTCGGCGATCAGCGCCCGGCAGGTCTCATGCAGGGTTACCAGACCGACGACGGCAAGCTGGCCGGTGCGGAGGGCGAGGTCTATCGCAGCGGCGATGTCGTGTTCGTCGATGACGATGGCTATCTCACCTTCGTCGGCCGCGCCGACGACGTGTTCAAGTCGTCCGACTATCGCATCAGCCCGTTCGAACTGGAGAGCGTGCTGCTGGAGCACGATCTCGTCGCCGAAGCCGCGGTGATCCCGAGCCCCGATCCGATCCGGCTCGCCGTGCCCAAGGCTTACATTCTGCTGGTTGGTGACGCCGAGCGTTCCGCCGCAACGGCGCTGTCGATCTTCGGCTTCCTGCAAGAGCGGCTGGCGCCGTTCAAGCGCATCCGCCGCATCGAACTCGTGACTGAACTGCCGAAGACCATTTCCGGCAAGATTCGCCGCGTGCAGTTGCGCCGCCTCGAACACGACGGCGGCCGCGACGACAAGCTGCGCGGCGCGGAATTCCGCGAAGAGGAGTTCCCGGAACTGCAGGCGGCGCGGACGGCGGGAGCGTCTAAAAGCTGACGCCGGGAACAGGATCGGCGTTAAGATCAAGCGGAATTTTCCTTATAATTCGCTTGGCCGTTGAACCTTTCTGTGACAACTGCTGCCGTATCACATGCGCAGCAGGACCAGATGAGCTTGACCATTACACGCGACGCCTATTTCGCCTTTGTCGGCAAGGAAATCGGGATTTCCGCCTGGCATGCCGTCGATCAGGGCCGGATCGACGCTTTCGCCGACGTCACCGAGGACCATCAATTCATCCACATCGATCCCGAACGGGCGGCGCGCGAAACGCCGTTCGGCGCGACCGTCGCGCACGGCTTCCTGACGATGTCGCTGCTCAGCGTGTTCTCTTATGAAGCGCTGCCGAAGATCGAAGGTGCGACCATGGGCGTCAACTACGGCTTCGACAAGCTGCGCTTCGTCTCGCCGGTGCGCGCCGGCTCGCGGGTGCGCGGGCGCTTTACGTTGACCGAGGCGAAGATGCGCTCGCCAAACGAATTGCTGTCGCGCACCAGCGTCAGCGTCGAGATCGATGGCGAGACCAAGCCGGCGCTGGCCGCCGACTGGCTCGGCCTTCTGTATTTTGCTTAAAACTGGGAACGACAAACATGACAATCAGATTTGATGGACGCGTCGCTATCGTCACCGGCGCGGGCAATGGTCTCGGACGCGCGCATGCGTTGGGGCTGGCGCGCTACGGCGCCAAGGTGGTCGTCAACGATTTTGGCGGCGCGCGCGACGGCACCGGCGGCTCGATGACCGCTGCCGAAGCCGTGGTGGAGGAAATCCGCAAGGCCGGTGGCGAAGCGATGGCCGACGGCGCCGACGTTTCCGATTTCGAGCAGGTCACCGCGATGGTCGCGAAGGCGACCGAGAAGTGGGGCGCCGTCGACATCATGTGCGCCAATGCCGGCATCCTGCGCGACAAGTCGTTCGCCAAGATGGAAGTCGCGGACTTTGCCAAGGTGCTGAACGTGCACCTCACCGGTACGTTCTATTGCTGCAAGGCCGTGTGGGAAGGCATGCGTGCCCGTAACTACGGCCGCATCGTGCTCACCACGTCATCGTCCGGCCTTTACGGCAATTTCGGCCAGGCCAATTACGGTGCGGCGAAATCCGGCATGGTCGGGTTGATGAACGTGCTGGCTGAAGAGGGACGCAAGACCGACATCCGCGTCAACATCATCTCGCCCACCGCCGCCACGCGCATGACCGAAGAATTGATGCCGAAGCAGGCGCTCGACCTGATGCGGCCGGAATCGATTACGCCCGCGGTGCTGTTCCTGCTCGGCGAGAACGCGCCGACGCGCACTATCATGGGCGCGGGTGCGGGCTCCTTCGCGGTGATCAAAATACTGGAATCCGAAGGCATCAACCTGCCGCGGAACGAATGGACGCCGGACGCCATCGCCGCGCACTTCAATGAAATCGCCGACATGTCGAAGGCGAAGGCGCTCGAAGGCGCGTTCCAGCAGACGCAGAAATATGTCGCACAGGCGGCGGCCGCCGCCGGAATCAAGCTGGAGAAGTAAACGGGGTGATTGAGTCTGCGCCAGAACTTCGTCATTGCGAGGAGCGAATGCGACGAAGCAATCCAGCCCTTGCTTTGTGGCTTTCTGGATTGCTTCGCTTGCGCTCGCAATGACGAGAGGAGAGCGAGGCGAACGCCTGATTGGGATGAGTTGCCATGAGTGCCGCTCCGAAACCAGACGTCGCGGTGATCGGGGCGGGGCCTGCCGGCCTGATGGCGGCCGAGGTGCTGGCGGAAGGCGGTGCGTCGGTCACCGTCTACGACGCGATGCCGTCCGCCGGCCGCAAACTACTGATGGCCGGGCGCGGCGGCCTCAACCTCACGCACAGCGAACCGTTGCCGCAATTCATGGCGCGATACGGCGATGCCGCCGCGCGCTTGTCATCGGTCATCGATGCGTTCTCACCCGATGCATTGCGCGCGTGGAGCGAGGCACTCGGGCAACCGACCTTCATCGGCTCCAGCGGGCGGGTGTTTCCGCAAGCCTTCAAGGCGTCGCCGTTACTGCGCGCGTGGTTGCGCCGTCTCGATGCCAACGGCGTGCGATTGGCGCTGCGCCATCGCTGGACCGGATGGGACGATGACGGCGGCTTGTTGTTTGAGACACCGCAAGGGCAAGTGATAGCGCAGGTCGCTGCGACCGTGCTGGCGCTCGGCGGTGCAAGCTGGCCGCGTCTCGGCTCCGATGGGCATTGGGCCGATCTGCTGGCGCAACGCGGCGTCAGCATTGCGCCATTGCGGCCAGCCAATTGTGGATTCACGGTCGCGTGGTCCGAGAAATTCCGCGAACGCTTCGCGGGTCAACCGTTGAAGAATGTCGAATTGCGGTTCGATAAGAACACCGTGCGCGGCGAGGCGATGATCGGTCGTGAAGGCATCGAGGGTGGTGCGGTCTACGCACTGGCTTCCGTACTGCGCGAGGAAATCGCCCACGTAGGGAAAGCTACATTGCATCTCGCATTGCGGCCCGATCCGGATCAACAGCGATTGGTCGAACGATTATCCAAGGCACGCGGCAAGCAATCCTTCACGACGTATCTGCGCAAAGCTGCCGGGCTCGCGCCGGTGGCAGTCGGGTTGCTATATGAATCGGCGCTTGCCACAAAAGTCGATCTGTCGCGCTTGTCGCCGACCGATCTCGCGGCGCACATCAACGACGTGCAAATCAGCCTGACCGGCACCTCCGGCCTTGATCGTGCCATTTCCACGGCAGGTGGTATCGCGTTCGACGAACTCGATGACGCCTTCATGCTGCGCCGTCTGCCGGGCGTATTTGTTGCGGGTGAAATGCTGGACTGGGAAGCGCCCACCGGTGGCTATTTGTTGCAGGCGTCGTTTGCGACGGGCGCAGCGGCGGGGCGCGGGGCGCTCGCCTTCATTCGACGATGATTGTCTTGGTATTCGTCATGCCCGGGCTTGTCCCGGCCATCCACGCACTTACCGGACTCACATGGAGGAAGACGTGGATGGCCGGGACAAGCCCGGCCATGACTCGCCACCACGGAATACGCATTACCGCAGCTTCCCGCGCGCGGCGACCGGGAGCACGCCGATGATCTCATCGCCGCGCACCATCACCACCTCGTCGAGCATGTTGACGACGACGCAGACGTGGTTCGGCACGATGCGAACCACGTCGCCGATGTTCGGCCGCGTGTTCCTGCGCGACAGATCGAGGAAGCCGTGCTCCTCGGCGAAGCGCGCGATCTTTGCTTCCGGGTGTTCAAGGATCAGGCCAAAACCGTCGAGCCCGCCGCTGTCGGCGGTCAAGGTCTTCGAGCCGGCATCGAGAATGCCGCGTTCGGGCGCGGCGCGGCTCACCACCGTTGCGTAGATATGCAGCGCGCAATCGTCGAGCGTCGCGACATCGGCCGCCATCTGCATGCGGTCATTATAGATGTAGGTGCCCGGGCGATGCTCGGTCGCGCCGCGCAGTTGACCGAGGTTCTTCAGGTTCGGCGAGCCGCCGGTGGAGACGATGGTGGGCTCATCGAGTCCCAATGCGCGGATGCCGGCCAAGGCTTCGTCAAAAAATGTCTGCGCCTGCGGCCAGCCCGTTTCGGTCGGATACAGCATGAAGCCCGCGAAACTCAGGCCCGGCGATGTCGAGATGATACGCGCCAGTTCAATGGCCTCAGCGGGTGTTTCCACGCCGGCACGCTTGCGGCCGGTGTCGCATTCGATCACCACCGGCAGCGAGCGTCCGGCGGCGGCCGCCGCTTTGGTGAGATCGGCAACCACGACGGGATTGTCGGCGGCGACGGTGACATCGATGCGTGCACGCAGCGCGCCGAGCCGTGCCATCTTCTCGTCGCCCAGCAGGTTGTAGCTGATGAGAATGTCATCGATGCCGGCATCCGCCATCACTTCGGCCTCGCCCAGCTTCTGGCAGGTGATGCCGCGCGCGCCGGCTTTGATTTGGAGTTTTGCAAGCTCCGGCGACTTGTGCGTCTTGATGTGCGGCCGGTTGGCGACCCCGGCTGCGTCACACGCTGCCTGCACGCGAGCGATATTGCGCTCGACGCGATCCATGTCGATCACCGCGGTAGGCGTTCCGAATTCGCGGGCGATCTTGGCGGCGAGGGCGGTTGTCATCAGCGCATCCTTTCAGCTCTGCTCGATTTCCTCGCGCAGCATTTCGAGTTCGAGCCACTTGGTCTCGGCCTCCGACAGCTTGTCGTGCGCGGTCGCGATCGCCTGCGAGGCCTGGTCGAATTTTTTGCGATCCTTGCTGTAAAGATTCGGATCGTCGAGCAGTTTCTGATGCTTCGCGATCTCGGCCTGCAAAGTCTCGATGGTCTTTGGTAGCGTCTCCAGCGCGTGCTTCTCGTTGAAGCTGAGGCGGCGCTTGGCTTGCGGCGCGGCCTTCGTTTCCTTCGGCGCGGCAGGCTGCGCAGCACCAGCCGGTTGCTTGACCGCCGCGCGTTGCAAATCCGCGCCGCGCTGCGTCAGCATGTCGGAATAGCCGCCGGCATACTCGATCCAGCGGCCATTGCCTTCCGGCACGATTACCGAGGTCACGACGCGGTCGAGGAAATCGCGGTCGTGGCTGATGAGGATCACCGTGCCCTGGTAGTCGCCGAGCATTTCCTCCAGCACGTCCAGCGTCTCGAGGTCGAGGTCGTTGGTAGGCTCGTCCAGCACCAGCAAATTTGACGGCTTTGCCAGCGCGCGCGCCAGCATCAGGCGGCCACGCTCGCCGCCGGACAGCACTTCCAGCGGCGTGCGCGCCTGCTCCTGCGTGAACAAAAAATCCTTCATGTAGCTGACGACGTGCTTTGGCTTGCCGCCGACCATGACGTGGTCGCTGCGCCCGCCGGTCAGCGCGTCCGCCAAGGTCGATTTCGGATCGAGGCTTTCGCGGTGCTGGTCCAGCGTCGCCATCTCGATGTTAGCGCCGAAGCGGATGCTGCCGGTGTCGGGCTCGCCGGCGCCGGTCAGCATGTTGATCAGCGTCGTCTTGCCGGCGCCGTTGGGGCCGACGATGCCGATGCGGTCGCCGCGCTGAATGCGGATCGAGAAGTTATCGACGATGGCGCGTCCGTCATAAGCCTTGCCGATACCCTTGGCCTCGATCACCAGCTTGCCGGATTTGTCGGCCTCGGCGGCGGCGAGGCTGGCGCTGCCGGTCGCGCCGCGAAAGTTGCGGCGCTCCGCGCGCAGCGCATGAAGGTTGCCGAGCCGTTTGACGTTGCGCTTGCGCCGTCCGGAGACGCCATAGCGCAGCCAGTGTTCTTCCGCGACGATCTTGCGGTCGAGCTTGTGCTGGTCGCGTTCTTCTTCAGCCAGCACCTCGTCGCGCCATTCCTCGAACGCGGAAAAGCCGCGCTCGATGCGTCGGATTTGTCCGCGATCGAGCCACGCCGTGCTGCGCGACAGGTTGGAGAGAAAACGCCGGTCGTGGCTGATCAGCACCAGCGCGCTGCGGCGTGAACCCAGTTCGCCTTCGAGCCATTCGATGGTGGTGAGATCGAGATGGTTGGTCGGCTCGTCCAGCAGCAGAATGTCGGGCGAGGGGGCTAGCACGCGGGCCAACGCCGTGCGGCGTGCTTCGCCACCGGAGAGTTGCGCCGGGTTCTCGTCGCCGTGCAGTCCGAGTTGTTCGAGCAGGTATTGCGCCGGATAGGGATCGTCGCCGGGGCCGAGCCCGGCTTCGACATAAGCGAGCGTGGTGGCGAAGCCGTCGAAGTCCGGCTCCTGCGGCAGATAGCGCACCGTCGCGCCGGGCTGCACGAAACGCGAGCCGCTGTCGGCCTCGACCAGACCGGCCGCGATCTTCAACAACGTCGATTTGCCGGAGCCGTTGCGGCCGATCAGGCACACGCGTTCTTCCGCCGACACCGACAGTTCGACGCCGGACAACAGCGGCGTGCCGCCGAAAGTCAGGCCGATATCTTTCAACTGGATGAGAGGAGGCGCCATAGTGCTTTCAACTGGATCGGAATTCGAATGAGTGTCAGACGCGGCTCGCCTGCGCGCGCAGAATGCGCCGGATAGCCTGATCGAGCGCCGAGAGAAAGGCGGAGCGATGGCGCGGCGAAAACGCCGCGGGCCCGCCGGTGACTTCGCCGCTGGAGCGCAGGTCGGTCATCAGGTTGCGCACCGCGAGCGTCATCCCGATCGACTCTGCCGTGAACGGCTTGCCGGTCGGCGCGATCACGGTCGCGCCTAATTTGACGCAGCGGCTGGCGAGCGGAATGTCGGCGGTGATGACGATGTCATGCTTGCCAGCCCGCTCAGCGATCCAGTCGTCGGCGGCATCCATGCCGTCGCCGGCGGCGATACGCTCGATCAGCGGATCCTGCGGCACCCGGATGAACTTGCCTGCGACCACGCTCACCGGAAGGTTATGGCGCGCGGCGACGCGATAAACCTCGTCCTTCACAGGGCAGGCATCGGCGTCGATATAGATACGCGGCGTGGTCACAAGCGAATTTCCTGTCGGCGGAATGTGCGGCCCGTTTCCTACGCGATCGGGCGGCAAAATGCGAGCGTTGCAAAGGGCGGTCTTGCCATCGCGGGCCGGGCGCGTAGCATTGGCACAATTGTCGCCAATGAGAGTGGAAGATCGATGTCCAGCATGCAGCCTTATCGCGTCGAGGCGTATAACACCGCGAAACAGTCCGAAAACAAGATTCACGATGACGCGGTGGCGCGGCAATACGGCTTCAGCGGCGGGCTGGTTCCCGGCGTCGAGGTGCTGGCCTACATGATGCATATGCCGATCGCGCGCTGGGGCCGCACCTTTCTCGAGCGCGGGCGGATCGAGGGACGCTTCGTCAAGCCGGTCTATGACGGCGAGATGGCGGACGTCATTGCCGAAGAGGATGCGCAGGGGCTGACGTTGCGGGTTGAAAGCCAGGATCAGCTTTGCGCCACCGGGCAGGCATCAATGCCGGATCGGACCGAACGGATCGTGTTGAGCGATTATCCGGAAACAGCGCCGGTGACCGAACGCCTTCCGGTCGACGACAATTCCTATAAGCTCGGCGCCTGGCTCGGTACCGCGTCGCGAAGCTGGAGCAACAAGGAGTTCACCGAATATCTCACCGACGTGCGCGCCACCGACCAAATCTATCGCGATGCCGGCGCGCTGCATCCCGGCATCTTTCAGCGCATCATGAATCAGGTGCTGGTGCAGAACGCCATTTTGGGTCCGTGGATTCACGTCGGCAGCGCGATGCAGCTATTGTCCTCCGCGCATCCGCATGACGAGTTGGCGGCGCGCGCCAAGGTCACTGCGAATTACGAGAAGAAGGGCCACCGCTTTGTCGAACTCGACGCGCTGGTGGTCGCCAACGGCCGCACGCCGGTCGCGCATTGCCACCACATCGCGATCTACAAGCCGCGCGTGCAGGCGGCAGCGTAGGTTGATCAGCCGGCTCCGTTTCGTCCACGGATGTGCAGCACCAAGATCGTCGTCCCCGCGCAGGCGGGGACCCAGACTCCGCAGCAGCAATGATGCAAAAAGCGCGTGTTGTTTACGCCTGCAATCACCAGAACCGCTAGGGGTTCTGGGTCCCCGCCTGCGCGGGGACGACGCAGAGGTTATTTGGCTCTATCAGCCTAGACTTTGACGGCCTACCGCGCGTTACGCAGCGCGCGCCACACACGCTCCGGCGTCAGCGGCATTTCGATCTGCGTCACGCCTTCGTCCGCCATCGCATTGATCGCGGCGTTGACCAGCGTAGCGAGGCTGCCGGCACAGCCGGCTTCGCCGCAACCCTTGACGCCGAGCGGATTGCTGGTTGCGGGCGAGGGCTGTTCGCCGATCGTCATCGCCGGCACGTCGCTGGCGCGCGGGATGGCGTAGTCCATGAACGAGCCGGTGATCGGCTGGCCGTTGTCGTCGTAGCTAACCTGCTCCATCAGCACCTGTCCGATGCCCTGCACGACGCCGCCATGCAACTGACCCTCGACGATCATCGGATTGATGACCACGCCGAAATCGTTGACGCCGGTGTATTTCACCACCCTGGTCACGCCGGTGTCGGGATCGATCTCGACTTCGCTGATGTGGCAACCGTTCGGGAACGTCGACGGCACACCCGGCGAGGCATGATCGACATCGAGCGATGTCGGCTGTCCGTCCACCGGCGGCGACGCGCGCAACGCGCTGGCGAGTTCGAGCAAACCGATCGAGCGGTCGGTGCCGGCGATCGTGAAGCGGCCGTCGGCGAATTCGATATCGCTCTCGGCGGCTTCCAGTTTGTTGGCGGCTGCGGTCTTGCCCTTGGCAATCACGAGATCGCTGGCCTCGACGATCGCGGTGCCGCTGGCCATGATCGAGCGCGAGCCGCCGGTGCCGCCGCCGCTATGCACGACATCGCTATCGTTCTGCATCAGGCGGATCTTGTCGAACGGCACGCCGAGCTTGGCGGCCAGCACCTGCGCGAACGGTGTCGCATGGCCTTGCCCGTAATCGAGTGTGCCGGTGGTCAGAAGCACAGTGCCATCCGCCTCGAAATCGATCTTGCCGAGTTCGGCGAAGCCGGCCGTCACTTCGAGATAGCAGCCGACCGCGATGCCGCGCAGCTTGCCGCGCTTGCGCGCCTCGCGCTTGCGCTTGGCGAAGCCGGCGTAGTCGGCCAGTTCGAGCGCCTTGTCGAGCACGGCGGGGAAGTTGCCGGAATCGTAGGTCATGCCGTTGGCGGCAGCGAACGGGATCTGCGCCGGCTTGATCAGGTTGCGACGACGCAAGGTCAGGCGGTCGATGCCCATCTCGGATGCGGCGCGGTCGAGCAGGCGCTCCATGAAGTAATTGGCTTCGGGGCGGCCTGCGCCGCGATAGGCGCCCATGAACGTGGTGTTGGTCACCACGCACTTGATATCGACTTCGATCAGCGGCGTGCGATAGACGCTGGCGATGTTCTTGGCGATGTTGAGCGACAGCGGCAGCGGCCCGACACCGGCGATGTAGGCGCCGAGATTGCCGAAGCCGGTGATGCGAACGCCGAGGATGACGCCTTTGGCGTCGAGCGCCAGTTCGGCGCGCACTTCCTGCGCGCGGCCGTGATTATCGGAGAGGAAACTCGATGAACGTTCATCGAGCCACTTCACCGGTCGCCCCAGCAGCCGCGAGGCGTGCAGCAGGCAGACGTATTCCGGATAGCCCGCGTTCTTCATGCCGAACGAGCCGCCGACGTTATAAGTCAGCAGACGGATTTTGTCGCGCGGCACGTTCATCAGCTTGGCCAGCGCGGTCAGGTTGCCGGAGACGCCTTGCGTTGCCACATGCACGGTGAAGCGGCCGCTGGCCTTGTCGTAGGAGGCGAGCCCCGCGCGCGGCTCCATCGGTACTACCGCGACGCGAGTGTTGACGATGTCGAGCGAAGTGACATGCGCGGCCTTGGCGAAAGCCGCCGCCGTCGCGTCGCGGTCGCCGGAGTAGTAATCGAGCGCGATGTTGTTGGGGACGTGATCGTAGAGCAGCGGCGCGCCAGGCTTGATGGCGTCCTCGGATTTCGTCACCGATGGCAGTTCATCGATCTCGACGATCACCGCCTCGGCGGCATCGCGCGCTTGCGCGGCGGTTTCCGCGACGACACAGGCGACCGGATCGCCGACGAAGCGCACCTTGTCGATGGCGAGCGCCATGCGATTGGACTGCAACAGCGGGGTGCCGTCGGCATTCTTCATTGGCAGGGTGCAATGGATCGGCGTATAGCCGGCCTCCACCAGATCGTTGCCGACATAAATGCCGAGCACGCCCGGCATCTGTCGCGCGGCGCTGGTGTCGATGGCGCGGATCACGCCGTGGGCGTGGGAACTGCGGACCATCCAGGCATAGGCCTGACCCGGTAGGCTGAAGTCGTCGGTGTAGCGGCCCTTGCCGCGCACGAGAGTATCATCTTCCTTGCGGCGGACGGGTTGCCCGACAGCATGCTTTTGCAGGGCAATCGCATTGTCGCGGGTGAGGCTGGTGGTCGGTCGGGGTGTCTTGCTGTCCATGAAACCATCGATTCCCGGGCGTTTTGCGCCACATGCGCTCGCGCTTCCCGACCGAAATAACGTAACCCCGGGGTACCGGCAACGCCGGATTGGGCATGGCGGCTGCGTGCCGGGGTTGCGCCCCGCGCTCGCCGTTTTGTTTGCGCCTGATCTTTACCGAAAACCGGTTTCCACTTTTCGGGATCATGCTCTAAACTTTCCGTGAAACATTATTCCAGTCGGCCGGTCCGGCCGCGAGAGACAGGTTGCATGAACAACGACGCCCGGCGCAGCGATGGCCCGGAGCCGCCCCGATCGCATCAGCGCGCCAACGGCCACGCGGCCGCGCCGATTGTTGCCGCCCCGGCGCTGGCCGGCGCGGGCGTTTACGCCGCGCTCGATCTCGGCACCAACAACTGCCGCCTCTTGATCGCCTGCCCCGAAGGCGAGGGGTTCCGCGTGATCGATTCGTTTTCGCGGATCATCCGGCTTGGCGAAGGCATTTCCTCCACCGGCCGTATCAGCGAGGCGGCGATCGGCCGAGCCATCTCGGCGCTGAGCGTCTGTCGCGACAAGATGCGTCATCGCAACGCCCAGCGGCTGCGGCTGATCGCGACGGAAGCCTGCCGCGCGGCCTCCAACGCCGAGGCGTTCCGCGACCGCGTCGCCACGCAGACCGGCATCGCGCTCGAAGTCATCAACCGCGAGACCGAGGCGTCGCTGGCCGTGGTCGGCTGCTCGCCGCTGGTCGACCCGCAAGGCACCGGCGCGATCCTGTTCGATATCGGCGGCGGTTCCAGCGAACTGGTGCGGATCGATCGCAACGGCGGCGCGCCGCGCGTCGAGGGCTGGATGTCGATCCCGCTTGGCGTCGTGACGCTGGCGGAGCGGTTCGGCGGCAAGGACGTCAGCGCCGATGTCTACGCGCGAATGGTGCAGGAAGTCTCCCGCCACGTCGCGCCGTTTGCGGCAGAGCACGGCGGCAATCTCGAGACGATGCATCTGCTCGGTACTTCGGGAACCGTGACCACGCTGGCCGGCATCCACCTGCGGTTGCCGCGCTACGATCGTCGCCGCGTCGACGGGCTCTGGATGAACGACGGCGAGATCACCTCCGCGATCTCCACCTTGCTCGGCATGAGCTATCAGGAGCGCGCCAACAACAACTGCATCGGCTTCGAGCGCGCCGATCTGGTGCTGGCGGGCTGCGCCATCCTCGACGCCATCCGCGATGCGTTCCCGCTGCCGCGCCTGCGCGTCGCCGATCGCGGCCTGCGTGAGGGCATGCTGGTGGAAATGATGCGCGAGGACGGCGCTATCGGCGCGGCGTGAGTGGCCTATCGCTTGTCGCGTTTTCGAGATAAGCAACCGCCATGGCAAAGGACACAACCGGACGCCTCCACGTCACCGTCAAGAGCGCCGGCAAACGCAAGCTGTCGTCGAAGCTCTGGCTGGAGCGGCAGCTCAACGATCCGTATGTCGCGCAGGCGAAGCGGGACGGCTGGCGTTCGCGCGCCGCCTACAAGCTGATCGAGATGGACGACAAGTACCGGCTGTTGAAGCCGGGGCAGGTGGTGATCGATCTCGGCGCGGCTCCCGGCGGCTGGAGCCAGGTCGCCGCGCGCAAGGTCGGTTCGCTCGAAGGCAAAGGCAGGGTGGTGGCGATCGATCTGCTGGAGATGCCGGAAATTCCCGGCGTCACCTTCACCCAGCTCGATTTCATGGACGATAAGGCACCGGAGATTCTGCGCGAGATGATCGGCGGCGGCGCCGACGTGGTGATGTCGGACATGGCCGCCAATACCACCGGTCATCGCAAGACCGATCAGCTGCGCATCGTCGGCCTCGTGGAAACCGCCGCTGCCTTCGCCGCCGAAGTGCTGAAGCCGGGTGGCACCTTCATCGCAAAAGTATTCCAGAGCGGCGCGGACGCCGACCTGCTGGCACAGGTGAAGCGTGACTTTGTCACCGTGCGCCATGTCAAGCCGGCTGCAAGTCGTCAGGATTCGTCGGAGCGCTATCTATTGGCGACCGGCTTTCGCGGCGGCGTGTAGTAGTTTCCGGGCTTGTCCCAGCCATCCACGTCTTAGCGCACAGAATGTCAGCAAGAACGTAGATGCCCGGCACAAGGCCGGGCATGACGAGAGCTATCGACGCGTGGCCATCCAGTCTCAGCGCGACCTTATTTTAGACTCCACTCAGCACGATCACCGTCGGCGTCTTCGGCAGGCTACCAGCGGAAATCTGGAAGAACGGCTCGCTGCGGCGGTCGATGGCGAACTGGCCGCGCAGGCGATCGAGCAAATCCGACAGCGGCGTGCCGAAGCGGTGCATCGGTAGCACGATGGACGCGCGCAGCCGCCGCACGATCTCCGATATGCCGTCGAGCGACATGGTGTAGGTGCCGTCGATCGGCACCATGACGATGTCGAGCCGGCCGATGGCGGCGATGTGGCTGTCGTCGAGCGGGTGATGCAGATGCCCGAGATGGCCGATGCACAGACCCGCCACCTCGAAGATGAAGATCGAGTTGCCGTTGGGGATCATCGCGACATTGGCGCCGTCCTCGTAAAGCGAGCGGCGGATATCGGTGGGCACGTTGCGGATGAAGACGTCGCTCACCCTGAGTGCGTGTTTCGCGGCTTCGCCGTTCTCGCCCCAGCCGTGCAGCACGTATTTGATGCGCGGATCGGGATTGAGCGTGTAATGCGTCGTGTGCGCCCGGTTCATGGTGACGACGTCCGGCAGGCCGCCGGTGTCGTAGGTGCCGGTGTAGTCGGTGGCGATACGCACGCCGTCCGGCGTCTCGATCACATAGGTCGAATGCCCGGCATAGCGGATGGTGACTTCATCGGCACGCGCGGCGGTGCGGATGCTGGCGTAGACGACGTGAGGAAGCATCTGCGCCATCGCGAGGCACTGGCTCGCCGGCGGACGCTCGGCGGCTTGGCCGGTCGCAGAGCCGAACGCGATCATCAGGAGAGCCGCGAACCACCACAGTCGCGCCATGCATGCGTCTCCGTGCCATCAGCCTGGCGCCAAGCAAACCACGCCACTCGCACGGTCGCAACAGCGTTCGGATCAGCCCAGCTTCTGATCGCGCGCGGTGGCGGTTTCGCGGGCGGCTTCTTCCTCCGCCTCCGCTTCGCGCGGCGGGGTGACGACAACGACCTGACGCCCGGACACCTGATAGCCGGCATCGACCGGCATGCGGAAGAAGAACCAGCCCGAGAGCGCGGCGAAAATACCGACGATCACGAAGGCCGGGCCGAATTCCTTGGCGGTGAGTTCGCTGGCATGTCCCAGCATCATGGTCGCTTCCACCGAGAACGCGCCGATGGCGACCCCCGCCGACACCGACAGTTGCTGCGCGACGCTGACCAGCGTGGTGGCGCGGCTCATCTTCTCCGGCTCGATGTCGGCATAGGCCAGCGTGTTGAGCGCGGTGAACTGCAACGAGCGGAAGAAGCCCCCGACGATCAGGATGATCACGATCAGCAGGAGCGGCGTCGTAACGGTGAACAGCGCGCAGGCCGCGAGGAAGACGGCGCTGACCAGCGCATTCACTGACATGATGTTGCGGAAGCCGAACGCGCGGATGATGCGCGCCGCCAGGGTCTTCATGCCCATCGAGCCGAGCGCCGAGGTAAACGTCACAAGGCCCGACTTGAACGGCGACAGCCCGAAGCCGAGTTGCATCAAGAGCGGCAGCAGGAATGGCAGCGCGCCGATGCCGAGCCGAAACAGAAAGCCGCCCATGACGCTGGCGTACATCGTCGGATGCCGCATCAGGCTGAAATCCAGCACCGGGCTGTCGGTACGCTTGGCATGGCGAACGTAGAGCACGGTGAACAGCACGCCGCCGCCGATCAGCGCCACCAGCGCCGGCCACGGCATCAGCCCGAGTCCCGCGACCGAAAGGCCGAAGGCAAGGCCGCCGAGACCGAGACCGGACAGCACCATGCCGACGAGGTCGAAGCGGTCCGGGTTCTCGCTGCGGATCGGATCGATGTAGCGCTGCGCCATCACGATGCCGACGACGCCGATCGGAATGTTGATCAGGAAGATCCAGTGCCACGAGAAATAAGTGGTGATGAAGCCGCCGAGCGGCGGGCCGATCACCGGCCCGATCAGCGCCGGCACCGTCACCCAGGCCATGGCGTTGACCAGTGCGCTCTTGTCGATGGAACGCAGCAGTACCAGCCGCCCCACCGGCGTCATCATCGCGCCGCCGAGGCCCTGCACCACGCGCGCGATCACGAAGTCGTTGATCGAGGAGGAGATGGCGCAGCCGATCGAGCCGATCATGAACACCGCAATCGCCGCGCTGAACACCTTGCGGGCGCCGAAGCGATCCGCGGTCCAGCCCGAGGCCGGAATGAACACCGCCAGCGACAGCAGGTAGGAGGTGATCGCCAGCTTCAGCGTCAGCGGGCTGGTGCCGATGTCGGACGCGATCGCCGGCAGCGAGGTGGCGATCACCGTCGAGTCCATGTTTTCCATGAACAGGGCCGTCGCCACGATCAGCGGGATCACGCGTTCTTTGTTCATTGCACCGTGCGGGGATGAGAGCGGCTGGACGAAAGCTGGGCCTTTAGCATCCTCCGTGGATTGCGACCATTGTACAATCCGGAATACGTCCTAGATGCTGGCTGCGAAGGTACGCCGCATGGTGCGGGGCTGGCCTGTCTGACGGAGTTCCGACGATGATCTATGTCCTCGCCGCTCTTCTTCCGCCGCTCGGTCTGCTGTTCAACGGCCAGCCGTTCTCGGCGATCTTCAACGTCCTGCTACTCGTGGTCTGTCTGATCTTCGGGATGATCTTCCACGTCCTGCTGTTTGTCCCGTCGGCCCACGCCATCCTGGCGGTCTACATGAAGCGGGAGGATCGCAAGCATCGTGAGATGGTCGAGGCGATCCGGCAGCACGGCCCACCGCCCGGCTACCCGCGCGAGGACATGGCGGGCGTGGTGTGCGCCTTACCGAAACAGCCGCGACAGCCAATCAGCGGGGCCCGGCGGCGGCGGTAACGGGCGCGGCGGCGCGGAGCGGCGTTGCTGCGGCGAGGCGTCGCCGAAGCGCTGATCGTTGGTGCGGACGATGATGTGCTGCCGTTTCGGCTTCTCGCCTGGCCGTGCGGCAGTGGCCGGCGCGCCGTTCGCGGGCGTCACCGCCGCGACCACCGGCTCGCCGGCGCGTTCGCGCGCAACCTCGCGGCGCGGCCATGCAGCGTCATCGGCGCGGCCGGGCGGTGGCGTCAGCGCGTCGCCCTTCACCAGCGTCTTCGCCACCAGCGGATCGACCGATGCCGGCCGCACATTGGCGGCGCCGAGCAATTCATCGGTGCCGACCGAGGAGGCGACCAGCGGAATCACCGGGCCGGCGATCGGGCGCGGCGCAGGCAAGCCCGGCTTGGCTTCGGCGTCCGGCGTGCCGGGCTCGGTGGGAATTTCGATGGTGGTCGGGCGTCCCGCCAGCACGCGGGTGATTTCGCGTTCGACGTAATGCGCCAGTTTGCGCGCGCCGGCCTTGGTGAAATAGACGCCATCACTCGAACGCAGACGGCGAATTTGGCCTTCGAAGTCGGGGCCTTGTGCGAGATAGCGGCCGGACTCGTCGACGAAGCCATCCCATAGGTCGACATAAGTAATGCCGGCGCGGCCGGCGGCATCACGATAGAGCGAGTTGAGGTAGAGCGCGTCCGAGGTCGATTTGGTGCCGCGGATCGAGGGCAGGCCGACCCACAGCACCGGCACGTTTTTGCTTTTCAGCACCGCGATCGTCTCGTCGATCTTCTTGCTGTAGAGTTCGCCCCAGCGTTCGTCGCGGAACTGATGGACGCCGTGCGCGCCGCGCGCACCTTTCTCGGGCGCCGCGATCTGCAAGTCGGAATCGTCGTCGTCGTTCGGTTTGGTGTCCGCTGTTTTCTTGTCGTCGGCTTTGCCGTCGGCTTTCTTGTCGGCGCCGGCGGTTTCCCGGATCGGCATGCGATCGTGCAGACCGAGCATCATCACGATCACTTCGGGCTTTTCGGTCGCGAGGATTTCCTTCGCCGCGGCTGCCCAGTCGGACGGCTCGCCCTTGGGCTGATAGCGGATCAGCCCGGACACCGTCTTGAATTTGCGGATCACGCCGAGTTCCGGCGTTTCGCTCAGCGCATCCTCGAGGCCGTAGCCGAGCCAGTCGGCCATGGCGTCGCCGAGCACCAGTACGTTACGTTCGGCCGGGACCTCGCGCTTTTCCGGCGGCGGCGCGCGGGAGAAGTCCTGCCGCTCCACCGGGCGCTGCTGTTGCGGCGGCGGGCGCTGCTCGAACGGCGAGAAGAACGGATTGCTGAAGAAGCCGCCGCCACCACCGCCGCGCGGCTGATGCCGTTGCGGCTGCTGCGGGCCGCCGCCGAAGAACGGGAAGAACTGCGCCGACGCAGGCGCTGCGATGGCGAACAGTATCAACCCCGCGACAGCGAGCACGCCGAGCATGCTTCGGTCGCGTAACAGGCGTCGCAGGTGTTTCAGCTTCGACATGCGCTCGTTCGCCAGAATGATACAGCCACCATAGCGGTCAAATCGGGCCGGAACCGGGCAGCGTGCCGGTTCCGGCGGACCATAAGGGGGCGGGACGGCCGATCGTCAAGACCGTCGCTCATATCTTTCCGGGGAACGGTGAATGCGCGGCGGCTCAGGCTCCGGCGAGAGCCATTTCCGTCGTCATCCTGCGCTCGATCCGCCCTGCCAGGTCGTCGCTGACCGGCACCATCGGCAATCGCACCTCCGGGCTGTCGATCAGGCCTTGCCGCCATAGCCAATGCTTGATCGGCGCGGGGCTCGGCTCGGCGAACAGCAGGCGCGGCAGATCGGCGATGATGCTCCAGGCGGCGAGCGCGGCGGGCTGGTTGCCGGCGCGAATGTGCCCTGCGACCTGCGCGAAGGAGGCGGTTTCGACATGGGCGGAGGCGAGAATGCCGCCGTCCGCACCTTGTGTCAGCGCGCTGTAGAACAGCGCGTCCTCGCCGGTCAGCACCGCGAAACTGGGTGGCCGACGACAGAGCAGATCGACCGATAGCAAGGTATCGGCCGAGCAGTCCTTCAGTCCGACGATGTTGGCGCGTTCGGCGAGCCGCAGCATCACATCGTTGCCGATGTTCACCGCCGTCCGGTACGGGATGTTGTAGAGCATGATCGATCGCGACGTGGCCTCGCTCAGTGCCGCGAAGTGCAGGTACAGTCCCTGCTGCGAGGGGCGCGTGTAGAACGGTGCTGAAATCAGATAGCCATCGATCGGCCAAGCCTCTGTGCGCGCGATCGTCGCCGCGACCTTGCGGGTGTCGCTGCCGGCAAGCCCGAGATAGATCGGCATCGGCCGTCGCGCGGCGTGCAATTCAGCGGCACAGATCGACGCCAGCCGCTCGGCTTCGATCTCGTCGAGCACGAGGCCTTCGCCGGTGGTGGCGCCGAGGATCAGGCCATCGATGGCGGTCATCGCGTAGTGACGCACCAGCCGGCGCAGCGAGGCGACGTCGAGATTGCCGTCGCGAAATGGCGTGATCAGCGGCAACCACAAGCCGGACGGTCTTTGATGGATGACAGTCATTGCAAGTCTCCTGTTCGAGCCGCGAACGGGAGACACATGTCGATTGCCCCGTCCGAACCGGCGGGGTGAGGGTGGTCTGTGCGAAAGCTTGAGAAATTACGCGCGCAGACAGCCCGCCCCGTAAAGGGCGGCACGTTTGTCGGCCATGGAAATCGTGCGCGTCATGCCTCGCTCATGCGCTTCGGCTTGGATGGAGTCAAGTGACCGCATCATCGTGCCAGCGCCACCCGGTTCGGCCGCCGTCAGGCGGCGGTTTCGATAGGGATGCCGCCACCCCGCCGCAAGGGGCGCAATCGCGCGGGATAAGCGGTCCTGCATTGCGGCAAAAGCCTTTGAAACGCTGGGACACCGTGCTATCGACCACCGCCAATCCCTCGTAATGGGTTCCCGATTCCACGGCGACGCGCCGCCTTTGCGTCACCGAACGGACGCTCATTCCGGGTAAGCCGGCGGCAAAGGGCCGTGAATGGAGTTGGCGATGACGCGTTTTCAAGGATCTGATCGGTTTCAAGAGGGCTATACTTTCGACGACGTGCTGTTGAAGCCCGGCCTCTCCGATATCCTGCCGTCCGAAGCCGACATCCGCTCCCGCGTCACCAAATCGATCTCCGTCAACATCCCGATCCTCGCTTCCGCGATGGACACCGTCACTGAAGCCAAGATGGCCATCGCCATGGCGCAGGCCGGCGGCATCGGCGTCATCCACCGCAACTTCGATCCGGAAGGGCAGGCGGCGCAGGTCCGGCAGGTCAAGAAATACGAATCCGGCATGGTGGTGAACCCGCTCACCATCGGCCCCGACGCCCAACTCGCCGACGCGCTGCTGCTGATGAAGGACCACGGCTTCTCCGGCATTCCGGTGGTCACCGGCGGCGGCCACGGCGTGCCCGGCAAGCTGGTCGGCATTCTCACCAACCGCGACGTCCGTTTCGCTACCGATCCGCACCAGAAGGTGTCGGAATTGATGACCCACGAGAACCTGGTGACGGTCCGCGAGAACGTCAGCCAGGAAGAAGCCAAGCGGATGCTGCATCAGCATCGCATCGAGAAGCTGCTGGTGGTGGACGACCAGTATCGCTGCGTCGGCCTGATCACCGTCAAGGACATGGAAAAGGCGGTCACCCATCCGCTGGCCTGCAAGGACGCGCAGGGGCGCTTGCGCGTGGCGGCGGCGACCACCGTGGGCGAGGGCGGCTTTGAGCGCACCGAGCGGCTGATCGATGCCGGCGTCGATCTGATCGTGGTCGATACCGCGCACGGCCATTCCTCGCGGGTGCTGGAAGCGGTGAACCGCATCAAGAAGCGCTCCAACTCCGTGCAGGTGATCGCTGGCAACGTCGCCACCACTGAGGGTACGCAGGCGCTGATCGATGCCGGCGCGGACTGCGTCAAGGTCGGCATCGGGCCGGGCTCGATCTGCACCACCCGTATCGTCGCCGGCGTCGGCGTGCCGCAGCTCACCGCCATCATGGATGCAGTGGAAGCCGCGAAGAAGGCCGATATCCCGGTGATCGCCGACGGCGGCATCAAGTTCTCCGGCGATCTCGCCAAGGCGATCGCGGCCGGCGCCGATGTCGTCATGGTCGGCTCGCTGCTCGCCGGCACCGACGAGACGCCGGGCGAAGTGTTCCTGTGGCAGGGCCGTTCCTACAAGGCCTATCGCGGCATGGGTTCGGTCGGCGCAATGGCGCGCGGTTCGGCCGACCGCTATTTCCAGCAAGACATCAAGGACACGCTCAAGCTGGTGCCGGAAGGCATCGAGGGGCAGGTGGCCTATAAGGGGCCGGTCGGGAACGTGATGCATCAGCTCGCCGGCGGCCTGCGCGCGGCGATGGGCTATGTCGGCGCGAAGAACATTCCCGAATTTCATGACAAGGCGCAGTTCGTCCGCATCACCAGCGCCGGTCTGCGTGAAAGCCACGTTCACGATGTGACGATCACCCGCGAAAGCCCGAATTATCCGGGTGGCGTGTAACGACAGTTGCGGCCATACGTGAAAATTTCTCCATAACATCCTGTTCTGGCGAAATTTTCAGTATGGACATTCCGGTTTCCCCTCGGCGGTAAAACGCGGTAGGATGACCGGGCGGGACACCGTCGTTCCGTGTCAGAACTGGAATCGCGGTTGTCATGTACGAATGGACGGACGAACGGCTCGAAGCTCTCTCCACGCCCGAGTTGAAGAACCTGCTCGGCAATGCGGAGCGTAAATCCGCCGACGATCTGGCCGCCAAATGTAAGGCGGTGCTTGAGACGCGCAATGCGTTGAAGCCGAGCCGCATCGCCAAGCCGCGCACCGAACTGAAAGAATTCGAGCACACCGTCGCCGACCAGATTGCCGCCGTCGGCAAGGAACTGGCGGCGAAATACGATCTCTCCGAGGAGACGGCGAAGGCGCGCTCCGCCGACGTCAAGGGTTTCCGCGCCCACAAGCTGCTCGACTCCAAGGGCTCCGCCAAGCTCGGCGGCATGCAGCGCGACGGCTCGGTGGCGATCGAGCGCTACATCTCCTATCGGCGCGGCAACGACACCGTCTATCTCGGCGTCTTCCTGCTCAAGGACGCGCCGCTCGCGGATCACGAATTTCATGTGCTGGCGCCGGCCGCATTGCTCGCGGGCGGAAAGCCCGTCGCGGAGATTCGCCCGACCGCCACTGAGAAGCAGAAGCAGCCCGCCGACGCCGGCTTGGCTTTCAAGGACCTCGCTTCCGCGACCGCCGCCTTCGATGCCGCGCTGGCCAAAATCACCGCCTGACCGCTATCTTCCGGCTCGCGCCGTTCTCCATAAGCACTCTCTAGAGGAAACACCTATGTCCCAGTCTGCCAAGCGTATCGTTCTGGCTTCCCGCCCGGTGGGCGAACCGACCCCGGCCAACTTCCGCCTCGAGGATTACGCCGTGCCGACGCCGGGCGAGGGCGAGGTGCTGTTACGGACGATCTGGCTGTCGCTCGATCCCTACATGCGCGGCCGCATGGATGATGGCCCGTCCTATTCCGCACCGGTGCCGATCGACGGCGTGATGGAAGGCGGCACGGTCTGCGAGGTGGCGGCTTCCAATAATCCTGGCTTCGCCAAGGGCGACATCGTGCTGGCCCATAGCGGCTGGCAGCAATACGCGCTGTCGAACGGCAAGGGCCTGCGCAAGATCGATCCGAGCATCGCGCCGATCTCGACGGCGGTGGGCATCCTCGGCATGCCGGGCATGACCGCCTATACCGGTCTTCTGGCCATAGGCAATCCGCAGCCGGGCGAGACGGTGGTGGTCGCGGCGGCTTCCGGCGCGGTCGGCTCAGCCGTCGGGCAGATCGCGAAGATCAAGGGCGCTCGGGCGGTCGGCATCGTCGGCGGTAAGGAGAAGTGCGACTACGTCAAGAACGAACTCGGCTTCGACGAATGCATCGATCATCGCGATCCCGATCTGCGGGCGCGGGTCAAAGAAGCCTGTCCGAAAGGCATCGATGTCTATTTCGAGAACGTCGGCGGCAAGGTGTTCGACGCCGTGCTGCCGCGCTTCAACGACTTCGCGCGCATTCCGGTCTGCGGCCTGATCGCTGACTACAACACCATCTTCGGCAAGGACACGCCGACGCCGCCGTGGGCCAACACCATCATGCGGCAGATCCTGGTCAAGCGCCTCAATTTCCGCGGCTTCATCGTCCGCGATTTCGCCGCGATGTATCCGGACTTCATCCGCGACATGTCGCAGTGGCTGCGCGAGGGCAAGATCAAGCACAAGGAGTTCGTCACCGAAGGGCTCGACAGCGCGCCGCAAGCCTTTATGGGCCTGCTCAAGGGTGCCAACTTCGGCAAGCAACTGGTCCGCGTCGGCCCTGACAAGGCGTAAGCCGGGAGCGGCCGTGCACAACAGAACGGAGGCCCGCGATGTCCGTCCAGATGGTGTTGCTGCCGGTGTTCGTGCTCGTGGGCCTGACCTTCGCGCTGCTGTTGATGATGGCGGGAGTGCGAACCGGGGCGTTAACTTCGGGAGAGGTGACGTTCAAGGATATCGCGCTCGGTCGTAACTGGCCGGATCGCGCGACGCAGATCGGCAACTGCTTCAACAACCAGTTTCAGTTGCCGCTGCTGTTCTATGTGTTGGTCGCCGTCGCGTTGCCGCTGCGCCGGGCCGATCTGGTGTTCGTGTTGCTGTCGTGGGTATTCGTCGTGACGCGCTTCGTCCACGCCGGCATCTTCGTCACCAGCAACGACGTGCGGCAGCGCTCGCTGGTTTGGTTCGCCGGCGTCCTTGTGCTGATGGCGATGTGGCTGTACTTCGCGCTACGGCTTTTGCTGCTGATTTAGCGGCATTGCGCATTCACTGAGGATTGTCATGACACCGGGCGCAAGGCTCGCCGCAGCCATTGAAGTGATTTCCGCGATCGATACGCAGCGGGTGCCGGCGGCCAAGGCGCTGAAGGAATGGGGCACCGCGCATCGCTTCGCCGGCTCCGGCGATCGCGCTGCGATCTCCGGGCTGGTGTTCGACGTGCTGCGCCGTCGCGCCTCCAGCGCCTGGATCATGGACGACGACACGCCGCGCGCGCGGGTGTTCGGCATGATGAAACTGGAGCGCGGTATGAGCGCCGACGCGCTCGCCGCGCTGTGCGACGGGTCGCGCTTTGCGCCCGATACGCTGTCGCCGGCCGAGCGCCATGCGTTGACGGTGCGCACGGTCGATGGCGCGCCGGCGCCGGTCGCGGGCGACTATCCGGAATGGATGGACGCGCATCTGGCCGAAGTATTCGGCGACGACCGCGTGGCGGAAGCCGCCGCGATGGCGCGCCGCGCGCCGCTCGACCTGCGCGTCAACACCCTCAAAGCCAAGCGCGAGAAGGTGGCGGCCTCGCTGGCCCATCTCGGCGCCAAGCCGACGCGATGGTCGCCGTGGGGTCTGCGGATCGCCCTCGGCGCCGACGCCCGCAACCCCGGCATCCATGCCGAGGAGGATTTCGTCAAAGGCGGCGTCGAGGTGCAGGACGAGGGCTCGCAACTCGCGGCGCTATTCTCCGGTGCGAAGCCCGGCGAGCAGGTGATCGACCTCTGCGCGGGGGCGGGCGGCAAAACGCTTGCGCTGGCGGCGATGATGCAGGGCAAGGGCCGGCTGATCGCCACCGACGGCGACAAGCGCCAGCTTGCACCCATTCACGAGCGGCTGTCGCGCGCCGGCGTCCACAACGCCGAAATTCGCGCGCCGAAGGGCGACGCCGATCCGCTGAGCGAGATCCGCGCCTCCGCCGATCTGGTGCTGATCGACGCGCCCTGCACCGGCACCGGGACGTGGCGGCGCAATCCGGATGCCAAATGGCGGATCCGCCCCGGCGCGCTGGAGGTCCGGCTCAAGGCGCAGGCCGAGGTGCTGGACCGCGCCGCGCCGCTGGTGAAGCCGGGCGGGCGGATCGTCTACATCACCTGCTCGGTGCTGCCGGCCGAGAACAACGCCCAAATCCGTGGCTTTCTCACCCGCCAGCCGGGATTTGCCGTGGTGCCGCCGGTGCAGGTCGCGGGCCCGCTCTGGGACAAGGCCGAGGATTTCCTCGCCGCAACCCTGCAAAGCCCGGAAGGGCTCCTGATGACGCCGCGCCGCACCGGCACCGACGGCTTCTTCGTCTCGGTGCTGCGCAAGGCAGGATAGTTGGCTTCGTCATGCCCGGACTTGTTCCGGGCATCCACGTCTTCCTAATCTACGGCCGGAATAAAGGCGTGGATGGCCGGGACATAGGCGAGCTTAGCGACGCCGTTCTTCGAACGGTTATGCCCGGCCATGACGGTTTCCTGGCTTGCGGGGCCGCTGCCGGTCGCGTATCTCCTGCCCATGACAGCAGACAGCCAGACTAACCCGGCGGCCACGGACATCGCGGCCGCGCACGACAAGATTCTCATCATCGATTTCGGATCGCAGGTGACGCAGCTGATCGCGCGGCGGGTGCGCGAGGAGGGTGTCTATTCCGAAATCGTGCCGTTCCAGAAAGCCGAAGCCGCCTTCCGCGAGATGAAGCCCAAGGGCGTGATCCTCTCCGGCGGTCCCGCTTCCGTGCTCGACAAGGACGCGCCGTCGGCGCCGCTCTCGCTGCTCACCGCCGGCGTGCCGGTGCTCGGCATTTGCTACGGCGAACAGACCATGGCGCAGCAACTCGGCGGCACCGTCGAAGCCGGCCATCATCGCGAGTTCGGCCGCGCCGCCATCGAAGTCACCGACGACTGCGCGCTGTTCGAGGGCGTCTGGCAGAAGGGCGGCAAATACGACGTCTGGATGAGCCACGGCGACCGCGTCACCAAACTGCCGGATGGTTTCCGCGCGGTGGCGAAGGCGGCCGGCTCGCCGATCTCGGTGATCGCCGACGACAAGCGCAAGTTCTACGCAATGCAGTTTCACCCCGAGGTGGTACACACCCCGGACGGCGCCAAGCTGCTCCGCAACTTCGTCCGCAAGGTGGTTGGCCTCACCGGCGACTGGACCATGCGTGCCTTCCGCGAGGAAGCTGTTGAGAAAATCCGCGCGCAGGTCGGCAAAGGCAAGGTGATCTGCGGCCTATCCGGCGGCGTCGATTCATCCGTCGCGGCGATCCTGATTCACGAAGCCATCGGCGACCAGCTCACCTGCGTGTTCGTCGATCACGGCATGCTGCGCAAGGATGAGGCGAAGAGCGTCGTCGACATGTTCCGGCATCACTACAACATTCCGCTGGTGCATGTGGATGCCTCGAAGCAGTTCCTCGGCGAACTCGACGGCGTCACCGATCCGGAAGTGAAGCGCAAGACCATCGGCCGGCTGTTCATCGACGTGTTCGAGGCGGAAGCCAAGAGAATCGGCGGCGCGGATTTCCTCGCGCAGGGCACGCTCTATCCGGACGTGATCGAAAGCGTGTCGTTCACCGGTGGCCCGTCGGTGACGATCAAGTCGCATCACAACGTCGGTGGCTTGCCGGCGCGGATGAACATGAAACTGGTCGAGCCGTTGCGCGAACTGTTCAAGGACGAGGTGCGCGCGCTCGGCCGCGAACTCGGCTTGCCGGATATCTTCGTCGGCCGTCATCCGTTCCCGGGACCGGGGCTCGCGATCCGCTGCCCCGGCGAGATCACGCGCGAAAAACTAGATATCCTGCGCGACGCGGATGCGGTCTACATCGACCAGATCCGCAAGGCCGGACTTTACGACACCATCTGGCAGGCCTTCGCAGTGTTGTTGCCGGTAAAGACGGTGGGCGTGATGGGCGATGGTCGCACCTACGAGTATGTCGTGGGCCTGCGCGCGGTGACCTCGACCGACGGCATGACCGCGGACTTCTATCCGTTCGACATGAAATTCCTCGGCGAAACCGCAACCCGCATTATCAACGAAGTCAAAGGCGTCAACCGCGTCGTCTACGACGTGACCAGCAAGCCGCCCGGCACCATCGAGTGGGAATGATCTGCGCTCGAGTGCCATCCGCGTGAAGGCTGGAAGGCTTACGGTGTGTTGCTCATGGGGTCGGCAGCGATAGCAACCTTTGACGGGCAAAAACGACCCGAAAGGGAGACGCCCCGATGGCGAACGGATGGGATGAATCCGCCGAGGCCTGGATCGCCAGCATGGGCGAGGACGGCGATTTCAGCCGCACCTGTGTTCTCGACAAGCCGATGCTGCAACGTATCCGCATGGGGGATTTTACCAACGCCCTCGATGTCGGGTGCGGGGAGGGGCGCTTCTCGCGCATGCTGCGCGGCCTCGGCGTGCCGACGGTCGGCATCGATCCGACTGCGCGGTTGATCGATGAGGCGCGTCGACGCGATCCCGATGGTGATTACCAACTGGGAAGCGCCGAGGACCTGCAATTTTCCCACGATGCCTTCGATCTCGTCGTCAGCTATCTGACGCTGATCGATATTCCGGATGCCGCCAAGGCGATCGCGGAGATGGTGCGCGTGCTGAAGCCCGGCGGCAGGTTGCTGATTGCCAATCTCACCAGTTTTGGAACGGCGAGCGATGGCTGGTCGAAGGAGCCGCAACCGCGCTTCTGCATCGACAATTATCTCGACACCCGCGCGCTACTTTCCGAATGGGGCGACATCAGGATCACCAACTGGCATCGACCTCTCAGCTATTACATGAAGCTGCTGCTCGGTGAGGGTCTCATTCTGCGGCACTTCGATGAACCGCACCCCTATGGCGGCAAACCTGCCGTCGCCGAGAAGTATCGACGCGTTCCGTGGCTGATGCTGATGGAGTGGGAGAAGCCATAGGTTTCGTGGAGCGCCCGCCGCTTTGTTGACCGTCGTTATTCCGCGAAGCAGGTGACGGCTCCGGTATAGTCAATCGTATTGCTGTCGCTTCCGGTGGAGGCGGTCGCGTCGGCGATCGAAAGTTTGTAGGTGCCGGCGAAACTTCCCCCGTCGTCATCTGCCGTCGTGCGGATGATGAGTTCGACCGATCCGAATGCCTTGTCGATCACGCGTTCCTTGTAAAGCACAAGGCGCAGTTCCTTATCGTCGAGCCAGTATTGCGGGCGGTCGCCGACGTCGAAAGTCACGCGGCGCATATCTTCCGCGATCTTGTCGTTGAGAACCGTCAACTCGGCCCTGAAATTGAAGGTCGGACTGCCCATCCCATGGGTCACGCCGGCGCGGACGTTGAGCTGCACGGTGGCGTCGTCGATATCGCATGCCATCCCGCCTGAGGCGTTGGCGGAATTGATCGTGAGCAGCATGAGAAGGGGTGCCAAAAGGAAGATAGGTCGCATCTGCGCTGGTCTCCTGTCCGTCTGATCTCATGCGCCGCCTTCGGTCGGCGGCTGGAGCATCATAGGTGTTTCGAGGTCTCGTCAGCCAAACGCTCGATCGCGTCGGAATTTTTGACGAAGCGTTTCGCGCGGGGACGCCATGTGTAGGTGACGGAAAAGGTGCGCTTGCGGGCGCGCGGCGCCGGATCGCTGCCGCAATCGACGTTGCGTCTTGCCGTGGTCTCGGTGACGATAACCTGGATCGCAGGCCTCCTCGATGAACCGGCCACCGCAAAACGCGGCTGCTGCGTGCGCGCGAAACTGCATGCGTTGTCGTCGAGCAGGAAGAATGTATCGATGAGGTGGAAATGATCGCCGCGAAGGTCGATCATCGCATGGATATGATAGGCCTGGTTCGAATTGGAATGGCCGCTCGTGATCAGGAGCGTGGTGCTGCCGTCCCGAAGAGTTAAGCCGGCGGGATCGAAGAAGCCGGTTTGCCGATCATAGGCGACGTTGGCAAAGTCGAGCAGTTTCGGTTCGCGATCCATGTCGAACAGCGCGAGCGCGGTCACCCTCTCGGCGCCGTCCGTCGGTTGAGTCAGTTCGAACAGCATCGCGAGGCGCTTGTGGCCCTTCGTCTCGATCGGCAGAACGCGGGGCGAGCCAAGCAGGGCGCCGACTTCAATGGTTTCCTTGCGATCCGGCTCGTTGCTGACGTGGCGCAACGAAAATGCCTGTCGTGTGGAATAGCCGTCGCCATCGTTCATGAAACTGGGGACGGCAAGCGCCATGAGATCGAGATAGGTGCTGCTCTTGTACGGCTCGCCTGCCCATTGGGTCAGGTCGGTTACTAAACTCTGCGCCTTCGCCGGCGAGGAACCGAAAATCGTCGCCGCGAGGATCGCGCCGGCGAGGTGAAGAAGCCGCATTGCCCGAATATCCTGAATGGGTGAATGGCTAGGCGGACTTAGCCGGCCCCGGTTTCAGGACGATGTTTCGCGTGTTTCGTCGGCAGAGTTTTTGAATTCACGCCGCGCGATGTCCGAAATTTACTGAGCGATGTCGGCAGCGTCGAATCTCATTCGTCGTTCCAACGGCAAGTCGGGACAATCGGCTCAAGCATGGGAGATGGATGATGCGCGTGATGGTGTTGGTGAAGGCAACGGAGGACAGCGAGCAGGGGTTTCGCGCGACGCCGGAGACGGCCGCGATGATGGAGGCGATGGGGCGGTTCAATGACGAACTGCGCGCAGCCGGCATCTTTGTCATGGCCGATGGCTTGACGCCATCCTCGCACGGCAAGCGCGTTGCGTTCGACGGCGCCGGCCGCACGGTGATCGACGGGCCTTTTGCAGCGCCGCGCGAATTGGTGGCCGGATTTTGGCTGTGGGAGGTCAAGGATATGGACGAGGCGGTCGCCTGGGTGAAGCGTTGCCCCAATCCGATGCCGGGGCCAAGCGAGATCGAAATCCGGCCGCTCTATGAATTGGCGGATCTGCAGCCGGACACCGATGCCGGCAGCAGGCCGTGACGATCCCAGGTCGCCGCGGCCTACCGGTGTGGGCCACGCATCCAGACGTGACCCGTAAAATGTGACGTCGCCGTCAGGCGATCATCGGGTTACTGGCGTCGGCAATCGGCGTTTCGCTGGCCGGTTCGCTTTTGCGCTCGATCTGGTTAGCGGGCAATTGAACGATCGCCGCGCGTTGACCCGGAACCAGATCGGTCAACAGCACGATGGTGCCGTTCGAGAACTCGAGGGCGTCGTGATGATGCATCGGGCTGTCGAGATCGACCTGGCGGAAGCGTGCCAACCGCGCGCCGACGTTCTGATGGAACATCATGCGTTCGCGCCGCACGTCGGCTTCGAATGCAATTTCGGTCCCCGGTCGCAGGCAGACGGCGACCCTCGGATTATCCAGCCCGGAAAAACCTCGCGTCGAGGTCAGATCAAATCGGGTTGTAATGAGGGTTTCGCCTGCGACGGCTGCACGCGATGCGACCGCGTGTAAGCTGTAATCGCACATGGATGCGCTCCTATGATCGCCACCCAGCAAAGCCGCAACGCGCCGCTCTGCCTTTGGTTGCTAAATCACGCAGAAGAATTTCGACCGGCGCGCGCGTCACGCTTCGCGCGTGAACCTGATCGATGCATCGCCCGACAAACGGCGCGAAATCGTCGCCGCGCACTCCGCGGGCGGCGCAACGAAAGGATGCCGATGTCTGTCCCGATCAACCGCCGCGTCGTGACGCGGATGCTCGCCGTCGCTGCCGCGACTGTCGTTGCCAGCCCCGTGATCGCCGCCGAACAGCCGCAAAGGCTGTTCAGCATCGTCACCGTGAAGGATCAGATCGTGGTCGGTCTCACGCGTGACGACGGCGCCATGGCGGCGGACGTCGGCGAGATCGGCAAGGCGCTGCGTAGCCGCGGATCGATGAGCTTCTGGCGTTACGCGGTGCGCAAGGGCAAGGACGGCGAACTCGAACAGGCCCCGCTGGCGAAGATCAGCGTCTTGGCCAACGACAGCCTGCGGATCGAGCCTTACGCGACGCCGCTGCGGGTCATCGCGGCCGAGTAGGCGCTCGCGTCGCTCGATGGTGTGACTTTATTCCTTGATGCGGCGGCCGATCATTCCGGTCCGGCCGCCGCGTCACGATTCGCCTCGATGTCCGTGATTGTGCACAACCGGTTTGCAGTTGTCGGCTCACCAGATACAAGAAGCGCCCCGACGGCTCATTCATGGGTGAATGCGCATGAGCGTGACGATCTACGGCATCAAGAACTGCGACACGATGAAGAAGGCACGCGCGTGGCTCGACGCGCATGGCGTTGCTTATCACTTCCACGACTACAAGCAGGACGGCATCGACAAGGCGCGCCTTGTGGGATGGGTCGGCAAGGTCGGCTGGGAGACCTTGCTCAATCGCGCCGGCACCACGTTTCGCAAGCTTCCCGAAGCCGACAAGGCCAATCTCGACGAACGCCGCGCCATCGCGTTGATGCTGGCGCAGCCGTCGATGATCAAGCGCCCGGTTCTGGAGAAAGGCGCCAAGTTGCTGGTCGGTTTCAAGCCGGACAATTACCTCAGTGAGATCGCGCCGAAGCGGTGAGGCCGCGCGGCTGCCAATCGTCTCGGGCAGCACGAAGGGCGGCGCCGATCCGTCGCACTAGACGCCAAGCCCGGCTCCGACTAAGGGCTAATATCGATCGTGATGGATCGGGCGCGCTTTGTGCCTTGCACTGGTGCCGGCAAAAGCGGCATATTCCGATCCAATAGGCCTGTCGGTGATAGTTCCCTGAACATTGTCGGGAAGGCTGTTGACACAATTCGGTCACGCGTGGGACACAGCGCGCGAAGGCTGAGGGGGAAATTAATTGGCCGATGAGTTCATTCTCGAAACCCAGGGACTGACCAAAGAGTTCGCCGGGTTTCTAGCGGTTCGCGACGTCAATCTGAAGATACGTCGCGGCAGCATTCATGCGTTGATCGGGCCTAACGGGGCCGGCAAAACGACGTGCTTCAATCTGCTGACCAAGTTCTTGCAGCCGACCGCCGGGCGGATCGTCTACAAGGGCAGGGACATCACGTCGATGGCGCCCGCCGATGTGGCGCGGCTCGGCCTTGTGCGGTCGTTCCAGATTTCGGCGGTGTTTCCGCACCTGACCGCGCTGGAGAACGTCCGCGTGGCGCTGCAACGCCAGCACGGCGCATCGTTCGATTTCTGGCGCTCCAAGTCGGTGCTCGACCGTTTCAACCCGCGGGCGAAGGAATTGCTTGAGGACGTGGGCCTGAGCGAGTTCGCCAATACCCAGGCGGTCGAAATGCCTTACGGCCGCAAGCGGGCGCTGGAGATCGCGACCACGCTCGCGCTCGATCCCGAAATGATGCTGCTGGACGAGCCGATGGCCGGCATGGGCCACGAGGACATCGACAAGATCGCGGCGCTGATCAAGCGCATCTCGGCCAAGTACACCATCCTGATGGTCGAACATAATCTGAACGTGGTGGCGAACCTGTCGGACGTCATCACGGTGCTGACGCGCGGCAAGGTCCTGGCGGAAGGCGTCTATGCCGACCTGACCAAGGACGAGCGCGTCAAGGAAGCGTATCTGGGGGCGGGTCATGGTTGATGTGAAGACGGCGCCGAACGCCCCGGCCAAGGCGGCTTCGGGAGCCTCGCTGCTGGAAATCCGCGATCTTCAGGCCTGGTACGGCGAATCTCACGTTCTTCACGGCATCAATTTCGACGTGAAGACCGGCGAGGTGGTGACCTTGCTCGGCCGCAACGGCGCCGGCAAGACATCGACCCTGAAGTCGATCATGGGCATGATCGCCAAGCGCACCGGTTCGGTCCGCTTCGACGGCCACGAACTGATCAAGATGCATTCCGACAAGATTGCGCGTCTCGGCGTCGCGATCTGTCCGGAAGAACGCGGCATCTTCGCCAGCCTCAACGTGCACGAGAACCTGATGCTGCCGCCGACCGTGCGCAGCGGAGGGTTGTCGACGGAACAGATTTTCGAGCTGTTTCCGAACCTCAAGGAACGGCTGTCGTCGAGCCAGGGCACCAAGCTCTCCGGCGGCGAGCAGCAGATGCTGGCGATCGCCCGCATCCTGCGCACCGGCGCGCGCTTCCTGATGCTCGATGAGCCGACCGAAGGTCTCGCGCCCGTTATCATCCAGCAGATCGGCCGCACCATTCAGCGGTTGAAGTCGGAAGGCTTCACGATCCTGCTGGTCGAACAGAATTTCCGCTTCGCGTCCACGGTTGCGGATCGTTTCTACATCGTCGAGCACGGCAAGGTGATCGATGGCTTCGCCAACTCCGAACTGCAGGCGAACATGGATAAGCTCCATACCTATCTCGGCGTGTAGGACAACGAAGAAAAACCGGGAGGAGATATGAACAAGAAACTATCAGCATTGATGCTGGGAACGGCGCTTGCGTTGGCGACCGGCACCGGCGCGTTCGCGGGCGACAAGGTCGTCAAGATCGGCGTGCTCAACGACATGTCGGGTCTCTACGCCGACCTGGCGGGACCGGGATCGGTGATCGCCGCCCAGATGGCGGTCGAGGATTCCGGCCTGACCAAGAAGGGCTGGAAGATCGACGTGATCTCCGCCGACCACCAGAACAAGCCGGACATCGGCGTCAACATCGCGCGGCAGTGGATCGACGTCGACAAGGTCGACGTTCTCGCCGACGTGCCGACCTCGTCGGTCGCGCTCGCCGTATCGAATCTCGCGAAGGAAAAGAATTCCCTTCTGCTCGATTCCGGCGCCGGCACCTCGGACCTGACCAACAAGGCCTGTTCGCCCAACACCATCCATTGGACCTACGACACCTACACGCTGGCCCACGGCACCGGTACCGCGCTGACCAAGTCCGGCGGCAACACCTGGTTCTTCCTGACCGCGGACTATGCGTTCGGCGCGGCGCTCGAGCGTGACACCACCGCTGCGGTCGATGCCGCGGGCGGCAAGGTCGTCGGCGCGGTCAAGCATCCGCTCAACACGGCCGACTTCTCCTCGTTCCTGCTTCAGGCACAGGCGTCCAAGGCCAAGGTCATCGGCCTGGCGAATGCCGGCGGCGACACCGTCAATGCGATCAAGCAAGCGGCGGAATTCGGCATCACCAGCGGCGGCCAGAAACTCGCCAGCCTGCTGATGTTCATTTCGGACGTTCACGCGCTCGGACTGAAGACGGCCAAGGGCCTCAATCTGACCGAGACGTTCTACTGGGATCTCAACGACGGCACCCGCGCGTTCTCCAAGCGCTTCCAGGACCGCATGAAGAACCATGCGATGCCGACGATGGTGCAGGCCGGCGTCTATTCGTCGCTGCTGCATTACTTCAAGGCGCTGGACTCGCTCGGCGAGAATCCGCACGACGGTGCGGCGGTGGTTGCCAAGATGAAGACCATGCCGACCGACGATCCGGTGTTCGGCAAGGGGACGATCGAGCCGAACGGCCGCGTGCTGCACCCGGCCTATCTGTTCGAAGTGAAGTCGCCGGCGGAATCCAAGGGGCCGTGGGACTACTACAAGCTGGTCGCGACCATTCCGGCCAACGAAGCGTTCACGCCGCTCGACAAGAGCACGTGCCCGCTGTTGAAGAAGTAAGTTAGCGACGCCCGGCAGCGTCGCTGCCGGGCGGATTTATTCTTGAGATGTCGGCGGGAAGATTATGCAGGCTCTATACGCCCAACTTCTGGTTGGATTGATCAACGGCTCGTTCTACGCGCTGTTGAGTCTCGGTCTGGCCGTGATTTTCGGAATGCTCAACATTATCAATTTCGCGCACGGCGCGCTGTATATGATGGGGGCCTTCTGTGCGTACTTTCTGCTCAACGGCCTCGGCCTGAACTACTGGTACGCACTGGTCATCGCGCCGATCGCGGTCGGCATCTTCGGCATGATCCTGGAGCGCACCCTGCTGAAGTGGCTGGCGGGGCTCGATCACCTCTATGGCCTGTTGCTGACCTTCGGCATCGCGCTGATCATTCAGGGCGTGTTCCAGAACTACTTCGGCTCGTCGGGCTTGCCCTACGCTATCCCGTCGCAGCTTCAGGGAGGCATGAATCTCGGCTTCATGTTCCTGCCGATCTATCGTGGCTGGGTGGTCGTGTTCTCCCTCGTGGTGTGTATCGCCACCTGGTATCTGATCGAGCGCACCCGGCTCGGCGCTTATCTGCGCGCAGCGACTGAGAATCCAAGTCTGGTGCGCGCATTCGGCATCAACGTGCCGCGTATGATCACCTTGACCTACGGCCTCGGCATCGGCCTCGCGGCGCTCGCCGGCGTGCTGTCGGCGCCGATCAATCAGGTGCGGCCGCTGATGGGCGCCGATCTGATCATCGTGGTGTTCGCGGTGGTAGTGATCGGCGGCATGGGATCGATCATGGGATCGGTCATCACCGGCTTCGCGCTCGGTGTGGTCGAAGGTTTGACCAAGTATTTCTACCCCGAGGCTTCCAACACCGTGGTCTTCGTTCTGATGGTGCTGGTGCTGCTGGTGAAGCCGACGGGATTGACAGGACGGGCGACTTAACATGTCAGTGATCACCGAGAACTCCACACCGGCCTCCGGACGCGGAATTCGCGACGAAATGGTGGCGTTCGTCATCATGGCGGCGCTGCTGGCGGCGGTGCCGTTCAGCGGCATCTATCCGTTCTTCGTCATGCAGGCGCTGTGCTTTGCGCTGTTCACCTGCGCCTTCAACCTGCTGATCGGCTACGGCGGCCTGTTGTCATTCGGCCATGCCATGTTCCTCGGCACTGCCGGTTATTTCACCGCTCACGCGCTCAAGGTGTGGGGCGTGTCGCCGGAGATCGGCATCGTCGTCGGCACCGCCGGTGCCTGCGCGCTGTCGGTGGTCACCGGCTGGATTTCGATCCGTCGCCAGGGCATCTACTTCGCGATGATCACGCTGGCGCTGTCGCAGCTCGTGTTCTTCGTCTACTTGCAGACGCCGTTTACCCACGGCGAAGACGGCATCCAGGGCATCCCGCAAGGCATGCTGTTCGGGTTGTTCGACCTCTCCAAGCCGACGATCCTGTACTACGTTATTCTGGTCGCGTTCCTAGCGGCCTTCCTGCTGATCTTCCGCGCCATCAATTCGCCGTTCGGCGAAGTGCTGAAGGCGATTCGTGAGAACGAGCCGCGCGCGATCTCACTCGGCTACAAGACAGATCATTATAAGTTGATGGCCTTCATCCTTTCGGGAACGCTGTCGGGCTTCGCCGGTTCGCTGAAGGTGTTCGTGGCGCAGAACGCCTCGCTCACCGACGTGCACTGGACGATGTCGGGCGAAATCGTGCTGATGGCCCTGATCGGCGGTCTCGGCACCGTGTTCGGCCCGGTGGTCGGCGCGTTCATCATCGTCGCCATGCAGCAGTATCTCGCCGGCTTCGGCCAGTGGGTGACGGTGATCCAGGGCGTGATCTTCGTGGTCTGCGTGCTGACCTTCCGCCGCGGCATCGTCGGCGAGATTGCTCACCTTTTCAAGCGCTCGCTGTAATCGCGGGCGTTTGAGGGCAGGCGGGCGACGATCGCGTCGCCGCGGTTCTGCGTCATTCGCACCAATTTTATCGATTACGCGGTATTTGCGCATTCCCGTCCGTTGCCACGGGCAGGAATGCGTTTCCGTGCATAGCGTGCATATGTTGTGATCGATGGGCTCGACTGCCGCCGGAGCGATTGCGCGCGGTCCGAAGAAGTGTTTTATGACAACGCAATGACGCGCCGTCGCCTGTCGATGGCCTGTCGCATCGGGGGGCGAGGCAGTCCTGTCTCGGCATTTCGCCCGAACGGCGGCGCGGTCTTGAGGCGGGGCACGCCGGTCGCATGACGGTGTTGGCGCGTCAATCGGGTACCGCCAACCGAATGGCCGGGGAACAACAATGCTACGCTGGTTCAGAGCTCTGCTGCCCAGGGAAGAGAAGTTCTTTGCTCTGTTCGCCCGCCATGCGCAGGTCGCGGTGCAGGGCGCGCAGGCGTTGCAAGGCATGCTCGAGGGCGGCGAGGAAACGCCGGTCTATTGCCAGCGCGTCAACCAGTTCGAGAGCGACGCCGACGGCATCACCCGCGAGGTGCTGACCGCGGTGCGCCGTACCTTCATCACCCCGTTCGATCGCGTCGACATCAAGAACCTGATCACGGCGATGGACGATGCTGTCGACCAGATGCAGCAGACCGCCAAGGCCGTGGTGCTGTTCGAGGTGCGTCAGTTCGAGCCGCCGATGCGCGAGATCGGTACGCTGATCGCCGAATGCGCCAACCTGGTCGGCCGCGCAGTGCCGTTGCTGCAATCGATCGGTGACAACGTCCTCATGCTGACCGCGATCACCGAAGAACTCGGTAAGCTGGAGGGCCGCGTCGACGATCTTCACGACATCGGCCTCAAGGAATTGTTCCTCAAGCACCGCAACGCCAATACGATGGACTTCATCGTCGGCGCCGAGATCTACGATCATCTTGAGAAAGTGGCCGACCGTTTCGACGACGTCGCCAACGAGATCAACAGCATCGTCATCGAACAGGTCTAAGCGCATGATCCCGAAAAGTGGAAGCCGGTTTTCGGAAAAGATCATGCGCTTCCAAGAACGCTAGGCGAGGGCCGCCGGGTGGACGCCACGATTGCTTTTCCGGTTCTGGTCGGCCTGATCGCGGTCGCACTGCTGTTCGACTTCCTCAATGGATTGCACGACGCTGCCAATTCGATCGCCACCATCGTCTCGACGCGGGTGCTGCGGCCGCAGTATGCGGTGTTCTGGGCGGCGTTCTTCAATTTCGTCGCGTTTCTGGTGTTCGGGCTGCATGTCGCCAACACCATCGGTACCGGCATCATCGCGCCGGAGATCATCACGCCCGCGGTGATCTTCGCGGCGCTGGTCGGCGCCATCGTCTGGAATCTGGTGACGTGGGCGCTCGGCATTCCCTCCAGTAGTTCGCACGCGCTGATCGGCGGGCTGGTCGGCGCCGGTGTCGCCAAGGCCGGCCTCGTCGCCGTGGTATGGAGCGGGTTGTCGATGACCTTGCTCGCCATCGTGCTGTCGCCGGTGGTGGGATTCCTGCTCGCACTGTTGCTGGTGGCGATCGTGACCTGGGCCTCGGCCCGGTCCACGCCATTCGCGGTGGATCGGGCGTTCCGGATTTTCCAGTTCTTTTCCGCGTCGCTGTATTCGCTCGGCCACGGCGGCAACGACGCGCAAAAGACCATGGGCATCATTGCGGTGCTGCTGTATTCGCAGGGCCATCTCGGCGGCGAATTCAGCGTGCCGTTCTGGGTGGTGCTGGCGTGTCAGTCGGCGATGGCGCTGGGCACCTTGATGGGCGGCTGGCGCATCGTCCGCACCATGGGACTGCGCATCACCCGCCTGACGCCGATGCAGGGTTTCTGCGCCGAAACCGGCGGTGCGGCGACGCTGTTCCTGGCGACCTTCCTCGGCGTCCCGGTCTCGACCACCCACACCATCACCGGCGCCATCGTCGGCGTCGGCGCGGCGCGGCGCGTCTCGGCGGTGCGCTGGAACGTCGCCAGTTCCATCGTCTATGCGTGGGTGATCACCGTGCCGGCCTCGGCGCTGGTGGCGGCGTTGGCCTATTGGGCGGTGGTGCTGGTGCAGCACTGACCGATCAAGTCACCAGCTTCAACCCGACAATGCCGGCGACGATCAGGCCGATCGAGGCCAGCCGTGCAGCGGTGGCCGGATCGCCGAACAGCACGATGCCGAGAATGGCGGTGCCGACCGCGCCGATTCCGGTCCACACCGCATAGGCGGTGCCGACTGGAAGGGTTTTGAGCGCGAGGCCGAGCAGCACCACGCTGAGCGTCATCGCCGTGAGCGTCAGCACCGACGGCACGAGGCGGGTGAAACCTTCGGTGTACTTGAGACCGATCGCCCAGCCGATCTCCATCAAGCCGGCAATGAACAGGATGTACCAGGCCATGAGGCCCTCCTAACGTGTTAGGCAGGGCCGTCCCCGCGATGACCGAATGATGCCGGAGGGTCGTCCCTCCGCCGGGCTGATATGGGGTGGCCGGAACCGGCTGGCAACCCGCGTGCGCTGGCGCGGAAACTCCTTGATCCCGCCGCCATTCTTTGTCACACGCTCCGGCCATGTCCGACATTGCCGTCTCCACTGAGCCATCCTCACGCCCGGCGCTGGCCGCCGAAGTGGCGCGCCGCCGTACCTTCGCGATCATTTCCCACCCGGACGCCGGCAAGACCACGCTGACCGAAAAGCTCTTGCTGTTCGGCGGCGCCATCAATCTCGCCGGGCAGGTCAAGGCCAAGGGTGAGCGCCGCAACACGCGCTCCGACTGGATGAAGATCGAGCGCGATCGAGGCATCTCCGTCGTCACTTCGGTGATGACGTTCGAGTTCGATGACCTCGTCTTCAACCTGCTCGACACGCCGGGCCACGAGGACTTCTCCGAGGACACCTATCGCACGCTCACCGCCGTCGACTCCGCCGTGATGGTGATCGACGCCGCGAAAGGCATCGAGGACCGCACGCGCAAGCTGTTCGAGGTCTGCCGGCTGCGCGATATCCCGATCATCACCTTTATCAACAAGATGGATCGCGAGAGCCGCGACACCTTCGACGTACTCGACGAGATCGAGAAGACGCTGGCGCTCGACACCACGCCGATGACCTGGCCGGTCGGACGCGGTCGCGATTTCCTCGGCACCTACGACATCGCGACCGGCGGCATTCGTTTGCTGGAAGGCGGCGGCGCGAAGACCGGCGCGGCGGAACAGATTTCCATCGACGATCTCGCCGCGCGCAACCCGAACCTCAACGTCGACGAGGTGAAGGAAGAACTGGGACTGGCGACCGAAGCCTGCAAGCCGTTCGATCTCGCGGCATTCCGCGAGGGCCATCTCACGCCGGTCTATTTCGGCTCGGCGCTGCGCAATTTCGGCGTCGGCGATCTGCTGGAAGGTCTCGGCAAATTCGCGCCGCCGCCGCGCGCGCAGGAGAGCAGTCAGCGTCTGGTGCAGGCCGACGAGCCGA
The DNA here is from genome assembly GCA_051954235.1 of Xanthobacteraceae bacterium. Lineage (GTDB taxonomy): Bacteria > Pseudomonadota > Alphaproteobacteria > Rhizobiales > Xanthobacteraceae > 62-47. Next base: position 53,327 of record JBQCHY010000080.1, read on the forward strand.
AGATGACGGCCTTCGTCTTCAAGATCCAGGCCAACATGGACCCGAACCATCGTGACCGCATCGCGTTCGCGCGGCTGTGCTCGGGCAAGCTGACGCGCGGCATGAAGGCCAAGCTGGTGCGCACCGGCAAGCCGATGCCGCTGTCGTCGCCGCAGTTCTTCTTCGCGCAGGATCGCGCGATCGCGGACGAGGCCTACGCCGGCGACGTCGTCGGCATTCCCAACCACGGCACCTTGCGGATCGGCGATACGTTGACCGAAGGGGAGGACGTGTCGTTCGTCGGCGTACCGAGTTTCGCGCCGGAAATTGTCCGCCGCGTGCGGCTCACCGATGCGATGAAGGCGAAGAAGCTGAAGGAAGCCTTGCAGCAGATGTCGGAGGAGGGCGTCGTGCAGGTGTTCCGCCCGCGCGACGGCGCGCCGGCGCTGGTCGGCGTGGTCGGCATGTTGCAGCTCGACGTGTTGAAGGCGCGGCTCGATGCCGAATATTCATTGCCGGTCGAATTCGAGATCAGCGAATTCCAGCTCGCACGCTGGATTTCATCGGACGATCCGAAGAAGCTCGACACCTTCGTCGCCGCCAACAACTCCGGTGTCGCCGACGATGTCGACGGCGATCCGGTGTTCCTCGCCAAGAACGAATTCTATCTCGGCTACACCAAGGAACGTGCCGAGGGCATCGTGTTCTCCAACGTCAAGGACGTGAAGAAGGCCGGCAAAGCGGGGTAGTATATCGCTGTCCTGTTCGGCCTTCTCCCTTCATCGCGAGGAGCGTGAACTCCAGCGATCCAGCTTTTGCTTCACTCACCTTCGTCATGGCCGGGCTCGTCCCGGCCATCCACGTCTTTTGTACCGATCGATTGAAAGAAAGACGTGGATGCCCGCGACAAGCGCGGGCATGACGATGGAGAGCACTCGCGTTAATCGAAGAAAAAATGGCCGGCGCGTGCGCCGGCCGTGGAGTTTCGCCTTGGAGAGAGGTTAGCGCGACATGCCGCCCGGCGTCGTCCCGCCCGGCGCGGTATCGCTATCGAGGCTTGAGCCGCCGCGTTGCATGGTGCCTTCCGGCGCGGGCTTTACGCTCTTACCGCTGCGGCTGCCGGCGTGGTTCGCCGATCCGACCGTGCCTGAGCCGGTCTTGCCATGTGGCGTGGTGGTGGAGCTTCCCTGTTGCATTTTCTGAGTCGGCTGCGGCGACGTCTGTGTCTGCGCCTGCGCGGCGGTCACGGTGAGGGTGGCGATCGCAGCGGCGGTGGCGAGGTATTTGAAGTTCATGCATTCAGCTCCATGGTGTTGATGGAGCGTCGATGCTTGACGGATGACACGGTCATTCCGCGAAATTTCCAAGGTGATTGCGTGATGATGTTGCGGCGTCATCGTGAACGCGCACAACGTGCATGTCAGGGACGTGCTATACCAATGCGATGATGCGCGACCTCGCGTGCGGGAGAAAAAAGCGTGGCAACGATTCGCGAAATGACTATCGAGGACTTCGACCGAGTGCTCGCGTTGATGCGGCGAACGCCCGGCGTCACCGTGCGTGATGCCGATTCAAACGAGATGGTCGCGCGTTATCTGAATAGAAATCCGGGACTGAGCTTCATCGCGGAACAGGCGGGCGAACTGGTCGGATGCGTGATGGCGGGCCACGATGGTCGGCGTGGCTATCTGCAACATCTCATCGTCGCACCGTCCCATCGCAGCACCGGTCTTGCAACGCGGTTGGTGAATGCGTCGCTCGACAGGTTGCGAGTCGAAGGAATCCTGAAGTCGCATATCGACGTTCTGGCGACGAACGAATCCGCAATGAGGTTCTGGGAAAAAATCGGCTGGCGCCGCCGCACCGACATCGTGCGCTATTCCTTCATCCGCGATGGCGGGGAGAATGTGTGAGACGATAGCTACCTGAGCTTCCGTCATTGCGAGCGAAGCGAAGCAATCCAGTTCAGTCTTCCTTTGAGAGGCTGCATTGCTTCGTCGCCTAGCCCCTCGCAATGACGGAGAGATTTGCACGTTGCCACCCCATCGTATGGAGTCGTCCCCGCGAAGGCGGAGACCCAGACTCCGTGTCGCTGGTCGGATGGAAGGCGCTTATCGATCGTGATTCAGCACGCTTCGCAGGTACGACTGATGTAGGGATTCTGGGTCTCCGCCTTCGCGGGGGCGACGTTGGTGATGTCGGGGGACGCTACCTCTCTTCGCTCGCAACGATGCGGAAGAGCGCATTGTGTTCAAATCCTCAAAACGTCGTCCGGCTGCTACGCGCTTCGACATTCCGCTTGATGGCCTCGAGCCCGAGGCGCGCTTCCTGATCCATCCGCTCGATTACCTCAGCGCTCGGCGGCTTGGGTCGCGCCGGATTGCGCAGCGTTCGGGTGAACTGCGTGCCGCCGTCGACGCTCTCGCAATCGTATTGCACCACCACCGGGCCCATGAACGAGGTCTGCGTCAGACCGATCCATAGATGCGGTACGTTGCAGGCGATCACCAGCCAGTCGAGTTCGACATTGCCGGTGCGGGTGCTCCAGTATTCGTGAAACGTGTCGCCGAACCGCATCGGGCGGTCGTCGCAATCGATATGGTGCGACGTCGGCAGCCATTCGGGCCATGATTTCGGATTGGTGACGTAGTCGAACACCGCGACCGGCTTTGCCGCGATAACGATGGAATGGTGGCGCTCGAACGGGTGCGTCATGCGGGCCTCGGTGTTGTTTCCCCCGCCGCCGATAATCACGGCGACCAAGGATCGTCACCACATCGGCCACCAAGGTCAAGGCCGCGTGGACGTTGTCCCGCTCGGGGCAGCGTTGCGCGTCGTCGTGGAAAAATGCTAGCGAATTTCACGGCGCGGATTTGATCGTCGGGGACGCAGCGTTCGGCTGGCTGAATGGAGATGGCGCGATGGGACTTGTGATCATGATCGTTGGCCTCGCCGTGTTCTTCGGCACGCATCTGGTCACGACGCGGCGCGAATTCCGCGCGGGGCTTATCGCCAGGCATGGCGAAGCGACGTACAAGATCGGTTATTCGATCCTGTCCGCGATCGGCCTCGTGCTGATCGTCTGGGGCTTTGCGCATTATCGCGCGACGGGCTGGATCGACGTCTGGTATCCGCCGGTCACGATGCGGCACATCGCGCTGGCACTGATGCCGTTCGCGGTGATCCTGGTGGTGGCGTCCTATGTCCGTGGTCGCATCTACGCCAAGCTGAAGCACCCGATGCTGGCGGGCATCAAGCTGTGGGCCTTTGCGCATCTGTTGGCCAATGGCGATCTCGGCTCGATCATCCTGTTCGGCTCGTTCCTCGCCTGGGCAGTTTATGATCGCATTTCGCTGAAGCACCGCAGCGATCCCGGCGCGCCGCCGATACCGGTCGGCGGCATTGGCAACGATGTCATCGCCGTCGTGCTCGGCATCGTGATCTATCTGGCGCTGGCGCTGGTGTTTCACCCCTTCGTCATCGGCGTGCCGGTGATGGGGGCTTGAGACACGACTTGCGCGCGGTTGAAGTGTCTTCAACTGTCGCAGTTAATATCGTGAATCTGTGTTGCGTCATGGCCGGGCTTGTCCCGGCCATCCACGTCTTTCCTGCTGAGCTGCTAAGACGTGGGTGGCCGGAATAAATCCGGCCATGACGGACCGTATGATCGTGCACCGTTATCGGTAACTTGCTTCAGTCTTACCCCGCCGGCATCTGATAGCCCGGCGTCGAGCGCGACAGCGCGACTTCGGCTTCGTCCATGTCCGCCGGAATGGCGTCGAACAGCGGCGTCGAGAGATAGCGCTCGCCGGTGTCGGGCAGCATGCAGAGAATGACGGAGCCGGCGGGCGCTTTCTCGGCAATCTGCCGCGCCACGCCGAACGTCGCGCCGCCGGAAATGCCGGTGAAGATGCCTTCGCGTTGCGCCAAGGCCTTTGCCCATTCGATGGCCTTCGGCCCGGCGATCGGGATCAGTTCGTCGTAATAATGTTTGTCGATCGCTTCCTGCAACACCTTCGGAATGAAGTCCGGCGTCCAACCCTGGATCGGATGCGGCTCGAAGGCCGGATGTCCCGCGGCCGGCTCGCCGTCCGCCGTGCGTTGCTGCGGCGTGCCGCTGCCGATCAGTTGCGCGTTCGCAGGCTCGCTGAGAATGATCTTCGTCTCCGGGCGTTCCTTGCGCAGCACGCGCGAGACGCCGACCATGGTGCCGCCGGTGCCGTAACCGGTGACGAAGTAATCGAGCCGCTGGCCGGCGAAGTCGTTGATGATCTCGCGGCCGGTGGTCGCTTCGTGGATCGCCGCATTGGCGGCCGCCTCGAACTGATGCGCGAGAAACCAGCCGTGCTTCTCCGCGAGTTCGACGGCCTTCCGGTACATGCCGAAGCCTTTTTCGGCGCGCGGCGTCAGCACCACTTTCGCACCCAGCATCCGCATCAGCCGCCGCCGTTCGATGGAAAAGCTGTCCGCCATCGTCACCACCAGCGGATAGCCTTTCTGCGCGCAGACCATCGCAAGCCCGATGCCGGTGTTGCCGCTGGTGGCTTCCACCACGGTCTGGCCGGGTTTGAGCGCGCCGCTGCGCTCGGCTTCCTCGATGATGCCGATCGCCAGCCGATCCTTTACAGACGAGGCCGGATTGAAGTACTCGGCCTTGACGTACATCGTCACGCCGTCAACCCCGATGTGATTGACGCGGATGGCGGGCGTGTCGCCGATAGTCTCGAGCACGCTGTCGAATAGCCGGCCGCGGCCCTTGGTGGTCCGTATTGCCTTTGCGCTCATGTCGATCTCTCCGTCATGCGCCACGCGCTGATGAGTAAGATTGCGAAAATAGGGCGTAGAAGGGCCGGGCGGAAGCGCTCGTTGTTGCGACACCTGCGACAATCTCGTCTCATGCGGCCATGCCTGGGCGTCCCTTGCTCACGCCCGGCAAAAAATGATACCCCTTCGCCCGATATTGCGGTGCAACGCCGTTTCGCCATCGGGTGTTCCCGTACTCGGAGTTTAGCATGTCCGTTCAATCGACCATCCGGCGCAAGACGTCGGCCGATATCCGCGCGCGCAAGAACGGCGAGCCCGTGGTGATGCTGACGTCGTATCACGCGCACACGGCGGCACTGGTCGACCGCTACTGCGATGTCATCCTGGTCGGCGACTCGCTCGGCAATGTGATGCACGGTTTCGAGACCACGCTGCCGGTGACGCTCGAGATGATGATCCTGCAAGGCCATGCGGTGATGCGCGGCTCGAAGCAGTCACTGGTCGTGGTCGATCTGCCGTTCGGCAGCTACGAGGCTTCCAAAGAGCAGGCGTTTCATTCCGCCGCGCGGGTTTTGAAGGAGACGCATTGCGGCGCCGTGAAGCTCGAGGGTGGTGAGCGCATGGCGGAGACGATCGCGTTTCTCACCGAGCGCGGCATTCCGGTGATGGCGCATATTGGTCTCACGCCGCAGTCGATCAATGCGCTCGGCTCGTTCCGCTCGCAAGGCCGCGAGGAAGCCGAAGCGATCGCGCGCGGCGAGAATGTGATCGGTCCGATCCAGAAGGACGCGCGCGCGGTGGCGCAAGCGGGTGCATTCTCCGTGGTGGTCGAGGCTGTTGCCGAACCGCTCGCGCGCCGCATCACCGAAACCATCGACATTCCCACCATCGGCATCGGCGCCAGCGCCGCCTGCGACGGACAGGTGCTGGTGCTCGAAGACATGCTCGGCCTGTCGGAGTGGGTGCCGAAGTTCGTCCGCCGCTACGGCAAGCTCGGCCCGATGATCGAAGAGGCCATTCAGGGCTACGCCAACGACGTGCGCTCCCGCGCGTTTCCCGGCCCGGAGAATGTCTACGGTATCAAGCCGAAGGGCTGAGTGTTGCTCCAGGCTGGCATCAGGAAAGGATACGACATGCGTTTCCAACTCGCCGCGATCGCCTTCCGGGCCTTCGCGATTGTCGCCACCGCGGCGTTCGTCGCCGGCGGCGCATCCACTCCCACAATGGCACAGGCCAAAGGAAAGACCATGACCACAGCTTCGGGTTTGCAGATCGTCGATACCCAGGTCGGCACCGGCGCGACGCCCGCGCGCGGCCAGACCTGCGTGATGCACTACACCGGCTGGCTCTATGTCGACGGCAAGAAGGGCAAGAAGTTCGACTCATCGGTCGACCGCAACGAGCCGTTCGAGTTTCCGATCGGGATGGGCCGGGTGATCGCCGGTTGGGACGAGGGCGTCTCCACCATGAAGGTCGGCGGCAAGCGCACCCTGATCATCCCGCCGGAACTCGGCTACGGCGCGCGCGGTGCAGGCGGCGTCATCCCTCCGAACGCGACCTTGATCTTCGACGTCGAGCTGCTTGCGGTGAAATAAGGCTGCCCCGGAATTGCCATGGGATCGCCGCAAGAGTCCCGCGGCGTTTCTGGCGGTTCCGCGGTGCCGCGAAAGCGCCAACTTTGCCTTGCGGCCGCCATACCGCTAGGGTATCGCCTGACCGGTGGGCAATCGCCCGGTTTGCCGCTGGGCGAGCGGCGCTGCCGCAATGGGGTTCTTTAAGTGTCTGAGATATTTAATGAAATCGACGATGAGCTGCGCAAGGAGCAGCTCAAGAAGATCTGGGACAAGTATTCGATCTACATCGTCGCGCTAGCGGTGCTGATCGTCGCCGGCGTCGGCGGTTGGCGCGGTTACGAATACCTCGCGACCCAGAAGGCCTACAAGGCCAGCGCCGCTTTCGATGCCGCTTCAACTTTATCCGATGAAAACAAGCACGCCGAAGCGGAAGCTGCTTTCAACGCGCTCGCGGCCGATGCGCCCGCCGGTTATCGATCGCTCGCGCGGTTGCGTGCCGCCGCCGAAGCCGCCACGCGCGATGCCGCCGCCGGCGTGAAGCTGTACGACGCCATCGCCGCAGACTCGAGCGTCGGCGTGAACGAGCGCAGCCTCGCTTCCGTGCGCGCTGCCTCGCTGCTGGTCGATAGTGCCAGCTACGACGACATGGTGAAGCGTCTCGATGCATCGACGCAGCCGGGCAACATCTATCGCCACACCGCGCGCGAATTGCTGGCGCTGTCGGCGTGGCGCGCCAAGAACGCTGCCGAAACGCGCAAATGGCTGGATCAGATCGCCGAGGACGGCGAGACGCCCGCGAGTCTGCGCAACCGCACCGAAGCGTTGCAGGCACTGCTGCCGCCGGCCGCCAAAAGCTGAGTTGATCTTGTTGGAATGGCGCGTCTGCGCATTGTCCTGACGAACGAGAGTTGAAGATGGCTACTCGCCGCTCCCATCGCCTAATCGCTACCGTCGTTCTGATTGCTATGTCAGGAATCCTCGCCGGTTGCGCCAGTTCGAGCAGCTTCGATCCCAGCGACATGTTCGATATGTTCGACACCAAGAAGAAGCTGCCCGGAAATCGCGAGCCGGTTTTCCCCGAAGGCGTGCCGGGTCTCGAGCAGGGCGTGCCGAAAGAACTCTACAAGGAAAACGTCGACCGGCAGCAATTCCAGCAGCAACAGGCGGCGCCTGTCGAAGCCGCGCCGCCGCCTGCGGCTGAACCCCCGAAGCATCGTGCCTCGTCGCGTTCGCGTCCGGCCAAGCGGCGTGCAGCCGAGCCTGCACGTGAAGGTGCAGCCGTGCCGGAGCAACAGCAAGAGGCGACCACGCCGCCACCTGCGCCGAAGCCGGCCAAGCGGACCATCCGTCATCGCAGCACCACGGCGCCGCCGCCGGATTCGGAAACGCCCGCGCCTCAAGCGCAGCCACAAGCCGCGCCGCCGGCTTCATCGGGCAGTTCATTCCCGGCGCCGCTGCCGAGCGGCAGTTTCCAGCGTCAGTAAATCCGATCCGGACCTTGGTTCGGCTCCATGCATTGACATAACATCGCCGGGGGGCGAACGGATCGACGATGTCTTTCACCTTCGCGATCATCGGCCGGCCCAATGTCGGCAAGTCGACGCTGTTCAACCGTCTGGTTGGACAGAAGCTGGCGCTGGTCGACGATCAGCCGGGCGTCACGCGCGATCGCCGCGAAGGGCAGGCGCGTCTCGGCGATCTGTCATTCACCATCATCGATACGGCGGGCCTCGACGAAGGCGCGCGCGGCTCACTGACGGCGCGGATGCAGGAGCAGACCGAAGCCGCGATCGCTGCTGCCGATGCACTGATGTTCGTTATCGATGCGCGCATCGGCCTGACGCCGACGGATCGTTCTTTCGCAGACTTCGCCCGTCGCGCCAACAAACCCGTCCTGCTGTTGGCAAACAAGAGCGAAGGGAAACACGGCGAACTCGGCGCCATGGAATCCTATGCGCTTGGACTTGGTGATCCGATACAGATTTCCGCCGAGCACGGCGAAGGCATGGGCGAGCTATACGACGCGCTGCGCGATGTCATGCCGGAGTCTGCCGACGAAGACGACGACGCGGACGCTGACGAGGACGCATCGCGTCCCATTCGCGTTGCCATCGTCGGCCGGCCCAATGCCGGCAAGTCGACGATGATCAATCAGTTGCTGGGCGAGGAGCGATTGCTCACCAGCCCTGAAGCCGGCACCACGCGCGATTCCATTTCGGTCGAGATCGATTTCAAGGGACGGCCGTTCCGCGTGTTCGATACCGCGGGACTGCGCCGCCGTTCGCGCATCGAGGAGAAGCTCGAGAAGCTGTCGGTGGCGGACGCGCTGCGCGCGGTGCGTTTCGCGGAAGTCGTCGTGCTGATGCTCGATGCGCAGACCAAGTTCGAGGAACAGGATCTGCGCATCGCCGATCTGATCGAGCGCGAGGGGCGCGCGCTGGTGATCGCCGTCAACAAGTGGGACCTGATGGGATCGCGAGCCAATCAGGTCGGCGCGTTGCGTGCCGAAGTCGATCACTGGCTGCCGCAAGTCAAGGGTGTGCCAATCGTCGCCGTTTCGGGATTGATGGGCGAGGGTATCGATCGCCTCATGAAAGCGATCGAAGATGCTTACGCGGTGTGGAATCGCCGTGTTTCCACCAGCGCACTGAACCGCTGGTTCGAGCAAGCTGTCGCCGCCAATCCGCCGCCTGCTGTGTCAGGTCGACGTCTGAAGCTCAACTACATCACACAAACGAAAGCGCGGCCGCCGAGTTTTGTAGTGTTCTGCTCGCGCGCCGACGCAGTGCCGGAATCGTATCTGCGATACCTGATCAACAGCATTCGCGAGAACTTCGAATTGCCCGGCACGCCGATCCGCATCACGTTGCGCGAAAAGGCCAACCCGTTCGCGCACAGGCGCAAGCGCCCGTCATAAAAACGAGTATCTCATCGAATGATTTGCGTTTTGATGAAAGTGCTCAATCAGTCATGCCCGGCTTTATGCCGGGCATCCACGTCCTTAAAAACATTGCAGGTTTAAAAAGACGTGGATGGCCGGGACAAGCCCGGCCATGACGAGTTGTCAGTTCTATCTGAACGAAACCTTTTTAAGAATTAGCTCGTTCCTCATAGCGATCGTTGGCTGCCCTACTTCTTCAACAGCGGGCAGGGATTCTGGTCGAGCGGCACCGCGACGTCTTTCGGATCGAGTGTCGCGATCAGCTTGTAGTAATCCCACGGTCCCTTCGACTCTTCCGGCTTCTTCACCTCGAAGAGATAGGCCGGGACCATGCGGCGGCCGTCGGCGCGAATTTCGCTCTTGCCGAACAGATCGTCCTCAGCGACGGTTTCCTTCATCTTGGCGACGACCTTCGCGCCATCATGTGGATTGCCGCCCATCGCTTCCAGCACCTTGAGATAGTGCCGGACCGCCGCGTAGACGCCGGCTTGGGTCATCGAGGGGTATGCGTTCTTCGAGGCTTTTTCGGAGAAACGCTTCGACCACGCGCGGGTCTTGTCGTTCAAGTCCCAGTAGAAAGATTCGGTGAAGTTCAGACCGTTGGCCGTCTTCAGGCCGAGCGAATGCACGTCGTTGATAAACAACAGCAGGGCGGCCAGCTTCTGGCCGTGCGAGACGATGCCGAACTCCGCCGCCTGCTTGATGGCATTGGTGGTATCGCCGCCGGCATTGGCCAGGCCGATGACCTTGGCCTTCGAGGCTTGCGCCTGCAACAGGAACGATGAGAAGTCCGCGGTGTTGATCGGATGCTTGACACTGCCGAGCACCTTGCCGCCATTCGCAGTGACGACTGCCGTCGCGTCGCGCTCCATCGCATGACCAAACGCATAATCCGCCGTCAGGAAGAACCACGTATCGCCGCCGGCTTTGGTCAGCGCCTTGCTGGTGCCGTTCGCCAGCATGTAGGTGTCGTAAGTAAACGACAGCGTGTTCGGAGAGCAGGCCTTGCCGGTGAGATCGGCGGTCGCCGCACCAGAGTTGAGCATGATGATATTCTTCTCGCGAACCAGATTGTTGACAGCGAGCGCAACGCCGGAATTCGGCGTGTCGGTGATCATGTCGACCTTGTCGACGTCAATCCATTGCCGCGCGACGTTGACCCCGACGTCGGGTTTGTTCTGGTGATCGCCGGCGACGACATCGATCTTCCAGCCTTTCGCGAGCAGGCCGGAATCCTCCACCGCCATCTTCGCCGCCACGACCGAATTCGGTCCGCCGATGTCGGCGTAGAGGCTCGACATGTCGTTGAGCACACCGATCTTGACGGTCTTGTCTTGGGCGGTGGCTGAGGTGGTGGCGCTGAGAGCGGCCAGCATGATGGCCATAGCTCCGCAACGCGTGACGATTGTCCGCATGATCTCTCCTTGGTTTCCTCCGGGGCGCCGTCTTGTGCGGTCTTCCCGGCGTCTTGGTGATTGGACTGCTGACCGCTCCGGCCCAGCATCCGATGTGCCGGTACGGGTGATAAGCGGCCACATCACACCACAACCGGGAACCGCCGTCCATGTGGGAAATGCACGGCGCGATTATCGGACGCGGCAGAAGGTTGCGGGTGCGGGTTTAATTGGCGCGGGACCACGTGGTCGATTTGCAGATGACGCTCATGACGCAACCGGCAGTGGTGAGCGTGTCGCCGCTCAAGGTCATCTTGCCGGTATAGGTCTTGCCGTCTTCCGGGTTGAAGGCGCTGCCGTTCCAGGTGTTCTCGCCGCTCGGTTTCATATCGAAGAACACCCGCTGGCCGACCTTGGCCTTGGGGTCTGCGCCCGGCTTGAGCCAAACAATATGGCCACAGATCGCCCCGCCGCATTTGCTGAATTTGACCTTGGAGGCGCCTGTGTCGCGCAGCCAGGTGCCGGATACATCGGCGGCGAATGAAGGGCCGGCGGCGCCGGTAAAAACGAGAGCAGTCACGACAGCAAGCAGGCGACGCATGGGCAACATTCCTCTCCCGATCCGGCACACGGCATGACGGAACGTCGCATTGTGACGGCGGTGTGGGACGGCGGCAAGATGCCTAGATGACCCGCCGGTCGGAAGACGCTCAGTCAGATGCTGCGACCAGCGGATCCTGAAATGCCATCAGCGCGCGCGAGGGGTAGTGATAGAGCTTGCCGCTTTCGGTCCATTCCGGCGTGCACATCGGCACGATGAACTCCGCGACCTGTTCGGCGGTGTCCAACGTCATCGGGTCTTCGCCGGGAAACACCTGCGCGCGCATCCGGGTGCGGATCGGGCCGGGGCTGAACAGGTTTACCTTGATCGGCGTGATCGCAGTCTCGGCGGCCCAGACCCGCACCAGCGCGTCCAGCGCTGCCTTGGAGGCAGCATAGGGGCCGAGATAGGCGGTGGCCTTGTTGGCAATGCCGGACGTGACGAACACCGCGCGCCCGGCATCGGACTGCTGTAGCAACGGCTCCATGCAGCGGATCAACTGGAAATTCGCGGTGACGTTCACCGCGATGACGTCGCTCCACGGCTTCAGTTCGATATGGCCCAGCGGCGATGACGGCCCGGCGATGCCGGCATTGCCGACCAGAATATCGAGCTTGCCGTGGCGTTCGTGCAGCGCCGCGCCAAGCCGGGCTATGCCTTCGGAATCCGTCATGTTGAGCGGCACCAGGGTCGCGCTGCCGCCGACGGCTCTGATCGCGTCGTCGAGTTCCTCAAGTCCACCCTGGGTGCGGGCGACCGCCACGATATGCGCACCGGCCTTGGCCAGCGCCAGCGCTGTCGCGTAGCCGATTCCGCGCGAGGCGCCGGTGACGAGGGCGAGGCGGGAGGCAAGGGGCTTTGTCATGGAAAGGGCGCTTTGTGCTAGGACCAGAGGGATAAGGAGTTCGGCGCGTTATGCCTGAATTATCTCTCGAAGCCAAAGGGCAATGGCGGCCGATGACCGCCGCCGATCTGCCGGGAGTGCTCGCGGTGGCGGACTGCGTGCATCCGGCCTTTCCGGAGGACGATGCCGTCTTTCAAGAACGGCTGCGGCTCTATCCGGTCGGTTGTCTTGCCTTCAGTTCGGGAGAAGACATCCTCGGCTATGCCATCAGTCATCCATGGCACGCGTATGATCCGCCGGCGCTGAATGCACGGCTTGGCGAACTACCGCGCGAGCCGGAAACCTACTATATCCACGACGTCGCGCTGCTGCCGGAATTGCGCGGAAGCGGCGCGGCCGCGCTGGTGGTTGCCCTGCTGGTGGCGCGCGCGCGGAAGGAAGCCTTCGCGTCCGCCTCGCTGGTGGCCGTGAACAAGTCGGCTGGCTTTTGGGAGCGCCACGGCTTTCGCAACGTCGCGTCGCAAAAGGTCGTCAATGTCACCCTGGCACGGAAGCTGCGGGGCTACGACGAGGCGGCGGCTTTCATGGTCCGGCAGCTTTGACCAAAGCCACGCCAGCACATGATGCGTCGACGCGGATCGTGAACCTCTACGAGCGGCATGCACGCGCGTTCGATCATGAGCGGGGCAAGAACCTCTTCGAGCGGGGCTGGCTTGATCGATTTCACGCAGCCATCGGCGCGGGGACCTCCATTCTGGATATCGGATGTGGGTCCGGCGAGCCGATCGCACGCTATCTCATTGAAGCAGGACATGATGTCACCGGCGTCGACTCGTCGGAAACAATGATCGCACTGTGCCGGGAGCGCTTTCCGACGCAATCATGGGTGGTCGTCGATATGCGCCAACTCAATCTCGGCCGTCGCTTCAACGGCATTTTAGCGTGGGACAGCTTTTTCCATCTGACGCAAGACGAGCAAAGAACGATGTTCGCAATCTTCGCTGCACAGATCGCGGATGGCGGCGCGCTGATGTTTACGAGCGGTCCGCGCGCAGGCGAGGCTATCGGCTCGTTTCGGGGAGAGCCGCTTTACCACGCGAGCCTCGATCCCGAGGACTACCGGCGTCTACTCGCGGTTCATGGCTTCGAGGTTATCGAGAACGTCGCCGAAGACGCGACGTGCGGTGGCCATACCGTGTGGCTGGCGCGTAAAACGCGAGAAGCTACATTATAGCCAATAGAGTCAGGCGACCGCGGCCACCCCCGATCAGCTTGCTTCCGCCAGCAGAGACAGCTGCCGCGGTTGCGTCTCGGTCTGGTTGAGGTCCGTCAGCGGCGTCGGATACTCACCGGTGAAGCAGTGGTCGGTGAACTTCGGCTGTGCCGGGTCGCGACCCGGTTCGCCCATGGCGCGATAGATGCCATCCACCGAGAGGAAGGCCAGCGAGTCCGCGCCGATCAAGGCGCGCATTTCTTCCAGCGTATGCGTCGCCGCGAGAAGGCCGGAGCGATCCGGCGTATCGATGCCGTAGTAGTCCGGATGAGTGATCGGCGGCGAGGCGATACGGAAATGCACTTCGCTGGCGCCGGCGTCGCGCATCATCTTGACGATCTTCCGCGAGGTCGTGCCGCGCACCAGGCTGTCGTCGATCAGCACGATGCGCTTGCCTTCGATCGCTGCGCGGTTGGCGGAATGCTTCATGCGCACGCCGAGTTCGCGCACACTCTGCGTCGGCTGGATGAAGGTACGACCGACGTAGTGATTACGGATGATGCCGAGCTCGTAAGGGATGCCGGCGGCGCGGCTGTAGCCGAGCGCGGCGGGCACGCCGGAATCCGGTACCGGGACCACGACGTCGGCGGGGACGTGGCTTTCGCGGGCGAGCTGCGCGCCCATGGCCTTGCGCACTTCGTAAACCGGACGGCCACCAACGACCGAATCCGGCCGGGCGAAATAGATGTACTCGAAGATGCAGGGGCGCGGTGCCATCGGCGGGAACGGCTTATGGCTCTGTACGCCGTGATCATCGAACACGATAACTTCGCCGGGCTCGATATCGCGGACGTATTTCGCGCCGATGATATCGAGGGCGCAGGTTTCCGACGCCAGGATGGGACTGCCGTCGAGTTCGCCAAGCACCAGCGGGCGGATGCCGAGCGGGTCGCGCGCACCGATCAGCTTCTTGTTGGTCAGCGAAACCAGCGCGTAAGCACCTTCGATGGTCCGCAGGGCTTCGATGTAACGGTCGATGAAACGGTTGCGTTGCGAGCGCGCAACTAGATGCAAGATCACCTCGGTATCGGTAGTGGATTGCATCATGGCGCCGCCGCGCACCAGTTCGCGACGCAGCGTCAGGCCGTTGGTGAGATTGCCGTTGTGGGCGACGGCGAAGCCGCCGGCATTTAGTTCGGCGAACAGCGGCTGCACGTTGCGCAGGATGGTTTCGCCGGTGGTCGAATAGCGGGTGTGGCCGACGGCGGCGGTGCCGGGGAGGCGGTCGATCACGTCGCGGCGGGAGAAGGTGTCGCCGACCAGACCGAGCCGACGTTCGGAATGGAAGCGCTCACCGTCGAAGGAGACGATGCCGGCGGCTTCCTGTCCGCGATGCTGCAAGGCATGTAGCCCCAGCGCGGTGATGGCCGCGGCATCGGGATGGTTGAAGATGCCGAATACGCCGCACTTTTCGCGAAGCGTATCGTCATGCTGGTGGAGATCGGACGGAGGGGCGGCGGCGGCAGGTTGCGGAGGGGTCTGCATCTCGTCCATCGCGCCTCACTTTCGAGGGAGCATGTCCCTCGTTCAAGATAACTAGCGTGTCGCCGGTTTGCCGTCGATCAATTGTTTCAGGCTGTCCCGCGCGGGTTTCGAGTATCCGTCGTTGGAGCCGGGATTGGCCGGTTCGGCGTCGGTTTGCTCGTCCTCGGGCTTGGTCTTCTTGAATCTCTTCAAGATGGTGTTCTCGGGGTCGTCCGGCAAGAGCGACATCAGCCAATCGCCGGTCGATTGCAACATGGTTAGCGATTTGGCGCTGGACACCCAGTCCGGCCGCTGCTTGGCGGGGACCAGCCATGCAAAGAACAGGAACGCGACCACGACGATCAAAAGGCCGCGTGCGAGGCCGAACAGAAAGCCCAGCGTACGGTCGAGGGCGCCGATACGGGAATCGAGGATCATATCGGAGATACGAACCGTGATGATCGACACCACGATCAAGGTGGCGATGAAGACGCCGGCGATCACCGCAATGCTCGCGAGGGTGTCGCTGGCGATGTAGGTTTTCGCGGTCGGCAACAGCTTCTGATAGGAATACAGCGTGACCAGCGCAGCGGTGCCCCAAGCCGCGATCGACAGGATTTCGCGCATGAAGCCGCGGACCATGGCGAGCAGGCCCGAGATCAGCATTACCGCGAGCAGCACAAGATCGAGGATCGTTATCGGCATCGGCTGGTCAGGTCCGCTTTCAAATCCACAAACCGCGAATCGGCGCGGTGCGTGACAGTCTACGTGATGACGCTACGCCGCGTCGTGCAAAGCCAGAGTTCCCGGCTGCGCGGGTGGTATAGCGAGGACGGCAGCAGAGGTCACGCCCGGTTTAGGAATCTTGACGGCGGAATCGAGGCGGGCCGGCATTTTTCCCCGAAGCTGTGGCGCGGTTGCCGCCATTTTCGTCGGCGTCGCCGTTTTTCGCTGCTGCGCGGGGCGTTCCGCGCGCCGCGATATCGGCGACAAGGCTGCTCAATCCGCCGATTGTATTGAGCGAGAGTCCGGCATCGCCGCCGCCGTCGCCGCGTGCCGATTCCGGCAGGACGGCACGGCCGAAGCCGAGCTTGGCGGCTTCCTTGAGGCGCATCGATGCCTGTGCCACCGGACGTACGGCACCGGATAACGACACTTCGCCGAAATAGACGGCGTCAGTCGGCAAAGGTGCGTTGGCAAGCGACGAGACCAGTGCGGCGGCGGCGGCGAGATCGGCGGCCGGTTCCTGAATACGGAGGCCGCCGGCGACGTTGAAATAGACGTCGTAGCCCGACAGCTTGACGCCGCAATGCGCCTCCAGCACCGCGAGCACCATCGAGAGGCGGCTGGAATCCCAGCCGACCACGGCGCGCCGCGGGGTGCCGAGCGAGGTAGGGGCGACCAGCGCCTGAAGCTCCACCAAGACGGGGCGGGTGCCTTCCATTCCTGCGAACACCGCCGTTCCCGGCGAGCCGAGGTCGCGCTCCGAGAGGAACAGTTCCGACGGGTTGGTAACCTCACGCAGGCCAAGGCCCGTCATCTCGAACACGCCGATTTCGTCGGTCGGGCCGAAACGGTTTTTCACCGAGCGCAGGACGCGGAACTGCTGCGAGCCTTCGCCCTCGAACGACAGCACCGCGTCGACCATGTGCTCGACCACCCGCGGACCTGCGATCTGGCCGTCCTTGGTGACGTGGCCGACCAGGATCACGGTTGCTCCGGACTTCTTGGCGAAGCGGATCAGCGCCTGCGCCGAAGCACGCACCTGGGTCACGGTGCCGGGTGCGGATTCGACCGTATCGGTCCACATGGTTTGGATCGAGTCGATAACGATGAGGCGAGGAGTTTTGCCTTCAGAAAGAGTTGTAATGATATCTTCAACCGATGTCTCGGCTGCGAGCTGGACCGGTGCCTTGGCCAGACCCAGCCGCGCGGCGCGCAACCGCACTTGGGCGATGGCTTCTTCGCCGGAGATATAGACGGTGCGATGACCGGCGCCGGCGAGGACGCTGGTTGCCTGCGTGAGCAGCGTCGACTTGCCGATGCCGGGATCGCCGCCGACCAACAGCACTGACCCCGGTACGAAACCGCCGCCGGTGACGCGGTCGAGTTCGGCCATGCCGGTCGGTAGCCGCGGCGCGTCGCGGCTCTCGCCGGCCAGGCTTTCCAGCGCGAACAGCCGCCCCTTGCGCTTTGAGCGGATGCTGGCCGGCACCGAATTGGCGCCGCTGACGTCTTCCTCGACCAGCGTATTCCACTCGCCACAGGACTCGCACTTGCCCTGCCAGCGGTTATAGGCCGCGCCGCAGTTCTGGCAGACGAAGGAAAGGGTCGCTTTGGCCATGAGTTGAAGTTCGCCGGATCAGGTCGCGTGAGTCGCGTTCCAGAGCATTGATAGGCCGGCGAGCAGCATGATGCCATCCATCACCAGCCGGAACACGTTGGGATCGAGCTTGAGCACGAACCGCTTGGCGATGAAGGCGCCGAACATCAGCGACGACCCGGCGATCAGGCCTTTTAGGAAAACCGCCATGTCGAGGGCGCCGAAGCGCTCGAAGGTCACCGATTTGCTCAGGTACAGCCCGAGCGAACTGGCGGCTTCGGTGGCGAGGAAGGCGCCCTTGGTCAGACCATAGAACAAGAACAGCGGGACGCTGAGCGGGCCGGTCGAGACCACGATGCCGGTCAGATAGCCGATCACGGCGCCGCCGAGGGCGAGGTGCCAAAGGGTGATTTTGATATCGCGTCTTGCCAGCCAGTGGCGGGCGGGCACCATCGCCATCAGAAACAAGCCGATCGCGATATCGACCGCGCGCGACGGCAGCACCAGCAGCGTCCGTGCGCCTAATGCCGCCGCCGGAACGCCGGTGACCGAATAGGCGGCGCAGGCGCGCCAATCCACCTCCCGCCACCAAGCCACGATGCGGGATAGGTTCGCCATCACCGCCGCGACCGCCATGATCGGCACGGCTTCCTTGGGGCCGAATTCGTAGGCGAGCACCGGGATCAGCATGATCGACGAGCCGGTGCCGACGATGCCGCTGATGGTGCCGGCGACCAGTCCGACCGCAAGGACGAAGAGATAGGCCAGCACGGACGGTCTCCGCGATTGATGCCCCGGATCGGGATGGACGAATCTTAGGTATCGCGTCGCAGCCTAGCCAACCTGCGGAGAGGCGCGAACAGAAATCAGCGGCACCGAAGAAGGGACGTCGTTATCTCGTCGGCCCAGTCCCTTATAGTCAGCGGCCCTCGCCCTTGTAGACACGGGTATAGCGATGGCCGAGGCTGGTCAGCACCTCGTAGCCGATGGTGCCGAAATGGTGGCCGAGTTCGTCCACCGTGATGCCGTCGCCGAGCAGGGTCACCATATGGCCGCGGCGCACGGTCTTCTCCGGCAGATCGGTGATGTCGACCGCGATCAGATCCATCGAGATGCGCCCGGCGATCGGACATCGCTTGCCGGCGACGATGACGTCCGCGCTTCGGGTGCCGTCGGTACTGCCGGCAGCGCGGAAATAGCCATCGGCATAACCGGTGGATACGATCGCAAGCCGGGTCGGCCGCCGCGCCGTCCATGTCGCCCCGTAACCGACGGTGTCGCCGCGCTCAACTTCGCGGACCTGGATGATCCGCGTTTTCAAATCGACGACCGGCCGCATCGGGTTATCCGCTTCCGGCGTCGGGTTGACGCCGTAAAGTGCCGCCCCCGGCCGCAGCAGATCGAACTGGAATTGCGGACCGAGGAAGCAGCCGGAGGAGTTCGCCAGCGATGCCGGCACGCCGGTGAACTGCTGCGCGATCTCACGGAAATTCGTCAGTTGTCTGGCGTTGAGGGGGTGCTGCGGATTTTCGGCGCAGGCGAGGTGGCTCATCACCAAGGTAATGCCGTGGTCGCCTGCATGGATGCGTGGCACGATGCCATGTGCGTCCTGAAGCGTCAGCCCGAGCCGGTTCATGCCGGTATCGACATGGAGCGCAGCGCCGCCCTGCCAGGCCCGCGCCGCGACGAGCGCGTCCCATTCGGCAAGTTCGGTCATCGAGTTGATGACCGGCCGTGCTGCAAGTTCGACGAAACTCTCCGCGCCGTCCTGCGTGAAGCCGTGCAGCACATAGATCGTGGCCTGCTTTGCCTGGGAGCGGACGATTCGCGCTTCGGCGACATCGGCGACAAAAAATGTCTTGCACCCGGCTTTTGAGAGCGCCGCAACCACCGGCTTGAGCCCAAGTCCATAGGCATTGGCTTTGACGACTGCCGCGCATTCAACCGTGATCAGTTGGCGCGCCAGGGCCTGCCAATTGGCCGCGATCGCGGCGAGATCAATCGTGAGCGTGCCGCCGGTGTCAGCGGCGGCCGCCTTTGATGCGGCCGACGAGATTCGCTTGGCGCGTGCCATGGACACTTTATGACCGCCGACATCGTGGCGGTAAAGCGCAAGAGCTTTGATTGGCCTCAGAATTGTGGCCGGTGCGCGGTATCGAGATTGGCAAAGCGCGTGACCGCCCCGTCGAACTGCAATTCGACCGTGCCCGTGGGGCCGTTCGCGCATTGCTCGATCGTCTCTTTGGCCTCCGCCAGCGCAGGTGACACCACCAGCGACGCGGTGATGCCGACGAGCGCTAGCAGCAGACGCGTATG
>JBQCHY010000081.1:0-52015 GCA_051954235.1 Xanthobacteraceae bacterium
TTAAAATATATAAGTTTATTTTGTGTTCGGGGTGGGGTTGTGTTTTTTATGTTTTTTTTTTTCCCCCCGCGTCCGGGACACGAAAGGCAACGACAATCTTAAGGACATCTCATGCTGCAACGCCTGAAAGCCTATCTTCGCGCGCCTGAAACGAAGGCGAGCCGTACCGCGCAGGTGCTGGCATTCGAGAGCGGCGGGCGGGCGCGGTGGACGCCGCGCGATTATGCGGCGCTGGCGCGCGAGGGTTATCTCGGCAATGCCATCGTGCATCGCGCGGTGCGGCTGGTCGCGGAGAACGCGGCGTCATGCTGTTATCTCGTGTTCGAAGGCGCGCAGGAGCGCGAGGCGCATCCGCTCGCGGCATTATTGGCGCGGCCCAATCCGCGGCAGGACGGCGCGGCGTTTCTCGAGGCGCTCGTGTCGCATCTCTTGCTCGCCGGCAACGCCTATGTCGAAGCGGTGGCGCTCGACGACGACGTGCGCGAACTCCATGCGTTGCGGCCTGATCGGATGAAAGCTGTGCCCGGCGCCGACGGCTGGGCCGAGGCGTATGAGTATAGTGCCGGTGGGCGCAGCGTGCGTTTCGATCAACTGTCGTCACGCGTGCCGCCGATCCTGCATCTCGCGTTCTTTCATCCGCTCGACGATCACTACGGCCTCGCGCCGCTGGAAGCCGCCGCTGTCGCTGTGGATACGCACAACGCGGCGGCGCGCTGGAACAAGGCGTTGCTCGACAACGCGGCGCGGCCCTCCGGCGCGTTGATCTATTCCGGGCCGGAAGGCGCGGTGCTGAACGACGCGCAATTCGATCGGCTCAAGCGCGAACTCACCGACACTTATCAAGGCGCGGCCAATGCCGGGCGTCCGCTGCTGCTGGAAGGCGGGCTCGACTGGAAGGCGATGTCGCTGACGCCGAAGGATATGGACTTCCTTGAGGCGAAACACACCGCCGCGCGCGAGATCGCGCTGGCCTTCGGCGTGCCGCCGATGCTGCTCGGCATTCCCGGCGACAACACCTACGCGAATTTCCAGGAAGCCAACCGCGTGTTCTGGCGGCAGACCGTGCTGCCGCTGGCAACGCGCATCGGCACCTCGCTGGCGCAGTGGCTGTCGCCGCAATTCGGCGAGGGTGTGCGCGTTGTCATCGACACCGACCGCATCGATGCGCTGGCGAGCGATCGCAACGCGTTGTGGGAACGTGTCACCAACGCGCCGTTCCTCACGCTGAACGAAAAACGCGAGGCGGTGGGCTACGCGCCGCTCAACGACGGCGATCGATTCGAGTAACTGAACCCTCGCCCCTTGCGGGAGAGGGTGGCGCGGACGAAGTCCGTGCCGGGTGAGGGGTATTCGTGATGAAATTTACCCCTCACCCGATCCTTCACTGCGCTCAGGATCACCCTCTCCCGTAAGGGGGAGGGAAGAAAGATTCCGATGTCCGACCTGATCGACACCTTCATCGCGCGGGGCGATCTCGCGCATCTGGCGCTGTTTCTATGGGCGACGGCGGCGAGCGGCGGGCTGTTGTTCGCGTTGCGCGAACTCGCCGCCGCCTCGCGCCGCTTCGACGATTTCATCCGTGAACTGTCGCGTTTCAACCGCCGCGCCAGCGGCCAGCATTTCGAGGACTACGACTGATGGATACTTTGCACAGCATGATGCGGACGCTGCGGCCCGAGACAAAATCCGGCACCGGCCATCTCAACGTCTTTCGCGAATTTCTGCGGCACCTCGACAGCATCCAGCGCAAGGCGCCCGTGAAGCCCGCGCGCGCAAAGCCGCAGCCGCGCCGCAAGCCGGCGAAGCGCTCGCGCGGAAGCTGACCACTCTCGTCCGAAATCGACTGACCTGTCATCACCCCGCAGCTTGCGAGGACGCTCATGCACGCCCCTATGCCATCGACGTCGCGCGTGGCGCTGTCGCAGGACGGCATCATCGAAGGTTACGCCAGCCTGTTCGGCGAGATCGACCAGGCACGCGACATGGTGATGCCCGGCGCATTCACGCAGACCCTGCGGCAGCGCGGCTTGCGCAAGATCCCGATGCTGTTTCAGCACGACCCGAGCGAGCCGGTCGGCATCTGGCTCGAACTGCGCGAGGATCTTCGCGGGCTGTGGGCGCGCGGCAAACTCATTCCCGATGTCGCGCGCGGCCGTGAACTGCTCGCATTGCTGCGCTCAGGCGCCATCGACGGCCTGTCGATCGGCTATCGCACCGTGCGCGGCCGTATCGATCCGAAGACGCGCATCCGCAGGCTCTACCAGGTGGACCTGTGGGAGATTTCCATCGTCACGTTCCCGCTGCTTGTGGGCGCGCGCATCGATGCCGTGAAGGCGATTGATCCGCCGCGCCTGTCGCGGCGGCGCGCCGCGGCCGAGCGGGCGTGGCGCAACCCGGACGGCGCCGCGGATGTACCGGCGCCGTCCGGGCGTGTGCGCGTCGAACGGCGGTGCATGACGGCGAACGTAGCGGCGCGACCGCAGGCGAGGGCGTGATGGTGAATGCGATCAATGCTTATGACGCCCATCAGCGTGCGCGCTGGATGCGGCCCGATGCCTATCGATGGCTGCGTCCCGACGCCACGCGCTTCCTCGTTCCCGGCGTCGATCCCGCCAGCGTCTTTCCCGCGCTCGACCGCAAGTTCAACCCGAACCAGCCGCGTGTGCCCGCCGGCAATCATGATGGCGGGCAGTGGACGGATGGCGGCGGGAGCGCCGGTGGTCCCGACGGCTGGCAATGGCCGGATGGCGATGGGAGCGCCGGAATCGAACTTGTTCAGTATCGGTCGGAAGGCTTGCCGGTCGATTTGTTGGAGGAGCGTGACCTGGGCGGGCACACTATTGAACGGCATGTCGGGCGGAGAGCGATACTTCTCTCCTGAACGCGGTTGATGGAGCGATCAGCTACGCTCGTCGCAATGGTGATACAGCGGAGGGGGTGACAGAGAGCTCATTTCCCTCACTGGAGGCAGCCAATAAGCTGGTTAATTCGACGATCTCGCGAAATAGCGATAAGTTGCAATCCGTTATTGACGGTCAGTTGCCGAGGGCGGAACTTGACACTGTGTTTTCCTCCCCCACCGGACGGGAGGCTTATTCACGGAATGATCGCTCGCAGACGGTGCTCTCCGATACGTACGGTGTCAGGGTGGTTGTTGTTCCCGGCCGCACCGTATCGAAAGGATTTCGCGTCGATACGGCATTCCCAACCAATTTGAATCGCAGGCGCTAAAATTATGTCACGCAAATTTTCCGTCGAAATCTACTGCGGCCACAACGGTATACGCATGGAGTTGCCGTGGTGGAACGACGACCAGTTCAACGCGGGTGTTTCGTTTTTGCGCGGAATGGTTGGTGCTCCGGTGCATCGCGAGAGGCGGGGCGAACCGGACTGCTTTTATCTTGAGACTGAGGATCAGTTCGCAGCTGTGATGCAGTTGCGGCGCGATCAGGGCGTGAAACGGCCGGACTGAAACGGCGGGCTAGTATCGCATTGTTGCCGGGCTTCGACGCGGCATTCCATTCATTCAAATGGATGGATGCCCGGATCAGGTCCGGGCATGACGAGTGATGATGGCGTCGGTGCCGTTGATATCCGGATGGCTTGTTGCGCGGCTCAGCGCTTGAACGCCAGCGCCAGCGTGAGGCCGAGGATGGCGCCGATGCAGATCGCGCCGCCGCCGGCTGCCATGCCCCAGTTGAAGAAATAACTCGCCACCGCGACGAAGGATTTGTCGACGCTGCTTCCGAACAGGATGAACGACGCCGCGAAGGCGGCGAGCAGCACGGCCGCGAGCGCGATGCCGAACCACGCGCCGCGGCGTCTGTCGGGACGCATCGCATACCACGCGGCGCCGGCGCCCGACAGCGCGAGCACGACCCAAACGAGAATGAGAAAGCGCATGGCGGCACCCGGATGCGAATTCGGTCGCGTCGGGTTGTAGCGCATGGCGCGGAGAAGTTGAAGATTGTTCGCGCCTCGGCCTTCACCCAGGCGACAAATCTGTGTCCCGGGCGCGATGCGACATTCTTCATGTCGCTTCGCAGAACCGGGACCGTCGCCACGGCTGTGCCTCGTAACGGTCCCGGCTCAGCGGCGCAACGTGAAGGACGTTGCACCGCGTCCGGGACACGGGCGGCGACGCCGCGCGCCGCGCCGCGGCCGGGACACTGCTCGTATCTTTGCAATCAATTCAATCACTCGTCACTCACCAGGAGAACCACATGGACTTCGACATCATCCAGACTGCGCCGGAGCACAAGTCCGGCATCGCCTATACGCCGCGCGACGGCTTCGACGAGTTGCGCGCCACCTTCGAGGAGTTCAAATCCGCCAACGACGAGCGGCTCGGCGCGCTGGAGCGCAAGCGCGGCGATGCGTTGCTGGAGGAGAAGGTCAATCGCATCAACGCCGCGCTCGATCTGCAAACCAAGCGCATGGACGAGATGGCGCTGCGCCAGGCGCGGCCAACCCTGGAAGGGCGCGGCAAGCTCCTCTCCGACGCCGCCGCGCGCGAGCACAAGAGCGCGTTCGATGCCTATGTGCGCTCGGGCGAGGCGGGCGCGTTGCGTGCGCTGGAAACCAAGGCGATGTCGGCGGGCTCCAACGCCGACGGCGGTTATCTGGTGCCGACCGAACTCGAGCACGAGATCGGCCAGCGCCTCGCGGCGATCTCTCCGATCCGCGCGATGGCCTCGGTGCGCGAGAT
The DNA here is from genome assembly GCA_051954235.1 of Xanthobacteraceae bacterium. Lineage (GTDB taxonomy): Bacteria > Pseudomonadota > Alphaproteobacteria > Rhizobiales > Xanthobacteraceae > 62-47. The sequence goes on from JBQCHY010000081.1 coordinate 4,709, forward strand.
TTCCGGCGGCGTCTACAAGAAGCCGTTCATGACCGCGGGGCCGGCGACCGGCTGGGTCGGCGAGACGGACTCGCGCACGCAGACCACGTCGCCGACGCTCGACGCGCTGTCGTTCCCGGCGATGGAGCTTTACGCCATGCCGGCGGCGACCGCGACCTTGCTCGACGACGCGGCGGTGAACATCGACGAGTGGATCGCCTCGGAGGTTGAATTGACCTTCGCGGTGCAGGAGGGCGCCGCCTTCGTCAACGGCGACGGCAGCAACAAGCCGAAGGGCTTTCTGCAATACACCACCGTCGCCAACGGTTCGTGGAGCTGGGGCAATCTCGGTTATGTCGCCAGCGGCGCGGCGGGTGCTTTCGCCGGCAGCAATCCGTCCGATGCGCTGGTCGATCTGATCTACGCGCTCAAGGCGGGCTATCGCCAGAACGGCGCGTTCGTGATGAACCGCAAGACGCAGGCGCTGATCCGCAAGTTCAAGGACTCGGGCGGCGCGTATCTGTGGCAGCCGCCGGCGCAGGCGGGCGGCCGCGCCTCGCTGATGACGTTCCCGCTTGTCGAGGCCGAGGATATGCCGGACGTCGGCGCCAATTCGCTGTCGATCGCGTTCGGCGATTTCCGTCGCGGTTACCTGATCGTCGATCGCCTCGGCGTCCGCGTGCTGCGCGATCCGTACTCGGCGAAACCCTACGTGCTGTTCTACACCACCAAGCGTGTCGGCGGCGGCGTGCAGGACTTCGACGCCATCAAGCTGATGAAGTTCGCCGCGAGCTGAGCAAGGATTGGATCGCGGCTTGGCATGACAGACTCCCTCTCCCCGTTCTTACGGGGAGAGGGTTGGGATGAGGGGCCCTCTGCCGCTCATTCAGCTGTGAGAGGTCACCCCTCACCCGACCACCTTCGCTACGCTGCGCCGGTCGATTTCTCCCCGCAAGCGGGGCGAGGTGAAGACATGGGCGGCACATTCCTTCCAGATCACCATCATTCGAGACGCTTCGCATGGATCGCCACCGCGAGAACGCCTGGCTGCGCCATCAGCAGGAACGATGGCTGCGGCCGGACGCGCACCGATGGCTGCGGCCGGACGCCCATCGCTGGCTTCGCCCCGACGCCGCGCGTTTCGTTGCGCCGGGCAGCCCCGTTGCCGATGCCTTTCCGGCGCTGTCGCTCAAGTACAATCCGAACCAGCCGCGCGTACCGGCCGGCAATTCCGACGGCGGGCAATGGACTGACGGCGGCAGCAACTCGGCGCAGCCGATGGGAGACGTGAACTTCGGCAATCTTTCCGAACTGGCCGATTTTTCCGATCTGTTTCAGATCACGCCAAGCGAGACCGATCTCGATGGCGTGCAACTCGCCGGCGATCCGCCGGAAGGGATCGGCCACAACCAGGGACCGCCGCTGGATGAGCCGCCGGAAATTCCGCAGCAGCTACCCGCGACGCGCGGCGAAAGAATGGATTTTGTCCGCGATGCCGTCTCGTGGATTGGCCGCGTCGGTCGTTATGCCCCGATCGTCGGAGCTTTCTTGGAGACACTGGATGAGGCCAAGGATCTGAAGGCTCTCGCAGATGCGCTCAAGACCGCCAATGATCCGCCGGCGGAATTGGAGGAATTGCAGGCGAGAGCGCAACGCCCCAGTGAGGCTGGTTACGAAGATCATCATATTGTGGGCCAGTTCGCGCAAAACCGGCTGCAATTTGGTAATGACCTGATTGACAGTCCTGAGAATAAAGTGAGGCTTCCGACCGTAAGGCATCGGGATATCAATGGATGGTATTCCCGGCCAAACGAAGAATTCGACGGTCTATCGCCGAGAGACTATCTTCGCGGCAAGAGTTGGGATGAGCAGATGCGTGAAGGACTGAAGATCATGCGCCGAAATGGAGTCCTCAAGTGATGGCGTCAGTCCAGCCGAACGATACGCGTGTGAAAGAGCTCGTTGCGAAATTTATCGAGATTGGTACTGCACAATACCGTGCAGTCTATGTCATCGACAACGCGAGCTATAATCGTTTGTACAAAGCGATGGAGCATGTGAGGGCCGAGCTTAAGGCGATGCCCGGTGATCAACGGAGGGCGTTGTTGCCGCTCCTGTCTCATCCGAACGTACAGGTTCGCTTGAAGGCGGCGCATTCCGTTCTTGCGCTTTATCCCGATCTGGCGCGCAAGGCTCTTGAGGATATCCGCGATTCCGGCATCGTTCCACAGAATGGAGAGGCTGCGTCGGCAATCGGGCGTCTTGACGAGGGACTTTACATTCCAAAGTGAGCCCTAACGATGATTTTCAGGAAAATTCGACTTGATGCGGTGCCCGTCGATCAACTTGCCGAGCGATTTACCGATATTGTGGTCAAGCAGGGGTGGGCCGCCGACCATTTCGATAATCGGACGTATAATCGTCTCTGGTGCTGTATGAGCATCCGGAAGCTGAAGTCAGAATAATGGCGGCTTACATGACCCTCGCCATTGAGTATCAATCAGCGAGAGGAGCTGATCTGCGGCAAATTCATGCTGGCGGATTATGATAAATCGACCGAGATCACGCGAGAAGTTTTAAGTCGAAGCCGGAGAGCTCAGCATGTCATCTGCCACCATCGCGGAGCGTCATTTCAAGGCGGCTCTTGAGCAGGCCAGCGCCGAGGGTGTCGACGCCGACACGCTGTGCCGTTCGCTGCTGGGGCTCGTCGTCAACCAGTATCTTCAGACGCGATCCGTGGCGGACGTGCAATCGGAGCTGCGCTTCCTGGCCGAGAATTGCGATCCCGATACCGATTTCGCTTTCATGCGCCCGTAGCGCGCAACGCCTTCAGCAATACCCGTATTCGCCGCAGGCATAGGGCAGGCGGCTGAAGATGGTGTCCGGCGAGGTGCCGTAGTAAGACCGGTAGCGGAAGGATTTCGGCTTGCCGTAATAGCCGTTGACCAGCGGCGGGATGTCGACCTCCGGCGCGAACACCGTCTCGTAGTCTTCCTCGACGACAACGCGCGGCGCGGCCGCGCGCACCGGCGGCGGTTCGGCGAAGATCGCACCGAGGCGACTGTTGACGGGCAGGTCGGCGCCCAACGCCGTTGTGGCTAGACCGATGCATGCGAGCGGCAGAATGAACAGGCGAAACATGGGGCGCTCCGATGATTCGCTTAAGGTAGCGCCGTGTCTTTAAGAAAACTTAACGCCGTGCCGTTCACCGCTTGCGCCAGCTTTGCGCGGTGCGTTCGATCCATTCGCGGTAAAGCGTCAGCGGTGTCACGCCGGTGAGGCCGCCGCAGCCGGCGGTGTTGTTGGCGCCGGTGGACCAACTGATGACGCCGATGACGACGCTGCGGCCGTTCTGATCCTCGAACACCGGGCCGCCGGAATCGCCGGTGCAGGCGCCGAGGCCTTCGCGCGCGTTGTTGGTCGAGGGATCGACCAAACGGATTTGCAGCGTACCGGGGCGGCCGGTGGCGACCAACGTCGCGGCGCGCGCAATGCCGCCGCTCTTGCCGTCGCCGCGCCGGGTAACGCCGATACCGGCGATGGTGAAGCGCGCGCCGGCAGCGATCGGTGTACGTGGATCGCCGAGCGGCGCGTGCGATTTGCCGGCCATCAGGGTCGCGAGTTGCAGCAGCGCAACGTCGGCACTGGCGCGATGATTGGCGATGCCGCCGCTGTTGTAATGCGGATGCGTTGCGACGCGGCGCACGTCGAGCAGTTGCGGCTGTCGCTGCGCGTCATAGGCGACGATCTTGGTGGTGACCCCCGGCGGCACGCAATGCGCGGCGGTGAGCACGACGTCCGGCGCGATCAGCGTGCCCGAGCAAAAGTTGCCGCGCGAGCCGACCACGGTGACGACGACGCGGCCGAGCCCGGTTTCGGCCGACGGCGCGCCGCCGACCATGGCTTGCGCGGACGAGACCATGCCGAGCAGCGTCGCGCAAAATGCGTAAACGAAAACCTGTTTCATGCGCGCGACAAAGCATCGCTGCGCCGCGCCTGTCAACTTTCGAGTCTTGAAAGGATCGCCCTATGACCGCAACCTTGCTGGTGCCGCCGGCCACCGAGCCGTGGACGGTGGCCGACGCGAAAAACTTCTTGCGCGTCGAGAACGCCGACGATGACGTGCTGATCGCGGCGCTGATTGCGTCGGCGCGCGGGCAGATCGAGGCGCTGACCCGGCGCGGGTTGATCACGCAGACCTGGCGGCTGGTGCTGGATCGCTGGCCGCGCGACGGCCGCATCGCGCCGCGCCTCGCGCCGTTGCGCGCGGTGACTGCGGCGCGCATTTACGATGCGGCGGGTGAGACCGTTGCGATCGATATCGAGCGTTTCGTTGTCGATGCGGCAACCAACACCATCGCCGCGCCGCCGTGGTCGCTGCCGATGCCGGGGCGCGACGTCGCCGGGATCGAACTCGATGTGACGGTGGGCTTCGGCGACGCCGTCTCCGATGTGCCAGATCTGCTGCGTCACGCGGTGCGCACGCTGGTGGCGCACTGGTACGACAATCGTGGATTGGCTGCGATCGGTCAAACCGTCGCGATGCTGCCGGGCAGCGTCAACGCTATGATCGCGTCCTATCGGGTGCTCTCGCTATGATCGATCCCGGCGCATTGAAGACGCGCCTCACCATCGAGGCGCCGGTGGAAGCCGACGACGGGCAGGGCGGCGTCACGCGTGGTTACGCGACGTTTACGAAAGTGTGGGCGCAGGTCACGCCCCTCGGCACGCGTCACGACCCCGTTGCCGACACCGACGGCGCGGCGGTGCGTTATCGCATCGTCGTGCGTTGCGGCTACGTGCTGACCTTGCAGCATCGGTTGGTCGATGGCGCGCGCGTCTATCGCATTCTTTCGTTTCAGCAACGTGACAATGGCCGCTTCATCGAGATCGAAGCGGAGTTGCGCGTGGAGTGACGGCGCAGCGTCTCCTCTCGTCATCGCGAGCGCAGCGAAGCAATCCAGTCTTCCTTTCGTGGACTCCTGGATTGCTTCGTCGCTGACGCTCCTCGCAATGACGGTAAAACAATTTTGGACTCATTTCATCGGATACCGACAATGACCTCTGCCAATCTGGCGCTGCGCGCCGCGATTCATCACGCGCTCGTCGCCGACAGCGGGCTTACTGCCGCACTCGGCGGTGCGCATGTTTACGACGCTCCGCCGCGCGGTGCGGCGTTTCCCTATGTCACCCTTGGAGAAGCGCGCGTCACCGATGCGTCCGCTGATGACGGGCCGACGCAGGAACATCTTTTGACGCTGCACGCGTGGTCGCGTCAGGGCGGCCACAAGGAGGCGCACGGCATCGCCGGCGCATTGTTGCAGGCGCTCGACGACGCGCCGCTGGCGCCGGATGGCCATCGGCTCGTCAACCTGCGCTTCGCCATCGCCGATATCCGCCGCGAGAATGACGGCCGCACCTATCACGCCGTCGTGCGCTTTCGCGCCGTCACCGAACCCGCTGTTTAAAGGAGGATAAGCCCCATGGGCGCGCAAAAAGGCAAGGACCTGCTGGTGAAGATGTTCGACGGGTCGAGTTACGTCACCGTCGCGGGCCTGCGCAGCCGCAAGATCGCGTTCAACGCCGAACTGGTCGACGTCACGCATGCGGAATCGGTCGATCGCTGGCGCGAATTGCTCGCCGGAGCGGGCGTGAAGCGCGCGTCGATCTCGGGGCGCGGGCTGTTCAAGGACGCTGCCTCCGATGCGCTGGTACGGCAGGCATTCTTCGACGGCGCCATCAACAACTGCCAGGTGATCGTGCCGGATTTCGGCGCTATTCAAGGCGCGTTTCAGGTCTCCGGACTCGAATTTTCCGGTGAACACAACGGCGAGGTGACGTTCGATATCTCGCTGGAGTCCGCCGGTGCGCTGACTTTCGCAGCGTTGTAAGGAGAGCACGATGCCCAATCGCTATCGCGGCGAGATCGAGGCCGAACTTGGCGGCCGCCGGCGCACGCTGGTGCTGACGCTCGGTGCGCTCGCCGAACTCGAGGCGGCGTTCGGCGCCGACGATCTCGTCACGCTGGCGGAGCGTTTCGGCACCGGCCGGATGCGCGCGCGCGACCTTGTGCGCATCATTGCCGCCGGTCTGCGCGGCGCGGGCGAGACGGTGAGCGACGACGAGGTGGCGGCGATGACCGCTCCGGGCGGCGTCACCACTTATGTCCGCATCGCTGCCGACCTGATTGCGGCGACGTTCGAGGAGACGGCAGGCGAGGCCGCGCCGTGATACATGGACTCGCACCGTTTCCCTGGCGCGCGGCGATGGGCTTCGGCTTCGGCGTGTTGCGCCTTGCGCCGGACGCGTTCTGGCGCATGACGCCGCGCGAATTGGCTGCCGCCATCGCCGCCTTGCGTGGGCCGATCGCCGCGCCGCTGACGCGTACTGATCTTGACGACCTGATGCAGAAATTTCCCGACCGCGTCACGGAGACCGCACATGACTGATGATACCGAATTGCTCGATACCGCGAGCACGCTGGATAGCCTCGCCTTGAAAACGCGCGATCTCTCGTCCGGCGCCAACAGCTTTGCCCGCGCCATGACGTCGGCCTTCGCCACGTCGGTGACTGGTGGCAAGCAGTTCGACGACGTGTTGAAGTCGCTAGCGCTGCGGCTTTCCGATTTGTCGGTACGGCTCGCGTTCAAGCCGCTGACCAGCGCGCTTGGCAGCGGCATCAATAGTCTGTTGTCGGGACTTACCGGAGTTGGCGGCAATGCATCGACCGCCTCGATGGTCGCGGCCTCCGGCGCAGTCAAGCCGTTCGCGACCGGCGGCGTCATCGGCACGCCGACATACTTCCCGATGCTGGGCGGCGGCGTTGGCCTTGCAGGCGAAGCAGGACCGGAAGCGATCATGCCGTTGAAGCGTGGGCCGGATGGCCGTCTCGGCGTCAGCGGCGCGGGCGGCGGCAATACCATCACCGTGCAGATCGCGACCCCGGACGTGGAGAGTTTCCGTCGCTCCGAAAGCTACATCACCGGCCAGATCGCTCGCGCCGTCGCGCGCGGGCAGCGGAGTTTGTGATTAACGTCATTGCGAGGAGCGAAGCGACGAAGCAATCCAGTCTTTTTCCTTGCAGCCTCTGGATTGCTTCGCTTCGCTCGCAATACGGGAGGATATCGCCATGACCGCATTTCATGAAGTGCTGTTTCCGCTCGACGTCGCGCTGAAGAGTGCAGGCGGGCCAGAACGGCGTACCGATATCGTTTCGTTCGGCTCGGGGCGCGAGCAGCGCAACGCCCGCTGGGCGCATTCGCGACGGCGCTACGATGCCGGCTATGGTGTCAAGACGCTCGATGCGTTGCGCGGCGTGGTGGCGTTCTTCGAGGAACGACGCGGCCAACTCTACGGATTTCGCTGGCGCGACCGGCTGGATTGTAGCTCCGCTTCGAGCGGCGAGGCGGTGTCGCCGTTCGACCAAGGGATTGGCGTCGGCGACGGAGCGACGGCGTCGTTTCAACTGATGAAGACCTATGGCGTGAGCTATGCGCCGTATCAGCGGCCGATCGTCAAACCGGTTGCGGGGAGTGTGCGTGTTGCCGTCGATCATGTCGAGATGACGAGCGGCGTGGCGTTCACCTGCGATGCGACCACCGGCGTCGTCACGTTTCTACCGGGCAATGTCCCGGCGGTTGGCAAGGCGATCACCGCCGGCTTTCAGTTCGACGTGCCGGTGCGCTTCGACACCGATTATCTCGAAGTGGATCTGTCGGCCTTCGCCGCCGGCGCGATTCCAAAGATTCCGCTGCTGGAAATCAAGGTGTAGCGATCTCACCCTCTCCCCTTGCGGGAGAGGGTGGCGCGAATGAACGGAGTGAATTCGAGCCGGGTGAGGGGCGTTGTGCGCCTTGACCCCTCACCCGCCCTCGCGTTGCTCGGGCAACCTCTCCCGCCAGGGGCGAGGGCAGAGAGAGACTTATCATGCGCTCCATTCCTTTCGCGCTTCAAGCGAAACTCGATAGCGGTGTCACCACGCTGGCGCGGTGTTGGGTGCTTCATCGCCGTGACGGCGTGGTGCAGGGTTTCACCGATCACGATGCGGATATTATGATCGACGCCGTCGCTTGCCGGGCGGGCACCGGCTTCACCGCGTCGGAAGCCACCAGCCGGTTCGATCTTTCAGTGGCTGACACGGAGATCTCCGGTGCGTTGTCCGACACTTCGCTCACCGAGGCCGATCTCGCCGCGGGGCGATACGATGCCGCAACGGTCGAAACCTGGCTGGTCGACTGGAGCGAGCCGGGCTTGCGCGTTCTCACCGCGCGCGGATCGCTCGGTGAAGTGAAACGGGAGGGCGCGGGGTTCACCGCCGAGTTGCGCGGCCTTGCCGATCTGCTTGCACAGGAGAGCGGCCGCTTCTACACCGCGAAATGTGGCGCCGATCTCGGTGATGCGCGTTGCGGGATTGATCTGAGCAGTTCGACCTATCGCGGCACTGGCGTGGTGAGCGCGGTGACCGGCACCTCGCAACTCGCCGCCGCCGGGCTCGATGGTTTCGTTGCGACATGGTTCAGTGCCGGGCGATTGACGTGGACCTCCGGCGCTAATGCCGGGCTTTCGGTCGAAATCAAGCAGCATCGCGTCGAGAGCGGTCACGCCGTGCTGTCGTTGTGGCAGGCGATGGCGGAGCCGATCGACGTCGGCGATGCCTTCGTGGTGACGGCCGGTTGCGACAAGACGTTTGCGACCTGCCGTGACCGTTTCGCCAACTCGCTTAACTTCCGCGGCTTTCCGCATATTCCGGGTAACGATTTCGTCATGAGCTATCCGAAGCCGGGCGGCGGCACGACCGGCACCACATACGGCAGCGCGTACGACTGACGCGATTGGTATCGTGAGAGCTCAGTCAAAAATTTGTTCTGTCGGTGGATCTGCAACTCGAACGGAGTCGTCCCCGCGAAGGCGGGGACCCATACGCCGCCGCGGTTCGGCTCTGTCACCCTGGGCCAGTTCATTTGATCAGAACTAGCGCCAGGGGGTCTGGGTCCCCGCCTTCGCGGGGACGACCGCTGTGGAGTCATCGTTACAACCAGGGACAAACGCCAATGCCTCCCATCGCCCGCGATGCCATCGTCGCCGAGGCGCGTGCATGGATCGGCACGCCGTATCGTCATCAGGCGTCGGTGAAAGGCGTCGGCTGCGATTGCCTTGGCCTGGTGCGCGGCGTCTGGCGCGCGTGCATCGGTGAGGAGCCGGAGTTGCCGCCGCCTTACGCTGCCGATTGGGCGGAAGCGCGCGGCGAGGAAGCGTTGGCGAACGCGGCGCTGCGTTACCTTTCGCCCGTTGCGGTCGATCAGCTCAAGGCTGGCGATGTGCTGCTGTTCCGATGGCGCGCCGGCTTCGTTGCGAAGCATGTCGCCATCGCCACGCGCGACGGCACCATGATCCACGCCCATGACGGCGCGGCGGTGTGCGAGGTACGGCTTGCGCCGTGGTGGCGTCGCCGTCTCGCTTATGCCTTCGCCTTTCCCGGAGTGACCGACTGATGGCCGCGCTCGTTCTTTCCATTGCCGGCGGCGCGCTCGGCGCGGCGTTCGGGCCGGTCGGCGCGATTGCCGGGCGCATCGCTGGCGCGCTGGTCGGCAACGTCGTCGACCGTACCGTGTTCGGCCCCGGCGATCGCACGGCCACTGGGCCGCGTCTCGCCGACCTCGACGTGATGGCGTCGACCGAAGGCGCGCCGATGCCGCGCATGTACGGCCGCGCGCGGCTGTCGGGCCAGGTGATCTGGGCAACGCCGCTCGAGGAAGTGGTCTCGACCGACACGACATCGTCGGGCGGCAAGGGCGGCATGTTCGGCGGACCGACCACCACGACCACGACTTACACCTACTTTGCGAATTTCGCCGTCGGCCTGTGCGACGGCGAAATCGCGCGCGTCGGCCGCATCTGGGCTGACGGAAAACTGCTCGATACCACCGGCCTTGCGATCCGCGTGCATCGTGGCAGCGAGGATCAAGCCGCTGACGATCTGATCATCGCGCGCGAGGGTGCGAGCAACGCGCCGGCCTATCGCGGCACGGCTTACATCGTATTCGAGCGCTTGCCGCTGGCGGATTTCGGCAACCGCATTCCGCAATTGTCGTTCGAGATCGTGCGGCCGGTCGGGCGACTTGAAACGATGGTGCGCGCGGTGACGCTGATACCCGGCACCACCGAATTCGGTTACGAGCCGTCGCCGGTGGTCGCGGTGCTGGGACCGGGACAATCCGCCAACGAGAACCGCCACGTCGCGCACGCGACGTCCGACATCGAGGCGGCGCTTGACGATCTGCAAGGCATCTGCCCCAACCTCGAACGCATCGCGCTGGTAGTGGCGTGGTTCGGCAACGATCTGCGCGCCGGGCATTGCACCGTGCAGCCAGGCGTCGAGACCGATGACAAGACCACCAACGGCGGCACCTGGTCTGTCGACGGCCTCGTGCGCGACAGTGCATACGTTGTGTCGCAAGTGAATGGCCGTCCCGCCTATGGCGGGACGCCGTCCGACGACAGCGTGGTGCATCTGATCGCGGAGCTGAAGGCGCGCGGTCTCAAGGTGACGTTTTATCCGTTCGTGATGATGGATATCGCGGCCGACAACGCCTTGCCGAATCCGTGGAGCGGCATGGCGCCGCAACCGGCTTATCCATGGCGTGGCCGCATCACCTGCGATCCCGCGCCGGGACAATCCGGATCGCCACAGGGGACGGCAACCGCCGCAACGCAGGTTGCGAATTTCTTCAGCGGCGGCGACTGGAATTATCGTCGCATGGTGCTGCACTATGCCGACCTTGTGCAGACCTGCGGTGGCGTCGATGCGTTTCTGATCGGCTCGGAATTGAAAGCGTTGACGCGGGTACGTTCCGGCGCGGGGGTCTATCCGACGGTGGACGCGCTGGCGACGCTCGCCGCCGAGGTGAAGGCGATCGTCGGCGGTGCAACGAAAGTGACCTACGGCGCGGACTGGACCGAATATGGTTCCGACGTGATCGATGCCAGCGCCAGCGAGGTGCGTTTTCCGCTCGATGCATTGTGGGCGTCGCCGGCGATCGATGTCATCGGCATCGATTATTATGCGCCGCTGGCCGACTGGCGCGACGATGCGCAGCACCTGGATTCGCAGATCGCGGCTTCAGCCTACGATCTTGTGTATCTCAGCGGCAACATCGGTGCGGGCGAAGGGTTTGACTGGTATTACGCCGATGATGCAGCGCGCACGACGCAAACGCGTCTGCCGATCACAGACGGGCTCGGCAAGCCATGGATCTTTCGCGTCAAGGATATCTGGAACTGGTGGAGCCAATCGCATTATGAGCGCGTCGGCGGCGTCGAACTGGCAGCGCCGACCGCATGGGTGCCGCAGAGCAAGCCGATCTGGATCACCGAGGTCGGCTGTCCGGCGGTGGACAAGGGCGCCAACCAGCCGAGCGTGTTTCCCGATCCGAAATCGTCGGAGAACTTTGCTCCACATTTTTCCAATAGCGCGCGCGACGACCTGATGCAGCGGCGCTACCTCGAAGCCTTCCTCGGCGCGTTCGATCCGGCGTTCGGCGCGAGCGACGCGTGTAACCCGATATCGCCGGTCTATGGCGGCCGCATGATCGATGCATCTGCGATCCACCTGTGGACGTGGGACGCGCGGCCCTATCCGCTGTTTCCCGCCGCGCAGGAAGTGTGGAGCGACGGGCCGAACTGGCAGACCGGGCACTGGCTCACCGGCCGGCTCGGCGGCGCGCCGCTTGATGCGTTGGTGGCGACAATTCTCGACGGTGCTGGAGTCGCAGGCGTCGACAGTTCGGCGTTGCGCGAGATTTGCGAGGGCTATGTCGTCGATCGGCCGATGACGCCGCGCGCGATGATTGATCCGCTGGCGATGGCCTACGCATTCGACGCATCGTCGGCGGACGGAACGTTGCGCTTCATTCAGCGCGGCGGCCCGCCCGTGGCGGAGTTCGACGAGGACGATCTGGTGCTGCCGAACGATGCCGCGCCGGCGCGGCTGACGCGGGCGCAGGAAACCGAACTGCCGCGCGAGGTGTCGTTCGGGTTCACCGATGCCGCGATGGATTATCGGCGCTCCGCCGTCACCTCGCGGCGATTGGTCGGCGATGCCAATCGCGTTGTGCGATCCGATCTTGCGGTGGTGAGTAACGATGCGTCTGCGACGCGTCGCGCGGAGATATGGTTGCAGGACCTGTGGGCCGGGCGCGAAAGCATCGAGTTCGGCCTCGGCATGGACCGTCTCGCGCTTGCGCCGGGCGATGTGGTCGCGGTGACGGTGGACGGCCGTCGCCGGCTGTTCGAGATCGAAGGCCTGGTCGATACCCAATCGCGCCGTGTCACCGCGCGCAGCATCGATCCCGATGTGTTCGCCACGCCGATGGCGTTGCCGCGCCGTGTTGTGCCGGCGATGCCGCGCGCGCTCGGCCCCGCCGCCGCGCTGGCGCTGGATCTGCCGACACTCGATGCCGCCGAACCGCCGGTGCTGACGCGGCTCGCGGTGTTCGCCAATCCGTGGCCCGGCTCGGTGACGGTGTGGCGTTCAGTGGACAGCGCAGGATACCAGCCGATCGCGGTGGCGGCCGCGCCAGCGACCATGGGCGAAACGCTCGACGCTTTGCCGCGCGGCGCGCCGGCGTGCTGGAATGCGAGCGCGAGTTTTCGCGTGCGGCTTTACGGAGGTGCGCTGACGTCGAAGACCGATGCGCGCGTGCTGGAAGGCGCTAACGCGGCGGCGATCCGCAATCCGTTCGGTGCGTGGGAGATCGTGCAGTTCTCCGGCGCCGACCTGATCGATGCCAACACTTATCGGCTGTCGCGCTTGCTGCGCGGGCAGGGCGGTAGCGAATATGCCATCGTCGATGATCTTCCCGCCGGTGCGCCTTTCGTGGTGATCGACGAACATCTGCTGCCGCTCGCGCGCGGCCGCGATGCGCTGGAGCGGCCGCTCGATCTGCGCATCGTCGCCAGCAATCGCAGCCACGACGATGCGGTCGCCGTTGCCTTGACGACAACGCCCGGCGCGACCGCGTTACGGCCGCTGTCACCGGTGCATGTCCGGGCCGTGCGACAAGGCGACGGCATTCATCTGTCGTGGGTCCGCCGCACACGCATCGACGGCGATAGCTGGGCCGCCGAGGTGCCGCTCGGCGAAGATGCCGAAACCTATGCCCTCGATATTCTGTCGGGCGCGACGGTGGTGCGCAGCATGACATGTACGAGCTCCGCCGCGCTCTATGTCACCGCGGACGAACTGGCGGATTTCGGCGCGCCGCAGGCGAGCCTTCGCGTGCGCGTGGCGCAACTTTCCAGCACGGTCGGCGCAGGTTTCCCGGCCGAACTCACTCTCACCCTTTGAGGGATCATGACCGACACCACGCATTTGGGGCTGCCCCTCATCGAGGACAGCCAGGCGCAGAAGCACGTCACCCACAACGATGCGCTGCGGATTCTCGACGCGGTGATCCAGATCGTCGTCGACGATATCACACGGACAGCGCCGCCGACTTCGCCGACCGAAGGTCAGCGCCATGTCGTTGCGAGCGATCCGAGCGGAGCTTGGGCCGGTCACGCGGGCACCATTGCGACATGGCAGGACGGCGCTTGGGTCTTTTTGACGCCGAAAACCGGCTGGTGTCTGTGGTCGGTCGCGGATATGTCGATCTTCATTTTCGACGGCAGCGCGTGGCTGGCCCTCGCGCCGTTGGCCAATGATGTTGGCCAACTCGGCGTCAACACCACAGCGAGTACGCCGAACCTGCTCAGCGTCAAATCCAACGCTGCTCTGTTGACCGCGATCACGACCGCAGACGGAGGCAGCGGCGACGCGCGATTGCAGATCGCCAAGGAGGCGACGGGCAACACCGCATCGGTCGTCTTCTCCGACAACTACTCAGGCCGCGCCGAATTCGGGTTGACCGGCGACGATCATTTTCGTCTCAAGGTCTCGCCGAACGGCGCGAGCTGGCAGAGCGCATTCACCATCGACAAGACGACAGCGAACGTCTCGTTCAACGGTTTCATCGACGCCGTTGCAACACGCGGTCAGTTGAGCGCGGCGCCGATCGATGCGCTCGGCGCGATGACCATGTTTCCGAACGGCGGCTTCGAGGGCGGCGCGGAAGCATCGGCTGTCGCGATCGCATTGACGGCGACGAGCACGTTGCAAAGCGTGGCTGTCCTTGACGGCGTCACAACGTCGTATCGCGGATCGTTCGTGGCGGCGGTTCAGCAGGTGGCCTCGCCGTTCGCCGGCGGACGCTACGCGCTGAAGTACACGGTTTCGTCGGCCCAGGCATCGCTCGGCGCCAACGACGAACTCTGCTGCGTGCTCACCGTGCCGGGTTTGCAATCGGCGAAACTCGCGCTCGGTACGGCGAATGCGCAGCCGCAATCGCTGGGCTTCTGGTTTCAGGCGCACCGCACCGGCGCCTATTCGGGCTCGATCCGTAACGGAAGCAAAGCCCGCTCCTGTCCGTTCAGCTTTACCGTGACAACGGCTGATACACCGCAATGGATATCGTTGACCGGTATCGCCGGCGATACCTCCGGCACCTGGAGTATCGATCCCGGCGTCGGCATGATGATCACGATCTGCCTCGCGGCGGGAACATCACGTGTCGGGACTGCGGCTGCGTGGGCCAGCGCGGACTATTCCGGCGTGACTGGCACCGTCAATGGCGTTGCCGCGACGTCCGACGTTTTCCATATCGGGAATGTCATCAGTTTGCCCGGCAACGGATTGCCCGATGCGGCGCATGCGGCGTTCGCGATGAAGCCCCGCAATGAGATGCTGCGTACCGATGCACAATCGCTTTCCGCCGCAATGCAAGCGCAGGCGCGCACCAACCTCGACCTGATCAAGCAAGCCTCCAACGTCGATACGACCGCCAATCGAGTGTTGATGAGCGGATCGTTCGGGATCGGTAACGCGATCGTACTGACCGGCATCAATGTTCTGGCTGATCGCCCGAGTGGTCAGTACTTCGTGACGGCGTCGACCACGAATATGCCGCCGGGAGCAGGCGACGGTTATCTTTACGTGACGCGTTTGGACGTCAACAACGTGATTTTCGATTTCCAGGAATGCAACACTACGAACCGATGGATCTGTGTGAAGGGATCAGGGGCGTATTCGCCCTGGGTGAACAACGGCTCGGCGATGGATGCGGCGCGCGCATTCCGTCGTGGCAATGTTCTTGGCACCGTCGCGCAAACCGGAGGTGTTCCGACCGGTGCGCTGATCGAGTATGCCACGAACGCCAGCGGTTGGTATGTCCGGTTCGCCGATGGGCTTCAAATCTGCGGAATGCCCGGCAAGATATTCACGGATATTACTACGTCCATCGGCGCGCTGTGGCAGGGCGCGCAAGTCAGCGTCTCACTCCCCGCATCGTTCATATCGTCGCAATACGCGATTTATGGCTCGACCGACTCCACCAATATTTGGGCCGTTCTCAATCCCAACGGAACGGGGACTTTCTATGCCCAAATGTTCTGCATCGGCAGTGTTTCGGGGACTCGTAGCTATAACGCGGTCGCAATCGGAAGGTGGTTCTGAAAAATGCGTATTTCATTTTCCCCGCAGCGTCGAGACGATACGCTTGAGGTTGTCAAAACCGGCGATGTTCTGACGATCAATGGCGATGTCGTCGATCTTTCCGCCATTCCTGATGGTGCCGATCTTCCGGCCGACGCGATCGACAACGAACTGGTTGTCGAGACGGTGCGTCGGATCAATGGAAACCTGCATGTGACCTTGCTCCTTCCTCTCGGCGCAGATGCGCCGGAGCGCGCGCGATTTCCGATGGACCTTGTTGACCCGCAGGACGGTCCGATTGCATTGCCCGGAGGCGATCATGGCGACGATTGATCTTTCCAAGCTGATTACAGCCGAGATGAAGGCAACGCAGGCGCGAGCGGCGCAGACTGCGGCGATCGAGGTCGAACGCAATCGCCGCCTGTCGATCGGGTTTGCGTATGATTTCGGCGATGCCCGCGGCGTGCACCGGATCGGAACGTCGGAGCAAGACATGCGCGGCGGGGATGAGGTGACGAAGGTTGCCAATGCGATGCTGGCGCTCGGCGATCAGACCTCGACGATCGACATCGTCACCGAAACGGGATCGGCGGTCGTCACCGCAATCGAGTGGCAGTGCGTCCTTGTCGCGGCCGGCATGTTCCGCCAGCCGATCTGGGCGGCCAGTTTTGCGCTTCAGGCGAAGGAGACGATTCCGGCTGATGTGACAGTAGACGCATTGTGGCCGTGAAATTTCCGTAGCACCTATCGCGATGCTCTCGCCGCGATAGGTGACGAGGCCGGCGAAGAGAAGCGATATCAGGCCGGCAAATAAGATACTTAAAAGACGACTTGTCTATTTTACATCTGCTAATTCGGATGGCTTGAATTTGGTACATACATCGTCGAGATTCGCGATGACCTGTCTGAATTTATAGGAATTCTGCTCCCGAAAATATAGTTTGTCCTGCCATTGGTAGATCGAAATATCGGGCTTGCAGGTGGTTACGAGGGCGGCGTTTTCCATCAATTTCTGGTTTTCGCTCTTGTCATCGCAGCCGACCAAAACAAGCGCGATGACGCTCAAGCAGGCCAATTTTCGCTTCGTAAACATCTCATTCCTCAATGTCTTCAATCGAAATAATGTGAGCAAGGGTAATCGAAATAATGTGAGTAAGGGTTGTAATTCCTTCTTACGGCAACTTTGTCAATGACCATCTTTGACTGAACCGGGTCAGCAGACCTCGCGCCCCCCAAACAGGTGAGGCGCGCCCGACTAATCACGCACTAAAACCGTCCCCAACCTCTTTCAGAGGATGCGAGCCTATGACTGATGGCGTCCGCTTATCGCAGGCAACGATGCGCGCTATTTTCTCGAACGCGCCGGGTGCGGTTATCAACGCTTTTGTGGAAAAGCAGGGCGTGCTCACAGCAGTTGCTCTGAATCAAACAGGTCAACGGCTGGCCTACTGCTTCGCCAACCTTCATGCCGAGACCGGCGGCTTCACGATCAAGAATCTGACCGAGAACATCGACTACACTGCGGCGCGGATGGCGCAGGTGTGGCCGAACCGATTTGCGTCGGCGGTTGCCGTGCAGGCCCGGTACGGCACCGCGCCGGGTTGGCAGACGAAAGCGTTCGATGACATCTACGGCAATCGGATGGGCAACCGACCAAATACGTCGGATGGCTCGCGCTATATCGGCCGCGGTGGGCCGCAGATCACGGGACGTGATGGCTATGCGGAAATCGGTAGGCGCATCGGCGTCGATCTCGTCAACAATCCGGAGCTTGCCGTATCCCCTACGTTGCAGCCGGACATCGCGGCCGCATTCTGGGATTGGAAAGGCATGAATCGCTTTGCCGATGCCGGCGATTTCATTGGTTGCGTAAAAGCGTGGAATGGCGGCACCAACGGTCTTGCGGAGCGACGGGCGCAACTCGCGCGCATTCTGCCTATCCTGCAAAAGGCGGAGTGGCGCGAGGTGGTCGTGGCGCGCGTGAAGCCGCCGCCCGATCCAATCTCCGTTTCAACGCCCGCATCACAGCCGTCCGCCTGGGCGGCTTTTTTTATGGCGATTGCCAAATTGTTCGGGAGAGCATGAGATGGATTGGAGCGATCTCGCAAAACAGGTGATCGGGCTCGGCGCGCCGATGCTCGGGACGGCGCTGGGCGGCCCGCTCGGCGGCGCGGCCGGGCAAATTCTTGCAACGGTGTTGGGCACCGCCGTGCCGACGCCGGGCGCGGTGCAGGCGGCGTTGCCCGGTGCCGATCCGAACAAGCTCGCGGAGGCGGAGGCGCGCTGGATCGAGACCATCCGCGCTGAGGCTGAAACGCAGCGCTCCGCGATCAGCGAGACGCAGGCGACCATCCGCGCCGAAATCGCGAGCGACGACGTCGTGCAGCGCTGGTGGCGACCGCTTTACGCATTCGAACTGACGTTTGAGTGTGCCGCCTTGTGGATCGTTCTGGTCCACGAATTCTGGACCGGCGATGTCCAAACCATCAATGCGATGATCGGGGCGACGGCTCTGTTCGTCACCTATTGGGGCTTTCGATTCGGCGTGCTAGGCGTTTACATCAGTGGCCGCACCCGCGAGAAGGTGTGCGCGGCGACCGGGCAGGATGCACCTAGCCTGCTGGAAAAGCTGGCCAAGGCGGTGGCGAAGAAAAAGTAGGGCCGCGAAAAAGTAGGTCGCGGGAACGCCTTGTTCATGCGGCATTCACCGCGAAAGGCCTTTTCTGAATGAGACACCGGCGTGGTGTCTGCAAGCCTGTACGCGGAGAGCGAGTTGCGCCTGCTTGTCGTTGAAGATGACCCGGACCTCAATCGGCAGCTTACTGCCGCGTTGTCGGATGCCGGTTACGTAGTAGATCGCGCTTTCGACGGCGAGGAGGGACACTTTCTCGGCGACAGCGAGCCCTACGACGCCGTGGTGCTCGATATCGGCCTGCCGAAGATGGACGGTATTTCCGTGCTGGAAGCCTGGCGGCGCAACAACCGTATCATGCCGGTGCTGATCCTGACCGCGCGCGATCGCTGGAGCGACAAGGTGCAGGGCTTCGACGCCGGCGCCGACGACTACGTCGCCAAGCCGTTCCACATGGAGGAGGTGCTGGCGCGGCTGCGCGCGCTGCTACGCCGCTCCACCGGCCATGCCCAGAGTGAACTGACCTGCGGGCCGGTGGTGCTCGATACCCGCACCGGACGGGTCAGCGTCAACGGTAATGCGATCAAGATGACCTCGCACGAATATCGCCTGCTGGCTTATCTGATGCATCATGCCGGCCGCGTGGTGTCGCGCACCGAATTGGTGGAGCATCTCTACGATCAGGACTTCGACCGCGACTCCAACACCATCGAGGTGTTCGTCGGCCGCATCCGCAAGAAGCTCGAGGTCGATATCATCCAGACCGTGCGGGGGCTTGGCTATCTGCTGACGCCGCCGATCGATGCCAAATAGCAGTACCAAAGATCCGCGCCCGAGTTCGCTTGCCACCCGCCTGTTCGTATCGGCGACAGTGTGGGTCGTCGTGGTGCTGCTGATTACCGGCGTCGTGCTGTCGTCGGTCTATCGTAACGCCACCGAGCGCGCCTTCGACCGTCGCCTCAATCTCTATCTGCGGACGCTGGTGGCGGAAGTCGCGACGCCGGAAGAGGGCAGCGATCATCAATTCCAGTCGCTGGGCGAGCCGTTGTTCGATCTGCCGCTGTCGGGCTGGTACTGGCAGGTCATCCGCGAGGATACGCCCAAGCCGGAGATCCACGCGTCGCGTTCACTGTGGGACAAGAAGCTGCCGAAGCTCGAGGACGAGCACATCCCGCTGAGTGCGTCCGGTGTGCGGCAGGGTTACGTCGGCGGGCCGGAAGGGCAGGATTTGCGGATGGTCGAGCGGCCGGTCGATCTCGGCTCCGACGGCAAGTTTTTGGTGACAGTGGCGGGTGATGCCACCGAGATTTACGAAGAAACCCGCGCCTTCGATTACTATCTGTTCGGCACTTTCGCGGCGCTGACCATCGGACTGCTGCTGACCACGGTGTTTCAGGTGCGTTTCGGCCTTGCCCCGCTGAAACGGATTTCCGAGGCCATCGCCGATATCCGTTCGGGCCGCGCGGAGCGGCTGGAAGGCAGCTTCCCGGTCGAGATCGCGCCGCTTGCGCGTGAGACCAACGCGCTGATCGAGGCTAATCGCGAGATCGTCGAGCGCGCGCGCACCCACGTCGGCAATCTGGCGCATGCGGTGAAGACGCCGCTGTCGGTAATCGTCAACGAGGCGACGGCACACGGCGCCGATCCGTTTGCCACGAAAATTCTCGAACAGGCGTCGATGATGCGCGATCAGGTCGCGCATCATCTGGAGCGGGCCCGCATCGCCGCGCGGCCCACCATCGTCGCCACCGTCACCGAGATCGAACCAGTGATCGAGGCGCTCGGCCGCACCATGGAGAAAATCCATCGCGGCATCGATATCGAGGTCTCGGCCCCGGCGGCCGCGAAGTTTCGCGGCGAACGGCAGGATTTCGAGGAGATGGTCGGCAACCTGGTCGACAACGCCTGCAAGTGGGCGCGGGCGCAGGTCTCGATCAAGGTGGATGTGCGGCCAAGCGGCGATCCCGAACGGGAAGCCATGCTGCATATCGTCGTCGACGACGACGGCAAGGGGCTGTCGCCCGAGGAGCGCGCGCAGGTGTCGCGGCGTGGCAAGCGGCTCGACGAATCCAAGCCCGGCTCAGGCCTGGGCCTCTCCATCGTGGTCGACTTGGCGGCGCTCTACGGTGGCCGCCTGACGCTGGATGCCGCGCCGCTGGGCGGGCTGCGGGCCGAACTGACCCTGCCGGCGGCGTGAAACCGCACTTGTTGGCGCCGGTAACCCTTTATCCTCAACGGGTTCTTAACGAGGCGTCGGCTATGACAGTCGATGGGCGACTGTTGCCGCCCGCGGACCCCCTACGCATGGCCAAGACCACGACCGAGCGGCTGAGAGAGTATCTGGCCCAGCTTCCGCCCAAGGCGCAGGCTTTGCTGATGCGCGAGTTCGAACGGGCCATCGAGCGCGGCGAGGACGCCGCCGTGGCGGCCCTGGTGCTGGAGGAACTGCGTCGCGTGGCGCGCAGCCCCAGCGACGACGTGGCCGCGCGGGTCGAGGATCCGGCGCGGCTTGTGTTCCGCCCGCTGGAGCCGTTTCTGGTCGACGGCAACGGCGCGATCCGGCCCGGACAAATCCGCCGTGCTTCGCTGCTGCCGGTCTGGCAATGGATGTGCCGGGAAGGCGCTCCCGATGCCGCGCGTGCGTTCGTCACCGAACTGGCGCAACTGGATGAGGCGGCATCGGCGCCCGAGCGTAACCGCCCGGTCAACGCTTTTCAGGCTATCGCCGCGGAAGCCATCGACGGCGTGCTTGCCAGGGGGGCCGACAGTCGACGCACGCTATCGCGCCTCGGCTCGCCGCAGGCCATCGAGGATCTGCCGGCGATCGGCGCCGTCCTCAAAGCGCGCGAGGCGTTGGACACGCTCAATAGCCGGCTGCCAATTACCTTGCGGGCGTTCGGCGATTCCCAGATCGCCTCAGTCAACGGCTCGCTGAGCAATCCCGTCTTGCAGAGCCGACCGGTGCTGCCCTTTGCGCTCTCGCTGGTGATCGCGCGTCTGGTCGCGCCATGGCAGGTGATCCGTCTGGCGATCGCCGCCGCCGGCTCCGACGATGAAATCCGCGTGGCTGCGACGCCGTTCGGCGTGGCAGTGACGATGGTGATCCACGATCTGGTTCAGATCGCCGGCGGACTGCGCGCCGATATCAAGCGCGGCAATTTCACCGACGTTCCGGATTGCCTCAAGACCGTGCATGACGGCGTGCGCGGGTTGCGAACCGAACTCGATATCCGCAACGATTCCGCGTGGGGCCGTCAGCTTGCCGCGATCCGCGTCGATATTTCCAATACGCTTCAAACCGAGATCGACAGCGTGCCCGGCCGCGTCCGCCGCCTGCTGCGCCAGCGCCCGGACAAGGACATTTCCGTCACCAGCCGGCTCGATCCGATCGACATCGATGAAACCGCCGCGCTGATCGATTTCGTCGCGGTGTGCCGCACCTATGCCAGCGAACTCGCCATCAACGAGGTGACGCTGCGCACCTTCTCCGACTTGCAGCACTACCTCGAGCCGACCACCGAGGCGCTGGTGGAATCGCTGCGCGGCGCGGACAGCAAGGTGCTTCCGTTCCGGCAGATGCAGGCCAAGGCCGCGATTCGGTTCTGCGAGGTACTGTTCGGCCGCGACTACGCCGCGCTGATGGAGCGGGCCGCCGAGACTGCCCTGAACGGCGAGCGCAAATCCGCCCGCGCGGGCTAATTCTCCTGATTTCACAGCATTTTTCCGCCGGTTCCGGTGTCGTAATTGTCAATTGCGCCGCTGCCGCAGGCATGGTGTAACCCCGCTCGTTCGCGCGGGCCGTTCGCGCCGCGCCGCCGCCATCGGAAGAGTGCTGAATGTCGTTGTGGTTTCTGCTCGCGTTGATGACCGTCGGAGCGATTTTCGCCGTGCTCTGGCCGCTGAGCCGTCGCACGGCGGTCAAGCGCGAGGGCCGTGAATCGGCGGTCTATCAGGATCAACTGGCCGAGATCGACCGCGATCTTGCCAACGGTCTGATCGGCGAGACGGAGGGTGCGGCCGCCCGCGTCGAAATCAGCCGTCGCCTGTTGGCTGCAGCCGATGCCGAACAGACAAGTGGGGTGTCGTCGAGCCTGCGGCTGCGCCGCGCGGTGGCGATGGTTGCGCTGATCGGCGTGCCGGTTCTTGCCGGCGGGCTCTATTTGCATCTCGGCTCGCCCGCTCTCCCGGACTTTCCGCTCGCGAGCCGCGCCCGCGCGCCGGCAGCGGGACAATCGCTCGATCAACTGGTCGCGCAAGTGCAATCGCATCTGGAGAAGAATCCCACCGACGGTCGCGGCTGGGCCGTGCTCGCGCCCGTGCTCGGACGGCTTGGCCGTTTTGACGATGCCGCTCAGGCGTTCCGCAACGCTATCCGTTACGATGGCGACAGCGCCGCACGCCGCGCCGGCCTCGGTGAGGCGCTGGCGGGAGCAGCCAATGGCGTTGTCACCGCCGAAGCCAAGGCGGAATTCGAACGCGCGGTGGCGCTCGATGCCGATGAGCCCAAGGCGCGTTATTTTCTCGGCGTGGCCGCCGAGCAGGACGGGCGGCCGAAGGAAGCCGCCGCGCTCTGGCAGGATATGTTGAGCAAGGCGTCGCCGGATGCGCCGTGGCGGCCGGTGCTCGAAGCCGCGCTGGCGCGGGTGGGCGCGACTGCTCAAGCCGCGCCGGATAGCGCGGCATCCGCGAAACTGCCCGCATTGTCGAACGACACCATCGCATCGGTACAAGGCATGAGCGAGGGCGATCGCGGCGCGATGATCCGCGGCATGGTCGATCGTCTCGCCGCGCGGCTGAAGCAGAACGGCGACGACGTCGAGGGATGGTTGCGGCTGGCGCGGGCCTATATGGTGCTCAAGGAGCCCGACAACGCGCGCGCGGCGCGGGACGACGCACGGCGTGCGCTCGCGGCCAATGAGGACGGTTTGCGCAAACTCAACGAAGGCCTCAAGGCGCTCGGGATAGATGGATGACAATGATCCTGCACGGCGGGAACAGCGTTTCGGCGGATAGGGCGGCATGACACGCAAGCAACGGCGATTGACGATGATTGGCGGCGCGCTGGTGGTGCTGGGCATTGCCATTGCGCTGGTGCTCAACGCCTTGCGCGATTCCATCGTGTTCTTCTCGACGCCGCAGATGGTGGCGGAAAAGCATATCCCCGCCGGCAAGCGCTTTCGTCTCGGCGGTCTGGTGGAACCCGGCTCGCTCAAGCGCGGCGATCATCTCGCGGTGACGTTCAAGATCGCCGACGGCAGCAATGCGTTGTCTGTGGCCTACACAGGGATTTTGCCGGATCTGTTCCGCGAGGGGCAGGGCGTCGTCGCCGAAGGCGCGCTGGACAGCGCCGGCGTGTTCAAGGCCGACACCGTGCTCGCCAAGCACGACGAAACCTACATGCCGAAGGATGTCGCCGACGCCTTGAAGAAACAGGGCCACTGGAAGGACGATTACGAGAAGGCCGGCAAGAAGCCCGACACTGGCGCAAAGCCGATGCAGGGGGCCTCGCGATGATCGCGGAAGCGGGCCACTATGCGCTGGTGCTGGCGCTCGCGCTGGCGCTGATCCAGTCCACGGTGCCGATGATCGGCGCGCGGTTGCGCGACCCGGTGCTGATGAACGTCGCGCGCTCCACCGCGCTGGCGCAACTGCTGTTCGTGGGACTGTCGTTCGGCGCGCTGGTGCTGCTGCACGTGATGTCGGACTTCTCCGTTGCCAACGTCTACGAGAATTCGCATTCGCTGAAGCCGCTGATCTACAAGATCACCGGCGTGTGGGGTAACCACGAAGGCTCGATGCTGCTGTGGGTCTCGATCCTGGCGTTGTTCGGCGGATTGGTCGCGGTGTTCGGCAATAACTTGCCGCTGTCGTTGCGCGCCAACGCGCTCGGCGTGCAGGGCTGGGTGTCGACCGCGTTCTATCTGTTCATCCTGCTCACCTCGAATCCGTTTCTGCGGCTGGCCAATCCACCGCTCGAAGGCCGCGACCTCAATCCGGTGTTGCAGGACCCCGGCCTCGCGATTCATCCGCCGATGCTCTATCTCGGCTATGTCGGCTTCTCGATTTCGTTTTCGTTTGCCATCGCCGCGCTGATCGAGGGCCGCATCGATGCGGCATGGGCACGCTGGGTGCGGCCGTGGACCTTGATGGCGTGGATGTTCCTGACGCTCGGCATCGCGATGGGTTCGTACTGGGCCTATTACGAACTCGGCTGGGGTGGCTGGTGGTTCTGGGACCCGGTGGAGAACGCCTCGCTGATGCCGTGGCTCGCCGGCACCGCGCTGCTGCATTCCGCCGTGGTGATGGAAAAGCGCAACGCGCTGAAGGTATGGACCGTGCTGCTCGCGATCCTTACCTTCTCGCTGTCGCTGCTCGGCACCTTCCTGGTGCGCTCGGGCGTGCTCACTTCGGTGCATGCCTTCGCCACGGATCCGACGCGCGGCGTTTTCATCCTGCTGATCCTGTGCGTCTTCATCGGCGGCAGTCTCTCGCTGTATGCATGGCGTGCGTCATCGTTGAAGCAGGGTGGATTATTCGCGCCGATCTCGCGCGAAGGCGCGCTGGTGTTCAACAACCTGCTGCTGACGACGGCCTGCGCCACCGTGTTCATCGGTACGCTCTATCCGCTGGGGCTCGAAGTGCTCACCGGCGAGCGTATCTCGGTCGGCGCGCCGTTCTTCAATCTGACCTTCGCGCCGCTGTTCGTGCCGCTGCTGCTGGCACTGCCGTTCGGCCCGCTGCTGGCGTGGAAGCGCGGCGATATCGCCGGCGCGGCGCAGCGGCTCTACGCGGCTGGCATCGTGGCGCTGGTGTCGATCGCGGTGCTGTGGGCGTGGGTGCGCGGCGGCAGCGCTTTCGCGCCGCTGGCGATCGGGCTTGCGGTGTTCGTCATCATCGGTGCGCTGACGGATATCGCCGAGCGCAGCATGCTGTTTCGGATGCCCTTGTCGATCAGCTTGCGCCGCGCGCGCGGTCTGCCGCGCGCAAGCTGGGGAACGATGTTCGCGCACGTCGGCGTCGGCGTCGCGCTGATCGGCATCGTCTGCGAAACCACCTGGAACACCGAACTGATCTCGACGCTCAAGCCCGGTGATATCGCCAAGGTCGCGGGCTATGAGTTGAAGCTCGACGATATCACGCAGCGGCAGGGACCGAATTTTGGCGAGATGCTGGCGCATTTCACCGTCAGCGAGGGCGGCAAGGTCATCGGCGCGATGACGCCGTCGAAGCGCAGTTTCTCGACGCGCGGGATGTCGACGACCGAAGCCGCATTGATGTCGCGCGGCGTCAGCCAACTGTACATTTCGCTCGGGGACACGGCGGCGAGCGGCGCTATCGCGGTGCGCATCTATCACAAGCCGATGGTGCTCCTGATCTGGTTCGGCCCGCTGCTGATGGCGTTCGGCGGCCTGCTGTCGCTGTCGGATCGCCGCCTGCGCGTCGGCGCGCCGAAGCCGGCGAAAGCTGCGCGCGGCTTGCAGCCGGCGGAGTAGGGCTGTGATGCGTGATGCGGCACAAAGATTGTCGTCGTCCCCGCGAAGGCGGGGACCCATAACCCCTGGCTGCGCGGCTCTTGGCACTACGTTTGATTTACAATTGAATCGCAGGGAGTCTGGGTCCCCGCCTTCGCGGGGACGACTCCGTGTATGGGGAAAGTCTCTGCGCATTCTTGGCGCGCTTCTCTATTTTGCACTCGCGGTCGCGCAGCCCACATTTGCTGTACAGCCCGACGAGGTGATGAAGGATCCCGCGAAGGAAGCACGTGCGCGGGAGTTGTCGCGCGAACTGCGTTGCATGGTCTGTCAAAATCAATCGATCGACGATTCCGAGGCGCCTTTGGCGCGCGATCTGCGACTGCTGGTGCGTGAGCGCATCGCCGCCGGCGACAGCAATACACAGGTGATTGATTTTCTGGTGGCGCGCTACGGCGAATACGTGCTGCTCAAGCCACGCTTCGAAGGGCAGACGCTGCTGCTATGGCTGTTGACACCGCTGGCGCTCGGTGGCGGCGCATTCGGGTTGTGGTGGCAATATCGCCGCCGTTCTCGACTTGCGGCAAATGATCGCGACGAGCGGGGTGCGTTGACGCCTGAGGAAGAAGCCAGGCTGCAAAAGCTGCTTGCGTCTCAAGCCATTGAAACGCCGGAATAAACGTTCTTCGGCGTTCCTTTCCAAGATTACAAAAGATTAATTCCCTCGCCAGCATGCTGTAAGGCGACAGATACCATCTTCAAGGCCATGCGATGCATCTTCGCGATGTGATTCTGGCCTTGGAGATTTTCATGATCGACCGTCCGACCGACCTCACTTCCGCTCCGATTTATCAACCGCGCCGTTCGGTGCTGTCCCTGCGCAAGTTCGCCCTGATGGCCTCGGTGGTCGCTGGCCTTGGCGCCGCCGTCTACGGCCTCACGCCGTCGCCCGGCAACTTCGACCTGTTCTCGACGCCTGCGCATGCGCAGGTCAACAACGAGGTCAGCAAGGTCCAAACGCCGATCGGCTTCGCCGACATTGTCGAGCGCGTGAAGCCGTCAGTGATCTCGGTCAAGGTTCGCATCAAGGAGAAGATGGCGGATTCGGATCAGGACGGTTCGCCGTTCCAGCCCGGTTCGCCGATGGAGCGTTTCTTCCGCCGCTTCGGTGGTCCGGATGGCTTGCCGCCGGGCCTGCGCGGTCGCCATGGCCCGCAGATGGGGCAGGGCTCCGGCTTCTTCATTTCCGCAGACGGCTATGCGGTGACCAACAATCACGTCGTCGAAGGCGCCGACAAGGTCGAAGTGACGACCGACGCCGGCAAGACCTACGCCGCGAAGGTAATCGGCACCGATCCGCGCACCGACTTGGCCTTGATCAAGGTCGAGGGCGGCTCGGACTTCCCGTTCGCAAAACTCTCCACCGGCAAGGCACGCATCGGTGACTGGGTGCTCGCGGTCGGCAATCCGTTCGGCCTCGGCGGCACGGTGACGGCCGGCATCGTCTCGGCCAACGGCCGCGATATCGGCAACGGTCCATATGACGACTTCATCCAGATCGACGCGCCGGTCAACAAAGGCAACTCCGGTGGTCCCGCGTTCGACATGCAGGGCAACGTCATCGGCGTGAACACTGCGATCTATTCGCCATCCGGCGGCAGCGTCGGCATCGCGTTCTCGATCCCCGCGTCGACGGTGCAGAGCGTTGTCGCGCAGTTGAAGGACAAGGGCTCCGTCAGCCGTGGCTGGATCGGTGTGCAGATCCAGCCGGTGACGCAGGATATCGCCGATAGTCTCGGCTTGAAGAAGGCCGAAGGCGCTTTGGTGGCCGAGCCGCAGCCGAATGGACCGGCCGACAAGGCGGGCATCCAGTCCGGCGACATCATCAAGGGCGTCAACGGTCAGCCGGTGAAGGACGCGCGTGAACTCGCCCGCACCATCGGCGGCTACTCGCCCGGCAATTCGATCAAGATCGATCTGCTGCACAAGGGCCAGGATAAGACCGTGACGCTGACGCTCGACAAGATGCCGAACGAGAAGGAGGCGCGCGCCGATTTCGAACGCGGCCGTGATCGTGGCCACATGTCGCGTGGCGCTGACGTTCCGCGCCTCGGCCTGACTGTCGCGCCCGCCGCGTCGGTCGCGGGCGCCGGCAAGGAAGGCGTCGTCGTCACCGATGTCGATCCCAACAGTGCCGCCGCTGAGCGTGGCTTCAAGGAAGGCGATGTCATCCTCGAAGTCGCGGGCAAGAGCGTCGGCGATCCCGGCGAGGTGCGCGATGCCATCAAGTCGGCGCAGGCCGACAACAAGAACAGCGTGTTGATGCGGATTCGCTCCGGCGGCTCGCTGCGCTTCGTCGCGGTGCCGCTCGCCAAGGGCTGATCCGCTCGCGATGGGGCGTGGCGGTCGGTGCTCTCGCCGCCACGCCTCCAGCGCGAATTGTTCTTTGTTGAGCATGATCTTTTCCGAAAACCGGTTTCCACTTTTCGGGATCATGCGCCAAGAATTGCTTCCAATGGATCAGCCCCCTCCGTTGGAAGGTCTGGCGGGCGACGAAGTCCCCCAGCTTCGTCGTCCGCCGTTCTTTGTTTTCCAGGTGATATCCCCTTGCCTTGCGTCGAGGATGCGATCAGGCCATGTTGAAGGGAACGTACCGTGACGTTAGGTGAGACAGACAATCAGATGCGCTTGCTGATTATCGAGGATGATCGCGAATCGGCGGATTATCTCGCGAAGGCTTTTCGCGAAGTCGGCCATATCGCGGATCTTGCCGGTGATGGCGAAGAAGGTCTCTCTATGGCCGACGGCGGCGATTACGACGTGCTGGTGATCGATCGCATGTTGCCGAAACGCGACGGGCTGTCCGTTATCGGCACCTTGCGCGACAAGGGCAATCGCACGCCGGCATTGATCCTCTCCGCGCTGGGACAAGTCGACGACCGCATCAAGGGCCTGCGCGCCGGCGGCGACGACTATCTGCCGAAGCCATATGCGTTTGCGGAGTTGCTGGCGCGTGTCGAGGTGCTGTCGCGCCGCCATGGCGGCCCGGCTGAGGAAACGATCTATCGTGTCGGTGATCTTGAACTCGATCGGCTTTCGCATCGCGTGACGCGCGGCAAGGAAGAACTCACCTTGCAGCCGCGTGAATTCCGCTTGCTCGAATATCTGATGAAGCACGCCGGGCAGGTGGTGACGCGCACTATGCTGCTGGAAAACGTCTGGGATTATCATTTCGATCCGCAGACCAACGTGATCGACGTGCACATCTCGCGGCTGCGCGCCAAGATCGACAAGGGATTCGAGCGGCCCTTGCTGCATACTATCCGTGGCGCCGGGTACATGATTCGTGACGGCATTCGGTAAACTGATCCGCACTACCGCGTTTCGTTTGACGCTGGTTTATCTATTGCTGTTCGCACTGTTTGCGGCGTCGCTGCTGGGCTTCTTCGCCTGGAACACGCGTCGCATGATCACCGAACAGATCACCACCACGGTAAATGCCGAATTCGCCGACCTGACCGATGTGTTCAACCGGCGCGGCCTGCGTGGCGTGTCGTTCGCGATCGAAAACCGGGCGTTGCGTCCTGGCGCCAACCTTTATCTTCTTGTCACGCCCGCAGGGCAGGCGGTGGCCGGCAATGTCGGCGCGCTGCCGCCGGGGACGATGACCGGCTCCGGCTGGCGCGAGACGGCCTATCAACGTCTCGAGGAACAGGACAAGGCGCCGCATCGCGCGCTGGTCCAGATATCCGAACTCAGCAATGGCTTTCGGCTGCTGATCGGCCGCGATCTTGAGGAGCGGCGGCGTATCTTCGGCATCGTCGCCAAGGCGGCGCAATGGTCGATGCTGGTGGTGATCGTGCTGGGGCTTGCCGCCGGCGTTTTCGTCGGGCGGCGCGTGCTGCGGCGGATCGATGCGATGACCGGGACCACCCGCCGGATCATGGAAGGCGACCTCAGCGAGCGGTTGCCGGTGGGACGCAGCGGCGACGAACTCGATCGTCTGGCAGACAATCTCAACCTGATGCTGGAGCGCATCGAGGCGCTGATGAGCGGCCTCAAGGAAGTTTCCGATAACATCGCGCACGATCTCAAGACTCCGCTGACGCGGTTGCGCAATCGCGCCGAAGAGGCGTTGGCGATGTCGCGTAACGAGGCGGACTACCGTGCCGCGCTCGAGCGCACCATCGAGGAATCCGATGGCCTGATCAGGACCTTCAACGCGCTATTGATGATCGCGCGTGCGGAATCCGGGCAGGGCGGCGCGGTTGAGGATTTCGACGCCGCCGATGTCGCCAACGGTATTCATGAACTTTATGAGCCGCTCGCCGAAGACAACGGGCTGACGTTGCGTGTCGAGGCCACGCCCGCGCCGCTTCATGGCAATCGCGAGCTGGTCAGCCAGGCGCTGGCCAATCTGGTGGAGAATGCCATCAAGTACGGCAAGCCGGCGCAGGCCGCGCCGGACGCCGAGCCGAGGTCGATTCTCATCGAAGCGCGCCGGGAGGGGAATCTCGTCCTCCTGAGCGTCACCGATCATGGCCCCGGCATTCCGGAAGCCGACCGCAAACGCGCCACCGAACGCTTCGTCCGCCTCGAGGCCAGCCGCACCCTCCCGGGCTCCGGTCTTGGCCTCAGCCTCGCCTCGGCGGTGGCGAAACTGCACCGCGGCGAGTTGCGGCTGGACGATGCCGCCCCCGGACTGCGCGCGACCCTTGCATTTCCGACGCTTTCGGGCGAGGGACTAGGGGAGCAATCCTCTCAACCGGAAACGCATCCTGCATGAACGCCTCCGCGACGGACGCGGATCTGTCTTCCCTGGCCGCCCAGGTGGTGGCCGGTCCGGTCGTGTTCGCCGCGCCGGAAGCCGCGCAGCGGCTCGCGGACTGGCTGGCCGATGTGCCGCCCGAGCAGACGGCGGCGATCTCGGCCGTCACAAAACAGTTTCCCAAAACCCGAACGTTGCTGGAAGGCATCGCGGAAGCGTCGCCTTACCTGTTCGACCTGATCCGGGTCGATCCCGGCCGCTTCATTCGCCTGTTGCAGTCCGAACCGGAGGCGCACTTCGCCACATTGATCGCGAAAGCGGTCGCCGATGTTCCCACCGCCGCCGATCAGGCCGAGGCGATGCAGTTGCTGCGTCGGCTGAAGGCGGAAGCCGCGCTGATGATCGCGCTGTGCGATATCGGCGACGTCTGGCCGGTGATGCGCGTCACCCAGGCATTGACCGATCTCGCGGTGACCTCCGTGCAGTGCGCGTTGCGCTTCCTGCTGTTGCAGGAGGCGGCGCGTGGCAAGATTTCGCCGCCCGTTCCTGAACGGCCGGAGGAGGGCAGCGGTCTCGTCGTTCTCGCCATGGGCAAGATGGGCGCGGGCGAGCTGAATTATTCCAGCGACGTCGATCTCATCGTCTTCTTCAATCTCGAGGCTCCGACGCTGGCGCCCGACATCGAGCCGCAGCCTTTCTTTGTGCGTGTCACGCAAGGGCTGTCGCGGATGTTGCAGCAGCGCACCGGCGACGGCTACGTGTTTCGCGTCGATCTGCGATTGCGGCCCGATCCGGCGTCGACGCCGGTTGCGATCTCGACCGCCGCGGCGCTTGACTACTACGAGCGTGAAGGCCGCACCTGGGAACGCGCCGCGATGATCAAGGCGCGCCCGTGCGCCGGCGATATCGTCGCGGGCGAGGCGCTGGTCGGCGAGATCGCACCGTTCGTCTGGCGCAAGCACCTCGACTTTGCAGCGCTGTCCGATGTCCACGACATGAAGCGGCAGATGCAGTCGTTTCGCGGACAGAACGATATTTCGGTCGAAGGACATAACGTCAAGGTCGGACGTGGTGGCATCCGCGAAATCGAGTTCTTTGCGCAGACCCAGCAATTGATCGCCGGCGGCCGGCATCCCGAACTGCGCTCGCGCCCGACGCTGGAGACACTGAATATTCTGGCGGCGAACAATTGGATCACGCCGGCCGCGCGGGACGAGTTGAGCGAGGCTTATCAGTTCCTCCGTCGCGTCGAGCATCGCCTGCAAATGATCGCCGACGAGCAGACCCACGCATTGCCGGAAGATCGTGACGCGGTCGAACGCTTTGCGTTCTTCTTCGGCTATGACAGCCGCGATGCCTTCGCCAAAGATCTACTGCATCATCTCAATTGCGTGCAGGGCCATTACAGCAAGCTGTTCGAGGGCGATCCGGCCGGGACGGCAAAATTCCCCGACGTCGATTATCGCGCCGGCCCCGACGATCCGCGCGTGGTCAAGCGGCTATCCGATCTCGGCTTCGCCAAGCCGCTGATGGTAGCGTCCACGGTGCAGCAGTGGATGTCGGGCGAATATCGCGTCCTCAAGGTCGAGGCGACGCGGAAGGCTTTCGAGGAATTCGTTCCGGCGTTGATCGATGGGTTGGCCCACGCCGAAGAACCCGACGACGCGGTCACCGCGTTCGACAGTTTCCTGCAAGCCCTACAGCGTGGCGGGCGGTTGATTTCCCTGCTCGGCCAGAACAGCGATCTGGTCGCGCTGGTGGCGCTCATTCTCGGTGCGGCGCCGCGTCTCGGTGCGATGCTGGCGCGGCAACCGCAACTGATGGACGGGCTGATCGATCCGCGCTTCTTCGGTGCGATGCCGGATCGCAAGGAGTTGTCGGAACGTCTTGCAGCAACGCTCTCCGACGCGGACTCCTACGAAGAGTTTCTCGACCGGCTGCGGCTGTTCGGTCAGGAAAGCCTGTTCCTGATCGGCGCGCGCATCCTGTCCGGCACGGTGTCCGCGCAGCACGCCAGCACGGCGTTCGCCGACGTTGCCGAGGGCGTTGTGCAAACGGTGCACAAACTGGTAACGAAGCAGTTCGTCGAGCAATACGGCCGAGTCCGGAACCAGGAAACCGCGATCCTTGCGATGGGGAAACTCGGCAGCCGGGAAATGACGGCGGCGTCCGACCTCGATCTCATTCTGATCTACGACTTCGATCATGAGCATCCGGAGTCCGACGGCGCGCGGTCGCTGCACGGCAGCCAATATTTCGCGCGCTTCACCCAGCGGCTGATTAGCGCGTTCACAACGCGCACGAACTACGGCGTGTTGTACGAAGTCGACATGCGCCTGCGGCCGTCTGGCCGCGCCGGTCCTGTTGCGTCGCGGCTGGACTCGTTTGCCGATTATCAGGATCACGAGGCCTGGACCTGGGAGCACATGGCGCTGACGCGTGCGCGCGTGATCTCGGCGTCGCCCGAGTTTCGCGAGCGGATCGAGGGGATCATCCGCGAAGTGCTGACGCGCCTGCGCGACCGCCGCATCATTGCCAGCGACGTTGCCGAAATGCGCCGCGCCATCGCGCTCGAGAAGGGCGAGGACGATATCTGGGATATCAAATATGCCGCCGGAGGCATGGTCGATATCGAATTCATCGCGCAGTATCTGCAACTGGTTCACGCCGCAGAGACGCCGGAAATTCTCAACGTCAGTACGGTGCAGGTGCTCGAGAATGCGGCGCGCCTCGGCATCCTGCCGCAATCGACCATGGAAGTGCTGCGGCCCGCGGCGAGGCTTTATCACGACCTGACCCAGATTCTACGGCTTTGCGTCAGCGGCAAGTTCGACCCCGCGACCGCTGGCGAAGACCTGTTGCGGGTCATGACGCGGGCAGGGGACGCGCCGGACTTCTCGGCGCTGGAAGCACGCGTACGCGACACCCAGACGGACGTGAGAAATGTCTTTCTCGCGCTGGTCGATGAGAAGAGTTGAGATTGAACCGTCATTGCGAGGAGCGGAGCGACGAAGCAATCGAGAAGCCGCGAAGATAGAACTGGATTGCTTCGCTTCGCTCGCAATGACGTAGACAGAAGCGATCAGTCCGGATTCACTCGTTAAGCTGCAACGGAAAGCTGACCGGCGCGCCCGTCGCACGGCAGCGTCACGCCGATCACGGTACCGGCGCCGGGTTTCGACTTCATCCGCATCGAGCCGCCATGCAGGCCGGTCAGCGATTTCGCGATGGCAAGCCCGAGCCCGGAGCCTTGATAGGTCTTGGTCAATTGCCCTTCGACCTGCTCGAACGGCTGGCCGAGCTTGACCATGGATTGCCGCGCGATACCGATGCCGGTGTCCGCGATCATCAGCACGATCGAATTGTCGACCAGCCGGCTCCGAACGATCACCCGGCCACCGTCCGGTGTGAATTTCACCGCGTTGGACAGAAGATTGACCACGATCTGCTTGATGGCGCGCCGGTCCGCCACCAGCGGTACCTGGTCCTCGAAGTCGGCATCAAGCACCAGGGATTTTTCCTGCGCCTTGCCTGACACGACGCGGAGCGACTCCGTCAACGTCTGCGCGAGATTGAGCGGCTCGAGATCGAGCTGCATCCGCCCCGCTTCGATCTTCGACATGTCGAGAATGTCGTTGATGACTTCGAGCAGGTAATGCCCGGAGGTTAGAATATCGTGGCAGTATTCCTGATACTTGTCGCAGCCGAGCGTTCCGAACATGCCGCTGCCCATGATCTCGGAGAAGCCGATGATTGCATTGAGCGGGGTGCGCAGTTCGTGGCTCATATTGGCGAGGAATTTCGATTTCGCTTGATTGGCTTCCTCGGCGCGGTCCTTCTCGTCGGCGTATTTCTGCGCGAGATCGGCGAGTTCGAGTGCCTGCTGTTCCAGCGTCGCCTGCGATCGCTTCAGATCGATCACCGAGGCGCGCAAGCGCAGATCGTTGTCGACCAGCTTCTGCTCGTGTTCCTTGATCCGCGTGATGTCGGTGCCGACCGAAACATAACCGCCATCCTTGGTCCGGCGCTCGCTGACGTTGAGCCAGCGGCCGTCGTCGAGTTGCGCCTCGAAAGTGCGCGCACCGGCGGCGAGCGCATCGCTTGCCGACAGGCGAGCGCGAATCCGCGGCATCTTTCCCACCTCGCAGACCGTCTCATATGACGTTCCTGGCGCGACGGCGGTGTCGGGCAATTTGTGCAGGCGCTGAAAGTGCGAATTGCAAAGAACGAGGCGATCCTCGGCGTCCCACAGGACAAAGGATTCCGGAATTGTCTCGATGGCGTCGCGCAAGCGAAGGTCGGCTTCGACGGTGCGTTCGGCGAGGCTCTTCTGTTCGGTGACGTCCACGGCGATGCCGATCAGATGCAGACCGCCGTCACGCGCGCCGTGGCTCAGTTCGCATCGCACCCGCAGCCAGATCCAGTGGCCGTTGCTGTGCTGCATGCGAAAGCTCTGGTCGATGTGATTGATCTTTCCGGAGATGAGAAGGTCGGCGA
Organism: Xanthobacteraceae bacterium; assembly: GCA_051954235.1. GTDB lineage: Bacteria > Pseudomonadota > Alphaproteobacteria > Rhizobiales > Xanthobacteraceae > 62-47. The sequence goes on from JBQCHY010000081.1 coordinate 39,583, forward strand.
TTTCAAATAGGTTGATATCGTCCGAGCGCACCAGAGCGTTGACTTCTCCGAAAGTCAGAAGGTCGCTGCGGCCGGGTAGGCCCAGGATGGAGAACATCGAATGCGACCAGAAGACGCGCCCGCGCGAGAGATCCCAATCCCACAGGCCGCAGCGCCCGCGATTGAGCGCCGTGTCGATCCGTCCGCGCACCGCGTCGTTGATGAGGTCGCCTTCGCGGGCGCGTGTCGATTGCCAGTGAAATGCGAAGCCGAGGATGAGCACGACAAAGCCGGTGGTGGCGGAGAGCGTGATGGCGAGCGCGGCATCCGATTGCAATAACGGCGAGCCGTGCTTCTGTGCGATCACCAGATGATGGCCCGGCAGCGACTTGAGCGGCCGCGCGGTGGCAATCACGTCGTTGGCTTTGCTGAGCACGGGCGTCGAATGCGCGGTCGTGGCGAGGGTGGTCAGCAATTCGCGGTCGATGTCGCCGATCCATTCGGTCGAAAGGCCGGCAACGAGACGTTGATCGGCCCCGATAATCAGAATCGAGCGGCTTGCCGAGATGCCCCATGTCGGGATCAGCGATGAAAGCAGGTTCTGCAAGTGAGAAGGCGTCGCCGGCGATTGCCGCTCCGCGAGATTGCGGTCGAGGCGTTCGGCAAGCAAGTCGGCAAGCGCCGTCAGATCGCGTTGAGCCGAGGCTTGCATCTGCCGGCCGTGATCGGTGACCTGAACGAAGGCGCCGAAACAGATGGTGACGAGAAATGCGATGATGAGGGTCGGGACTGCGCGGCGCAGCACCGGTTCGGCATTCAGCAGCCGATGATAGGCTGGTTTCGCGATCGACTGCGCCAATCCCTTGATCGAATCGGATTGGACGCATGCGCTTTGCGTGCGCGCGCGCATCATGCCTTGCCCCCTCGGAATTCCTCTGGAATGCCCACCCCGGTGAACCCGTTCGCCCCGGTGGCGGCAACGCACTGCTACAGGTCAGTCCGACGCTCCGGTTCAAGTCCGATGATCGTTTAAATCCGATGATCGGGTATCGCGAACGGGCGCAGTTCCTGCCGATTCAAACTGGCCCCCAGGCCGTTTCGAATCATGATGCAATTTGAATCCAGATTTGGCGGCGTGTCGAGAGTCAACGAATCGTTAACGAGAAAAAATCTTTATCCAATGCTGATTTTTTGCCGACGATCGTCCGAATGCGAGTCCGAAACGAGAACGCCGTTCGGTGCTCGTCAAGTGACCGTCTCGCGCGTCGGTTCGGCATGACTGATGACGCGCTTCACTGTCGGAAATGCGCGGCGCAACGCGCGCTCGATTTCGTCGACGGCCTCATGAACCAGCAACACGCTCATGGTCGGCGCGGCCCGGCAGTGGAAGTTGACGATCTGTCCCGCCTCGGTGTCGCGCACACGCACATTATGAACGTCGTGAATGCCGTGACCGGTCGCAAAGCCGGATAGCGCGGCGGTGATTTCCGCAACGCGCGCCGCAGAGGCGTCGATGCCCGTTGGCGCTTCCGGCTCCAGCGGCTCGATGTGCGTATCGACCTCCACATCGGTGCCGAACTCATCCCGAATGCTCTGTTCGAGCGCCTGCGCGATGTCGTGGGCCTTGCTGAGGTCGAACTGACCGTCCACTTCGAGATCGATGCTGACGGTCAGCCGCCCGCCGAGATCGTGAACCGTGACATGATGGATGGCGAGCGCGGCGTTGCGCGCGATCACCATGATCCGTTCGCGCACCGTTTCGTTGTCGCGCGCTACCGGCAGGGCGGTGAAGGTGAGGTCGGCGTCGCCGAGCGCGGCCGTCACAGCATCCTGTGCCTTGCGTTTAATCGCGTCGATGCGGTCGAGCGGATAAGTGCGCGGGACCTGAACGTCGGCATCAATGAAGTATTTCGCGCCGACCATGCGGGCGCGCAGACGTCCGACGCCGATGACGCCCGGTACGCTCAGGATTGCCGTGCGCACCTTGTCGGTCGCGCCCTCGGGCGCGCGATCAAGCAGCGTCTCGATGGTGGAGCGCCCGAGCCGCAGGCCCAGCACCGAGATCACAATGGCAATGGCGACCGCGGCGGCGGCATCGCCCCAGGGATAGCCGAGCGCTGCGAGCGCAAGCCCGATGATGACGGCGACCGAGCCGAGCACGTCGGACGCAAAGTGCAGAGCGTCGGCGGCGAGCGCCTGGCTTTTGGTGGCGTGCGCCGCGCGGTGCAGCGCATAGGCCCGCCACAGGTTGACGCCGATGTCGGCCAGCAGAACCACGAACGGGATCAGCGAAATCGTCGGCGGCACCGCGCCTTCGCGCAAGTGACCGATTGCGGTAACTAGAATGCCGCCGGCGAGAATGTAGAGCAACGCGATCACGCCGAGCGCGGACAGGCTTTCGAACTTGCCGTGGCCGTAATGGTGTTCGTCGTCGGCCGGGCGGTCGGAAAATCGCACCACGATCCAGGTGATGACGGTGGCGACGAGATCGACGGAACTGTGCAGCGCCTCTGAAATCAAGGCGAGGCTGCCGATGGCGACGCCGACTGCGAATTTCACAGCCGCCATGGTCGCGCTGGCGATGACGGAGATCGCCGCGACGCGGGTTTTCGTGCTGTCGACATGCTGGCTCATGCGCCGGGTTTAGCAGCCCCATCAGTCAACAGCAAAGCGGCGCAAGCGATGCTCCCGCTCTTTTTTCAGTCACTTGCAGATGCGAATTATTCCGACTTCAAGAAGCCGGCCCACATCATGACAAGGTGACGACGATCTTACCGAGATGTTGGTTGGCTTCCATGTGATCGAATGCCTTGGCGATGTCGGCGAACGCGAAGGTGCGATCGATTGGCAATTTCAGCTTCCGGGATTCGACTGCCGGCCAGATGTCATTTTTCACCTGCGTAAAGATATCGCGGATCTCCTCGATCGAGCGGGTGCGGAAGGTAACGCCGATATAGTGGATGCGTCGTGCGGCGTGCAGATCGAAGTTGAAGTCGCCATGGCTGCCGCCAAGCCGGCCGACATTGACGATGCGGCCGAGCACGCGGGTCGCCGCGAGATTTTGATTGGCGACGGGGCCGGATATCTGATCGACGATCAGGTCGACACCCGCATCGCCGGTCGCGCGCAGGATCTCATCGACCCACGCTGGATCGCGCGAGTCGATGGCGATATCCGCGCCGAAGTCGGTCAGACGGGCGCGGCGCTCCGGATTGGTCGAAGAGCCGATCACGGTCCGAGCGCCCTTCAGCTTGGCGATTTGCAACGCCATCAGGCCGACGCCCGAACTCGCGCCCTGGATCAGCACGGATTGTCCGGGCCGCAGGTCGCCGTTGGTCATCAGCGCATTGTGCATGGTGGTCAGCGCGATCGGCAGCGTCGCGGCTTCGCTGAAGTCCATGCCGGCGGGGACGTGAAACAGTCGCCCGTAGTCGGCGAGGGTATACTCAGCGAAGGCAGCGCCGCCCGAACCCATCACGCGGTCGCCGACCTTGACGCCTTTCGCATCGGGACCGACCTCGATCACTTCGCCCGCCCATTCCATGCCGAGCACCGTGCCTGCGCCGCCGGCGCTGCCATGCGCGTGGCCCTTGGTCATGCCGAGGTCGGCGCGATTGAGTCCGCATGCGCGAACCTGGACCAGAACTTGCGGGCCTTTGACCAGAGGTTTCGCGACGTCGCTGATTTCGGCGCCGTTCGTTCCGTAGATGAAGGCCTTCATGGGAGTTCTCCGCCCTTATGGATGATTGACGAACGAACCTATCATACGCGCGCGCGCGAACTTCAATGCCAACCATAGTTGGTCAGGGTTGCGTGCAATGCGGTGAAACAAAATCCCCCGGGCTTCGGCCCGGGGGATTTTTTGCGTTTGGAGATATCGATTTGCGGAGCGGGTCGCCGGCGCGATCACGACCGTGCTAGCCGAACAGCCCATCGCCGTGGGCCTCGACGTAGGTGGCGAGGCCCAGCGTATGATCGCGCGCGAACTTTTCGGCGAGTTCGGTCTTGCGTTCCTCGAGCGCGCCGATGATGGCGAGATGCTCGGGCAGGGATGCGGCAATGCGTTCGCTGCGACCGATGGTCAATTGCCGGAAGCCGCGCACGTGCAGCAGGATGCCGCTGGTCATATTGATCAGCACCTGGGATTCGCTGAGCGAGATCAGCGCCTGATGGAAGGCGATGTTGGCCTTCGAGTATTCCTCGATGTGATCCTGCGGCAGCCGATCCTTGTGAAAGTCCTTGAAGAAGTCGCGCAGCGCGGTGATGTCGCGTTTGCGCGCAGTCTGGGTGATCAGGCGCGCCGCCATGCTTTCCAGCGCCGCCCAGGCGCGGATCATGTCGACGATCTCGGCCTTGGTCCGCCGCACCACCACAATGCCACGGCGTGGCACCGACCTCACCAGCCCATCCTGCTCGAGCATCGCGATGGCCTCGCGGATCGGCGTGCGGCTGACGCCGAGCTTTTCCGACAGCGCCCGCTCGTCGAGCATGACGGGGTCGGGCGTCGTGTAGATGTCCATCTTCAGGATGGCTTCCTTGAGCGCGTCGTAAGCCTTGGTTTTGAAGCTGGTTTCCGGAGCCAGGCGAACGATCTCCATTTCGTTCTCGGTGACGGCGCGGGCCTTGGATTGACTGCTGGCAGGCATTGGGTTGATCCCGGTGACGCATGTTTGAAGCTGTAATTTTGTTTGGCATGCCAGATACCAAAATGTCAACGCGATAAATTACCATTTAAAATTATGCACTTATAAAATCGATCGGGTTCGCGCTTGGTCAAGTGAATATCGGTATTGGAGTATTGTATACCAGATAATGTCCGACCACTGCTGTCCTGGCCGACAAAAAGGGACGTAAAAACAAAACGTCCGCCCCGAAGGGACGGACGTTGCCGTGATGCGCGATGGTTTAAGCGGGCGGCTTCCTTAGCCGGCAGCCTACTTGGCGAGCCGGAATTTGCCGCCTTCGACCTTGATCAGGAAGGCCGAACGCTCGTCGTAGCCGTTGTGGTTGGTCGGGCTCATGTTGGAGAGGCCGTTGTTGAGATAGATCTGCTTGCCGTTCTCCAGCGCGTCGCGCAGCGCCGCGCGGAATTCCGGCGTGCCCGGCTTGCCGGCTTTCAGCGCGGCAGGCATGGCGTTCTCCACCAGCACCATCGAGTCCCACAGATGCGCGCCGAACGCGGCGGGTTCTTCCTTATGCAGCGCCTTGTAGGCGGCGATGAACTTCTCCGGCGCCGGGCGGAACGGGCTGTCCTTCGGCAGATCGTCGACGATGGTGAAGGCTTCGCCGGTATACTCTGCGCCTTCGACATCCTTGCCGCCGAGCTTGATGAACTCGTTGGTGGCGACGCCGTGGGTCTGGTAGATCGGGCCCTTGTAGCCGCGCTCGCGCAACGCCTTCTGCGGCAGCACCGCGGGCGTGCCCGCGGCTGCGATGAACACCGCGTCCGGCTTGGAGGCGATGATCTTCAGCACCTGTCCGGTGACGCTGGCGTCGTTGCGCGCGTAAACCTCGTGCGTCGTCAGTTCGATGCCGGCCTTTGGCGCTTCTGCCTTCAGCACGTTGTAATAGCCTTCGCCATAGCCGTCCGAGAAGCCGATGTAGCCGAGCTTCTTCACGCCGGTCTTGGCGATGTGCTTGAGGATCGCGGTCGCCATGATGTCGTCGTTCGGCACCACCTTGAAGACCCACTTCTTCTTGTCGTCCATCGGCTGCACCAGCACGGCGGCGGCGGCCAGTGTTAGCAGCGGGGTCTTGGCTTCGGCAGCGATGTCGATCAGCGGCAGCGATACCGGTGTCAGCGACGAGCCGACCAGCACGTCGACCTTTTCTTCCGAGATCATCTTGCGGGCGTTCTGCGCCGCCTTGGTCGGATCGGACTCGTCATCGAGCGCGATGTAGTTGACTTTCTGCCCGGCGATTTCCTTCGGCAGGATCGGCACGGTCTTGCTCTGCGGCTGGCCGAGCGCGGCACCCGGGCCGGATGCGCTCATGGTGATGCCGACTTTAAGCTGTGCGTGTGCGCTGCCGGCCGTGAGCGCGGCCGTCGCCAATGCGATGAGCCAGGTTTTCGTTCGTAGCATGACGTCCTCCCTTGGTGATTTTTTGCGAGTTTAATAGTCGTTGCCGCCAAGGCCGAGATAACTTTCGACCAATCTGGAATCCTGGGCGATCTCGGCGGGCGACCCCTGCGTGGTGATCGCGCCGAGTTCCATGACGTAGGCGTAGTCCGCGACCTGCAATGCCGCGCGCGCATTCTGTTCGACCAGCAGGATGGACACGCCGCTTGCGCGCAACTCGGTGAGAATCTGGAAGATGTCGCGCACGATACGCGGCGCGAGGCCGAGGCTCGGCTCGTCGAGCATCAGGAGTCGCGGTCGCGCCATCAGCGCGCGGCCCATCGCCAGCATCTGGCGTTCGCCGCCGGATAGCGTACCGGCCAATTGCTGGCGGCGCTCCTTGAGGCGCGGGAATTGCGCGAATACCTGCTCCAGCGTCTGGTTGCGCTCTGCGCGCGAACGGCGAATGCCGCCGAGCAGGAGATTGTCCTCCACCGGCATGTCGGCGAACAGTTCGCGGCGCTCTGGTACGAGACACAAGCCATGCTGCACGCGGGCTTCGAGCGAGACCGTCGTGATCGGCTTGTCGTGAAACGCGATCGCGCCGCGCGCGTTGAGCAGTCCCATCAACGCGTTGAGCAGCGTGGTTTTGCCGGCACCGTTGGCGCCGATCACCGTCACCAGCGCGCCTTCCGTCACCTTGATCGAGACGTTGTGCACGACTTCGGCACGGCCGTAGGCGACGCACAGGTCGCGGACGTCGAGCAACGGGGCGGTCATGACACGCCTCCGAGATAGGCTTCCAGCACCGCCGGGTTTTTCCGGATGTCGGCGGGCACGCCTTCCGCGATCTTGGTGCCGAAGTCGAGCACGACCAGATGATCGGCGAGGCTCATGACGAAATCCATGTCGTGCTCGACCAGGAGCACGCTGACGCCTTCGCTGCGAACTTCGCGCAGCAGCTTGGCGAGCGCCTTCTTCTCGCCCACGCGTAGGCCCGCGGCCGGCTCATCGAGTAGCAGCAGAATCGGGCGAAGGCACAGCGCACGCGCCACTTCCACAAGACGCAATTGCCCGAGCGCCAGCGTTCCGGCCGGCTGCATCGCGACGTCGGCGAGGCCGACGCGTTCCAACTGCCGCCGCGCGGTCGCGAACAGCATCGCTTCCTCGGCGCGATCGAGCTTGAGCATCGCGCGGAAGACACCCGCGTGGCCGAGCAGGTTGGCGCCGAGCGCGACGTTCTCGATCACGCTCATGTCGGGGACGATTTCGACATGCTGGAAGGTGCGGCCGAGCCCGAGCGCCGCCGCGCGCTGCGGCGTCTGCGCCTGAAGCGGATGACCTTCGAATGCGATCGCGCCCGACGTCAGCGGCAGCGCGCCGGTGATGAGATTGAAGGTCGTGCTTTTCCCCGCGCCGTTGGGACCGATCAACCCGATGATGCGGCTGCTCTCCACCTCGAAGTTGACGTCGTTGACCGCAACGAGGCCGCCGAAGGTTTTTCGCGCGTCCTGAACTTGCAGCAGGCGGACGCCGGGCGCGGGCAGCACCTTAGCCGGAAGCGGATCGCCATCGCGTGGCGTCGGTGGCTTCGGCGGGGGCGGCGGTCCGAACAGGATCGGCCACAGCCCGTTGCTGGCGGTCTGCAACACCAGCACCAGCACCGCGCCATACGCGATGGACTCGAAGTTGCCGGTGTGACCGAACAGCCAGGGCAATAGGTTCTGCAACTGATCGCGCAAGACGGTGATGCCCGCCGCGCCGAGGATCGCGCCGTATACGCGTCCCGCGCCGCCCAGAACCGCCATCAGCAGATATTCGGTGCCGGCGACGACACCGAACGGGCCGGGCGACACCGAGCGCTGGAAATGCGCGTAGAGCCAGCCGGCGAGGCCGGCCAGCATCGCCGCATAGACGAACACCATCAGCTTGGCGCCGGCGGTGTTGACGCCGAACGCTTCCGCCGCGCGCGTGCTGCGGCGAAGCGCGCGAACGGCGCGGCCGACGCGTCCGTTCAACAGGTTCTGCGTCGCGATCACCGCCAGCACCACGGCGATCCAGACCACGACGAAGTATTCCTTCGGGTCGATCAGTTGATGAGTGCCGACGCGCAGAGCCGGAATGCCGGGCAGGCCGTCATGCGCGCCGAGCCAACTGATGTTGCCGAACATGTAGAAGAACGCGATGCCCCAGGCGATGGTCGCCAGCGGCAGGTAGTGGCCCGAGAGCCGCACCGTTACCGCGCCGACTGCGGCGGCGACAATCATCGTCACCAGCAGCGCGGCCGGCAGCGTCAGCCATGGTGAAATGCCGAAATGCACCGTCAGCACGCCGGTGGTGTAAGCGCCGAAGCCGACGAAGGCGGATTGGCCGAACGACGTCATGCCGCCGACGCCGGTGAGCAGCACGAGGCCGATGGCCACGAGGCTCGAGATGCCGATGTAGTTGAACAGCGTCACCCAATAGTCCGGCAACCAGCCGGTGAAGGGCGCGATCAGCAGGATCGCCGCGACGACCGGCGGCGCGAAGGATCGGAGCGCGGTCATCATTCCGATTCCTCATGATAGGGCGCGTAGATCGAACGCCACGCCAGCACCGGAATGATCAGGGTGAAGACCAGCACTTCCTTGAAGTTGCTGGCCCAGAACGAGAACAGCGCTTCGGCGAAGCCGACGCCCAGCGCCGCGATCACTGTCAGCGGATAGCTCACCAGTCCGCCGATGATGGCGGCGACGAACGCCTTCAGGCCGATCAGGAAGCCCGAGTCGTAAAACACCGTCATCAGCGGGCCGACCAGAATGCCCGACACCGCACCGAGCAACGCGGCGATGGCGAACGAGAACTGCCCGGCCACCGAGGTCGGGATGCCGACCAACCGCGCGCCGATCCGGTTCGACGAACACGCGCGCAGGGCCTTGCCGAGCAGGGTCCGCCCGAAGAACAGCGCGAACAGAACCAGCAGCACGGCTGTGACGATCAGCACCGCGACGCTCTGGCCGGTGACGACGAGATCGCCGAGCGAGAACGACGCCGACGAGAGCGGTGTGGTGCCGCTGCCTTCGGGGCCGAAGAACACTAACCCCAATCCGATCAGCGAGAAGTGCACGCCGAACGCCGCCATCAAGAGCACCAGCACGGTGGAGTGCGCCAGCGGCTCGAAAGCGATGCGATAGATCATCGGCCCCATCGGCGTGATCAGCGCGATGGCGAGCAGGATGTTGACGGCCTGGCCGAGCTTCATCGGCGCCAGCGCCTGCGTCAGTAACAACAGCGCAACTGGGAGGGCAAGATCGAACACCGCGATGCGGAGAATGCGTTTCCAGGTGAGGTCACGAAAATGCCACACGATGTCGGAAATCGCCGCAAGAATCCCGAGCGCCAAAAGCAGCCACGGCGTCGACGGCGCGATCCCGTTCTCCAGCGCCGCGACCGTCAGCGCGGCAAAGGCGACGAACTCCCCCTGCGGCACGAAGATCACGCGCGTCACCGCGAACACCAGCACCAGCGCGATGGCCACCAGCGCATAGACCGCGCCATTGATGACGCCGTCCTGGAGCAGGAACAGGAATATCGTCGTGTCCACCCGCGTTCGTCCCCCTGGATCGTGGCCCGGGGTGATCCCCAACGCCCGAGCTTGATCTTGTTGCCGGCTAAAATTCACCAACCGCTCGTTTAATTCAAGAGCTTAATTGGTCGAATTCCCAACCCTGCGCCAAGGTTGGCCCGAGGGACTGTTAGTGCGCAAGCGATTTGAAGCGGACCGGCAGCGACCCGATGCAACGTAACGTATTGTTGAGCTTGCGGATTGGCTCGCCTGTGAGTTCGATCACGTCGACCCGCTTCAACAGCGCGGTGAGGATCAACTCCACCTCCAGCCGTGCGACCAATTGGCCGACGCAGCTATGGATGCCGGCGCCGAACGCGACATGGCCGATCGGGCGGCGGCGGATATCGAAGCGCTCCGGCTCCGGGAATTTGCGATGGTCGCGGTTCGCCGCGCCGAGAAACAGCAGGACTTTCTCGCCTTCGGGAATCGTCGTGCCGCCAACCTCGACCTCGCGCGTCGTCGTGCGGAAGAAGGTCTGCACCGGCGCTTCCCAGCGCAGCACTTCGTCGAAGGATTGCCGGATCAGTGAGGGATCGTCGCGCAGCGCGCGCCACTGCTCGGGATGAGTCGCGAAGGCGTAGATGGCATTGGCGATGCCGTTAACGGTGGTATCAAGCCCGGCGGTGAGCATCGAGCGCACCAGCGTCGCCGCTTCCTCGGCGTCGATCTCGCCGGCATCGAATGCGTCCCAGACCTGCGATCCGAAACCGCCCGGGCGCAGCATGTCACGCGAGCATTGATCGTAGATCCATTGCACCACGGGTTTGGCGTTGGCGACGGATTCCTGAAAGATCGCATTGGGCGGGCCGAAGGAGTTGAACACCATGTTGCCGAACGGCAGCAGGTTCTCGCGGCCCTCGGGACGCAGCCCGACCGCGTCGGGAAATACATGGAGCGGAAAGACCTCCGCGAGATCCTTGATCGCGTCGATCTCTCCCTTCGCCACTACAGCCTCCGCGAGCGCTTCGGCGCGCGCGGTGAACGCTTCACGGACCTGCCGCATCGCGGCCGGCGACAGGATGCGGCTCATCACCGAGCGCGTCCGGGTATGGATCGGCGGATCGACTTCCAGCAGTTTGCTCGGTGGCCGCCATGATTTGACTTTGGCAAAGTCCTCGATGCCGGCGCCGCGCCCGGAACAGAACGTCTCCCAATCCATCAGCGACGCCTGCACCTCGGCGTGGCGCGCGATGCCGTAGACGCCATAGCGCTCGAGCCAGAACACCGGCGCGATCTCGCGCAGTTCCTCATGAAATCCATAGGGATTTCCAAGAAATGCGTCGGAAAACGGATCGATGGTCGACACCGGACATGCCGGATGCGGGCCAGAATGAATCGATTGTGTCATGGCGATAGACCGCTGCGATGAGTTCCGGAAAGCAGGACCAGCCTCCAATCCGGCCGACAAATCATGATGCTAAGCGGATCGCGTGGTGTTGTCTGTCGCAAGCGATTGTGACGGGATCGCAGGAGCCGTCTCGGAAGGTAACTTTCATCCGGGTGGTGATTGGCCTAGATTGAGAAAAAATCGACGGAGGAAACCGGCATGCCCGGTGGTTCAAGTGACGGCTCCGGGCAGAGGCCGGGACTGAGGGTTGATGCCGCTATGGATGGCTTCGAGCAGGCCGTGCTGCATGTCGGCCGTCAGGCGTTTCCCGACGCCTTGATGGCACATCTTCGGTGTGTCGCCGCGGTCGATCACTGCATGGTCTTTGCCTTCGCCAACGACCGCGATGCGCAATGTTTGCTGACTGCTGGCGACATTGCGATCGGGGACGATCTCGGCGCGGCCTATGCCGGGCATTTCCATGCGAACGACCCCAACAAGGAAGTCATCTTTCAGCGCCCATGCGATAACAGCGCCGTCCTGATGCCGTTCGTCGCGCGCCGAATGTATCGTCGTGAGTATCGCAAGCTGTTCTTCGACGATTCCGGCATTGTCGATAAGTTCGCCACCGCGCTTTGGCACGAAGGCATCTGCATCTACGCCAACTTCTACCGCCTCGAAGCCGGCGGACGGTACAGCGAGCGACAGGTCGATGCGCTCAACCGTGCCAGCCCAAAAGTGGTGGCTGCCATCACGCGGCATTGCCAGCTCGTGTTGGAGGCGCAATCGCGCCATCGATCCGATGGTGTGGGACTTCTCGCGGACGCCTTTACGAAGCCGCCGCTCGACGCCCTGACGTCACGGGAGCGCGACATCTGCATGAACATTTTGCAGGGACTGAGTTCGGAGGCGATTGCCGGTAAGCTCGGGATCAGCCTCAACAGCGTGCTGACCTATCGACGGCGGGCCTATCAGCGGCTCGGCATCACATCGCAGAACGAATTGTTTTCGCTGGTGATGGCACAACTCGCGGCCGATCGCCGACATGCGATCCGCGCGATTCCAGTGCTTAATTAGATGATGCCGTCGCTTATGTCGGCTTGCGGAATAAGCCGCTGCTCGCTGGTGCACGGATCGTCTCGGCCGAGAGGTCATTTGACGTCGCCAGTTAAAGATGGCTAGATTTTGCAAACGTGCGATGGGGCCCGCGCGGAGGGATCGATGATTCACGTCGCATGGCTGTCGGATTGGCGCGGAAACATGAACCAAGAAAAGTGCCGATCTGGCGAAAGCCAACTCGGGGCATAGGGGAGGGAGATTAGTATGGCGATTACCCGTCGTGAATTTGCCGTCGGCGCGTCTGGCGTGTTGCTTGGCTCGGTCGCCGCGCCGTTTGTGCGTCGCGCGGGAGCGGCCGATTCGACCATTCGCATCGGCGTCGTCAATTCGATGAGCGGCGGT
>JBQCHY010000082.1:0-8538 GCA_051954235.1 Xanthobacteraceae bacterium
GTCACGATCCGCGGGGCGGGATGCGGTGGACGCGGCAGCGTTCGGCGCGAGGCTTTGCGGCAGGGCGGTCCCCTCCATGGCGAGGGTTCCGTGAGCCATCATCCTCGCGCAGACGACGACGCTGCGCGGTGCGGACCGGGGCGGAGATACACCCCATTTGCATCGCCTTGGCGCGCCGGCCCAAGTCGTGTGGTCCCGATGCCCGTCGCTGGCATCAAGGCGATGCGTCGTCGTCCGCTTCAACCGAAGCGGCGATGTAGGCATCGACCGACGGTGACGAACCAAAGCGGATGAATCGCCGCCGGGGAGAGCACGAAGCAAGCCGATAAAACCATCGCGCGCGGAACGCCGGATGTCTCCGGTGCTTTCGTGGTGACTAACTCGTGCGCTTGTTTTTTATGCGCATGAGGCTGCGGACGCACCATGCGTCCGGCGTTCCGCGCGCCCTCTTCTCAAAGGGCGAAGCGTTCCTCGCAAAACTCGGGCGCAACGCGCCGCGAGATCGCGAAGCCGTATCCCGATTAATACCGCTGTTTGAAATTCGAATCCGAACGCGAACGGCGCTATTTGGCGCAGCCTGACGTTTGATCACCCTGGCGCGCCATCGGCTTGCCGTTGATGAAAACGCCGGTCGCGCCGCCCGCGACGGTGCCGCCGCAGCCAGTGCGATTGCCGATCACGGTCGCCGGCTTGCCGTTGATGAAGACGTTGGGTACGCCCTCGACGATCGAGCCATCGCTGGTGGTGTCGCCGACCCGTGCGGCGGGCTTGCCGTTGACCATCACGTTATCCGCGCCGCCGGTGATGACGCCGGGCGAGGGGCTGCCGGACTGCGCGAAGGCGGACGCCGCAAGCGCCGTCATCGCGACGGCGAGCAGAACACCGAGGATTTTTCGCATATTGCCCCCAAGGCTGGAAAATCGATGGCGCATTGTTCCGGCGGTTGGTGGCGGCAATGTGTTATGCAACCCACCCATCCGCGCACGGCGGCTTGTTCCGCGCAGGCGCATCCGTCATGGTCCGCGCGAAAGGAATAACTTTTGAGTCCCGCAGTCTCCCATCAAGAAGCCGCTTCCGAGGTAGCGGTCGGCTCCGTCCGCTTCGGCAATGTGCTGCCGCTCGCGGTCATCGCAGGTCCCTGCCAACTCGAGAGCCGGGCCCACGCGCTGGAGACGGCTCACGCGCTCAAGGAGATTGCGGGGCGGCTCGGCATCGGGCTGGTCTACAAGACCTCGTTCGACAAGGCCAACCGCACCAGCGCCAGCGCGGCGCGCGGCATCGGATTGAAGCAAGCGCTGCCGATCTTCGCCGAAATCCGTTCGTCGCTCGGCCTGCCGGTGCTGACCGACGTGCACGAACCCGGCCAGTGCGCCGAGGTGGCGCAGGCGGTGGACGTGTTGCAGATCCCGGCCTTCCTGTGCCGGCAGACCGATCTGTTATTGGCGGCGGCCGCGACGGGCAAGGTCGTCAACGTCAAGAAAGGCCAGTTCCTCGCGCCCTGGGACATGACCAACGTGGTGGCGAAGATCGTCGGTGGCGGCAATCCCGACGTGCTGGTGACCGAGCGCGGCGCGTCGTTCGGCTACAACACGCTGGTCTCGGACATGCGCGCGCTGCCGATCCTCGCGCGCACTACGAAAGCGCCGGTGATTTTCGATGCCACCCATTCGGTGCAGCAGCCGGGCGGCAAGGGGACGTCATCCGGCGGCGAGCGCGAGTTCGTGCCGGTGCTGGCACGAGCGGCGGTGGCGGTTGGCGTCGCCGGGGTTTTCATCGAGACGCATCCCGACCCCGATCACGCGCCGTCGGACGGCCCCAACATGGTGCCGCTGAACGAGTTCGAGGGGCTGGTGCGCACGCTGATGGCGTTCGACAGCCTTGCCAAGGGCGGGGCGCGTTGATGCGCGTCACCTCAGAAGCGTTTTCAAGCGAAGTGGCTTCCGGTTCGCGTCAGGAAAACGCGTTACACCATTTCGACTCCGAAAGGTGGCGTTTGTCCTGATGCCATCGGTCCTCTACCTGATTGCGCTTGCGTCATTCGCAGCGAACCTGTCGGTGCGCGCGATCGACCCGGTGATCCCGCATATCGCCGACGATCTCTCCGTCTCGATCGCGCAGGCCGCCGGGCTGTCGGCGGCGCTGGCCTTCACCTTCGCCATCGTGCAGCCGATCATCGGCGCCATCGCCGATCTCATCGGCAAGGCGCGCGTGATGGTGGCGTGCCTGGCCTTGCTCGGCGTCGGCAGTATTCTGGGCAGCTTCGCCGACACCTATCCGCTGCTGTTGGTGACGCGCATCCTGTGCGGCGTCGGCGCCGGCGGCGTGTTTCCGGTGACGCTCAGCCTGACCAGCGATTTGGTCCCGGTCTCCGGGCGGCAGGTCGCGATCAGTCGGGTGCTGGCGGGCGCGATGATCGGCAATATTCTCGGCTCGACGCTCGGTGGCGTGGTCGGCGATCTGTTCGGCTGGCGTGGCGTCCTGGGATTCCTCGGCGTGACCACGGTGCTCGCGTCCGCAGCGGTCGGCTTCGGCCTCAGCAAGAGTTCGACCAAGATCGCCTCCGGCGGTTCAAATCTCAAGACGCTGTGGCACGGCTATGAGGTGCTGTTTCACAACCCGCGCACGCGCGTCTGCTACAGCGTGGTGTTCGCCGAAGGCTGCTGCGTCCTCGGTGTATTTCCCTTCGTCGCCGCATTTCTGTTCGATCTCGGCGAGACGCGATTGTCGATCGCCGGCATCGTCATCGCCGGCTTCGCGCTGGGTGGGCTGGTCTACACCGCGAGCGTCACGCGATTGTTGCCGTGGCTCGGCGTGCGCGGGCTAATGATCGGCGGCGGCGCGTTGATGGCGCTGCAACTCGTTGTGCTCGGCCTCGGCCTGCCGTGGCAGGCGCAGATGGCGAGCTTCGTGGTGATGGGGCTCGGCTTCTACATGCTGCATGGCTGCATGCAGGTGTTCGCCAGCGAACTCGCGGTGGAGGCGCGCGCGACTTCGTTATCGCTGCATTCCTGCTTCTTCTTTCTCGGACAGACGGCGGGGCCGATCGCCTATGGCTTCGGCATCGCCCACATCGGCAAGATGCCGACGCTGATCGTCTGCGGCGTCATCGTCACGCTGGTCGGGATCATCGGCGCCAAGCTGCTGGTGACCAAGGCGACCGAGCAACGTCCCGCTGCCTAGAGACGTCCTATCCGCGGCCGCGGTACGATGCGACGCCTTGCTCCGGCAGCCAGACGTCCTTCGGCAACTTCCCGGTCTGCCAGAACACGTCGATGGGAATGCCGCCGCGTGGATACCAGTAGCCGCCGATGCGCAGGAAGCGCGGCTTGATCTCCGCGACGAGGCGCTTGCCGATCGCCACCGTGCAGTCCTCGTGGAAAGCGCCGTGATTGCGGAAGCTCGCGAGGTACAGCTTCAGCGACTTCGACTCCACCAGCCACGCGCCCGGCACGTAATCGATCATCAGATGCGCGAAATCGGGTTGGCCGGTGATCGGGCACAGCGAGGTGAATTCCGGCGCTGTGAAGCGCACGACGTAATTCGTGCCTTTCTGCGGATTCGGCACGCGGTCGAGCTGCGCCGCCTCGGGGGAGGTTGGCCACTCGACGGAACGGCCGAGTTGCAGGCCGGCTTGCTTCCGGTCGATTTGCTTGGGGGCGCGGGGCGATTTTGACATGGCCGCCTGCGTAGCGCCTGCGCGGCGATCCCGCAAGGTAGAGGGCTTCGCGCGGTTCCACCCGGCCTTTCCCCGCTGGACGCCTTGCTGTAGAAGCAGCGCCAATATTTTCCCCAGACCTACAAGAGGCTCTCATGACCGCCATCGTCGACATCATTGGCCGCGAAATTCTCGACAGCCGGGGCAATCCGACCATCGAGGTCGATGTCGTGCTGGAGGACGGCTCGCAGGGCCGCGCCGCGGTTCCGTCGGGCGCCTCGACCGGCGCCCATGAGGCGGTCGAACTGCGCGACGGCGACAAGGCGCGCTATTCCGGCAAGGGCGTGCAGAAGGCGGTTGACGCCGTCAACACCGAGATTTTCGATGCCATCGGCGGTATGGACGCCGAGGAGCAAGTGCAGATCGACGAAACCATGATCGCGCTCGACGGCACCGCCAACAAGAGCCGGCTCGGCGCCAACGCCATTCTCGGCGTGTCGCTGGCGGTGGCGAAGGCGGCGGCGGATTCCTTCGACATGCCGCTCTATCGCTATGTCGGCGGCACCTCGGCGCGGCTGCTGCCGGTGCCGATGATGAACATCATCAACGGCGGCGTGCATGCCGACAATCCGATCGACTTCCAGGAATTCATGATCCTACCGGTCGGAGCGTCATCGTTCGCGGAAGCGCTGCGCTGTGGCGCGGAAATCTTCCACACGCTGAAGGCGGGGCTGAAGAAGGCCGGGCACAACACCAACGTCGGCGACGAGGGCGGCTTCGCGCCGAACCTGCCGTCCGCCGATGCCGCGCTCGACTTCGTCATGAACGCCATCGCGCAGGCCGGCTACAAGCCGGGTGAGGATGTCATGCTCGGCCTCGACTGCGCCTCCACCGAGTTCTTCAAGGACGGCAAGTACGTCTACGGCGGCGAGAACAAGACGCGCTCGATTTCCGAGCAGGCCAAGTATCTCGGCGAACTGGTGTCGCGCTATCCGATCGTCACCATCGAAGACGGCATGAGCGAAGACGACATGGACGGCTGGAAGGAACTGACCGACCTGATTGGCAACAAGTGCCAGCTCGTCGGCGACGACCTGTTCGTCACCAACGTCACGCGGCTCTCTGACGGCATCAAGAAGGGACTCGGCAACTCGATCCTGGTCAAGGTCAACCAGATCGGCTCGCTGACCGAAACGCTCGCCGCCGTCGAGATGGCGTTCAAGGCCGGCTACACCGCGGTGATGTCGCATCGCTCGGGCGAGACCGAAGATTCCACCATCGCCGACCTTGCGGTCGCTACCAACTGTGGTCAGATCAAAACCGGCTCGCTGGCGCGCGCCGACCGCACCGCCAAGTACAACCAATTGCTGCGCATCGAGCAGGAATTGGGAACGCAAGCGAAATATGCCGGCAGGGCGGCGCTGAAAGCGCTATCCTGATGTAACACCAACATCGCCCTTGGAGGGGACGTATGAGCAACGATCACACAAGTGGACTTGAGCTTCGTTCCCTCATCAAGGCCGACGGCACGCTGGAAGTGTCGTTGGCGCGGGTCGATGTCCCGGAGCCGGCCGCCGACGAGGTGGTGGTGCGGGTCGAGGCGACGCCGATCAATCCGTCGGACCTCGGGCTGCTGTTCGGCGCGGCCGATATGTCGACCGCGAAAGTCGCCGGCACCACGCAGCAACCCGTGCTGACGGCGCAGGTGCCTGCTGGCGCAATGCGGGCGATGGCCGGACGGCTCGATCAATCGCTGCCGGTCGGCAACGAAGGTGCCGGTGTCGTCGTCAAGACCGGCTCGTCCGATGCCGCCAAGGCGCTGCTGGGCAAGACGGTGGCGATGATCGGCGGCGCGATGTACGCGCAGTACCGCGTCATCAAGGCGCGCGATTGCATGGCGCTGCCGGCAGGCGCGACCGCCGCCGACGGCGCGTCGTGCTTCGTCAATCCGCTGACGTCGCTGGGCATGGTCGAGACCATGCGGCGCGAGGGCCATAAGGCGCTGGTCCACACCGCCGCCGCGTCCAATCTCGGACAGATGCTGAACAAGATCTGCATCAAGGACGGCGTCGCGCTGGTCAACATCGTGCGCAGCGCGGAGCAGGCCAATCTGCTGCGCGGCATCGGCGCGAAATACATCTGCGACTCCACGTCGCCGACCTTCATGGAAGACCTGACGCAAGCGCTGGTCGAAACCGGCGCGACGATTGCGTTCGATGCCATCGGCGGCGGCAAGCTCGCCGGACAAATCCTGACGGGTATGGAGATCGCCGCCAACAAGACCGCGAAAGTCTACAGCCGCTACGGCTCGGATGTGTACAAGCAGGTCTACATCTATGGCGGCCTCGATATGGGGCCGACCATCATAAATCGTTCGTTCGGCATGACCTGGGGCGTCGGCGGCTGGTTGCTGTTTCCGTTCCTTCAAAAGATCGGTCCGGCGGACGGGGCGCGGTTGCGCCAGCGCGTGATGGACGAACTCAAGACCACTTTCGCCAGCCGCTATACCGGCGTCATCTCCTTGCAGGAGGCGCTGCAACTCAACAACGTCGCGATCTACAACAAGCGCGCGACCGGCGAGAAATTCCTGATCGATCCGAGCAAGGCCGGATAGTCGCCAATAGCCGGTCGACCGGTATAGGAGTAATCCAGGCCAGATAGATGCACTTGCATCTTTCTGTGGGCGTGCGTAGGTGAAGCATTCCATTTGCCTCATCTCAAGGACAACTAACTCATGACCGCCCATCACGTCGCCGTCATCGTCGGTAGCCTTCGCAAGGATGCCTTCTCGCTCCGCACCGCCAATGCGCTGGCTCAATTGGCGCCGCCGTCGCTGAAACTCGAGATCATCACGCTTCACAACCTGTCGTTCTTCAACCAGGACCTCGAAGCCAATCCGCCGGCGGACTGGGTCGCTTTCCGTGACAAGATCAAGGCCGCCAATGCCGTCCTATTCGTAACCCCGGAATACAATCGTTCGATTTCCGGCGTTCTCAAGAATGCCATCGACGTCGGATCGCGGCCTTACGGCAAGAGCGTGTTCAATGGCAAGCCGGTCGGGATCATCGGGACCTCGCCGGGCGCGCATGGCGGCGTCAGCGCGGTGAAGCATTTGCAACAAATCCTGCCCGGCATCAGCGGTCCGATCATGCAGCAGCCGGAAACCTATCTGGGGATGTTGGGCGATGCCTTCGACGAGAAGGGCGACCTGACCAAGGACTCGCTGAGCGGCTTCCTCAAGCAATATCTCTCGGCGTTTGAAGCCTGGATTGGCCGAATCGCGAAATAGATTTGCCGCTGCGACGGTTCGGTTAGCGGTCCGTTAACCGGACCATCGCATCGTCGGCGCATGGTAACGCGCGCAAGATTGAAAGCATTGCTGACCGGAGTGGCCCTCTATGCGATGGCCGCGGCGACGGTCGGTTATTTCAGCGTCAATGCCTATACCGGCAAGTATGGCCTGAACGCGCGTCAGGAGCTCGATCAGGAAATCATCGCGCTCACTTCCGAGCTAGCTCGGCTGAAGAAAGAGCGCATCGAAGGCGAAAAGCGCGTGTCGCTGCTTCGTACCGACCGCATGGACCCCGACATGCTCGACGAGCGGGTCCGCTATCAGCTCGAATACGCGCATCCGCGCGATCTGGTCGTCAAGATCAATCGGCCGAACTGAAAACGTCGACTTGAAATTCGACGATCCGGTTATTTGCGGCCATGCGCGATCGTCGGTCGTGCTGAAATTTCAAAATCAGCGAGATTGCATTTCGAAAATGTCGTTTCGCCGCGCTGCAATATGACTCGACATCATCGATCGTTGGACTTGGCTTTGGACTTGGCTTTCATGCGCGTTTGAGGTGGAGTAGAGAGGATCATCGTCTCTCTTATCCGGACACGCTATGGCCGCACCCAAGAAGAACGCATCGCAGGCAACAGGGCAGGAGACAAAGAGCGGGGCTTCTCGTTCATCCGGTCTGGAATTCACCAAGGAGCAGGAGCTTGCGGCGCTGCGCGAGATGCTGCTGATCCGGCGTTTCGAGGAAAAGGCCGGCCAGCTTTACGGCATGGGCGCGATCGGCGGCTTCTGTCATCTCTACATCGGCCAGGAAGCCATCGTCGTCGGCATGCAGATGGCGCTGAAGTACGGCGACCAGATCATCACCGGCTACCGCGATCACGGCCACATGCTGGCAACCGGTATGGAAGCCAATGGCGTCATGGCGGAATTGACCGGGCGCCGCGGCGGCTATTCCAAGGGCAAGGGCGGCTCCATGCACATGTTCAGCAAGGAGAAGCACTTCTACGGCGGTCACGGTATCGTCGGGGCGCAGGTGTCGCTCGGGACTGGCCTTGCGTTCGCCAATCGCTATCGCGGCAATGACAACGTCAGCGTCGCGTACTTCGGCGACGGTGCGGCCAATCAGGGCCAGGTTTACGAGAGCTTCAACATGGCGGAGCTGTGGAAGCTCCCGGTGATCTACGTCATCGAAAACAACCGTTACGCCATGGGCACCTCCGTCAGTCGTTCCTCGGCGCAGCAGGACTTCTCCAAGCGCGGTGCCTCGTTCAACATTCCCGGCGAACAGGTCGACGGCATGGACGTGCGCGCGGTCAAGGCCGCGGCCGAGAAAGCGGTGAAGTGGTGCCGCGAAGGCAACGGCCCGTACATTCTGGAAATGCAGACCTATCGCTATCGCGGCCATTCGATGTCGGACCCGGCGAAGTATCGCACCCGCGAAGAGGTCGACAAGGTGCGCCATGATTCCGATCCGATCGAGCAGGTGCGCAACCGGCTTCTCGCCGCCAAGGTCAGCGAGCAGGATTTGAAGCAGATCGATGCCGAGGTGCGCGAGATCGTCAACGCGTCGGCGGACTTTGCCCTGAACGAT
>JBQCHY010000083.1:0-9457 GCA_051954235.1 Xanthobacteraceae bacterium
GGCCCCGGCGTTGTCACCGCCGGTGACATCCAGACCCTCGGCGACATCACGGTGCTCAATCCCGAGCTGCAGCTCTGCACGCGCGCCGAGGGCGCCGAGATCCGGCTTGAATTCACGGGCAAAACCGGCAAGGGCTATGTCGCCGCCGACCGCAACCGTCCCGAGGACGCGCCGATCGGTCTCATCCCGGTCGACAGTCTGTATTCTCCGGTGCGCAAGGTTTCCTACAAGGTTGAGAACACCCGCGAGGGCCAGATCCTCGACTATGACAAGCTCACGCTGACCATCGAGACCAACGGCGCGGTGAGCCCAGAGGATTCCCTCGCTTATGCGGCGCGCATCCTGCAGGACCAGCTCAACGTGTTCGTCAACTTCGAGGAGCCGCGCAAGGACGTCGCGCAGGAGATCATCCCGGATCTCGCCTTCAACCCGGCCTTCCTCAAGAAGGTGGACGAGCTCGAGCTGTCGGTGCGTTCGGCGAACTGCCTGAAGAACGACAACATCGTCTATATCGGCGACCTCGTGCAGAAGTCGGAAGCGGAAATGCTCCGCACCCCGAACTTCGGCCGCAAGTCGCTGAACGAGATCAAGGAAGTGCTGGCTCAGATGGGTCTGCACCTCGGCATGGAAGTGCCGGGTTGGCCGCCGGAGAACATCGACGAGCTGGCCAAGCGCTTCGAGGATCACTACTAAGAGAGCGAATAGCGAATAGGGAGTAGCGAATAGAATAAGCCACTTGCTATTCGCTACTTACTACCAACTACTCGCTTCCATCACCGGGCGAACGCAGGAAGCCCACCTGAGCAACATGTCCGACGAGCGGTCGTGACACAGATTGAAGGATCCATCACATGCGTCACGGCAAAGTTCATCGCAAGCTCAACCGCACCGCCGAACACCGCAAGGCGATGTTCGCCAACATGGCGGCGTCGCTGATCAAGCACGAACAGATCGTCACCACGCTGCCGAAGGCGAAGGAGCTTCGCCCGATCGTCGAGAAGCTGGTCACGCTCGGCAAGAAGGGCGGCCTCGCGCTGCGCCGTCAGGCCATCAGCGAGCTGCGCGATCAGGATCAGGTGCGCAAGCTGTTCGACACTTTGGCGACCCGCTACAAAGACCGTCAGGGCGGCTACACCCGCATCATCAAGGCCGGCTTTCGCTATGGCGACAACGCGCCGATGGCCGTGATCGAGTTCGTCGATCGCGACGTCGATGCCAAGGGCAAGGACTCCGGTCCGGTGCAGGGCGAGGCGTCCGAAGCGGCGTAAGCCTGCTGACTAGCGAATTTGAAAAGCGGCGCCTCGGCGCCGCTTTTTTGTTTGTGAGAATAGCGAAAGTGTATCCGGGCGATCGCTGTATCGATGTTTCGGTCGTCATGCCCGGGCTTGTCCCGGGCATCCACGTCTTAAAGCGCACAACGAAACAAAGACGTAGATGGCCGGGACAAGCCCGGCCATGACGGTTGATAGGTGGATGTCGGTCGCTGGTGTCGGCTACGTCTGCACCGTCAAAATCGGATTCATCACCAATCCAAAACTGCGCAATTGTCCGAGCAACTCGCGATATCCGAACGCCTGACATCCAGATGCGAAGCCGACCTTGCGCGGTGGCTGTTGCAGCAACGAATAGGCGGCATAGGCTTGCAGCATGCCGGTCTGCTTGTAGTTGCAGTTGCCGTGGATCACGCAATGGACGCGGCCGAGCGGGCCTGATGCGTAAACCGAATCGACCGACGTGTTGATGCGCGGATTTTCCCGCGGCGGCATCGCCGCCTGCACCGTCGCGGCGATGTCGGCCAGCGCCTTCTCCTGCTGATCGGGCGGCAGCGGCTTGATCTGCTCTTTCACCATCTGGGTGGTCTGCACCACGCCTTCCATCACCGCGCGTTGCAGCACGCCGCCCATCACGCGGCAGTTGGCGACGCGCGGATCGTTCTTGAACCACACCGGATGCGCGGTGCCGCCCCACGGCACGGCGATGGCGGTTTCGTGCTGGCCGGGCACCACGACATCGGCGCGCGCGGTGACGTCCCATTCGAGAAACTTGTTCTGCTCGAGGTAGTACCAGTTCGCCTTGAGGATGGTGAAAATGGTCTGCGTCGAGGCGTAGGTCGGGAAGCCCTTCCAGAACACCAGAATATCCAGCGTATCGAGGCCGGGCGTCTCGAGACAGATGTTCGCGGCGATCTCGCCGGTGGTGTACATCTGTGCGAGGTTCGGCGACAGCAGCAGGTTCTTCTTCGCGAACGCGTCGCCCCAGGTTTTCTGCGCGTGCAGCACCCAGTCCTGTTCGCCGGTCGTGTCGGTGTAGTGACAGCCCGCCGCGAGACAGGCTTCGACGACTTCGCCGCCGTACTTGATAAACGGGCCGACCATGTTGCTGACGACGCTGGCGCCCTTGAACAGTTTCGTCAGTGCCTCGACGTTGTGCTCGACGCCGACCACTTCGTAGTCAGCGGTTTCGATGCCGGGAATTTTTTCGACAACGGCCTGTACCTTGGCCTTGTCGCGGCCGGCGGCGATGAAGGGTACGTTGTACTCGCGCAAGTACTCGCACACCAGCCGTCCGGTGTAGCCGGATACGCCGTAGACCACGACGGGTCGCTTGTCGCTCATGATGTCGTCCTCCCTGTCTCGTTGCGATGTGTTGTTACTTCTGATGATTGAAGCTCAGGTACCCATGCCGCCGTCGACCGGCAGGCCGACGCCGGTGATGAAGCGCGCTTCGTCGCTGCACAGGAACACGGCGGCATCGGCGATCTCGCTGATCTCGGCGAGGCGGCCGAGCGGCGTCTGCTGGATCACCGAGGCGACGGCGGCGTTGACGTCGGCGGCAAGCCCGAGCGCGGCGATGTCGGTCGCGAGCTTCATGCCCATCTCGGTCGGCGCGAGACCCGGATAGATGCAGTTCACCCGCACGCCGTAGCCGAGCTTGCCGGCTTCCATGGCGCCGATCCGCGTCATGCGATCGACGGCGGACTTGGTTGCCGAATAGCCGGCAATCGACGGGTAGGCGATGGTGGCGGCGACGGAGGAGATGTTGACGACGGCGCCGCCCTTGCCGGCGGCCCCGCCGGGCTTCATGGCGCGGAAGGCGTGCTTCATGCCAAGCCCGGTGCCGACGATGTTGACGTCGTTCATGCGCCGCATGTCGTCGGCCTTGATGTCGATCAGCAGCGAGGTGAGTTCGATGCCGGCGTTGTTGATGAGGATGTCGTAGCCGCCAAGTTCGGACACGGTCGCGGCCACCGCCTTTTCCCATTGCGCATCGTCGGTGACGTTGAGTTCGACGAACCCGGTCTTGACGCCGGATTTGCCGATCTTGGCCGCGGTCTCCTTGCCGAGATCCGCCAGGATATCGGTGATCATCACCGATGCGCCGGCGTTCGCCAGCGCCGTTGCGATCGCTTCGCCGATGCCGCGCGCGCCGCCGGTCACCAGGGCCTTGCGGCTAGTCAGACGTCCTCCGCTCATGGTCTCGCCTCCCTTGAAAAGGTCAATCGTTCCAAGGGCCTGCTGCGTTGGTCCGAGCCGTCCGCGGTTGCGGGAACGGACGATGGGCCGGCGAAGACAGTTTGCTTGACGATTGCCCAAATTTTATTATCCGAATGTCAAATATAAACTTGACGATTGTCAAGGGATCGTTTTGTGTGAATCGGAGATTTTTTCCGGGAGGGTTGGCATTATCGGCCGCAGGGTGGCCGGTGCGCCGAGTCGCGGAACGACGGGTTGGATATGAATCAGGCGTTGCTGAAAGCGAAGGCGGGCAGGGATGCGCCGCCGCGGCGCGGCCGGTTACCGGTCGACAAGTTCAATGCGCGGCGCGTTGAGCTGGCCGAGGCCGCGCTCGCGACGCTTGCCGACATCGGCTATGCGCGGACCAGCCTGCGCGAGATCGCGCAGAAATCCGAATTCACGCACGGTGTGCTGCACTATTACTTCAGCGACAAGTTCGATCTGATCTGTTGCAGCGTGCGCTACTACAAGGCGAAGTGCGTCACCCGTTACGACCAGATCACCGCGACCGCGCGGAGCCGCGAGGAATTGCTCGAAGGCTTCCTTGAGAAACTCGGCGAGACCATCCGCACCGAAGCGCACATGCATCGGCTGTGGTACGACCTGCGCGCGCAGGCGCTGTTCGAAAGCGCGTTTCGCGATGACGTCACCGCCATCGACAAGAGCCTGGAAGACATGGTGTGGCGCATCATGTCGCGTTATGCCGCGCTCGACGGCAAACAGATCGCGGTCTCGCCGGAAGCGCTCTATGCGTTGTTCGATGGCCTGTTTCAGAAATATCTCTTGCAGCATCTGTCAGGTGACAACGACGCCATCGCCGCGCTTCAGGCCGAGTTGCGCCGCCTGCTGCCGATGATCGGATAAACATATCGCGCCGCGGTGCGGTCGCGACGAAACAAGCCCGCGGACCTGAGAGAGGTACGCGGGCTTTGCTTTGTGGGTCATGAGGCCGTGCCGTGAGCATCCGGGCGCGGCGCGACTTGAAGGCAGAAGAAAGACAGGGGACGCCGCGCGTGGCGGCGTCCCGATTGCGCTTAGAATGCGAACTGCGTGCGCATCGCGAAGGCGTCGTACTTCGCGCCGCGATCGACGCCGGCGAGATTGGTCTTCTGCACCGTGCCGTGAATCCAGTTGAACATCATCCGCATGTTGTCGTTGAGATACCAGTTGAGGCCGACGGTGATGTTTTCCTGGGTGCCGCCGAAGATGGTTTTGTCGTTGAGATCGACATAGCTGTAGCGCGCGGCGATTTCCCAGGCGCCGGTGCCGCCGGTCATATCCCAGAAAAACGGATTGGCCGGGCTGACGCCGCCGAGCGAGCCGGAGGAGGCGCTGTACTTGCGCTTTTCGCCGGTCAGGATGTAGCCGGCCTGCACGTAGCCGCCCTTGAAATGAAGATCGGGCAGGGCGAACCGCGAGATCGAATAGTCGAAGTATTCGCCTTGCGCGTGGAAGCTGCCGACGGTGGCGGCGGCTTCGGCGCTCAGCACCAGCGCGTTGTTGACGTTGGCAAGTGCGCCGGTGTCGAGCACGCGGGTCGGATCGATACGCACTTCGATGCGCTCGCGCATGCGGATTTCATTGACGTTGGGCGCGCCGCCGGTGTCGGCGAGATAGAGCACGTCGCCACCGAATAGGAAGGCGCCGGCATCGGTATTGATCGGCGCGAACACGAGACGGCCGGTCGCCGCATAAGGCACGCGCAGCGAGTGATCGTAGCCGGTGGTCGGTCCGGTGAGGTAAGCGCCGGCCCACCACCAGTTGTCGTTGGCGCGCACGCCGAAGGCCGCGCGGTTATCGCCGGCGCCGAGATCGGTTGCCAGCACCTGCGAAGACGCACGCTCCATGAAGGTAATGTTGTTGGAACTGGTGGCTTCATCGAGGGTGTAGGGCACGTCCATATAGCCGCCCTCGATCCGCATACCCTTGAAGCCTTTGTACGAGACATAGGCGTTGTTCAGCGTCACGGTGCCGTCTTGCGAGCCGCCGCCATCGACGATCAACGCGTATTCCCAATCGCGGGCGAATACACCGGTGAGGCCGATGCGGGCGCGGCGCGCATTGACGCCGTCGCGCAGATCCTGCGGCGTGGTGGCTGCGGTGTTCGGCTTGTAGGAATAGCCGCCAACATCAAGGTGCAGACGGCCGGTGATGCCGACGCAATTGAAGCCGTCCGCAGTGCAGATGGTCGGGCGATTGCCTTTCATCGTCACCAGCACGTCCGGCGGCGCGAATTTCGCTTTGGTCGGCATGTAGCCGGCGCTGGCGTTGAGGAATGTCTTCTGCTGCACGCTGTCGAGCTTCTTTTCCAGCGCGCGGATTTGCTTTTGCAGGCTCTCGACCTGCTCGGTCGTTGCCGATTGCGCGTGCGCTTGCGTCGCACCGAGCGCACCGGCCAGACCGATCGCCCCCAAGATCAATTTCGTTTTTGCCGACATGAAAATCCCCTGTTGTCGAGACAAACTGCTCCAGCTCCCGCGACAGCGCTGCCGCAGGCTGGATCGATTTTTGTTTTTGGGTCGATGTTGTTGTGTCGCTCGCCTCACGGCGAAAGTGATCGTCCCCAGCAAGCCCCGTTCGAAGCTCGGGCGGAAACTAGAAACGTTCGATTACAGTTGTGCGACAGCGCGACATGCGAAGTGCGGCGTCGCGCCGCATGTGGGAATGTCATTCACAAGATGTGCGCGATTGTCGCTCTTGCACAGTCGATCAAACGACCGACGCGAGCGCAGCGGTTGCCGGGCTCGCGTCAGTGTCGACTATAAAATAAGGACGGCGTCGGTCGCGCTACCAGCCTTCCAGCACGATCTTGCCGCGCGACGTCGCCGATTCGATCTGCGCATGCGCGCGTTTCAGGTTTGCTGCGTTGATCGTGCCGTAGGTCTGATCGAGCGTGGTGCGCAACACGCCTTTGTCGATCAGGTCGGAGACATCGTTGAGCAGATGATTCTGCGCGATCATGTCGGCGGTCTGGAATGAACTGCGCGTGAACATCGATTCCCAGTGGATCGACGCGGCCTTGCCTTTGAAGGCTGCGATGTTGAATTCCGGCGGATCGTCGATCAGGCCGAACCGGCCCTGCGGCGCGATGATGTCGGCAAGCGCCTTGTAGTGCTGGTCGGTCATGGTCAGGCTCGCGATCAATGCGACCGGCGGCAGCTTCAGCGCGTCGATCTGCGGCTTCATCGGTTGCGAATGATCGACAACGGCGTGCGCGCCGAGGTCACGGCACCAGGCTTGGGTTTCAGGGCGCGAGGCGGTCGCGATGACCGTGAGGCCGGTGAGACGGCGCGCCAACTGGATCAGGATCGAGCCGACGCCGCCGGCGCCGCCGACGATCAACAGCGTGCGCGGATCGAGGCTCTTGCCCGGCACCGCGCCGAGCCGGTCGAACAGCAACTCCCACGCGGTGATCGAAGTCAGCGGCAACGCCGCCGCCTGCGCGAACG
The DNA here is from genome assembly GCA_051954235.1 of Xanthobacteraceae bacterium. Lineage (GTDB taxonomy): Bacteria > Pseudomonadota > Alphaproteobacteria > Rhizobiales > Xanthobacteraceae > 62-47. The sequence continues at coordinate 6,965 of JBQCHY010000083.1, forward strand.
ACAGCGTCTTGGGCTTGCGGCCGACGATGCGCTCGTCGACCAGATGATATTCGGCGTTGGTGCCCTGGCGCAGGATCGAGCCGGCGTAGAACACCTCGTCGCCGGGCTTGAACAGCCTGACGTCCTTGCCCACCGCATCGACCACGCCGGCGGCGTCGTAGCCGAGAATCTTGTGTTCGCCCGCCGGGGGCACGGCGCGCTTGCGCACCTTGGTATCGACCGGATTGACCGAGACCGCCTTGACCGCGACGCGGATGTCGCGCGGGCCGGGCTCGGGAATTGGGGTTTCGAAGTCGACCAGCGCATCGGTGGCGTCGATCGGGAGCGATTCTGTATAGCCTACGGCTTTCATGTGGGGTCCTCCGGGTTGCACTCTAGTTCCGCCAGCCGGGCGTCGATTGCAAGCGGGGGCGCAACTGCTAAAACGAGGGGCCGTGACAAAGGCGGGCCGCGATGGTGCCGCCGGGGGCGTTTCGGCCTGCAAAACCGGCGGAAGGGGCGCGAAAACGCCCTGTTCTGCTTCTCTTGAATGGCTGGGATGCCTATATCTCGGCCTTCACATTGGGAATCGTTCGATGACGCCACTTCGCCTGTTCGCCATGCCGCTTCTCGTTCTGACGATGCTGGCGCCCGCCCATGCCCAGGATCGCCGCGTGCCGGCGTCGCAGAACGAATTGCGGCTGTCCTACGCGCCGATCGTGCAACGGGTGACGCCGGCGGTGGTCAATGTCTATGCCGCCAAGGTGGTGCAGAATCATAATCCGCTGCTGGACGACCCGATCTTCCGTCGCTTCTTCGGCGTGCCGGGCCAGCAGCCGGAACAGATGCAGCGCTCGCTCGGCTCCGGCGTGATGGTCGATCCGTCGGGATTGGTGGTGACTAACAATCACGTCATCGAGGGGGCCGATCAGGTCAAAGTGTCGCTCGCCGACAAGCGCGAATTCGAAGCGGAGATCGTGCTGAAGGATACGCGCACTGATCTGGCGGTGCTGCGTCTGAAGAACGTCAAGGAAAAATTCCCCACGCTCGATTTCGCCAATTCCGACGATCTGCAGGTTGGCGATGTGGTGATGGCGGTGGGCAATCCGTTCGGCGTCGGCCAGACCGTGACGCACGGCATCGTTTCGGCTTTGGCGCGGACCCAGGTCGGCATCACTGACTATCAGTTCTTCATCCAGACCGATGCGGCGATCAATCCCGGCAATTCCGGCGGTGCGTTGGTGGACATGAGCGGGAAGCTGGTCGGCATCAACACCGCGATCTTCTCGCGCTCCGGCGGCTCGCAGGGCATCGGCTTCGCCATTCCCGCCAATATGGTGCGGGTGGTGGTGGCGTCCGCCGAGCGCGGCGGCAAGGCGGTGAAGCGGCCGTGGCTCGGCGCGCGGCTGCAGGCGGTGACGCCGGAGATCGCCGAGACGTTGGGGCTTAAACGGCCGACCGGTGCGCTGGTGGTCAAAGTGGTGCCGGGCAGTCCGGCGGCACGCGGTGGCTTGAAGTTGTCTGATCTCATCGTGGGGGTGGATGGCCAGACCGTCGACGATCCCAATGGTTTTGGCTATCGCTTCGCGACGCGGCCGATCGGCGGCTCCACGCAGATCGAGGTGCAGCGTGGCGGCAAGGTGGTGAAACTCACCATCCCGCTGGAGGAGGCGCCCGACACCAACCGCAACGAAATCGTCATTACCAGCCGCTCTCCGTTCCAGGGGGCGAGGGTTGCCAATATCTCGCCGGCGGTGGCCGACGAACTGCAACTCGACAGCAATGACGGCGTGGTGATCACCGAACTCGCCGACGATGGCACCGCCGCCAATGTCGGATTCAAGAAGGGCGACGTCATCCTCGCCGTCAATGGCGTCAAGATCAACGACACCGAAGAACTGCAACGCATCACGCGCGAGCGCAGCCGCCTGTGGCGCATCACCGTGTTGCGCGGCGGCCAGCAAATTCAGGTCACGCTCGGGGGATGAGGTCGTCGACGATAAGGTGAATTCGTCATGCCCGGCCTTGTCCCGGGCATCCACGTCTTCACTTCACGGAACGGTCTTGGGACGTGGATGGCCGGGACAAGCCCGGCCATGACGGAAGTAAACGTTGTAGGCGGCATGGCCGATCGGAAAAAGACAGCGACGCAATCTCTCTTCTCCGCCGCCGGGCTGGAGCAGGATGCGCCGCGTCCGCTGCCGGAGCGGCTGCGGCCGCGCAAACTCGCCGACGTGGTGGGGCAGGATCACGTCCTCGGCCCCGATGGCGCGCTGACGCGGATGCTGGAAACCCGCACGCTGGGATCGCTGATCTTTTGGGGGCCGCCCGGCACCGGCAAGACCACGGTGGCGCGGCTGCTGGCCGATGCAACCGAACTGCACTTCGAGCAGATCTCGGCGGTGTTTTCGGGCGTCGCTGATCTGAAGAAGGTGTTCGAGGCCGCGCGCGCGCGACGCGAGACCGGGCAGGGGACGCTACTCTTCGTCGACGAGGTGCATCGCTTCAACCGCG
>JBQCHY010000084.1:0-48363 GCA_051954235.1 Xanthobacteraceae bacterium
TTGTTTGGCCTTCCACAAATACCATCCTCGCTCTGCATCCCTCCTCCTCTCTTTCTTTTCACATCCTCCTCTCCCCTCTACTCCCCCCCCGTGGGCCCCCCCCCCCCGCCCCCCCCCCCGACGCGGTGGATGAGGCGAGGCCACCCGTTCCTTTTTCCGATCTGAATTCTCACGAACACCTAGTGCGTCAATTGCCGCTCTTGACGCCCGCCACCGCGCGCCTATACTTAACCACATGGTTTACTATCCAACCGACCCGCTCGATCGCACCTTTGCCGCGCTGGCGGACCCGACCCGCCGTGCGCTGCTGGCGCAACTGCAAAGCCGCGACGGCGTTACCGTGAGCGAATTGGCCAGGCCGTTCGCGATGTCGCTGCCGGCGGTGATGAAACATCTCGACGTGTTGTCGGACGCCGGCCTGATCGCGCGCAGCAAGGTCGGCCGCGCCGTCACCTGCCGCTTGACCGCCGGCCCGATGGAAGACGCCATGCAGTGGCTCAATCGCTATCAGCGGTTCTGGACCGAACAACTCGACCGTCTCGCAGCCTTTGTGGAGGACGACGCGTGCTCACCCAACCCAGCCTCACGCTCAACCGCCGGATCAATGCGACGCCCGAAAAAGTCTTCGCGGCGTGGGTCGATCCCGAAAAAATAGTCCGCTGGTTCGGCCCGGCGCACACCATCGTCGGTTCGGTTCAGGCCGACATGGACGTCCGCGTCGGCGGCCGATTCCGCATTCGCTTCGCCACCGATGACGGCGAGACGCATGAAGTCGGCGGCGCTTATCGCGACGTCACGCCGCCGCAGCGGCTGGTGTTCAGTTGGGCGTGGCACTCGACGCCGGAGCGCGAGTCGCTCGTCACCGTAACATTGCGGCCGGACGGCGACGGCACGCTCTTGTCACTCAATCACGGACAGTTCTTCGACGAAGCCGCGCGCGACGGCCACGAACGCGGCTGGACCGGCACCCTCGACAAGCTCGAGAAGATGTTCGCCTGACATCAAACTTGAAGGAGACCGACATGAAACTTTTCTATGCGGAAACCATCAACCCACGCAAAGTTTGCGCCGTCGCTCGCTATCTCAATCTGCCGGTCGACTTCGTTCCCGTCGATTTGAGCAAAGGCGAGCACCGGACGCCGGAATATCTCGCCATCAATCCCAACGGCAAGGTGCCCGCGCTTGAGGACGGCGACGTCCGGCTGTGGGAAGCCAATGCCATCATGTGTCACCTCGCTCGCGTCGCGAAATCGGATCTGTGGCCGGACGGCGCGCAGCAGGAGGATGTGCTGCGCTGGCTGAGTTGGAATTCGGAGCACTTCTCGCGCCACGCCGGGACGCTGTATTTCAATTACATCATCAAACCCGCGCTCGGCATCGGCGCTCCCGACGACGCGGCGGTGAAGGAAGCCACCGGCTTCGTGCGACGCTTCGGCGCGGTGCTCAACGATCATCTGCGCGGCCGCAAGTATCTGCTCGGCGACACGCTGACGATTGCGGATTTTGCCACCGCGATCACGCTGCCCTATGCCGCGAGAGCGAAAATTCCCGTCGAGGAATTTCCCGAGATCGTGCGCTGGCACGCACGGCTCAACGAACTTCCGGCCTGGCGCGAGCCGTTCCCGAAACAGCAGACGCAAGCCGCTTAAGGTGCGGGCAGCCGGCACCTGCTGCCATTCCTGATCACAACCGAAAGGACGCCTCATGCAATATGTCGACGGCTTCATCGTTCCGGTGCCGAAAAAGAACCTCAAGGCCTATCGCGCGCTGGCGCGCACGGCCGCGAAAGTCTGGAAGGAATACGGTGCGCTGGATTATCGCGAATGCGTCGCCGAGGATGTCAAGGTCGGCAAGTGGACCTCGTTTCCGCGCAGCGTGAAACTGAAGCCGGGCGAGACCGTGATCTTCTCATGGATCACCTACAAGTCGCGCAAGCACCGCGACAAGGTCAACGCCAAGGTGATGAAGGATCCGCGCATCGCCAACATGGACCCGAAAACCATCCCGTTCGACGGTAAGCGCATGATTTATGGCGGCTTCGAAACCTTCGTCACATTGTGAACTCGCTTCAACACGCACACGGAGCAGAACCATGACAGATCATGGCAATTTTCACTGGAATGAATTCGTCACCCGCGATCCGGAAGCCTTCAAGGCGTTTTACGCCAAGACGGTGGGCTGGACCTACGAAGCGCAGAGCCAACCCACCGGCGAATGCTATTGGCTGATCTTCGCCAACGGCAGGCCGGTCGGAGGAATCTTTCCGACCAACCAGCCCGGTCTCGAAGGCATTCCCGACGGCTGGATGCCGTATCTCGCCGTCGACGACATCGATGCGCGCGTCGAGAAGGCGGTGGCCGCCGGCGCACAATTGATGAAGCCGATCTTCGAGATTCCGAATGTCGGCCGGATGGCGATCCTGATGCAGCCGGGCGGCGTCGGCGTCGGCTGGATCACGCCGGTGCAGGGCGAATGCGGGCAATCGAGCTAGATCGAAGCGCGAAAGCACACGATCGGTGGCGGGTTTAAGCTGGTCGTCGGCGCATAGCGCCGCTTGGAAGGAGCACACGGAATGACGCCGCACGGCCACTTCAACTGGAATGAACTCGTCACGCGCGATGCCGAACGGGTCAAGCGTTTCTATCAGGAGCAGATCGGGTGGAGCTACGAAGGAAAGCCGCTGCGCGGCGGCGGCACCTACTGGACGGCGATGATGGACGGTGCGCCCGTCGCCGGAATCTATGAAGTTTGCGGACCGGAGTTTGCGTCGATGCCAGACAACTGGATGCCTTATCTCGCGGTCGACGATGTCGATGCGCGGGTGGCGAAGGCGGTGGCGGCGGGCGTGAAACTGGTGAAGCCGATCTTCGAGATTCCGAATGTCGGGCGGCTCGCCGTCCTGATGCTGCCGGGCGGTGCATCGATGGGCTGGATCACGCCGGCATCAAGCCAAAGCTGAACAAGACGCCTGAACTAGACATCAGGAAACGCAATCATCCGCTCAATTCGCCCTCTGTTTGTCAGGGATATCCAACATGACCTCGATCACGCCGTTCCTCTGGTTCGACAACAACGTTCCCGAGGCGGTCGCTTTCTACAAATCGGTGTTTCCCAACGCCAAGGTCGAAACCGTCAACGACTTCATGGCGACGTTCGAACTCGAAGGGCAGCGGTTCAACGCGCTCAACGGCGGACCGAAGTTCAAGTTCAACGAAGCGGTGTCGTTCTTCATCAGCGTCGAGACGCAGGATGAGGTGGACTACTTCTGGACGCGGCTCACCGCCGATGGCGGCGAGGAATCGCAATGCGGCTGGCTCAAAGATAAATTCGGCCTGTCATGGCAGGTGGTGCCGACCATTCTCGGGCGTCGCCTCAGCGACCCCGACCGTCAGAAGGCCAATCGCGCGATGCAGGCGATGCTGAAAATGCGGAAGATCGTCATCGCCGATATCGAGAACGCTTTCTCAGGCTAGTGGTCCGATTATAACATTTGCATCCCGTTGCAGCAGCCCCTTTTGCAAATGTTAGAATCAAAGGACCACTAGCAAATATAAATTTCTCGTGGAGTTTTGAATTTGACATTCGCTCGCCGGACTAGCTGCAATCGGGTAGCGAATGTCAAATTCACTCCACGAGGATATCGAGTTTGCCGCCGACGCCCGGCGCGTTATTGGCTGCCGGCGTATTCTGCGCGGGCGTCAGCAATTGCAGCACCTGCGCCTGCGCATCGAGATTCATCTTCAACACGCGCGTCGCGATCTCCGATTGCGTGTTGGACGCCATCATGCCGACCGCCGCAGTAACCAGACCCATATCCATACGCACGACTCCACACCCCGTTCTAGGGGGTGGAGGTTAACGAAATCTGGCGTAAACCGTCATTGCGAGCGGAGCGAAGCAATCCAGAAAGTCACGAAGCAAGAGCTGGATTGCTTCGTCGCTTTCGCTCCTCGCAACGACGAAAATAACCGTCAGCGCGTCGGGACCGGTTTGTCGCCGCGATAATCGTAGAAGCCGCGCTGTGTCTTGCGGCCGAGCCAGCCGGCCTCGACGTATTTCACCAGCAGCGGGCACGGGCGATACTTGGAATCCGACAGCCCGTCGTGCAGCACCTGCATTATAGACAGACAGGTATCAAGGCCGATGAAGTCGGCCAGTTCGAGCGGCCCCATCGGATGATGCGCGCCGAGTTTCATCGCGGCATCGATCGCCTCGACGTTGCCGACGCCTTCATACAGCGTGTAGATCGCCTCGTTGATCATCGGCAACAGGATTCGGTTGACGATGAAGGCCGGGAAATCCTCCGACACCGCGATCTGCTTGCCGAGCGAGGTGACGAAATCGCGCGCGCCGTCGAAGGTGGCGTCGTCGGTGGCGATGCCGCGCACCAGTTCGACCAGTTCCATCACCGGCACCGGATTCATGAAATGAATGCCGATGAAACGCTCCGGCCGGTCGGTCGACGCCGCGAGGCGAGTGATCGAGATCGACGAGGTGTTGGAGCCGATGATCGCCTCGGGCTTCAGGATCGCGCAAACATCCTGGAAGATCTTGCGCTTGACGTCTTCCTTCTCGACCGCGGTTTCGATCACCAGATCGCAATCCGCGAGGCCGTCGAGGCTTTCCACGGCTTCGATGTGGCTCAGCGCCTGTTTGTGCGCGGCCTCGGTGATGGTCTTCTTAGCGGCCTGCCGCGTAAGGTTGCCGTTGATGGTCGCCATCGCCGACTTCAGGCGATCCGGCGAGACGTCATAGAGCGCCACGTCATATCCGGCCAAGGCTGCGACATGCGCAATGCCGTTGCCCATCTGACCCGAGCCGATCACGCCGACCTTCTTGATCATACCGCCATCTCGTTATTTTTGCCGATGAAGCCGAGGCATGAAATGCCGTCCCGCTTCATTCTGGCATAAACGTCGGCCGGAGTCCGCTCCGGCCGACCTATGCTTTGGACTTAGCGCCCAGAACTTAATGACCTGCCTTGGCCAGTTCTTCCGTCAGTTCGGGCACGGCCTGATAGAGGTCCGCGACCAGGCCGTAATCGGCGACCTGGAAGATCGGCGCGTCTTCATCCTTGTTGATCGCGACGATCACCTTGGAGTCCTTCATGCCGGCGAGATGCTGGATCGCACCGGAAATGCCGATCGCGACGTACAGCTCCGGCGCAACCACCTTGCCGGTCTGTCCGACCTGCCAGTCGTTCGGCGCGTAGCCTGCGTCGACCGCGGCGCGCGAGGCACCGACGCCGGCCCCTAACTTGTCGGCCAGCGGCTCGATGTACTTGGCGAAATTCTCGCGGCTCTGCATCGCGCGGCCGCCGGAGACGATGATCTTGGCCGAGGTCAATTCGGGGCGATCGCTCTTGGCGACTTCCTCGCCGACGAAGCTCGACAGGCCCGGATCGGCCGCAGCCGCAACGCTCTCCACCGCCGCGCTGCCGCCCTCGCCGGCGGCGGCGAAGGTCGAGGTGCGCACGGTGATGACCTTCTTGGCGTCCTTCGACTTCACGGTCTGAATCGCGTTGCCGGCATAGATCGGCCGCTCATAGGTGTCCGGCGCGACCACCTTGATGATCTCCGACACTTGCATGACGTCGAGCAGCGCTGCGACGCGCGGCATCACGTTCTTGAAGCGCGAGGTCGCGGGCGCGACGAAGGCGTCGTAGTTCGGCGCCAGCGAGACGATCAGCGCGGCCAGCGGCTCCGCCAGATCGTGCGCGTAGGCCGCACCATCGGCCAGCAGCACCTTGGTGACGCCGTTGAGCTTGGCGGCGGCATCAGCCGCGCCCTTGGCGTTTTCGCCGGCGACCAGCACATGCACTTCGGCGCCGAGTGCGGCGGCGGCGGTGAGCGCCTTGTTGGTGGCGTCCTTGATCGAGGCGTTATCGTGTTCGGCAATCAGCAACGTGGTCATCAGATCACCCCGGCTTCGTTCTTGAGTTTCGAGACCAGCTCAGCGACGTCCTTCACCTTGACGCCAGCCTTGCGACCACCGGGCTCCGCGGTCTTGAGCACCTCGAGACGCGGCGTGAGATCGACGCCGTAATCCGCGGCGGTCTTGTCCGCGATCGGCTTCTTCTTCGCTTTCATGATGTTCGGCAGCGACGCATAGCGCGGTTCGTTGAGCCGCAGGTCGGTGGTGACGATCGAGGGGCCTTTCAGCTTCACGGTCTGCAAGCCGCCGTCGATTTCGCGGGTCACCTTGAAGTCGCTTCCTTCGACTTCGAGCTTGGAGGCGAAGGTCGCCTGCGACCAGCCGAGCAGCGCAGCCAGCATCTGGCCGGTCTGGTTACTGTCGTCGTCGATCGCCTGCTTGCCGAGAATGACAAGGCCCGGCTTCTCCTCGTCGACCACGGCTTTCAGCAGCTTCGCCACGGCGAGCGGCTCGACGTTGCCTTCGGCCTTCACCAGGATGCCGCGGTCGGCGCCCATCGCGAGGCCGGTGCGGATGGTTTCCGACGCCTGCGCGGGACCGATCGAGACCACGACCACTTCGGTCGCCTTGCCCGCCTCTTTCAGGCGAAGGGCTTCCTCGACCGCGATCTCGTCGAACGGATTCATCGACATCTTGACGTTGGCGAGCTCAACGCCAGACCCGTCGCTCTTGACGCGCACCTTGACGTTGTAATCAACCACGCGCTTGACCGGCACCAGAACCTTCATCGATCCTCTTTCGTGTTGGGTTTGATTGTTCGGCTTTGCAATATCAGCTTCGCGCGGAACCTAGATCGCCCGCTAATCGCGGTCAACCGGGCTGAAAAGCGGCCAGAAATCCGGTTCCAGTGATCCCGTTTGACATTCCGCTCAGCGGTTTTGTCCCGGCACCCAGAGCACGTCGCCGGCACCGTTGCCGTTGACCGCCCGGGCCGCCACGAACAGGAAATCCGACAGCCGATTCATGTAATGAATCACCGCCGGACTGACCTTTTCATTCGGCTGGGCCGCGAGTTCCACGATCATCCGCTCCGCCCGACGGCACACCGTCCGCGCCAGATGAAGGTAAGCGGCTGCCGCAAGGCCGCCCGGCAGGATGAACGAGGTCAGCGGCGCCAGCTTGGCGTTCAGGGTATCGATGTCGCGCTCAAGCCGTTCCACCTGACTCGCCACCACCCGGAGCCGCTCGGCCTTGCCTTCGCGCTCCGGCACCGCCAGATCGGCGCCGAGGTCGAACAGGTCATTCTGGATCCGGCCCAGCATGGCGTCGAGATCGGGCGCGTCCGCGAGATGCAGGCGAACGACGCCCAGCACCGCGTTGGTCTCGTCGGTGGTTCCATAAGCGGCGACCCGCAGATCGTACTTGGCGCGGCGCTCGCCGCTGCCGAGCCCCGTCGTGCCGTCGTCGCCGGTGCGTGTGTAGATGCGGTTCAACGTGACCATGAATCGGACCTCTGCGCGACGCTTTATTTTAACGCCCGAGCGCCCACACCGCCGCCATGGCGATGATGATCGCCACGAACTGCAACAGCACCCGCATCCGCATCAGCTTCTGCGAACGATCGGGCGAGCCGCCGCGCATCATGTTGAGGAGGCCGAGCAGCAGAACCACGGTGACCGCGATCAGTGCGATCGGCAGCAGAAAACTTGAAAGGAAAGTCGTCATCGCCGTTCCATACACCCGCGCCCCCCGCTCGCCAATGGCAGATTCTGCCCCACAGGATGCAACGAACCGGCGCTTCGGCGGTTGCCCATCAAGCACGCGCCTTCCGCGACCCGACTGGCGGGTCATCACAAAAATTCCTAAAGAAGGTATCGTCAGATTGCCGACGTCGATTCGAAAATCGGGGTGAGACGTGAAGCTGCTTCGCCGGCTCTACACGATCGGATTGGACGCCTTCTACACATTCCTGGCCGACGACGGCTGGGCCATCGCCAGTCATATCGCGCTGTCGACCCTGATGGCGCTGTTTCCGTTTCTCATCGTGCTGACCTCGCTCGCCGGCTTTTTCGGCTCCAAGAATCTGGCCGATCAATCCGCGCAACTGATGCTGCAAGTCCTCCCGCTCGAAGTGGCGAACACGCTTTCCAGCGAAATCCATGACGTGCTGACCACGACGCGCGGCGACGCACTAACCATCGGCGCGGCACTCGCGCTCTACTTCGCATCCAACGGCGTCGAGAGTCTGCGGGTCGCGCTCAACCGCGCTTATGACGTCAGCGAACAACGAAGCTGGTACTGGCTTCGGCTGGAATCGATCGGGTATACGCTGGTTGCCGCGATCACCGCGCTGCTACTGGCGTTCCTGATCGTACTCGGGCCGCTGATCCTCGAAACCGCGCGGCGCTACATTCCGTTGCTGGTCGAATCCAACGAACGGATGCTGACGTTGACGCGCTACGGCATCGCCATTCCGGCGATGGTCGTTGCGCTGTTCATCCTGCACGCCTGGCTGCCGGCGGGGCGCCGCAGTTTCGCGCAGATATTGCCAGGCATCGTGTTCACGATGGTCGCTTCGCTGGTGGCGAGTATCGGCTTCGGCCTCTACCTCGCGCGCTTCGCCAGCAACTACGTCTCGATGTATGCCGGCCTCGCGTCGGCGATCATTGCGCTGGTGTTCCTGTATTTCCTTGCGGCGATCTTCGTGCTCGGCGGCGAATTGAATGCCGCCATCATCAAGTGGCGCCAGTCGCGCGATGGCGCACCGCATGCAACGCCGTCGCCAGCGCGCGGGGAGACACCGGCTTGAGCAGGAAGACGTCGGCACCGGCCTTTCGCGCGAGGGCCTTGTCGGTGTCTTTTCCCGAAATGCCGATGATCGGAATGCCGCGCTGATCGGAACGCAGCGCGCGGATGCGCCGGATCGCCTCGACGCCGTCGATGCCCGGCAGCACCATGTCCATCAGCACCGCGTCGAAACCGCCCTGCGCCACCCGCTCGGCGGCGATCTCGCCGCGCCCGACGAATTCGGCGTGATGGCCGAGTTCGGTGAGGATCGCGTTGAGCACCACGCGGCCGAACGGATTGTCCTCGACACTGAGAATGCGCAAACCGCGGGCCGCATCGGATGCATCGTCGAGGCCAGTCGAAGCGGCCACCGGTGCATCCGCCGGCCTCAATGCCACCGTCAGCGTGAACACTGCGCCGCCGCCCCGGCGCGGCGCGACGACGATATCGCCGCCCATGGCGCGCGCCAGTTGCTTGACCGACGACAGCCCGAGCCCGGCGCCGCCGAAACGCGCGGCGATGCCGACATTGGCCTGCGAAAACGGCCGGAACAGCCGCTTGATCTCGGCCATGGTCAGCCCGATGCCGCTGTCAGATACCGCGAATGCCGCAACGATCTTGCCCTTGGCGGCGCGCGCCACTGTCACCTTGAGGCCGACGTCGCCTTCCGATGTGAACTTCACCGCATTGTCGACGAGGTTTTCCAGCGCCGCGCGCAGCCGCACCGGATCGCCGGTGACGAAGGCGGGCAGCCGATCCGAAATCCGCACACGCGATTGCAGACCCTTGGCAGCGGCACGCCCGGTCAGCGAATCCCCGACGCTGCGGGCGACCGCGCGCAGATCGAAGAAATCCTGCCGCGCCTCAGGCCCGCCGCCCCTCGCGCGGCTGCGCGCCGCGTCGACGAACAGCGTTGCCAGCCCGGCGAGATGCTCCGCGCTTGCCTTGATGGTGTCGACCCAACGCCGCTCGCGTTCGCCAAGATCGGAGGTCGCCAGGAGATCGCTGACGGCGAGAATTCCGGTCAGTGGCGTGCGGACCTCATGGGCAAAGGCGGCCAATGCGGCCTCGACCGTGGCGGGGGAATCCGGAGCCATGGCGCGGCGCGCTGGCTTCGCTTTGCCGACCACCCGCAATGCCGGGGCACGCGTCTTCGCCGCCCGCTTGCCCGGCGCGCGCTTCCCTCGCGGTGCTCGTGATTTGAGCGCCATGATGTCCCCCAACCTCAGGCTTCATAGCATGGCGGGACAGGCCCACACGAGCGGGCGGGCGGCGTTTTCAACCGCCGCTTACAGGCCGATCCGCCGCCGGACTTCGGCCGGCGAAACACCCCCGGCGCGCAATTTCCGCAGGCCGGTCGCCTGGGTCGACTTGGACAGTTTTGCGCCGGCGGCATCCCGCAGCAGGGCGTGGTGGCGATAGCGCGGCGCAGGGAGATCGAGCAGGCGCTGCAACAGGCGATGGACGCTGGTGGCCCAGAACAGGTCCTGTCCGCGCACCACATCAGTCACCCCTTGCAACGCGTCGTCCAGCACCACCGCGAGGTGATAGCTCGCCGGCGCATCCTTGCGCGCGAGGATGACATCGCCCCATGCCTCCGGGCGCGCCGTCACTCGGCCGGTTTCGCCGCCGGGCCCCTCGCCGTCCTCGATCCAGTCGAGATCGCCGGCAACTGCCAGCGCCTTCGCCACATCGAGTCGCAACGCATAAGGCGCGCCGGATGCCATCAACGTCTCACGCTGGCGTGCGGAGAATTGCTTCGCCGTGCCGGGATAAACCGGCGCCCCGTCCGGATCGCGCGGCCATGCCGCATGTGCGTCGCGCTCCGCCACCATGCGGGAGATTTCGGCGCGGCTCTCGAAGCTCGGATAGATCAGCCCCTGCGCGGCAAGGCGATCCAGCGCCTCGCGATAGGACGCGAAATGCTCAGACTGCCGCCGCACCGGCGTCTCCCACGCCATGCCGAGCCACGCCAAGTCCTCGTAGATCGCCGCCTCGAACTCCGGCCGGCATCGCGTCGCGTCGATGTCCTCGATCCGCAGCAATAGTCGCCCCTCGACCTGCCGCGCCAGATCGGCATTGAGCAGCGCCGAATAGGCGTGGCCGAGATGGAGGTAGCCGTTTGGGCTCGGCGCGAAACGGAAAACGGGTGGCATTGATCTCGTCTATCTCGTCCGTCATGGCCGGGCATAGTCGTTCGAAGAACGGCGTCGCGTCCGCTCGCCTATGTCCCGGCCATCCACGCCTCGCAACATCAGATCGTCGCGGGGGCACTCGTTGCTTAATCATAGACTAACAGCAATACGGAGCGATTTTTTTGATAGCATCGCCTAAAGACGTGGATGGCCGGGACAAGCCCGGCCATGACAGTGATCCAACGCCATGACCATTCATCTCAACTCCCAGGACGATCTCGAAGAGGCGATGGCGCTGCTGGTCAAGCTCGACCCGCGCCTCGCGCCGATCCTCGAACAGACCGGAATGCCGGCGCTGCGGCGGCGCGAGCCGGGCTTCACCGGCCTCGCCGCCATCGTCTGCGGCCAGCAACTCTCCACCGCCAGCGCCGCCGCGATCTGGGCCCGCGTCACCCAGGCCTACGATCCGTTCCATCACGACGCCATCCGCAAGGCGAGCGCCGACCGGCTCGGCCGGCTCGGACTGTCGGCGGCGAAGATCAAGACGCTGAAAGCCATCGCAACCGAACTCACCAGCGAGCGGCTCAACCTCGACGTGCTGGCGGAGGAAGACGCCGACGCCGCGCACAACACGTTGACGGCGCTGCATGGCATCGGCCCGTGGACGGCCGACGTCTATTTGCTGTTCTGCCTCGGCCATGGCGATGCATGGCCGGCGGGCGACCTCGCGGTGCAGGAAGCCATCAAGATCGGCCTCGGACTAGCGACGCGGCCGACGCCAAGGGACATGCTGCCGATCGCGGAGCCATGGCGGCCGGTGCGCGGCGCGGCCGCGCACCTGTGGTGGGCTTACTACAAGGTGATGAAGAAACGCGAAGGCGTCATCGCCGGCTCGAAAGACGAGGAGAAAAAGCAGCCTGTTCCAAACGCCGCTTCAAACAAAGTTCGTGTCGCAAAACCGACATCGATCAAGGCGAGACTCCCGGCAACCAAAACATCGCGCGCCCGCAAACCACCGAAGGCCACAACGTGACATCGCAACAATTCATCGTCGCCCGCGACGATCTTCAGCAAAGCCGCCTTGTCGAAGTGGCGCTTCCCGACGCCGGCAATCTGCCCGTCGACGGCCTGCTGGTGAAAGTCGATCGCTTCGCCTTCACCGCTAACAACATCACCTATGCGATGCTAGGCGATCAGCTCAAATATTGGAGCCTGTTTCCCGCACCGAACGGCTTCGGCAACATTCCTGTGTGGGGATTCGGCGACGTGATTGCCTCGCGCCATCCCGACATTCCCGAAGGCGAGCGACTGTTCGGCTATTTCCCGATGGCCACGCACCTGATCATCGAAGCCGCCGACGTCAGCAAACGCGGGCTGCGCGATGGCGCGGCACACCGCCAGGACGTCGCGCCGGTCTACAACGCCTATACGCGCGTCGGCGGCGATGCCGCGTTCGCAGGTCGCGCCGGCGATTATCAGGCGCTGCTGCGGCCGTTGTTCATGCTGTCGTTCCTGGTCGATGATTTTCTCGCGGAGAACGCCTTCTTCGGCGCGCGCAGCGTGATGCTGTCGAGCGCATCCAGCAAGACCGCCTTCGGCCTCGCGCATCTGCTGCATACGCAACGCAAGCCGATCCGCGTCATCGGCCTCACCTCGCGCGGCAATGCGGGCTACGTGAAGTCGCTCGGCTGCTACGACGATGTGGTGACTTACGACGACGTCGCCTCGCTCGCCGCCGATCATCCCGCCGCCTATGTCGACATGGCCGGCAACGGCGATCTTCGCGCGCAACTGCATCGGCACTTCAACGATAAATTGATCTATAGCGGCCGCGTCGGGCTGACGCATCAGGATGCGACCGACGACAGCGCGAGCCTGCCCGGCGCCAAGCCGACCTGGTTTTTCGCGCCGGACCAGATTCGCAAACGCGCCAAGGAGTGGGGACCGGGCGGCATCGACAGCCGCTTCGGCGCGGCATGGGCGAGTTTCGTGCCGATGCTGGATCGCTGGATCAGCGTCACCGATGGCCGTGGCGAGACTGCTGTTCAGCAGATCTATCTCGACACGCTGAATGGCCGCGTCAAACCGGATCAGGCACACATGCTGTCGCTTGGCTAGCGCTGCGCTGCACGGAACCGCATAGGCGAAATGCCCCGCCGCCCTTTCGCGCGCAGCTCCACGCGCTATAGTTTTCCCGAAAACGCCGGCAAGGCGAGCCGTCGGGGAAACATCCATGCTGGACAAGACAAAGTCCGCCGCTGCATTGATCGAGGCGTGGCTCGACCAATTTGAGAGCGCGTTGTCCAATGCGAACGGCAACGAACTTGCCAAGCTGTTCCACCCCGACAGCTACTGGCGCGACGTGCTGGCGCTGAGCTGGACGTTCATCACCGTCAACGGCCGCGACGCCATTGTCGCCGCGCTTGTCCCGCTCGCGTCACGCCATGCACCGCGCAACTTTCGCCTCGCGCCCGGTCGCACCGCGCCGCGCACCGTAATGCGCGCCGGCACACAATGCCTTGAAGCGATCTTCGCATTCGAGACAAACGAAGGCCGCGGCAGCGGCGTGCTGCGGCTGATCCCCGATTCCAAGGATCACAATGCGCTGAAAGCCTGGACGCTGCTCACCGCACTCGACGAACTCAAAGGCTTCGAGGAGCGCGACGGCCGCGCACTCTCCGCCGGCACCGCCACCGCGCGCAATTTCCACGGGCCGAACTGGCTCGACAAACGCCGCGCCGCGCTCGCCTATCAGGACCGCGACCCCGACGTGCTGGTGATCGGCGGCGGTCAGGCCGGGCTCGCCGTCGCGGCCCGTCTTGCTCATCTTCAGATCGATACGCTGATCGTCGATCGCGAAGCGCGCATCGGCGACAACTGGCGCAAGCGCTATCACGCGCTGACGCTGCACAATCAGGTGCATGTCAATCATCTGCCCTATATGCCGTTTCCGCGCAACTGGCCGACCTACATTCCGAAGGACAAGCTTGCCAACTGGTTCGAATCCTACGTCGAAAGCCTCGAACTCAATTTCTGGACCGGCACCGAATTCGAAGGCGGCAGCTACGACGCGACCACCGGCCGCTGGACCGTGACGCTGCGCCGTGCGGACGGCACGTCGCGCGTCATGCATCCGCGCCACATCGTCATGGCCACCGGCGTCAGCGGCATTCCCAACCTTCCCGAGATTCCGACGCTGTCGAATTTCGCCGGCACCGTGCTGCATTCCAGCCAATACACCGACGGCGAAGCATGGCGCGGCCGCCGCGCGCTGGTGATCGGCACCGGCAACAGCGGCCACGACATCGCGCAGGATCTGCACGCCAGCGGCGCCGACGTGACGCTGGTGCAGCGCAGCCCGACGCTGGTCACCAATGTCGAGCCCAGCGCGCAGCTCGCCTACGCGCTTTACGACGAAGGCCCGCCGCTGGACGACTGCGACCTGATCACCACCGCGACGCCGCTGGCGCTGGCGCGCAAGAGCCACCAGCTCATGACCGCGACATCGAAGGAACTCGACGCCGACCTGCTGGCGGGGCTGGCGCGGGTCGGCTTCAAATACGACTTCGGCGAGGACGGCACCGGCTGGCAGTTCAAGTACCTCACGCGCGGCGGCGGCTATTACTTCAACGTCGGCTGTTCCGATCTGGTGGCGGCGGGTGAGATCGGCCTCGTTCAGTATGCCGATATCGACGCCTTCGTGGCGGAGGGCGCGCGGATGCGCGACGGCAGGATCATGCCCGCCGACCTGATCGTGCTGGCGACCGGCTACAAGGGGCAGGAACATCTGGTCCGCAAGCTGTTCGGCGAGGCGACAGCCGCCCGCGTCGGACCGATCTGGGGTTTCGGCAACGGCCAGGAACTGCGCAATATGTACGTCCGCACGCCGCAACCCGGCCTGTGGTTCATCGCCGGAAGCCTGGCGCAATGCCGGATCAATTCGAAGTATCTGGCGCTCCAGATCAAGGCCATCGAAGCGGGCCTGCTGCCACGACAGCCGCCATCCGCCGGCGGATAAACCGCCAAAACCCTTCACAATGCCGTCACGGTGCCTGTAGTATTCAGGCACAAGCTGCTTCGCAGCCATAATGGAGGCCGGGAGCGTTACTTGAACGCACATGTCTCACAAGGCGGTTGGCCGGTCCTGGTCCTCAACGCGGACTTCCGGCCACTGAGTTACTACCCTCTCTCGCTGTGGTCGTGGCAGGACGCGATCAAGGCGGTGTTCCTGGACCGCGTCAATATCGTCGAGCACTACGATCACGCGGTGCACAGCCCCTCCTTCGAGATGCAACTGCCGAGCGTCGTCTCGCTGAAATCCTTCGTCAAGCCGACCACGCATCCGGCCTTCACCCGCTTCAACGTCTTCCTGCGCGACAAGTTCTCCTGCCAGTATTGTTCCTCGCACGAGGACCTGACCTTCGATCACATCGTCCCGCGCTCGAAGGGCGGGCAGACGACTTGGGAAAACGTCGTCGCCGCTTGCTCACCTTGCAATCTGCGGAAGGGCAACCTGACCACCGCGCAGGCCCATATGTATCCGCGGCAGACGCCGTTCGCGCCCACCGTGCATCAGCTTCACCGCAACGGCCGCCTGTTCCCGCCGAACTACCTGCACGACAGCTGGCTCGATTATCTCTACTGGGACAGCGAACTCGATCCGTAGCGCTACCGTTGGCGCCGGCCTGTGCTGACAGACACCGCGGAGGGGGATTTCATGAAGGCACTGCTCGCACTGCTCATCCGGAGCCGTCAGATCGTGCGGATCGATCTGGTCGATGGCTCGGTGCAATGCCTGACGGATGACACCGGCAGCGCCCCGGACGGCATCGTCGTCGAAGACGGCGCCATCTACTGGACCACAATGGGCACGCCGATCGTGGACCCGAACGTGCCCGGTGAAAAGGGACGTGACTACTCGCAGCGAAACGGCGGCGTGCACGGTCTCAGGCTGGACGGCTCGCGAAAGTTCGATGTCGTTCCCGTCGGTGGCGTGACGACAGGCAAGCAACTTGCCAGCGACGGCTCCGGCACGCTGTACTGGGGTGATCGCGAGGGCTGCAAAGTCTCGCGGGTTCGCGTCGACGGATCGGGTCTCGAAGACGTCGTGGTGAATCGCCGCGATGACGACGGGACGGAGGAATGCGTCGGCGTCGCGGTGGACGCGAAACGCGGCTACGTCTACTGGACTCAGAAGGGGCCCTCGAAAGGCGGACAGGGCCGCATCCTGCGGGCTGGCATCAAACTGCCCGAAGGTGAAACGGCGAAGACGCGTCGCGATATCGAGATTCTGTGGGCCGATCTGCCGGAACCGATCGATTTGCATATCGCGGGCGACCGGCTGTATTGGACGGATCGCGGCGCACCGCCGGCCGGCAACACATTGAACCGGGCTCCAATCCCCGCGCCCGGCGAGCGTGGGGCGGAGCCGGAGATTCTGGCATCGGGCTTCGGCGAAGCGATCGGCCTTTGTGTCAATGAGACCATCGGATTCGCCTGGGTCTCGGCCCTCGACGGCAACATCCGCGAGGTTCCGCTGCCGGATGGCCCCGCGGCCGGACGCAAGGAACGGATTCTCGCATCCTTCGATGCGCCCGTCACCGGTCTCGCCGCGCTCTGATCGGCTGCCTCGGATTCGTTTCAGGCTGGATCGATGCCCCGCTCTCGTTCCGGGATGCGCGCCCGGCGCGCAGAAGGCATCAACGATCGCAATCATCGCGAAGCTGCTATGAAGGACGCTTCCGTGATTCTCTGCACCGATACCGATGACCGCCCCTGCTCTCGACATTCTCAAAACCGTTTATGGCTACGATGCGTTCAGGGGACCGCAGGCGCGCATCGTCGATCATGTCATCGCCGGCAACAACGCCTTCGTGCTGATGCCGACGGGCGGCGGCAAGTCGCTCTGTTACCAGATCCCCGCCATCGTCCGGCCCGGCATCGGGCTCGTCGTGTCGCCGCTATTGGCTTTGATGGCCGATCAGGTCGCAGCCTTGCGGCAGGCGGGCGTGAAAGCAGCCGCGCTCAATTCGGACCTCCCGCTGGATGAGCGGCGCGCGCTATGGCGCGATATCTATGCCGGCAATCTCGATCTGCTCTATGTCGCGCCCGAGACGTTGCTGCGGCAGGAAGTACTGAATGGGCTCGGCCGCGCGCGGCTGTCGCTGATCGCCATCGACGAGGCGCATTGCCTGTCGCAGTGGGGACACGACTTCCGCCCCTCCTATCGCCAGCTCGACGCGCTGGTGCGGCAGTTTCCCGATATCCCGCGCATGGCGCTGACGGCGACCGCCGATGAGCCGACGCGCGCGGAAATCCTGTCGCATCTCGACATCGCCGACGACTGTGCCTTCATCGCCGGTTTCGACCGACCCAATATCCGCTATGCCATCGAGGAGAAGGACAATCCGCGCGCGCAGCTCAAGGGCTTCCTGAAGCGACACGAAGGCGAGAGCGGCATCGTCTATTGCCTGTCGAAACGGAAGACCGAGGAAACCGCCGCCTGGCTCTGCGAGCAGGGTTATGACGCACTCGCCTATCATGCCGGCATGGATAAGTCGGCGCGCGAAGCCAACCAGTTGCGCTTTCAGCGTAGCGACGCGGTCGTCATGGTCGCGACCATCGCCTTCGGCATGGGCATCGACAAGCCGGACGTGCGCTTCGTCGCACACATCGATCTGCCGGGCAGTATCGAGGCTTATTATCAGGAGACCGGCCGCGCCGGGCGCGACGGCCTGCCCTCCGACACGCTGATGCTTTATGGCCCCGACGACATCGCGCTGCGCAGCCGGTTCATCGAGCAATCGGATGCGCCCGATCAACGCAAGCGCATGGAGCGCCAGAAACTCGACGCGCTGCTGGGACTCGCCGAGACGGCGGGCTGCCGCCGGCAGGTGCTGCTGTCCTACTTCGGCGACCGCAGCGAGCCGTGCGGCAATTGCGACACCTGCGCCGAGCCGCCGGAGTTGTTCGACGGCACCGTCGCCGCGCAGAAGGCGCTGTCCTGCATCTATCGCACCGGTGAGCGCTTTGGGCAGGCCTATATCGTCGACGTGCTGCTCGGCGTCGAAAACGAACGCATCGCGCAGTTCGGCCACGACCGCCTTTCCACCTTCGGCATCGGCACCGAACACGACAACCGCGCGTGGCGGGCGATCCTGCGCCAATTGATCGCGCTGCGCTTTGTCGAGGTTGACCTCGCGGGCCACGGCGGCCTGTCGATCGCGCCCGCCGGCCGCGACTTTCTGCGCGGCAAGCCGACACTGAGGCTGCGCGTGCCGGCGCCTCCACGCAACCGACGCAACAAGACTGCGCGCGGCACGACGCAATCCGCCGTTACGGAAACGGATCGCGACTTGTTCGAAGCGTTGCGGCGCAAGCGCACCGAATTGGCGCGCGCGCAGAACGTGCCGCCCTATGTGATCTTCCACGACAAGACGCTGATCGAACTTGCCGCAGCACGCCCCGCCTCACGCGCCGACATGGCGCACATCCCCGGGATCGGCGAAGCCAAACTCAACCGCTACGGCGAGGCTTTCCTCGCGGTGATCGCCGCGCACAGCTATCAGTAGCAAGGTCCGCATCAGGGCTTCTGGGCGACTGTCGAATACCACTCGAGGTCTCGCACAATTTCGTCGATGCTCTTCGGGTCCAGATCCAAATTGGGCATGCTCGTGCCGTTCGCGAATTTATCCGGCGCCGCAAGAAACTTTTTCAATTTTTCGCCATCCCATGAGCCGGTTAGATTTCGCAATCCTGCCGAATATCGAAAGTTGTCCGAACCGATTTTTCTCGAGAACAGTCCTGTCAGGGTCGGAGCCGGGTCTGCACTCGTGGTCGCTCCGGTATGATGGCAATACATGCACGCTGAGTTCAGCCTTGCGCTGGCCTGGCTTGCCGGGCGTTCATTGGCGCTGAGCTGTTCCCGATCGACAGAAACAAACATTAACTGTGTGTCATCGGTCCAAAGCACGATCGTTCCATCCTTCAACTGAGCGAGATCGCGAATTCTTTGACCGATCCAGATCGGCTCGGAATAAAGAACCTTGGCCCCATTTAGTCGCAATCGAAACAATGACAGTGCTTTCAACGAGCCAACTAAAATGTCTCCGTCCCAACGGCTATCGAACCCATGAACTTCAATCAGATTGGATACCGCAATTGAAGGCAGCCAGGAAAACAGGGGCAACGTATAGCCGGAATGATCCCCTGCCTTGGCGTTGCCGGCAAAGTCATAACTCGCATACTCAGTTCCCAGCGAAACATTCGGCCAGCCGTAGTTGGCCCCTTCAACAATTGAATTGAACTCGTCCCCTCCCTTCGGGCCATGTTCGGTGGAAAAAAGCGCGCCGCTTCTAGTCTTGAGCAGACCTTCCGGATTGCGGTGCCCGAGACTGACAACGCGCTTGCTGCCCGTCTCAATGTCAATTTCAAGGATCTTCCCGAAGGAAGAATTCATATCCTGAGAAACCTCCGGCGAAGTGATCATGTAGTCGCCGACTGTCAGGTAGATCTTGTCCAGCGCCGCTTCGACCATTCTGCCGGCGCCATCCTCGTTCGGCCCATTTGGCTCTGGCTCGCTCAGAAAGACTGTCCGCCACGTCCCGATGGGCCTTATGCCCTCATCGTCCATCGGTATAACCGAAACTGCGAGCCGCGTTTCACCGAGGCGAATGTCGAAATATTCATGGGAGACAGCGAGCAACTTCGAAAGCTTTAGGTACTCGATGTCGTATGCTCGAAATCTCCTCCCATCGAGCTCAGCGCCCGGCGTTCTCAAATACGCTTCGACGTTATTTGGAAGCTGAGGGAAAGCCTGCTTTTCGAGCTGCTCTCCGTCATCGCGAGAGGCGTAAACATTCCCCAAGCGGTCAAGCACCAAAACCACATCACCTATAGTCGTAATCGCTCCACCGGTCTTGGCGATCGGGAAATGGTCGCTAACGCGAACGGTCTTAATTCTTGCAGGCAAAAGCCCGGTATCAACCCTCCTGTCTGAAGGAATCGTCTCGCGATCGCGCGAATATTGCCGGGAAAGAACTTCCGACGGATCAGGCGGCTTTCGTTGGCTGATCCTTCTTAAAAGCTTCTGAACCTGAGCATACTTAAATTTGTGTACGGTAAATCCACAGGTAAACCCAAAGGCGAATGTGACGCCACCAACTACAACAACGAGCAACAACATGGCTTTCCAAGTGGCCAGAAACGGGCGGGGCAAAGCCGTGGATTGAGAAGCACTGGATTGAGAAGAATTGGTTTGGCAGGTCTTCCCCATATGGAATCTCCCGGCTTTAGCACCACCGGCGGTGTGGCTCAGTTGAAAAAACAACCTGTTTGACCGGTGAGAATAAATACGAGCGTCATCGCGCGAAACTTGATGGTTCTCAAAAAGCGCGAAGACATTCGGGTCCGGCCCCATCACTCGTGAAGGGAGAGGCGGAGCTGATCGTATTTGCGTCGCACAGGGAGCTGCGCGATTTCGCCTAAATATTAAGCGCCACTGCCAGGAACTGGACAGTGCTTCTGCTTAATTATTCGCCCAGCACACAAATTGAGCAATCGCGAGAAGCAGACAATCTTAATATATTTCAGCAGCTTGCCCGCCTCCAAGGTCCTGGCATGCTTCTTGCGATCCTTCGGCTTGGGCGACTTGGCAAATATCTGCCGGGTCCGTTAGCCGAGGAGAGTTTGCCACATGACGCTTTCAACGAAGTCACTTTCTTCAGGATTGTTGAGCCGCCGCAGTTGGCTCGCGGCGGTCGCCGGCCTTTGCCTTGGTTTCTCGGCATTTACGCCTGCAAACGCCGCAGACGACACGATCAAAGTCGGCATCCTGCACTCACTCTCGGGCACGATGGCCATCAGCGAGACGACGCTGAAGGACGTCATGCTCATGCTCATCGACGAGCAGAACAAGAAGGGCGGCGTGCTCGGCAAGAAACTCGAAGCCGTCGTGGTCGACCCGGCTTCCAACTGGCCGCTGTTTGCCGAAAAAGCGCGCGAACTGATCACCAAGGACAAGGTCAGCGTTGTGTTCGGATGCTGGACATCCGTATCGCGCAAGTCCGTGCTGCCGGTCTTCAAGGAACTGGACTCGATCCTGTTCTATCCGGTGCAGTACGAAGGCGAGGAAAGCGAGCGCAACGTGTTCTATACCGGCGCGGCGCCCAATCAGCAGGCCATTCCGGCCGTCGATTATCTGATGAAGGAAGAGAAGGTGAAGCGATGGGTGCTCGCGGGCACCGACTATGTCTATCCGCGCACCACCAACAAGATCCTGGAGGCCTACCTCAAGTCCAAGGGTGTTTCCGACGACGACATCATGATCAACTATACGCCGTTCGGTCATAGCGACTGGCAGACCATCGTGTCGGACATCAAGAAGTTCGGCTCGGCCGGCAAGAAGACCGCCGTTGTCTCCACCATCAACGGCGACGCCAACGTGCCGTTCTACAAAGAGTTGGGCAATCAGGGCATCAAGGCGACGGATATCCCTGTCGTCGCGTTCTCGGTCGGCGAGGAAGAACTGGCCGGCATCGATACCAAGCCGCTGGTCGGCCACCTTGCAGCCTGGAATTACTTCGAATCGATCAAGACGCCCGCCAATCTCGCCTTCATCAAGGAATGGCACGCTTTCACCAAGAATCCGAAGCGCACCACCAACGACCCGATGGAGGCGCACTATGTCGGTTTCCACATGTGGGTGAAGGCGGTCGAGAAGGCGAAGTCATTCGATCCGGACAAGGTGATCGAGGCGCTGCCCGGCATCAAGCAGGCCAACCTGACCGGCGGCATCTCTGAAATGCTGCCCAACCATCACATCACCAAGCCGGTGTTCATCGGTGAAATCCAGGGCGATGGACAGTTCAACGTCGTCTCTCCGGACGATCCGACGAAGGCCAAGCTGGTGCCCGGCGATGCGTGGTCGGACTACCTCGAAGGCTCTAAGGACCTCGAAGCCGATTGGGTGACGTTGAAGTGCGGCAACTACAACAAGGTCTCCAAGAAGTGCGGCGGTCAGGCGTCATAACGATCGCGATCTGACACCGGAAGGCGGCCATGCGCCGCCTTCCTTTCCTTGCCGGAGCATTGCCGTGTTGTTCAAGTCGGACGTCTTACGCCGCATCGTCGGCCGCATCAGACGCGTGGGTGCGATTCTCGCGCTTTCGATCGTGGTCTGGTCGGGTATTCCCGCTCACGCGGCATCGTTCGAAGACGATGTCGCCCTGTTTGCCGCGCGATCCTTCGCGGATTCCGAAACCGCCGTCACGCACCTGCAAGTCGGCGGCAATCCGCTCGCCTACCCCATCATCAGTGCACTGAAAGATGGCAGACTGTATGCCGACGACGACAGCAAGAAGGTTTTCATCAAAGGCACAGACGGCAAGATCGTCGACGCAGCGAACGGTCAATCCATCGGTGCGCTCCCCGATAGCGCCAGTGTCGTTCGCCTCAACAATCGCCTGCGTCGGACCATCGATGCGGCGTTGGGCAGCCTGACGCTGCTTTCGCCGAATGTTTCCGTTCGTGTTCAGGCCGCGCAATCCGTTTTCAAAAGCCACGACGAAAGTTCGCTGGCGCCGCTCGATGCTGCCCTGAAGAGCGAGACCAACGACGCGGCGCGAAGAGCCCTCGCCGCAGCCCGCGCCGCTGTCGTTCTGTTCAAGGCCGACGCCAGCGAAGCTGACAAGCTCGACGCCGTCGCCACCATCAAGGCGCGTGGCGATCAGGAAGCCCTAGCGCTGCTGTCCGGCTTGCCGGGAGACGTGCCCCAGGCCGTCGCACGCGCCGCGACCGCCGCCATGACGTCGATCAAAGGCAACCTCGCGCTGTGGTCGACCGTGCAGAACGCCTGGTACGGCCTGTCGCTCGGTTCGGTCCTGCTGCTCGCCGCCATCGGCCTCGCCATTACCTTTGGCGTGATGGGCGTCATCAACATGGCGCACGGCGAAATGGTGATGATCGGCGCCTACACGACCTTCGTGGTGCAGGAAACGATCCGCACCAGCTATCCTGCAGCCTTCGATTATTCGCTGCTGATCGCCGTGCCGCTCGCGTTCGTCGTCGCCGGTGCGATCGGCGTGTTGATCGAACGCACCATCATTCGTTTTCTCTACGGCCGTCCGCTGGAAACCCTGCTGGCGACGTGGGGTCTTTCGCTCATTCTGCAGCAGGCCGTTCGTACCGTCTTCGGGCCCAACAACCGCGAGGTCGGCAACCCGTCATGGATGAGCGGCGCTTTCGACATTGGGCAGATCACGATCACCTACAACCGGCTCTGGATTCTCTGCTTCGCGCTGACGATCTTCGTTATCCTGCTCGCCATGCTGCGCTTCACGCGCCTCGGGCTGGAAATGCGGGCGGTGACGCAGAACCGCAGAATGGCAGCCTCGATGGGCATCGCGACGTCGCGGGTCGATGCGCTGACCTTCGGCCTCGGCTCCGGAATTGCCGGGGTCGCGGGCGTGGCGCTGTCGCAGATCGACAATGTCAGCCCCAACCTCGGGCAAAGCTACATCATCGATTCTTTCATGGTGGTGGTGTTCGGCGGCGTCGGCAATTTGTGGGGAACGTTGATCGGCGCCTTCACGCTCGGCATCGCCAACAAGTTCCTTGAACCGGTGGCAGGTGCGGTGCTCGGCAAAATCGCGATCCTGGTTCTCATCATCCTGTTCATTCAGAAACGTCCGCGCGGTCTGTTCGCGCTCAAGGGTCGGGCGGTGGACGCATGACGTCGCATTTCCTCACGCGCTCCCTCGATCGCAGCGCGACGGTCTTTCTCACGATCGTCGCGGCTGTCGGCGTGTTGCTGCCGCTGCTCAATCTGCTGCTGCCCGACACGTCGATGCTTCACGTGCCGACCTATCTGATGACGCTGTTCGGCAAATACGTTTGTTATGCCGTGCTGGCGCTCTCGATCGATCTGATCTGGGGCTACTGCGGCATTCTTTCGTTGGGGCACGGTGCGTTCTTCGCGCTGGGCGGATACGCCATGGGCATGTATCTGATGCGCCAGATCGGCACGCGCGGCGTCTATGCCGATCCGGTATTGCCGGATTTCATGGTGTTCCTGAACTGGAAATCCTTGCCGTGGTACTGGCAGGGTTTCGACATGTTCTGGTTCGCGGCGCTGATGGTGGTGCTGGTGCCGGGGCTGCTGGCGTTCTGCTTCGGCTGGCTCGCATTCCGCTCCCGTGTCACCGGCGTCTATCTCTCCATCATCACGCAAGCGATGACCTACGCCTTGCTGCTGGGTTTCTTCCGCAATGATTTCGGCTTCGGCGGCAACAACGGCCTCACCGATTTCAAGGATATTCTCGGCTTCAACGTGCAGGCGGAAGGCACGCGCGCGGCACTGTTCACGCTCAGTTGCCTCGCGCTTGCGGTCAGCTTCCTGATCTGCCGCGCCGTGGTCGGCTCCAAACTCGGCAAGGTATTGATCGCCATTCGCGATGCCGAGTCCCGCACCCGGTTTCTGGGATACCGCGTGGAATCCTACAAGCTGTTCGTGTTCACGCTGTCGGCCTGCATCGCCGGCATTGCGGGCGCGCTTTATGTGCCGCAGGTCGGCATCATCAATCCGGGCGAGTTCGCGCCGGGCAATTCCATCGAGGCGGTGATCTGGGTCGCGGTCGGCGGCCGCGGGACGCTGATCGGCGCGGCGCTGGGCGCTATCGTGGTCAACTACGCCAAGACCGTATTCACGTCAGGCATGCTGGCCCCTTACTGGCTGTTCATGCTCGGCGCTCTCTTCGTTCTCGTGACCCTGCTGTTGCCGAAGGGGATCGTCGGCACCTGGAACGCGTGGCGGGACTCGCGGCAGACGACCGGAGTCGCGGAAGATGCCCGCAGCGCCGCTTTCGAAGATGGCGCCGTCAAACCTCACATGGCGGAGTGAGCGGATGAATGCACTGGATACCCGCAAGACATCGGCGATGCTCTATCTCGACGGCGTGCATGTCTCGTTCGACGGCTTTCATGCCATCAACAATCTGTCGATGACCATCGCGCCCGGCGAGATGCGGGCGATCATCGGCCCCAACGGCGCTGGCAAGACGACGATGATGGACATCATCACCGGCAAGACCAGGCCGGACTGCGGCGATGTGCTGTTCGACGGCGTCACCGACCTGACGCGGCTGGACGAAACGCAGATCGCCGAACTTGGCATCGGCCGCAAATTTCAGAAGCCGACCGTATTCGAAAGCCAGACCGTCGAAGACAATCTGCTGCTGGCCCTCAACGTCGATCATCGAGTCCGCACCACTTTATTCTGGCAGGACTCCCGGGCCGACGCCGAACGGATCGATCAGGTTCTCGAAGTCATCCGACTGACCGGCGCGCGCCGCAGATCGGCGGGGAGCCTGTCACACGGCCAGAAGCAATGGCTCGAGATCGGCATGCTGCTGGCGCAGGACCCGAAACTGCTGCTGGTGGACGAGCCGGTCGCCGGCATGACCGACGTCGAAACCCATCAGACCGCGGAACTGCTCAAGACCATCAATCGCGACAAGACCGTCGTGGTTGTCGAACACGACATGACGTTCATTCGCGAACTCGGCGTTCGAGTCACCTGCCTGCATGAGGGATCGGTGCTCGCGGAAGGGACCATCGATCAGGTTTCCGCGAATGAGCGCGTGATCGAGGTTTACCTGGGAAGATAAAATGCTCGCAGTCAACGACATCAATCTTTTCTACGGCGCGGCGCAGGCCTTGCGCGGCATCTCTCTGACCGCCGAACCCGGCAAGGTGACCTGCGTGCTGGGCCGCAATGGCGTCGGCAAAACCAGCCTGTTGCGCGCCCTCGTCGGCCAACAGGCCATTGCGAGCGGCTCTATCAGCCTTGACGGCAGCAACGTCTCGTCGCTCAAGCCCTACGAGCGCGCCCGACGCGGCATATCGCTGGTGCCGCAAGGCCGTGAGATATTTCCGCTGCTGACCGTCGAGGAGAATCTCAAGACCGGCTATGCTCCGCTGAAGCGGCATGACCGCAGCATCCCCGATGATGTGTTCTCGCTCTTTCCCGTCCTGCAATCGATGCTGACGCGCCGAGGCGGCGACCTGTCCGGCGGACAGCAGCAACAGCTCGCGATCGGGCGCGCGCTGGTGATGCGGCCGAAGTTGCTGCTGCTTGACGAGCCGACCGAAGGCATCCAGCCCTCGATCATCAAGGACATCGGACGCGCCATCTCCTATCTGCGCAATCTCGGCAACATGGCCATCGTGCTGGTCGAGCAGTATCTCGATTTTGCATGCGAGCTGGGTGACGATTTCATCGTGATGGATCGCGGCGCGGTGAAATACCGCTGCGACCGCGCGGCGCTCGATCCCGCCGAGATCGGCCGGCAGATGGCCCTATGAAGCGCGCCGAGCGACCTCTCCGCGTGACGCGATCGACGCGAAACCTCGCCAACCGCATTGAGGTCATGGCCCGGAGCGCGATAGTCTCCCTTTGCGAAGCCATAGCCGGGACGATCCGGATGTACGTCGACACCTCATGTTCTGACACATCGGGCCGACTACAGCGCGCCGAAGGGCGCGCGCGCATCACCTTTGGCATGCGCGACGGGGCGTGCCGGCTGCGCACACTGTTTCAGGAAGGCTGCGCCAAGATCAGGTTGCCGACACCGCTGCCGGGTCAGTGTCCTGAAGCCATCGTCATCAACACCGCTGGCGGACTGACCGGCGGCGACCGGTTCAGAGTTGAAGCAGAGCTTGGCGTTCGCACGACGGCCGCTCTGACGACGCAGGCTTGCGAACGTATTTACCGCTCGATCGGCAACGACGCCGTCATTGAGAATAGCCTGCATGTGGCTCCCGGCGCCTCGCTTGCCTGGCTGCCGCAGGAAACAATCCTGTTCGATGGCGGGCGACTGGCGCGCCGTCTCGACGTGAGCCTGGAAGGCGATGCGAAGTTCGTCGCGGTGGAGGCGGTGCTGCTCGGGCGCACGGCAATGGGCGAGCGCGTGCATTCAGGCTCTCTGCGCGACCGCTGGCGTGTTCGCCGCGACGGCAAGCTTATTTTCGCCGACGACTTGCGACTGAATGGCAATATCGCCGAGGTCACGACGAGCGCGGCGACATTGGGCGGCCGCTCCGCCTTTGCGACCGTATTCTATGCCGGAAGCGAATCCGAGCGGTTGCTGGCTCCGGTGCGCATTGCACTTGGCGAAGACGGCGGCGCCAGCGCCTGGAACGATAAGCTCGTCGTTCGGCTGGCCGCGATCAGCGGCCTTATGCTGCGGCGAAGGCTCGAAGCTGTACTGACCCTTTTGTTGGGCGGACAACCGCTCCCCAAAGCCTGGCAACTCTAGGAACTCCGGATGAACCTCACGCCGCGCGAAAAAGACAAGCTGCTCGTCGCGATGGCCGCCATCGTCGCGCGCAAGCGAATGGAACGCGGCGTCAAGCTGAACCATCCCGAGGCCATCGCGCTGATCACCGATTTCGTCGTCGAAGGCGCGCGCGACGGCCGCTCGGTCGCCGACCTGATGGAGGCCGGCGCCCATGTGGTGAGCCGCGAACACGTAATGGAAGGCGTCGCGGAGATGATCCACGACGTGCAGGTGGAAGCGACTTTTCCGGACGGAACCAAGCTGGTGACCGTGCATGAACCGATACGGTAGGGGAGAGAATATGACTCGTCGCCTGGTTATTCCGATCGCCGCTTTGATGTTTCTGGCATCAACCCCGGCCTTCGCGCATCTGAACCCCGCCGAGCACGGCTCTCTCTCCGCCGGGTTGTCGCATCCGTTCTCCGGTATTGACCACATATTGGCGATGATCGGCGTCGGCCTATGGGCGGCGCTTCTGGGCGGGCGCGCCGTCTGGGCCGTGCCGGCGGCATTCCTGATCGCGATGATAGCCGGCTTCGCGGCAGCGCGGGCCGGCATGCCGCTGCCTTTCGTGGAGCCCGCCATCGCAGCGTCGGTTGTGGCTCTTGGATTGCTGGCATTGGTTGCCCTGCAGGTCCCGACATACGTGGGCATAGCGGCGGTCGGTTTCTTCGCGCTGTTTCACGGCTATGCGCACGGCGGCGAGCTGGGCGAGGCCGGCGCGTTGCCCTTCATAGCCGGTTTCGTAATAGCGACCGCGCTGCTGCACGGGATCGGCGTTACCGTCGGCCTCGGTTCGGCACGGTTCGGCGGAGCCGTCGTAACGCGCCTTGCCGGTGGACTGACGGCGCTCGGAGGACTTTGGTTGTTCGCGGGGATGTGACGATGATACCCGGAGAATTCCTGCCCGCTAAAGGCGACATCGTGCTCAACGCGGGCGCGGCGCAAATCACACTGCTCATCGCCAATACCGGCGACCGACCGATTCAGATCGGCTCGCACTATCATTTCTTCGAAGCCAACGCGGCGCTCGATTTCGATCGTCCAGCCGCGCGCGGCATGCGGCTGGACATTCCCGCAGGCACCGCGGTGCGCTTCGAGCCCGGCCAAAGCCGCGAGGTGCGGCTCGTGCCCTTGAGCGGAAACCGTACGGTTTACGGCTTCCGTCAACAGGTGATGGGACAGCTCTGATGCCGGTCACGCTTTCACGCGCCGCTTACGCCCGAATGTACGGCCCGACAGTGGGCGACAAGGTTCGACTTGCTGATACGGAACTGTTCATCGAGGTAGAGAGGGATTTCACGACCTACGGCGAAGAGGTGAAGTTCGGCGGCGGCAAGGTGATCCGCGACGGCATGGGCCAAAGCCAGGCGTCGCGCGCCGAGGGCGCAGTGGATACCGTGATCACCAATGCGCTAATCGTTGATTATTGGGGCATCGTAAAGGCCGATGTCGGGCTGAAGGGCGGGCGCATCGCGGCGATCGGCAAGGCCGGCAATCCGGATACGCAGCCCGGCGTCGATATCGTCATCGGCCCCGGTACGGAAGCGATCGCCGGCGAGGGAAAAATCCTCACTGCCGGCGGTATCGATGCGCATATCCATTTCATCTGCCCGCAACAGATCGAAGAAGCGCTGATGTCAGGCGTCACCACCATGCTGGGCGGCGGCACCGGCCCGGCGCACGGCACGCTGGCGACGACTTGCACACCCGGCCCCTGGCATCTGGCGCGCATGATCCAGAGTTTCGATGCCTTCCCGATCAACCTCGGCCTGTCAGGAAAGGGCAACGCCTCGAAGCCGGCGGCGCTTGTCGAAATGATCGAGGGCGGCGCTTGCGCGCTGAAACTGCATGAGGACTGGGGCACCACACCAGCCGCGATCGACAACTGCCTCTCGGTCGCCGATGACCATGACGTTCAGGTGATGATCCATACCGACACGCTGAACGAGAGCGGCTTTGTCGAGGACACGGTTGCTGCCTTCAAGGGGCGCACCATTCACGCGTTTCATACCGAGGGCGCAGGTGGCGGGCACGCGCCGGATATCATCAAGGTGTGCGGGCTGCAAAATGTCATCCCGTCGTCCACCAACCCGACGCGGCCCTATACGCAAAACACCATCGCCGAGCATCTCGACATGCTGATGGTATGCCATCATCTGTCACCGTCGATTCCGGAAGACATCGCGTTCGCCGAAAGCCGCATCCGCAAGGAGACCATCGCAGCGGAGGACGTTCTTCATGACATCGGCGCATTCTCGATTATCTCCTCCGATAGTCAGGCGATGGGGCGCGTTGGCGAGGTGCCGATCCGAACCTGGCAGACCGCGCACAAGATGAAGGTGCAGCGCGGGCGGCTACCGGGTGAAACGGGAGACAATGACAACCTGCGCGTCCGCCGCTACATCGCTAAATACACAATCAATCCCGCCATCGCGCAGGGAATGTCGAAGCATGTCGGCTCGATCGAAGTCGGCAAGCGCGCCGACCTCGTCTTGTGGAGCCCCGCTTTTTTCGGCGTGAAGCCGGATATGGTTCTGGTGGGCGGCACGATCGCTGCGGCTCCGATGGGCGATCCGAACGCCTCGATCCCGACGCCGCAGCCGGTGCATTATCGCCCGATGTTCGGCGGCTTCGGCCGCGCGGCGGCCATGTCGTCGGTGACTTTCGTGAGTCAGGCGGCGCTTGCCGCCGGCCTGCAAGGCAAGCTCGGTGTGACGAAGGAGATGGTGGCTGTGGAGAATACGCGCGCCGGCATCTCCAAGGCCTCCATGATTCTGAACGACGCGACGCCGCATATGGAGGTCGACCCGGAAACCTATGAAGTGCGCGCCGACGGCGAACTCCTGACCTGCGAACCGGCCACGGTGTTGCCGATGGCGCAACGTTATTTTCTATTTTGAGGCCCATCATGCTTCGCGCCATTTCTCATGCCCATGAATCCGCTGCCGAACCGTTCGGCTCCGTCGTGCTGGATTCCGGCGAACGCCATCTGCGCCGAAAGGTGATCACCACCGATCAGGGCGACAAGGTGATGATCGATCTGCCGAGGGCTATGTTATTCTCCGATGGCGACGTCCTGGTGCTGGAGGATGGCCGGACGATCGCAATCATCGCCGCGCGCGAAAAACTCTACGAAATAAGGCCGGGCGCGCACGTGCCGCTCAGCCACCTTGCCTGGCATCTCGGCAACCGGCATCTGGCCGCGCAGATCGAGCCGGAACGTATCCTTATCCAGCGCGACCATGTCATCCGCGACATGCTCCTGGGCCTCGGCGCGACGGTGACCGAGGTGATCGAGCGTTTCCAGCCGGTGCATGGCGCTTATCATCATCAGGAACATGATCACGGTCATGCGCACGGACACGGCCATGGGCACGATCATCACCATGACCATGGTTGAAAATCCGGCTCGCCTCTTGCGATTGATGAGTTGGCTGTCGCCGGCCTTTCCGGTTGGTGCATTTGCGTACAGTCACGGGCTGGAACGCGCGATCCATGACAGGCTGATTTGCGACCGGCCTTCGCTCGTGGGTTGGCTGGACGATCTCGTTGAACGCGGCTCGGGCTGGAATGACGCGGTGTTGCTGGCCGAGGCGTGGCGGGAAGCGTCCGCGGGCCGCGATTGCGAGGACGTGGTGGAATTGGCCGAAGCCATGACCGGATCGAAGGAACGGCACATGGAGACGACACTCCAGGGCGCCGCATTCGGCGAAGCGGTCGCGGCGTGGATCGTTCCGCAAGAGCGTCAACCATTCCAGTCTCTCGTGGAAGGCCGACCGGTTTCCTACGCTGTTGCTGTCGGCATGGTCGCCGCGCTGCATTCGATGTCGTTACCTGAAACGCTGACGGCCTATCTTCATGCCTTCACGTCGAACCTGATTCAGGCCGCGGTTCGCCTGGTCCCGCTCGGTCAGCGCGACGGCATTGCGGCGCTGACGGCGCTCGAGCCCGTAATCCTGCGCGCGGCGTCACGGGCCGCACGCTCCTCGCTCGACGATCTGGGCTCGGCGACGTTTTTCTCCGACCTGCTGTCGATGCGGCATGAAACGCAATATTCGCGAGTGTTCCGCTCATGAAATCACCCAATGGCCCGTTACGCGTCGGCATCGGCGGCCCGGTCGGCGCCGGCAAGACAACGCTCACCGAAATGCTCTGCAAAGCGATGCGCGAGCGCTATTCGGTCGGCGTCATCACCAACGATATTTTCACAAAGGAGGACGAGCTTATCCTCAATCGCGTGCAGGCGCTGCCGGTAGAACGCATCATCGGCGTCGAGACCGGCGGCTGTCCGCACACCGCGATCCGTGAGGACGCATCGATCAATCTGGCGGCGATCGCCGAGATGCGCCGACGCTTTCCCGACCTTGACGTGGTGTTCATCGAATCCGGCGGCGACAATCTCGCCGCAACCTTTTCGCCCGACCTTGCCGACATCACGCTCTATGTCATCGACGTCGCGGCCGGCGAGAAAATCCCGCGCAAGGGCGGCCCCGGCATCACGCGTTCGGACTTGCTGATCATCAACAAGATGGATCTCGCGCCTTATGTCGGCGCAAACCTCGACATCATGCGGGCAGATGCGCTTGCGCAGCGCGGAGCGCGGCCTTTCGTATTCACCGACATGCGCCGCCGCATTGGATTGGACGATGTGATTTCCTTCATCGAGGTGCTCTTCCCCGCGGACTAAGTGCGCTTTCGGTTTGATGGAAACACTCACTAGCCTTCCTTTGTTCGATCAGAACCTATGGTGCTGTCGTTTTTGTAATATACTAACTCGCCTCAGGATTCGGCAGCAGGTCACACGCGTGCGCGATGTTTCAGCAAACCGGACGGCATCTCACAGCTTCGAGGTGTTTCCGCGTCCCGCCGTGTCCTTCACCGCTACATGGGCGCATCTTGCCGCGCGCTACCTTCTCGCCGAGCCGCCGGCCGAAGCAGTGTCGTCGATCCTGCGTGCCGTCGGCGTTTTGGCGAATGTCGACCGGGCCTGGATGTTCGAGTACGACGCAGCGCTGCTGCGCTTTCGCAATACGCACGAATGGTGTCGTGAGGGTGTCGTCTCCCATGTCAAGGACTTGCAGGACGCACCGGTCACCATGATCGCCTGGCTACAGCGCTCACTGGTCCGCGGTGAGACCGTCGCGATCAACGACGTCGTGCATCTTCCACGCCAAGCGCGTGCGCTTCAGACTGAAATGCTTCGCCAGGGCGACAAGAGCGTGCTCAGCGTTCCGGTTTTCCATGCCGACGCCCTGCGCGCTTGCATCGGCTTCGATATGACGCGAACGAAGCGGGACTGGACATCGCAGGAGGCCGAAGCGCTCATGGCCACGGCGGATCTCATTGGTCTTGCGCTCTATGGCGCAAAAGTGTCCGCGAGCGGCGCGGCGGCGGCCCCGCCCCTCCTTTACCTGCGGCGAGGCGGCGGCATTCGCGGCGTGCCGGTCCCGGATATTCTCGGCCTGCGCTCGGCGCGTGACTATACCAACGTCTTCCTGATGGACGGCTCGGTCATTCTCGACAGGCGCGCCTTCGCAGTATGGCTTGGCCTCGTGCCGACGCAGACGTTCATCCGAATCCATCGCAGCGCGATCGTCAACATTCGGCATATCGGCGATGTCGAGCGCCCGCGCGGCACGGATGCGCGTTGGACCGTCAAGCTGTTCGGCATCGAGAAGCCCTGGGCCGTTTCGCGGCCATATCGGCAGATATTGCGGACCCGCCTCGGCATCTGATTCGGCGCTCATCTACGGCGTATCGTCGCGTCTCGAACTACCAAAGCTTTACCAAGCACAAGGGCCAGTGTGTCGGTTCATCGAACCGGCATGTCGATCCGTCGGCATGCGATTGCGAATGCGTGGCTTCCCCGGTCATATTGTCGCATCGGTCGGCTTACCTCGGGGGAGGATACATGTTGCGGACCCGCCGCTCTCGCCTGCATGCCACAACAGCTTTGACAAGTTTCGCGCCTTGTTTGCTAGCGGTGGTCGTGGGCGGTGCAGGCTTGGTGGCTGACATGCCATCGGTATGGGCGCAGGCGCAGTTGCCGTCCCAATCCTACGGAGGCACCGGCGCGCAAGGTGCGACCTCCTATGCCGATCCGAATAGTTGCTCGGGCAGCGAGTGCAACGGCATGCCCGGCGGACCGGGGCCGAATCTGACCCAGACGATCAACGGCCTCGATATCAAGGCGACCGGGCCTTCCGCCGTCGCCGTCACGACCTCGGGCGGCAACGGCGGCAATGGGGCCGACGGCAACGTTTCCGGAGGTAATCACTGGGGCGGCAATGGCGGCAATGCGGGCAGTCTGAACTTTACGATTCAGAACAGCACGATGAGCGGTGGCGCCGCTGGCGTTTCCGCGACCGCCAACGGCGGGCAAGCCGGCAACTGGGGCGGCAACAATGCCGACAACAACGACAACGCCTATGGCAACGGCGGAAGCGCCAATGCCGCGACATTGGCGGTGTCGGGCTCGACGATCATGAGCGGCGCGACCGGCATATCCGTCACGACGCAGGGAGCAAACGGCGTCGCCAACGCCGAAGCATCATGGGGCGGTTATAACAAGAGCCCCGGGAATGGCGGCGCCGGCGGCAATGTCACCTTCATCACCGATCCCAGGAATCCCTTCGCTCCTCCAAAGATCGTTGTGACCGGTGCGACGGTCAACCTGACCGACACAACGGTCGAGACCACCAACGCCGACAACGGAGCCCGCGCACCCGTCACGGACACGACCAATGCCGGCGTCAAGGCGCTTTCGACCGGCGGCAGCGGCGGTGCGGCCGACTATGGTGGCGAGAGTGGTCATAATACCGCCGGGAGCGGCAGCGACGGCGGCACCATCGTGGTCACCACGCGAGGCGGCCGCATCACGACGCATGCCGCCAACACGCCGGGCATTCTGGCGCGGGCGCGTGGCGGCGACGCCGGTTACGTCCCCGCCGGTCAGGAACCGGGTTCGCGGGCTGCCAACGGCGGGACGGGTTGGCTTGCGACCGTCGTCAACGGGTCCGCCATCACCACATTCGGAAACGGCTCGGCCGCCATCGTGGTGCAAAGCCTTGGCGGCAACGGCGGCAACGACGGCGGTGTCGTGGTCGGATCTGGGCATTCGGGTGGCGATGGCGGCGCCGCGCTCAGCGCCTCGGTAACAAACAGCGGCGCATTGAGCACTGTCGGAAACTTTGCCAGCGGCATCATGGCGAGCGTGGTCGGCGGCGTCGGCGGCGCGGGTAGCAGCGCAAGCTTTTCCGGCCACGGCGGCAAGGGGGGCAGCGGCGGACAACTTTCCGGCGGCAACGATATCGTTATCAGCAACAGCGGCAGCATCAGCACCAGCGGCGACTTTTCCTTCGGCGTCGTCGCTCACGCGGTGGGCGGCGGCGGCGGCGAAGGCGGTGGCGCCAACGGCGCGGTGGTGGTCGGCGGCGCGGGCGGGAGCGGTGGCGACGGCAGCAACATGACCATCGCCAATACCGGCTATGTGCAGACAACGGGCGACCATAGCTTGGGCCTGTTGTTGCAAAGCATCGGCGGCGGCGGCACCGGTGGTTCGGCCGACAGCACCGGCGTGTTCGTTTCGGCTGCCGCCGGCGGACAAGGCGGCTCAGCCGGCAGCGGCGGCAATATCGCCGCGGCGACATCGAGCGGAACCATCGCCACAAAAGGCGCGTCGTCCGCGGGTGTTCTGCTTCAGAGCATCGGGGGCGGCGGCGGCCGCGCCGGATCGGCCGACGGCGTCGGCGTCGGCATCGGGCTCAATGTCACGGTGGTGACCGGCGGCAACGGCGGCGGCGCGGGCAACGGCGGCATCGTCCAATTCGATCAGCAGAAGGGCGGATCGATTTCGACCGAGGGTCCGCAAAGTGCGGGCATTCTCGCGCAGGCGATCGGCGGCGGCGGTGGCGACGGCGGCTATGCCCGCTCGCGCACCATCACCATCGCGCCGCCGACCGGCGACAATCCAAGCGGCACCGTCAGCATTTCGGTGACACACGGCGGCAACGCCGGCTCGGGCGGCGCGGGCGGCATTCCCGATATCGCCAATTCCGGAAAGATCGCGACGGCAGGCGCGCAGAGCAACGGCATCACCGCGCAGAGCATCGGCGGCGGCGGCGGCAATGGCGGCGGCGTGCTGGCGCCGATACAGACTCCGGCGGTCGGTCCATCCAATCTCAACGTGAGCGTCACCGTCCGTCAGGGCGGAAATGGCGGCAATGGCGGTGACGGCGATTGGGTCCGTGTCCAGAATCTGAACGGTGGCGATATTGCCACCGGCGGCAGCGGCTCGGTCGGCGTTCTGGCGCAGAGCATTGGCGGTGGCGGCGGCAACGGCGGTGTGGTGCAGCAGCATGATGCGGATTCGTTCAATGCCATCGTCGGTTCGCCGACCGCCTTTCTTGGCGCGGCGAAAACCGTCGCCGAGTATCTCGAGAACGTGCCTAATACTCTCAAGTGGGACAAGAAGATCAATGCGTCCGTCGCGGTGACGCTCGGCGGCAGCGGTGGTACGGGCGGCAACGCCGATAAATTCATCGTTCGTAACGACGGAATCATCGCGACCCAGGGCAATCATGCGTCCGGTATCGTGGCACAAAGCGTCGGCGGTGGTGGTGGCACTGCGGGGGCCATCGACTCCAGCGCTGCTTCCAGCCTGCTCTCCAGCATCGACGGCCTGGCGCAGGCGATTGCCAAGGGCGCGGGCAATCTGTTCACGCTCGGCTTGCCGGCGCTCAATCCCACA
Source organism: Xanthobacteraceae bacterium (assembly GCA_051954235.1). Classification (GTDB taxonomy): domain Bacteria; phylum Pseudomonadota; class Alphaproteobacteria; order Rhizobiales; family Xanthobacteraceae; genus 62-47. The sequence continues at coordinate 35,883 of JBQCHY010000084.1, forward strand.
GTGCAGATCGGCGGCAGCGGCGGCAGTTTCGGCGCCGGCGGCGGCAGCGATCAAGATCCCAGCCTCGTCACCAATACCGGGAAGATTTCGACCCGAGGCGTCGCCTCGGCGGGCATTGTGGCGCAAAGCATCGGCGGCGGTGGCGGCAACAGCATGGTCGACGCGCAGAGCGTCGAGGATGCCATCAAGAAAGCCGCCGGCGCACAGGCGCCGGACATCATCGGTTGGGTGACGAAGGTCATCAACCTGCTCGGCACCAAGGGCGGATCGGTGATCTCCGACAAGCTCAATGTCCGCGTCGGAGGCAGCGGTTTCGTCGACCTGCTCGGCGCCAACGGCGGCACCGTTGTCGTCGATGCCAGCGCAATCACCAGCGACATCCGCACGCAGGGCGCGCAATCGCCGGGCATCCTCGCCCAGAGCATCGGCGGCGGCGGCGGTGTATCGGCGACCAATCATGCGCTGATGTCGCCCGGCAGCACCGGCTCGCAGCTCAATATGGGCGCCTCGGGGTTCTTCCGTCTATCCGGGATCTCTCCACCCTTGAGCGGGGGCAACCTCACGGTGACCAACGGCGGATCGATCGCAACGCAGGGCATCGATTCCGTCGGCATCCTTGCGCAGAGCATCGGCGGCGGTGGCGGCGTTTCCACCGTCAACATGCTCGGCACCGGCACCGTCGTCTCGGCGCAGAGCGCCGCGCATTCGCTGACGCTCGGTGGTGAGTTCGCTGCGTTCAGCAACGGGTTCAGCGCCTTGCCTGCCGCGGCCGGCGGCAATGTCACCGTCGCCAATACGGGGCAGATTGCGACGTTCGGAACGCTGTCTCATGCGATCCTGGCGCAGAGCATCGGGGGTGGCGGCGGCACCGCGGTCGTTTCGACCAACGCGGGCACGGCCACGATCGAAGCCACGCTTGGCGCGCGTCCTCGCACCGACATCAACGTCAATCAGGGCGTTGTCGGCTCCGGCGGCGCGGTCAACGTGTCGTCCGGTGGCGGCGCGATCAAGACCACGGGCGACCTCGCCTTCGGGATGATGGCGCAGAGTATCGGCGGTGGCGGCGGTTACGTTGCGGCCGATAACGGCAGCAGGGCGGGGTCGCCTCCGATCAAGCTGACCTTTGGCAGCACCGATTCGATCGCCGGAACCGGCGGTACAGTGAATGCGACCCTCGATGCCTATGGCAGCATCCTCACCACGGGCCAAAATGCCTTCGGGATCGTCGCGCAGAGCATCGGGGGTGGCGGCGGCATCGCCGGGCTGACCACGCGGCCGGGACTGGTGACGCTGCAAAGCATCTCGTCACCGAACACCGTTTTAAGTCATCCAAATGATGGCGGCGCGGTGACCGTGACGGTGGCGGGCGCCACGCAGACCAAAGGCAACGGCGCCATCGGCGTGCTGGCGCAGAGTATCGGCGGTGGCGGCGGCATCGCGGGCGACAGTTCCGCCGCGCAATATGGCGGCGCGATGATCGGCAATGCCGGCCTCACCGCCAGCACCGGCAACGGCGGCGCGGTGACCGTCAATGTCGATAGCGGCGGCAGCGTGCAGACATTCGGGGCCAATGCGCCCGCCATTTATGCGATGAGTGTCGGCGGTGGCGGTGTGCTCAAGGACGGCGCGTTCTATCAATACAACACGCCGGGCAACTGGCCGACTTACGGCGGGCCGGTCACGGTCAATCTACGGAGTAACTCGACCGTCGAGGCCAGGGGCACGAACGCGCCCGCCATTGTCGCATTCAGCAATGGCGCGTATGGCGGCAGCGGCGGTATTTGGATCAACATCGACAAGACCGCGTCCGTGCTCGCCAATATCGATAGCGGCATCGGCATTCTGGCCCCGATGGGAATAACCGTGAACAACGACGGCCTCATCCAGGCGAAAACCGCGATCAGCGCCGCGCAGGCCGTTGTCATCAACAACAACGGTACGATTCAGGGCGACGTGGTCCTCACCGGCAACGGAACGGTCAACAACAATGCCAGCGGCAACCTCGCGACGGGCGCGCTGTTTCACGGCACGCTCAACAATCAGGGCGCCCTGAGCCCCGGCGCGGGCGCATTTCAGACCACCCGCATCGAGGGCGCGTTCAACCAGACGGCAAGCGGCGTCTACACGCCGGATCTGGATTTCGCGACCGGGAGGAGCGATTTCATCTCGGTCAGCGGCCCCACGACCTTCGGCGGCAAGATCGAGCCCTTTCTTCATAACCCGGTGAAGAACGTGTGGATGGGTATCGCGCATTTCGATCAGGCGCCCGCGGCAGGTGTCGCGCCTACGCTCGTCTCCAGTCCGCTGTTCAGTTTCACGATGAAGGATCACTACGGCGGCGCTCAGGACCCGCTGGTTTCGGTCGATTTCAAATCCTCCGCCTTCGCGATGAGTCAGGACAGATCCAATGTTGCCGCCCATTTGCAGGCGCTTTGGGATATCGCCGATAGCCGGTCAGCGTCGCTGTTCGATCGCTTTGTCGGCGTGCAATCGGCGCAACAATACCAGCAGGCGCTGGACGCCATCGCGCATGACGGCAAGTTTGCGCGCTCAGCCAACCAGGTTCATGAAAGCTACGCCGCCATGAACCGCATGATGAGTTGCCCTGCCTTCGTCGGCGGCGGCTCCCTGTTGCGAGAGAGCGATTGCGCCTGGGGTCGCATCAACACCAACTGGGTCGAGCGCGGCGGGACCGCCAACGACACCGGCTATCGCATTCGCCAGACGACATTGCAGTTCGGCGCGCAGAAGGAATTCCTTGCGGATTGGTTCGCCGCCGCCTCCTTCAGCTATGGCTTCGGCAATGTGTCGTCGCCGGGCGTGTCGGGCACCAACGACGCCTTTACCGGCGGCATGGCCGTAAAATACAATCGCGGTCCCTGGCAACTTGCAGCCGCGATCCATGGCGGCTTCGATACGACGGACATGCGCCGCCAGACCTTCGGTGCCACCGCGACCAGCCGACCGGAATCGGCATTCGTCGCCGGTCGCCTACGCGCCGCTTATGAGTTCGACAAGAATACCTGGTACGCACGCCCTTACGTCGATCTCGACGTCAATCACGTCGGCATGTTCGGCTATCGCGAGCATGGCGCCAACGTCTTTAATCTTGACGTCCTCGGCAACAGCACCACGTCTTTCATGATCTCCCCAATGGTCGAAATCGGCGGGCGTACAGCGCTCGCCGACGGAACGCTACGCTCGTATATTGCGCTGGGCGCGAGCTTCCTCTCCGGCGGCGATGTGACGACAAGCATGCGGCTCGGCGAGTTCAATCTTGCGCCGTTCAGCGTAACGACCGGCATGCCAACCACCTACGGCAATCTCTCGGCCGGCCTCGAACTGGTGACGTTGAAGGGCATCGAAATCAAGGCGGAGTACGGCTTGCGCGCGGCCTCGCACTACGTCGATCAGTCGCTTGCGATACGCGCTGCGTATCGATTCTAGCGATGCTTGCTGCTGCAACTGAAGGCTTGGTCCGCAGCTTTCGCTCAACGGTGCGTGGGGCCGCCCGGCTTCCACGGATCACCAACTCACCGGCAGACGCTTCAACCCACGCAACACGAAGGTCGGCCGCCATTCCGGATTTTCCGCATCGTCGAGCCGCAGGTCCGGAATCCGGCGCAGCAGGGTCGAGATCGCGATCTCCGCCTCGATTCGCGCGAGCTGGGCGCCAAGGCAGAAATGGATGCCGCCGCCGAACGACAGCGGCTTCACGTCCGGCCGCGTGATGTCGAGCCTTTCGGGACGGTCCGGATAGACAGCCGTATCGTGGTTGGCCGAGCCAAGCAGGCACAGCACGGTCTCGCCCTTCGGAATGCGTTTGCCGCCGACGTCCTGGATATCCTCCAGCGCGACGCGACCGGTGAGCTGCACTGACGAGTCATAGCGCAGGAACTCCTCGATCGCGTTGGTGATGAGGCCGGGGTTGGCCTTGAGCAGCGCGAGCTGATCCGGATTGCGGTGAAGCGCCAGCAAACCGTTGCCGATGAGGTTGACGGTGGTCTCATGGCCGGCGCCGAACAGCAGAATGATGTTGGCGGTGAGTTCTTCGTTGGTGAGTTTCTGACCGTCCTCCTCGGCCTGCACCAGTTGCGTGATCAGGTCGTCGCCCGGCTGCTTGCGCCGCAGTTCGAACAACTGGTGGAAATACATCGCCGCCATCATGTTGGCGGCATTGCCGTCGGCAATCTCCTTCGCCGTCAGCGGCACCGGATCGAGAATGCGTCCACCGTCGCGCGAGCCCTTGTAGAAGAGCTCGCGATTCTCATGCGGAATTCCCAGCATGTCGCAGATGATCGTCACCGGCAGGCGAAAGGCGTAATCTTCGATCAGATCCATCTTGCCCTGAGGAATGATGCGATCGAGCGTCTCATCGACGATCTGCTGAATGCGCGGACGCATGTCCTCGACCCGGCGCGCCGTAAACGCCTTCACCACCAGCCCGCGCAGACGGGTATGATCGGGCGGGTCCTGTTGCAGCATCCAGTGGCTCATGCTGCGGAAGACCGGCTCCTCCATGATCTTGGGACCGTAACGGCGGATGGTGCGATCGACGTAATCCTTGCCGAAACGCTTGTCACGCAGCACGAGGCTCACCTCGGCATGACGGCTGGCCACGAAAGCGCCGTGCGCGTTGACGTGCATCGGGTCCATGGTCCGCAGCCGCTCGTAATATGGATACGGGTTACGAATGAATTCGGGCGCCAGTGGATTGAAAAGCGGTTCGTTGCGCGCCGACTGAACATGCTCGTTCATGGTGACCTCGTTCGCTTGCTGCGCTGGGTGTCGGAACCGTGGCGCGCCTCGATGTTTCATCGTCAGGGCTGAAACTTCGCGGCTCCAGCCACTCGGTATCGAGAATGCAACTCAATACACTATTGTATCGAATTGCATTCTGCTCTAAAATGCGCGAATGTCAAGGATACGAACCAGGCCGACGCGCGACGACACCTGCGAGAAGCTGTTCGAGGCGGCAGCGCAGGTTTTCGAGAACGAAGGCATCGGCAGCGCCAGCATCGAGGCGATCGCCGCCGCGGCGGGTTTCACCCGGGGCGCCTTTTATTCAAATTTCAAGAGCAAGGACGAATTGATCATTGCCATGCTCGAGGACCATGTCGAGCAATCGATCCGGCGTAATCTCGACCTCCTCACCAAACACGACAATCTCGGTGACTATCTCGAAGCGTTCAGGATCATGGACCGCAACCGGCAGGATCCACTCGGTCGCTCCCCGCTCCTGCACATGGAGATGATCCTGTTCGTGGCGCGCGCCGAGAAGCGCCGACCGGAGCTCGCCAAGCGGCTGCGCGCGCGGCGCAAGCTGGTCACCGACATCGTCGCGGCCACGCTGAAGAACTCCGGCGCAAAGGCCGCAATCAATCCGGAATGGACAGGCGCGATCGTGCTGGCACTGGAGGACGGCTTCCGCCTGCATCGGCTGATCGATCCGGCAACGACGCCGCCGGACAGCTTTCTGCGCGCGATCACCGATCTACAGCGCGCGATGGGGATTTCACCCGCCTGAGACGGCGAATTCCGCGTCTGCGCATGATCGGCATAGAGGCGCGACGATCAGCGAAACTCCAGTCCCGCGAAATCGCCTGTCGCGCGCCAGGCATCGAGGTATCGGAAATAAGCACTCGCCCCCGCGGGATAGCCGACTGCGAGGCGCTGGATCGGCGTCGGCGCCTGGCCCTCGTTGTTGTAGTAGCCGGGAGTGCAGTCCGGGGCACCGGTCAAGCGCGGCGGCGATTTGAGCAGCGTCTCGATCCACGCATCCTGCGCGGAGCGTTTCACCTCGACCTCGTGCAGCCCGCGATTGACCGCATGGGCGACGATATCGGCGATCGCGCCGGCCGACGCGGTCAGGTTGTGCGGGATGTTGGAGATCAGATTCGCGCCCTGGGTCGGCTGCACGAAGAAGGCGTTCGGGAAGCCGTGCGTGTGGATGCCGTGCAGGGACTTCATGCCTTCGCGCCACGCGTCGGACAGCGTGAGGCCGTCGCGCCCGACGACCTCGAAGCCCGAGCGGCTGCGGAAATCGGTGCCCACCTCGAACCCGGACGCGAAGATGATGCAGTCGACCGCGTATGCGACGCCTCCAACGACGAAACCGGTCTCAGTGATGAGTTCGACGCCTTTGCCGTCTGTATCGACCAACCTAACGGAGGGCGTATTGAACGCCTGGAGATAGGCATCGTGGAAACAGGGCCGCTTGCAGAGCTGGCGATACCACGCCTTCAATTTGGCAGCTGTTTCCTTGTCGCCGACGACGGCGTCGACCCGCGCGCGGATCTCATCCATTTTCGCGAAATCAGCGTTCTCGAATGCCGCCAGCATCGCCGCCTGCGTGCGGTTCTCGCGGGGCAGGCCGGCTAGTTCCTTGCGGATGCTTCGCGCAAGCTCTGTCCAACCGTCCTGCACAAGATCCTCGACGTCCTTGCCGCCAGTCTGGCTGTCCGTGAAGTTCTCCAGCCAGCGGCCTTGCCAGCCGGGTGTGGCGATCTCAGCAAACCAGTCGGGATCGATCGGCCCGTTGTTGCGCACGTCGACAGAGGAAGGCGTGCGCTGCACGACATAAAGCTGCTTCGCCCAGCGCGCGAGGTGCGGCACGGCCTGCACGGAAGTCGCGCCCGTGCCGATGATCGCCACGCGCTTGTCGCCGAGCCTGTCGAGCGTTGCGTCTTTCGGATCGCCGCCGGTGTAGTCGTAGTCCCACCGGCTGGTGTGGAAGGCATGGCCCTTGAAGGTCTCGATGCCGGGAATGCCCGGCAGTTTCGGCACATGCAGCGGCCCGATACCCATGCCGACATAGTCGCTGGTGAAACGGTCGCCGCGGTTGGTCGAGACGATCCAGCGTCTTTTCGCGCCGTCCCATTCCAGGTTCGTCACCTCAGTCTGAAACAGCGCGTTCTCGTAGAGCCGGTACTGACGCCCGATGCGCTGGCACTGCTCGTAGATTTCCGGTCCGTGTGCGTATTTCTCCGTCGGCCGGTGCCCGGTCTCTTCGAGCAGGGGCATGTAGACCATGGAGGCCGTATCGCATTGGGCGCCGGGGTAGCGGTTCCAGTACCAGGTGCCGCCGAAGTCGCCGCCCTTCTCGACGATCCGCGCGCCGGGCACCCCCGCCTCGGCAAGGCGCGCGCCGGTCAAGAGGCCTGCGAATCCGCCGCCGACGAAGGTGAAGGGCACATGGTCGAACACGGGCGCGCGCTCGATCGGCGCCGTATAGGGATCGGTGTTGTAGTCAGCGAAGCGGCCGGTCAGGCGGATATACTGCGCGTTGCCGTCGGCGCGCAGTCGCTTGTCGCGCTCGGCAACGTATTTCGCGAGCAGGGCTTCCTTGTCGATGCGCTTGGCGCTGTCCGGTGTAGCGATCATGGGATGACTCCGGTTGTCGTTGACGACTTATAGGACTGGCGGACTCAGCGGTTGCGCCCCAGCAGCGGCAGATGTGATCGAGGGGAAGCGGAATGAGCATAGATGAGTCTTAGCGCTGCAGCATTATTCGACATGCTGCAAGTGCAGGAACCCTCGCGCCACTGGCGCGTACTCGATGCGATGGTGAAGATGGCCGGCCGTTATCGAATTGAGCACGGGCTGACTGTTTGTGCAATTTGCGATGCGCCGTTAACCCTGCCCCAGCGTCTGTTCGATACGGAAGGCTCGAAAGCATGACGGGAGACGCCCGGTGAGGACGTCGATCATTTCCAACTTGCCGAGTGGCCTTGTCAGGAAGGTCCGGTTCGGACCTGCCGCGCGAATACCGATGCTTTTCGTCGTGGCGGCAATTTTGCTGGCCGGTGATGGGCCGGTTTGCATGGCATGCACAGCAGGGCCGTCGCCGGCCAGGTTCGAGCGGCTGACCGAGGCGTTCAATAGCGAGGTCAGGACCGGGATCATTCCCGGTGCGGTCATTCTGATCGAGCGGCACGGACAACCGGTCTATTTAAAATGCTTCGGCGTGCGCGACGCAGCCACCAAGACGCCGATGACGCCGGACACGTTGTTCGCGCTGCATTCGATGACCAAGCCGATCACCAGCGTCGCGGCGATGATGCTGATCGACGACGGCAAACTCTCGCTCGACGATCCGGTGGCCAGATACATTCCCGCCTTCGCGTCGATGGAGGTGGGAATCGATGCCGTGGCCGCAGACGGCAAGCCTTTCCTCAAGCTCCGTCCTGCCAACAGGCCCATTACCATTCGAGATCTGCTGCGCCACACATCGGGAATCACCTACGAATATATCGGCACCGATCTGATCACGACGGCTTACACCGACGCCAAGCTGTTCGCCGGCCATTTCGACAACAGGTTGTTTGCCGAGCGGATTGCTGGGCTGCCGCTGTCAAGTCAGCCGGGAACGCTGTGGCGCTATGGCCATTCCACCGACGTGCTCGGCCGCGTCATCGAGGTGGTCACCGGCAAGTCGCTGTTTGAATTCGAACGCGAACGGATCTTTGAACCGCTCGGCATGACAAGCGCCAGCTACGGGATTGCAACTGCTGCCGACCGCGCCCACATGGCGCGGCCGATGCCCGACGATTCCGAACTACGCGATTCCGAACGGACGCGCCTGGCGCATCCGCAGTGGCAATCCGGCGGCGGAGGGCTGGTTTCGACTGCCGCCGATTATGCGCGATTTTCGGAGATGATCCTTCATCGCGGTGAACGGAACGGCAAACGTTACCTCAGCCCGAAATCCTACGAACAAATGACGACCGATCAGATCGGGCCAGGCTCCGGGGTTGCACGGGACAACGACTACTTTCCCGGCGCGGCGTTTGGCTTCGGATTTGGCTTCGCGGTCCGGCTCGACACCGGCAAGGCGGAGCTTCCGGAGCAAGGCGCGGTCGGCAATCTGGAATGGGATAGCGGCAGCGGACCCGCATTCGTCGTCGATCCCGAGCACGACCTGGTCGCGGTCATGATGGTGCAGGTCGGCGCAAAGCGCGGTCAGGTCCAGCACGCATTCAAGAAGCTGCTGTACGAGGCGCTTGAGAAGTAATCTTCAGCGCGAGACCTGTTGCAGCAATTCCTTTAGCGCAGCGCTGGCGAAGGCATGCATGTTGGCGACGCGATCGGCTTTACCGGTCTCCAGCGTGATCGCCGTCGACTCGGCACCGGCAACGCCGATGCAGCTATGGCCGGCGGCATCGCCATAGCGATTGCCGGCGGGGCCGGTCGCGCCGGTTTCGGATAAACCCCAATCCGAAGAAAAGCGGTTGCGAATCTGGCTAGCCAGCAGTCTCGCGTAAGTCTCGGAGGCCGAGCGAATCCCCTTCATTTCGGCATCCGGAATATCCATCAGGATGCGCCGCGCCTCGCGGGTGTAGACCACCGCCGATCCGAGAAAATAGGCCGATGCGCCGGGCACCGCGAGCAGCGACGCCGAGATCAATCCGCCGGTGGACGATTCCGCCACTGCGATGGTTTGCTTACGCGCGATCAGCTTGGCCGCGATCTGTTCCGCTATCCCGATCAATTCCTGCATCGCGCTCGGCTCCCTTGCATGTCAGCCTCGTCGCATTGCAGGCTGGTGATGACGCAGTATCATATGGCACGATGCGGCGCGGCAATACCATCGATCATTGGCGAACGCCGGGCTGCGATGAGAGGAAACCGAACGTCATGACGTCACCGATCGCAGGCGGTGTGGATTGCGATCTGCATCCCGCGCTGCCTCATCTCACCAGTCTGCTGCCGTATCTCAACGACTACTGGCGCGATCAGGTGACGACGCGCGGCATGACCGATCTCGAGTCGCAATCCTATCCGCCGAACTCGCCGATCTCGGCACGGCCCGACTGGCGCCCTGCGAAAGGCAAGCCCGGCGCTAGTCTGCACGATCTCACGACGCAGGCGCTCGATCCGTTCGGCACCAGCATCGGCATCTGCAATCCGCTGTACGGGTTGCAGATGGTGTTCAGTGAAGACATGGCCGATGCGTTCTGCCGCGCGCTGAACGACTGGCTGGTGAAGGAATGGCTCGACAAGGACGCGCGGCTGCGCGGCTCCATCGTCATCCCGGTGCAGAGCGTCGAGAAGTCGGTCGCGGAGATCGAGCGCTGCGCGCGCGACAGCCGTTTCGTGCAGGTGCTGATGCTGGTGATGGGCGACATGCCGCTCGGCAAGCGCGCCTATTGGCCGATCTACGCCGCCGCGGAACGTCATGGCCTGCCGATCGGCGTGCACGCCGGCAGCAACTACCATAATCCGCCGAGTTCGGTCGGCTGGGGTTCGTATCACATCGAGGATTATGTCGCGCAGGCGCAGGCATTCCAGACCCAGCTTACCAGCCTGATCGTCGAAGGCGTATTCGCCAAGTATCCGCGGCTGAAAATGGTGATGCTGGAATCCGGCTTCACCTGGTTGCCGTCCTACGTCTGGCGCCTACACAAGTTCTGGCGCGGCGTGCGGATGGAAACGCCGTGGGTGGATCGCGCGCCGATGGAGATTGTGCGCAGCAATATTCGCTTCTCGTTGCAGCCGGTGGATGCGCCATCCGATCCGGAAACGTTAAATCGGCTGTTTGATCATATGCAGTCGGACGAATTGCTCCTATTCTCGACGGATTATCCGCACTGGCAGTTCGATGGCAACGCGGTGCTGCCGGATGGATTGTCGCCCGAATTGGTGCGCAAGATCATGATCGACAATCCCTACGCGACTTATACGCGCCTGGGCGGCGCGGGATCGAAGGAGAGCGCGGCATGAATGTGCAGTTTCGTCCCTCCGCCGATGGATCGGTCGCAGCCAAGACCGCGATTGCCGATTGCGACATCCATCCCGCGCGCCGCTCGATGAAAGATCTCTATCCGTATCTGGCGAAGCGCTGGCGCGATCATCTCGAAACCTATGGTGGCCATGCCTATCAGGGCATGATGGTGGGACCGCCCTATCCGAAGGCACAGCCCAACGCCTCGCGGCGCGATGCCTATCCGCCGGAAGGCGGCGTGCAGGGCTCGTCGCTGTCGTTCATGCAGCAACAGCATCTCGATCCGAACAACGTGGCGCTCGGCGTGCTGAATCCGCTCAACACCGGTCAGGGCCTGCGCAACCAGGAACTCAGCGCCGCACTTGCGACCGCGATCAACGACTGGCAGATCGCGGAATGGACCAGCAAGGATTCGCGCCTCAAGGGATCGGTCGTCGTCGCCAATGAGGATGGCGTGGCGTCCGCCGCCGAAATTCGTCGGCGCGCCGGCGACAAGAACTTCGTGCAAGTGCTGCTGCTCAGCCGCAATGTCGAGCCGCTCGGGCAACGTCGCTATTGGCCGATTTACGAAGCGGCACAGGAAGCCGGCTTGCCGATCGGCGTGCATGCGTTCGGCTTCGGCGGCAATCCGATCACCGCGTCAGGTTGGCCGAGTTACTACATCGAGGAGATGGTCGGGCATTCGCAGTGCCAGCAGACCGCGCTCGCCAGCATCGTGCTCGAGGGCGTGCTGGAGCGTTTCCCGAAACTGAAGATGATTATGATCGAGGCCGGCTTCGGCTGGGCGCCGTCGCTGGCATGGCGACTCGATCGCGTCTGGCAGAGGCTGCGCAGCGAAGTGCCGCATGTGAAGCGGCTGCCGTCGGAATACATCAAGGATCACATCTGGTGGACGACGCAGCCGATGGAAGATCCGGAGCGGCGCGATCACCTGTTCCAGACCATCGACTGGATCGGCTGGGACAAGCTCTTGTTCGCGACCGATTATCCGCATTGGGATTACGATGAGCCGTCGCGCGTGCTGCCGGCCGGCGTCAGCGATGCCAACCGCGCGGCCTTCTATCTCGGCAATGCACGGGAACTGTACGGAATTTAGCATGATCCGGAAAAGTGGAAGCCGATTTTCCGATCAGATCATGCGCAGGATTGACTGATGGCGCGTCACGTTGTTGCCCCGGTGGACGAACTGCCGCCGGGCTCCCGCAAATTCCTCACCATCGACGAACGGCCGATCGCGGTCTTCAACGTCAAGGGCGAATTCTTCGGGTTGCTCAATCGCTGCCCGCATCAGGGCGCGGCGCTGTGCGAAGGTCCGCTGATCGGACTCGCGCAATCGTCCGAGCCCGGCGAGATCGAATACACCAAGCTCGGCGAAATCATTCGTTGCCCGTGGCACGGCTGGGAATTCGATATCCGCACCGGGCAATCCTACTGCGATCCGAGGCGTTTTCGGGTGAAAGCCTACGCAGTGAATGTTGAGCCGGGGTCGAGCGTGGTGAAAGGGCCGTACATTGCCGAGACCCTGAAGGTCTCGGTGGAGAACGATTACGTCGTGGTCGATTTGTGAGACACTTGCGCGCCATAAGCTCATTTTGACGACGATCTCGCCCTTCACGTGCCCGCGCTCACTTCATCGGATATTTCGCGCGCCTCACCACGCGTAGCGCAGCGTGCCCTTGCCGGTGTAGCTGGTGACGTTGTTGGAGAACTCGCCTTCGAAACTTGCGGCGAGCGCGAAGCCGTTGCGCCAGGCGATCT
>JBQCHY010000085.1:0-10047 GCA_051954235.1 Xanthobacteraceae bacterium
CCCGATGTCGCGGACGGCGCGCAGCGGCCCGAGGTCGTTGGAGAACATGCGGTTCAGGATATCGGTGGTGGCGCCCATCTGAACCGTGTCGAAGCGCCGCCATTGCTGATAGCGCTCCAGCACGTCTAGCGCACCGATGTCCTGGCCGAGCCGGTCGGCCTCGACCACGGTCTGGGCAAGGGCGGCTGCGTCCTTGAAACCGAGATTGAGGCCCTGCCCGGCGATCGGATGGATGCCGTGCGCGGCGTCGCCGGCAAGCGCGAAACGCGGAGCGACGAATGCGCGCGCGAGCGTCAGCCCGAGCGGCCAGGCACGGCGCGGCCCCTCGACATGGATCTCGCCGAGCTTCAGGCCGAAACGCTGCTCGAGTTCGGTCTCGAAGACGAAATCGTCCTCCTTGACGAGCCGTTCGGCATCGGCCGTGCGCTCGGTCCAGACGATGGAGGAACGGTTGCCCTTCAGCGGCAGGGTGGCGAAGGGGCCGGCGGGCAGGAAATGCTCCTCGGCGCGACCTTCGTGATCGCGCTCATGGCCGACGGTGACGACGATGCCGGATTGATCGTATTCCCAGCCATGGGTGGCGATGCCGGCGCGCTCGCGCAGCTTCGAACGCGCACCGTCGGCGGCGACCAGCACGCTGGCACGAACGGTTTCGCCATCGGCAAAGGTCACGTCGATGCCGCCGCCATGCGACTGATAGGCGGTGACGGCGGTTGCGCGCAGCGTCACGCCTTCCGCCTCGGCGCGCTTCACCAGCGCGTCGATCAGCAGGCGGTTCTCCACCATATGCGCGAACGGTTCGCCGGGCTCGACCTCGCCGGCGAAGGTGAGGAAGGTCGGGCGCGTCGCGTCCGCCAGCTTCGAGTCCGTCACCACCATGTCGAGGATCGGCTGCGACTGCGGGCCGACCTCGTCCCAGACACCGACGCCCTCGAACAGACGGCGGCAGGCGGCGACGATGGCGGTGGCGCGCGGGTCGCGGCTCGGGCGGCCCGCCAGCGCCGGATCGGCGACGATCACCGGCACCGCCTCGCCCAGCCCCTGACGCAGCGCCAGCGCCAGCGCCAATCCGGCGAAGGCGCCGCCGGCAATCACAATGCTTGGCTGAGCCGACATCATCGCACCTTTCTCGAAACCAGACTTGTCAGCGGGTTATAGCTGAGCGAAACAGGTTTCCCAAACGGGCCAACGCATGCCTTTGCTGTTATTCGCCTCACCCGCAATGTCGGATAGATTGCTGCCGGCGTGTGGCCGAATGACGAGATTTCCGAGATTTTAAATGTCCAAAAGCCTGATCGACCTGATTTCCATCCTCGACCTCGAACCGCTGGAAGAGAACCTGTTCCGCGGCGTCAGCCCGCAGACGAGCTGGCAACGGGTGTTCGGCGGCCAGGTGATCGGCCAGGCGCTGGTCGCGGCCTGCCGCACCGTCGAGAATGTCGAGCAGCGGCTGCCGCATTCGCTGCATTGCTACTTCATCCTGCCCGGCGATCCGGCGATCCCGATCATCTACGAGGTCGAGCGGCTGCGCGACGGCCGCAGCTATGTCACACGGCGCGTCACCGCGATCCAGCACGGCCACGCCATCTTCTCGCTGATGGTCTCGTTCCATGCCGAGGAGGACTCGGCGTTCGACCATCAGGAGCCGATGCCGCAGGTGCCGACTCCGGACATGCTGACGGCGGAGGAAGTCGCCAAGCAGCCGATGTTCAAGGAAATGCCGGACTTCATCCGGCGCTACTACGAATCCGACCGTCCGATCGAGCTGCGGCCGGTGGAACTCGGCCGCTATTTCGGCGAGAAAATCGACGATGGCCGCATCCATGTCTGGATCCGCACCGCCGCGAAACTCCCCGACGACCCGGCACTGCACATGTGCGCGCTGGCCTATGCCTCGGATTTCTCGCTGCTCGACGCGGCGATGGCGCGCTACGGCCGCACCCTGTTCGACAAGCGGATGATGCCGGCGAGCCTCGACCACGCGATGTGGTTCCATCGGCCGTTCCGCGCCGACGAATGGCTGCTTTACGCGCAGGACTCGCCGAGCGCCCAGCACGGACGCGGCCTGACCCGCGGCCAGATCTTCCGGCAGGACGGAACTCTGGTGGCCTCGGTGGCGCAGGAAGGCTCGCTGCGGCAACGCCGGGAGAAGCCCAAGGAATAATGCCCGGATAAAATATCTCCTCTAAAAAATTGCTCATGACTCACTTCCGTGCGTGACAAATCACCGCAGAGACCGCAGGGTTCCGGGCCATGAAGCTGATCGTCGCCATCATCAAACCGTTCAAGCTGGACGAGGTCCGCCAGGCGCTGACCGACATCGGCGTTCACGGCATGACCGTGACCGAGGTGAAGGGCTATGGCCGCCAGAAGGGCCACACCGAGGTCTATCGCGGCGCCGAGTACCTGGTGAACTTCCTGCCCAAGCTGCGCATCGAGATCGTGGTCGGCGCCGACCTCGCCGACAAGACGGTGGACGCCGTCAGCGCCGCCGCGCGCACCGGGCAGATCGGCGACGGCAAGATTTTCGTCACCCCGGTCGAGCACGCGCTGCGCATCCGCACCGGCGAGACCGACGGCGACGCATTGTGAAATGAGTATCGCGCTAACAACCACTTTCCGTCATTGCGAGCGCAGCGAAGCAATCCAGTGATCGTCTGACTGATCTTAGGGCTGGATTGCTTCGTCGCTGACGCTCCTCGCAATGACGACTCTATTGGATTGAGGCATGACAATGGGGGCAGTTCGGCGTTTTGCGGCATGCGCTGCGGCGATAGCCGCGACATCGGTTACTCCCGCGCTGGCGCAAACCGCCGCGCCTCCGAGCACCATCAGCGCCGCCGATACCGCGTGGATGATCGTCGCCACCGCCTTCGTGCTGATGATGACGATCCCCGGTCTCGCGCTGTTCTACTCCGGCATGGTGCGCAAGAAGAACGTGCTGGCGACGATGGCGCAAAGCCTTGCCGCCGTGGCGCTGATCTCGGTGTTGTGGGTGGCGTTCGGCTACTCGCTGACCTTCGGCGGCACCGGAAAATTCCTCGGCACGCTCGACCGCGTGTTCCTGATGGGCATGACGCTCGACAGCGTCAATCCGGCGGCGAAGAATATCCCCGAAGCGCTGTTCATGCTCTACCAGATGACCTTCGCCGTCATCACCGTGGCGCTGGTCGCGGGCGCGGTGGCCGACCGCATGAAGTTCTCCGCCTACCTGCTGTTCTCGATCGGCTGGTTCATGTTCGTCTACATTCCGCTGGCGCATTGGGTGTGGGGCGGCGGCTTCCTCGGCAATGCCGGCGTGCTGGACTTCGCCGGCGGCACCGTGGTGCATCTCAGCGCCGGCGTCGGCGGCCTGGTCGCGGCGATGGTGATCGGCAAGCGCCACGGCTACGGCAACGACAATCTCGCGCCGTTCGACCTGTCGCTGGCGGTGATCGGCACCGGATTGTTGTGGGTCGGCTGGTTCGGCTTCAACGGCGGCTCGGCGCTCGGCGCCAATTCGCGCGCGGTCTTCGCCATCACCGCGACGCATCTCGCCGCCTGCGCCGGCGCTTTGACATGGGGCGCGATCGAATGGCTGACGCGGCGCAAGCCCTCGGTGCTCGGCATGATCTCCGGCGCGGTGGCCGGCCTCGGCACCATCACGCCGGCGTCGGGCTTCGTCGCGCCGTGGCACGGCCTGATCATCGGCGTGATCGCGGGCGGCGTCTGCTACTGGGCCTGCACCAGCCTCAAGCACCGCTTCCATTACGACGACTCGCTCGACGTGTTCGGCGTGCACGGCATCGGCGGCCTGATCGGCACCCTGCTGGCGGGCGTGTTCGCCACCGAGTCCATCGGCGGCGCAGCGGGCCTCTTGGAAGGCAACCCGCAACAGTTGCTGATCCAGGTCTATGGCGTCGCGGTGACCTTGCTATGGACCATCGCCGTCACGTTCGTGCTGTTGAAGATCGTCGGCGGCTTCGTGCCGCTCCGGGTGACGCGCGACCACGAACTGGAAGGCCTCGACCTCACCCAGCACGGCGAAGCGCTGCAATAGTCCGTCGTTGCGAGCACTCGGATCAGCGCTTCGCGCTGTCCGAGCACAGGCTCCGCGAAGCAATGCAGAAAGCCACAAAAGCAAGGACTCGATTGCTTCGGAGCTCACTCTCCTCGCAATGAGTTAGAGAGCGAGCCTCGATCAACCGTTCATCGCACTGGCATTGCGATCCACGAGTTCGGTCTGCGAGGCGAACCAGCGCATCAACCAACGATACACCCATGGAATCGGGATGATGAAGGAGCAGGCGATAGCAGCCACGATCACGCGCCAGAGAATATCCAGCCCGCTGCCGTTGAAGATCGCCGCGCGGCGCGTACCCTGAATGTTATTGCAGAACCAACGCATCCAGGCGGCGTAGACCCATGCCCAACCGATGATGGTGATGACGGAGACCATCCCCAGCACGACCCAGCCGAGAAAGGCCCAGATCGAACCGGAGAAGCTGAGCCCGAGCGGCCGTCCATCGGCGGCGAGGTTTGCGATCAGCCATTTGAGAAACAGCCAGTGCAGTACGAACTGGATGATAATCGACAGGTTGCTGAGCAAATGACTTCCGGTCATGGCGAGGGCGACGATCACCACGATGGCCCCGAAGTACCACGGCACGATCGTCATCGCCGTCCCCTCGAAGCTGAGATTCGGCCGCCCCCGCACCTGCACGTGGGGCACGAGCCATTTCAGGTACCAGACCAGAAGCCACGGAAACGGGATGATGAACACCGAGCAGATCGCCAGCACGATGCTGCGCCAGGTGAAATCCCAGATGCCGAAATCGATCCACAGCGATCCACCGGACGCTCCGCTTGCGGTCGCCGCCGATGCGGCTGACGGCGCCCCGCCGAAGTTGTTTCCACCGACGCTCGCGCCGGCAAGATTCGGCGGCCCCGGCGGCCGCGGCCGGTTCATCAGGCCGGGAACGTCCTGCGCGTGCTGCCAGTTCTCCATGCCGTTGGTCCAGACATAGCTTGAGCCGGACACCGTCCCGTTGGCGATCAGATCGCGAAACTGAGTTTCCGAATAAGGTCCAAGCTGCTTGCCGCCGTCGGCGTAGAACCAGACGCGATCCGACATGCTGTCTCCTCAAGGGTTGCGCGCGAGGCAGAACGCCTCGACGCGGAAAACGGACGCACGGAGAAACTGCGACGGGACCGCCGCACGAATGGTAGTCGGCCCAGCCTACACGGACGTTCACGAGATTTTGAGTGACGATAATACCGCAGCGGCAGTTTCCCACCAGCAACGGTCTGCGCGGTGGACTTCGTCATGGCCGGGACCATAGGCGAGCGAAGCGACGCCGTTCTTCGAACGGCTATGCCCGGCCATGACGAACCGGGATGCTCGATTTTGCAGAAATTCTTTTCAGGACAGATCCTCAGGGGGGCCCGGTCTGCTCTACAGTTCGAACACCGCCGACACCGGGACGTGGTCGGACGGCCGCTCCCAGCCGCGCGCGTCGCGCAGGATGCTGAAATCGCGCACGTTGTCCCTCAGCGCTTGTGAGACCCAGATGTGATCGAGCCGGCGACCGCGATCGGCGGCGGCCCAGTCGGCGGCGCGATAGCTCCACCACGTATAGACCTTCTCCGACAGCGGAATCCGTTCGCGCGCGACATCGAACCAGCCGCCATGCGCCTGCACGCCGAGCAGCTTCTCGGTTTCCACCGGCGTATGCGACACGATCTTGAGCAACTGCTTGTGCGACCAGACGTCGTGCTCATGCGGTGCGACGTTGAGATCGCCGACCAGAATATGCCGCGCGTCGCCCGTCGGATGCAGCGGCGCGCAGTCGCGCATCTCGTCGAGAAATTTCAGCTTGTGATCGAACTTCGGGTTGAGCGCGACATCGGGAATGTCGCCGCCCGCCGGCACGTAGAAATTATGCAGCACCAGCGGCGCCTTGAGATTGGCCTTGGCGCCGATCGACACCGAGATGTGCCGCGAATCCAGCTTGTCGCAAAACGTGCGCACGTCGGTCGAATCGAACGGCAGCTTCGAGACGATGGCGACGCCGTGATAACCCTTCTGCCCGTTGAGCGCGACGTGCTCGTAGCCGAGCCGCTTGAAGCGCTTCAGCGGAAACGCGTCGTCCGGGCACTTGGTCTCTTGCAGACACAGCACGTCCGGCCGGTTCGCCTTGATGAACTTGGCAACCAGCTCGATGCGCAGCCGCACCGAATTGATGTTCCAGGTGGTGAGCTTGAACTGCATGGGTGATGGGGAAGATCGCTGTTTCCCTTCTCCCCTTGCGGGAGAAGGTGGCGCGGACGAAGTCCGTGCCGGATGAGGGGTCGTTGAGCGCAAACCCTATCACCCCTCACCCACCTTCGCTACGCGAAGGCACCCTCTCCCACAAGGGGAGAGGGAAAGAACGCGCGCCCCCCGCGCAACTACTGACGCGACGTGGAGTAGTTGGTGAAGTCGATCTTGAACATCGACGGATCGGGCTTCTTGGTCGAGTCGAGATTGTAGACAGCGACGGTGGTGTCGTAGCCCTGCGGATCGGTGATGGTCCACTGCTTGAGCTGGTTGTCCTTGACGCCGTACATCAGCATCAGCCGGCTGGTGCCGACCAGCGGGTTTTGCTCTTCCAGCGTGATGCTGATGTAGAGGTCGTCGGCCGAGACGCCCACCACCTTGGTATCCTGCATCAGGTCGATGCGGTTCGACAGCAGGAAGCGCAGCGGGGTTTGCGACAGCGGATAGGTATCCTGCGTCGCCAGCTTGGTGTCGCGCACCACCACCGACTGCCCGTCGGCGATGATCGAGATGTTGCTCGGCGCATCATATTCGAAACGAATCTTGCCCGGCTTCTGCATGTAGAAATCGCCGGTGGTGCGGCTGCCGTCCGGCCCGACCTGCACGAACTGCCCGACCAGCGTTTGCAGCGACGACAGGTAAGCGCTGACCTTCGCGGCCTCGGCGCGCTGCTTCGCGTCGAAGCTGGTGAACAGCCCGCCGGTGGCGCGCTTGCGCGGATCGGGAATGATCGGATCGGGCGGCTTGGTCGCGGCAGCCGCGGGCTTGCCGGCGGCCGGCTTTCCGGCCTGCGCCACGATAACATTGCCGTCATGCGGCTTCGGCTGGGAATTCGACTCGGCCAGGGCCGGCAGCGCCAGCAATCCGGACATCGCGGTTGCGATCGCGCCTCGGGTGAGCCTTTTCAGATGTCTGTGCAATGTCTCGTCCTGATGGGCCGTGGTGAGGCTGG
The DNA here is from genome assembly GCA_051954235.1 of Xanthobacteraceae bacterium. GTDB lineage: Bacteria > Pseudomonadota > Alphaproteobacteria > Rhizobiales > Xanthobacteraceae > 62-47. The sequence continues at coordinate 7,251 of JBQCHY010000085.1, forward strand.
CGCTAATGCAAAGCTGTGGCGATTTCGCGACTCGTGACGCGTGATCCCAAAAAGTGGATGCCGGTTTTCGGACAAGATCACGCAACCTAGAAAGGACTCTCCTCCTCCTGGTCGATCAAGATTTCGCGCTTGCCGGCGTGATTGGCCGCGCCGACGATGCCTTCCAGCTCCATCCGCTCCATCAGCGAGGCGGCGCGGTTGTAGCCGATCTGCAAGCGGCGCTGGATGTAACTGGTCGAGGCCTTGCGGTCGCGCTTGACGATGGCCACCGCCTGCTGGAACAGGTCGCCGCCGCCGTCGCCACCCATGCCGGTGGAATCGAACACCGCGCCGTCCTCGCCCTCGGCGGGCTCCTCCGCGGTAACCGCTTCGAGATATTCCGGCTGGCCCTGCGTCTTGAGGTGACGCACCACCTTCTCGACTTCCTCGTCCGACACGAACGGGCCGTGCACGCGCGAGACGCGGCCGCCGCCGGCCATGTAGAGCATGTCGCCCTGGCCGAGCAGTTGCTCGGCGCCCATCTCGCCAAGGATCGTGCGCGAGTCGATCTTCGACGTGACCTGGAAGGAAATACGCGTCGGGAAGTTGGCCTTGATGGTGCCGGTGATGACGTCGACGGACGGGCGTTGCGTCGCGAGGATGACGTGCAGGCCGGCGGCGCGCGCCATCTGCGCGAGGCGCTGCACCGCGCCTTCGATGTCCTTGCCCGCGACCATCATCAGGTCGGCCATCTCGTCGACGATGATGACGATGTAGGGCAGCGGATCGAGGTCGAGCTTTTCTTCCTCGTAGATCGCCTTGCCGGTTTCCTTGTCGAAGCCGGTATGCACCGTGCGCGTGATCTCCTCGCCCTTGGCGCGCGCTTCCGCGAGCCGCGCGTTGAAGCCGTCGATGTTGCGCACGCCGAGCTTGGCCATCTTCTTGTAGCGCTCTTCCATCTCGCGCACGGCCCACTTCAGCGCGACGACGGCCTTCTTCGGATCGGTCACCACCGGCGTCAGCAGATGCGGAATGCCGTCATAGACCGAGAGTTCGAGCATCTTGGGATCGACCATGATCAGCCGGCACTGATCGGGCCGCAGCCGGTAGACCAGCGACAGGATCATGGTGTTGATCGCGACCGATTTGCCCGAGCCGGTGGTGCCGGCGATCAGCATGTGCGGCGTGCGCGCCAGATCGATGATGATGGATTCGCCGCCGATGTTCTTGCCGAGACACAGCGGGAGTTTCGCGGTGGATTCTTCGGATTCCTTCGCGACGAGCAGTTCGCGCAGGTACACCTTCTCGCGCTTGACGTTGGGCAGTTCGATGCCGATGGCGTTGCGGCCGGGCACCACCGCGACGCGCGCCGACAGCGCGCTCATCGAACGCGCGATGTCGTCGGCCAAGCCGATGACGCGCGACGACTTGATGCCGGGCGCCGGCTCCAGTTCGTACAGGGTGACGACGGGACCGGGACTTGCCTTGACGATCTCGCCGCGCACGCCAAAGTCCTGCAACACGCCTTCCAGCGAACGCGAGTTGTTCTCCAATTCGGTCTTGCTGAGCGAGACGCGATCCGACGCCTTCGGCGCGGCCAATACGTTGACGGAGGGCAATTCGAATTCGACATGCGCCTTGCGCGACGGTGCGCGCGGCGCGGCCTTCTTGCGCGGCGCGCGGGCGGCGGGCGCTTCGTCCTCTTCCTCCTCCTCGACCTCTTCTTCTTCGTACTCCTCGTCCTCTTCGTAGGCGTCTTCGGCCTCGTCATGCGGCGCGATGGAGGGACTACGGCGGGCATTGCCGTCGAGCGAGGGTTCATGCCGCTCGAAGCGCGCGGCGGGCTGCGCCGAGCCGCTCGCCACCAGCGAACGATAGGCGGTGACCATGAGGCGGCCGAGCCGCGCCTTGGCGCTCATCAGCGCATGCACCACGAAGCCGAGCATCGCGGCGCGGCGATCGTTTTCCGCTTCATCGTCGGCGGACAACGGCGTCTCGTCCTCATCGTCGAACAGCGTGGCTTCTTCCGTCTCGCGCGCGCCGAAGCCGGCCGCGAAGACGAAGGCCGCGAGCGTCGCGGCGAGATAGATCGTGCCGAACAGCAGCGAATAGACAAAGCCGAGCGGCCCCAGCACCAGCGCCGGCGCGCGCACCAGACCGTCGCCCACCACGCCGCCGAGCCCGGTCGGCAGCGGCCACGCCGCGTTATGCGGCCAGCAACTGGCGAAGCCGGCGGCGAACACCGTGCACAACACCCAGCAGCCGAGCCGCAGCGCCTCGCGATCGAACGGCCGCCGCGTCAGCATGCGCCAGCCCCACACCGCGACCGGCAGCAGCAGCATGATGGCCCCTAACCCGAGGATCTGCATCAGAAGGTCTGCGCCGATCGCGCCGGGATAACCCATGATGTTGCGGATCGGCCGCGAGGTGGCGTGGCTCAGCGAAGGATCCTGCACCGACCAGGTGATCAGCGCCGCCGCCGTCGCCGCCGCCAGCGCGATCAGGCCAAGCCCCGTCAACGCGCGCAACTGCCGAAACAGCATGTCGCGGATCGAGGCCGGCAAGTGCCCGACCAGGGGAATGACGCGTTCCATCGCCGGCATACTCATGCGCCCCCGCGCTTGGAATTTGAAACGGATCGATGCAACAGCCACGGCGGCAGCACACCCCCTCTCCCCACCGGGGAGAGGGTTGGGGTGAGGGGGAACGATCTCATCGGATGCCCGAGGCCCCCCACCCCCCCAACCCGGGGGCCCCCAAACCCCACTGGGGGGGGTAAAATGTAATGTGGGTTTTTAAATTTTTTTTTTTAATAAAA
>JBQCHY010000086.1:0-3034 GCA_051954235.1 Xanthobacteraceae bacterium
TCGGCGGCGTCGCTGCGCCAGGCCGGCTGCCGCGTCATGGTCTCCGAAATCGATCCGATCTGCGCGTTGCAGGCGGCGATGGAAGGCTATCAGGTCGTGACGATGGAAGAGGCGGCCCCGCAGGCCGACATCTTCGTCACCGCGACCGGCAACAAGGACATCATCACCATCGACCACATGCGCGCGATGAAGGATCGCGCCATCGTCTGCAACATCGGCCACTTCGATAACGAGATTCAGGTCAACACCCTGAAGAACCTGAAGTGGACCAACATCAAGCCGCAGGTCGACGAGATCGAATTCCCTGACAAGCATCGCATCATCCTGCTGTCGGAAGGCCGCCTCGTGAACCTCGGCAACGCGATGGGGCATCCGTCCTTCGTGATGTCGGCGTCGTTCACCAACCAGACGCTGGCGCAGATCGAACTGTTCGCCAACAACAAGGACGGCAAGTACAAGAAGGAAGTCTACGTGCTGCCGAAGTCGCTCGACGAAAAGGTGGCGCGCCTGCACCTCGCCAAGATCGGCGTGAACCTCACCGAACTGCGTAAGGATCAGGCGGACTATATCGGCGTGAAGGTCGAAGGCCCGTTCAAGGCCGATCACTATCGGTACTAAGGCCGTTCGCTACCGTCATTGCGAGCGAAGCGAAGCAATCCAGCCTTGTCGCGTAAATCGTGAACGGCTTCGTTGCGTTGTTTTAAGTCATCACAACTGATGAACCAAAAGCCCGGCAGCGATGCCGGGCTTTTTGATTTCGGTTCCAATTCCGGATTGGGGAATATCTTGTCGGCATCGGCAAAGACCGGCATCGAACGCGACCTTGCGTCGCAGTCGCCGCTGCTGGCGGCTGTTGTCGCGAGTGGGTCTAATCGCAGCACCACACAAGAAGACGCAGATCGGAGGTTCCCCCAAATGGCGCGTTCAATGACTCGTCTTTCGTCCCGCTTCGCCGTGCTTGCCGCGAGCGCATTGCTGTTGTCGGCCGGCGGCGCGCTCGCGCAGAAAAAATACGACACCGGCGCCAGCGACACCGAGATCAAGATCGGCAACCTGCAAGCCTATAGCGGCCCGGCTTCCTCCTACGGCTTGATTGGCAAGACCGAGGCCGCCTATTTCAAGATGATCAACGATCAGGGCGGCATCAACGGGCGCAAGATCAATTTCATGTCCTATGACGACGCCTACAGTCCGCCGAAGACGGTGGAGCAAACTCGCAAGCTGGTCGAGAACGATGAGGTGCTGTTCATCTTCAATCCGCTCGGCACGCTGACGCAGAGCGCTGTGCAGAAATATCTCAATACCAAGAAGATGCCGCAGCTCTTCATCGCATCCGGCTCCAGCAAGTGGGACGACGTCAAGAATTATCCGTGGACCATGGGCTTCCAGCCCAGTTACCGTTCGATCGCGCGAGTGTTTGCCAAGTATATCTTGTCGATCAAGCCCGATGCGAAGATCGCGGTGTTTCACGCCGCCGATGACTTCGGCAAGGATTATCTGCTTGGCCTCAAGGACGTGTTCGGCGACAACGCCTCCAAGCTGATTATTCTCGAGGAGAGCTACGAGAACAGCGAGCCGACCGTCGATTCCCATATCGTGAAGCTGAAGAACAGCGGCGCCGATGTGCTGGTCAATATCTCGACGCCGAAGTTCGCTGCGCAGGCAATCCGCAAGATGCACGAGATCGGCTGGAAGCCACTGCATGTGCTGACCGACGTTTCGGCGTCGATCGGCTCGGTGATCCGTCCCGCCGGCTTCGAGGCGGCAGAGGGCATCGTGTCCGCTGGCTATCGCAAGGATGCTTCCGACGCCCAGTGGAAGGATGACGCCGGCATGAAGAAGTTCCTTGCCTTCATCGACATGTACATGCCGGGCTCGGACGTTTCTGACGCCAACCTCGTGTATGGCTACGCGGCGGCTCAGACCATGGTGCATGTGCTTGAGGCATGCGGCGACAATCTTACCCGCGCGAACATCATGAAGCAGGCGGCGAGCATCAAGAACTTTGTGCCTGATACGTTGCTTCCGGGCATTCATGTCAAGACCAGCGCGGCAGACTTCGCGCCGATCGAGCAACTGATGATGATGAAATTCACCGGCAGCAAATGGGTACTGATCGGCGACGTCATCAGCGCCGAGACGGAGCGGTAGAGCGTTTTCGATTTTGACGGAAACGCTTGCTAAGAAACGATGCGTGCTCCCTCTCCCGTTGGGAGAGGGTTGGGGTGAGGGGGTACAGCCTCAATAATACTCGATCCCCCTCACCCGGAGCCTTCGGCTCCGACCTCTCCCCGACGGGGAGAGGTGATGCCGTCGTCCTGGGTGATTCAATCCAACTCGAAAACGCTCTAATCGCCCCCGGATTTCAAAAGGTCGTCGTCCCTGCGCGGGCGCGGACGGTGCTGCGCGTGAAGGCCACGTGTGAGCACCCAGTTGTTCCAATACCGTCATTGCGAGCACTCGGATCAGTGCTCCGCACTGTCCGAGCACAGGCGAAGCAATCCGGGTCCTTATCTTCTCCCTCTCCCGCTTGCGGGGGAGGGTTGGGTGGGGGCTCCGAATTGCTTCGTCGCTCGCGCTCCTCGCAATGACGGGGATCGAGGCACCGCGTCATCGCCGTGTGCCGTGTCGTCATTGTATGGCCGCCGCTCTCCGCGACGTCATCACCGGGCTTGTCCCGCCTGCGGGGCCGCAGCCCCTTCGGCGCGGCGAAGGCCCGGTGATCCACGTTGCTTTCCTTAACCACCAAAGACGTGGATGGCCGGGACCATAGGCGAGCGAAGCGACGCCGTTCTTCGAACAGCTTATGCCCGGCCATGACGAAGCAGGGAAACGGAACGCTTTTCAATCTTGACAACATTTGCATATAGGATTATATTCATATTTATCCCGTCTCGATGAGAGGGGCGGCTCGCGATCGTCACGGTTCGCGGGGCGGGATGCGGTGGACGCGGCAGCGTCGGGCCGGAACGAAGGTCGCAGGGCGCAAGCCCGGAGGGCGAGCGCGCGCCTTGTACAAAGGGCGCGTTCAAGG
>JBQCHY010000087.1:0-4553 GCA_051954235.1 Xanthobacteraceae bacterium
GAGCCCAAAAGCTGCGGCGCGGAAGTCGCGCAACCGTCCATTGCGCCGCGCCCTCACCTCGGCATCGGCGCCCCCTTGCGCGATGGTCCAGTCCTCGTCGACATGCGCCGCCGCCCACACGTCGTCCGCTGTGCGCGCGCCGCGCAGCAGCGCCAGCGCCAGCAGCGCCGAGCCGGTGATCGAGGTCACGATATGCATTGCTGCGATCAGCCACGGTTCGTCCGGCAGCGCCTTCGTCGCGGCCGCCACGGAGGTTTCCGGCTGGCGCACATGCACGATGCCTTCCGCCAGCACGAAGCGGGCGCCGAGTTCATCGGCGGCCCAGAACAGCACCGGGTCCCAGTGCTCGCCCTCGCGCGCGACCAGCGCCTCCGGATGCGCGGCGCGATAGAACAACAGATCGGATTCGAAATATTTTGCGACATCGGCGCGCACCGCTTCGACGTTTCCAACCACGCCGGCGATGACGCTGTTGGCAAGCCGCGTCAGCGGCATGGTCATCGGATCGATGAATTCACCCTGTGCGTTCCACTCCTCAACGATCGCTTGCGCGATTGCCTGCGTTGGCGCGGCCAGCCGCTCACCCGTCGGCGTCCGCACCGGCTTGCCGTCGAGCCCGATCGCGAAGCCGTTCCCGGTTTCCTCAACAGTGGCGGATTTGTAGAAGCGCTTGCGTTGCGGCGCACGCGACGTTTGGCGAACCGCCTCCTGCGGATCGAGAGCGCCATTGGCCGCTACTTCTTCGAATAGTTCACGCATGGTCGCCTCTCACTGGTTGGCGCAGGCGCGCGAATAGGCGGCGCGGTCGCCGGAGTTCATGCCCGCCGCTGCACCGCGATCCAGGCAATCGATGACGCGATCGCCGAACGAACCGCGCTGCGAGCGCCTTGCCTTCGGCTGCGACGGCGGCGCGTCGAGTTTCGGCACCGCCGGCACCTCGATCTTGGGCGGCGGCGGAGGTGGTGGCGGCGGCGGATTCGACGGCGTTACGTTCGGCCCCAACAATTGCGCCGTCGCAACACCGCTCGGCGCGGCCAGCGCCAGTACGATACCGAGCAGCATGATCGATACGCATTTCATAACCGATACGTCGTGATGGCCGCGGCGAAACGCAAGGCAACCACGCCTCATTCCTCCGGCGCGTGCTCGATCGGATCGAAACGATCCGCTTCCAGCCCGAGCAGGTTCCAGGATTGCAGCATGTGCGGCGGCAGCGGTGCGGTGGCGTCGATCACGCCGCCGCGCGGATGCGGGATCACGATGCGGCGCGCCAAGAGATGCAGCCGGTTCTGGATGCCGCCCGGCAACTGCCAGTTCTCCTTGTTGAAGTATTTCGGATCGCCAACGATGGCGTGGTCGATATGCGCCATGTGCGCGCGCAACTGGTGTGTGCGTCCGGTCACCGGCTTCAGCGATACCCAGGCGAGTTTTTGCGCCGAGGTCTCCACTACCGCGTAGTAAGTTACCGCATGGCTCGCACCCTCGTCTCCATGCGCCGCGATGCGCATGATGGACTCTTCCTCGTTCTCCTCCTTGGCGAGATAGGTGGAGATGCGTCCCTGCTTCGGTTTCGGCACGCCAGCGACCAGCGCCCAATAGATCTTGCGCGCCGAGCGATGGCGGAACGCGCCGGTCAGCGCCGATGCCGCGAAGCGCGTCTTGGCGATCAGCAAACACCCCGACGTTTCACGATCGAGCCGATGCACCAGTCGCGGCTTCTGCCCTTTGGAATCGCGCATGGCCTCCAGCATCTGGTCGACATGCCGCGTCATGCCCGAACCGCCCTGCACCGCAAGCCCCGCCGGCTTGTTCAGCACCATCACATCGGCGTCTTCGTAAAGCGTCATCGCCTTCAATGCATCGAGCGTCTTCTGCTGCGCCTCGGAGACCTGCGCAACCTTCGGCGCATCGAGCTTGAGTGGCGGAATCCGCACGCTCTGGCCTTCCTCGAGACGATCCTTGCTATCGGCGCGTTTGCCGTCGACGCGCAACTCGCCTTTCCGCACGATGCGCTGGATGTGCGAGAACGACAGGCCGGGAAACCGCGCTTCAAGGAAGCGGTCGACGCGCATGTTGGCTTCGTCGGCGGTGACGGTGACGGTCTGCACCTTTGTCGGCAACGGCGCGGCCTGCTTGGATGCAGCCTCGTCTTGAGGCGCGCGCTCCTTCTCGCGCGCATCGAAGGATGCCCTCGCCTTGCGCAGTTCGGCGCCTCGCGCCTCGGGGTGACGCCGCGAACCAAATTCGCTCTCGCCACCCCGCCGCTTCGCTTCGCTTCGTGGAGGAAGGGGAGCAGATTTGCGGCCACCAACTTTCTTGCCGCCGCGCGCGAGTTTCGCGCGTTCGGATTTTTTGGCGAGCGGACGTTTGACGCGGCGGCTCATGCTGTTGCCTCTAGTTGCATTGGGCGTCTTTCTCGATATGCGCCAGATCCCGCACCGTTGCGCGAGAAGGCTTGCGCTTGCGCGCTTCGGCTGCGTCCACGCACGCGCCAGGCTTGTCGCCGTTCTGAAGTTTGGCGAAAGCCAGATATGCCCACGCATCGCCGAAATCGGCGGTATCGATCACCGCTTTTTCCAGCACCGGCTGCGCGTCGCGATAGCGCTTCTGCATCAAGAGCAAACGGCCGTAGTCGGAATTAAGCGCCTTCAGCGGATGCGGCTGCTTGTAGGCTTGCCTGAACAACTCATCGGCGAAGGCGAGATTGTTGAAGCGCATCTGCGCTACCATCGCCAGTCCGTGATAGACGGCGCTTCTCTCTGGCATCAGAAGCCAGGCCTGGTTGAAACGCTTGGCAGCCTCGCCGGCGCGTCCACTCTGGATCGCCTTCCATCCACGCAAGGTTACGGCCTCGAACGCCTGCTCGCGCGAGCCCGTCGCCGCGATCAAATCCGGCAGAAGTTTCTCGTCGGCCGCACGCGGCCCTTTATCCTTTGCCGCGAAGCCATAGAATGGCTCCTCGTCGGCCGGCGCGTCGAACGTCGTCTTGGTTACCTGCACACCTGGCGCGACTTCGACCATCTCAGCGCGTGCCGCGCCAGAAAGCACGATCAGCATGAACCCGATCAACAGCCCCGCGAACCCACGTCCCATCATCTACACTTGATCCCATGTCATGCGTCGCGCGCCTTGTCGCGCCGCAGCTTCGCCCAATAGTCCAGCCGCTTGCGGATTTCGCGCTCGAAACCGCGATCCGGCGGATTGTAGAAAGTCTGGCGGCCGAGCGCCTCCGGGAAGTAGTCCTGCCCCGAGAACGCATCCGGCATATCGTGATCGTATTGATAGCCGCCGCCGTAGCCTTCGGATTTCATCAGCTTGGTCGGCGCGTTGAGAATGTGCTTCGGCGGCAGCAGCGAGCCCGCATCTTTCGCCGTGCGCATCGCTGCGCCGAATGCCTTGTAGGCGGCGTTGGATTTCGGCGCGGTGGCGAGATAGATCACGGCCTGCGCGATCGCCAATTCGCCTTCCGGCGAGCCGAGAAAATCATAGGCATCCTTGGCGGCGTTGCAGATCACCAGCGCCTGCGGATCGGCCAGACCAATGTCCTCCACCGCCATTCGCACCACGCGGCGCGCCAGGAACAGCGGGTCCTCGCCGGCGTCGAACATCCGCGCGAGATAATACAACGCGGCATCGGGATCGGAGCCGCGCACCGATTTATGCAATGCCGAAATCAGGTTGTAGTGGCCGTCCGCCGACTTGTCGTAGATCGGCGCGCGCCGTTGCAGGATGTCTTGCAACTGGGCCGCGTCGAACGTCTCGCCCGCGCGCGCCGAGCGCCACACTTCTTCCACGAGCGTCAGCGCGGCACGGCCGTCGCCGTCAGCCATTCGCACCAAAGCCGCGCGCGCCTCGGCATCGAGCGGTAGCGGCCGGCCCTCGAGCCGCTCTGCCTGCGCGAATAGTTTCTCGATCGCCTCAGTGTCGAGCGAATGAAACACCAGCACGCGCGCTCGAGAGAGCAACGCGGCGTTGAGTTCGAACGAGGGATTTTCCGTGGTGGCGCCGACCAGCACCACAGTGCCGTCTTCCATCACCGGCAGAAACGAATCCTGCTGCGCGCGGTTGAAGCGATGCACCTCGTCGACGAACAACAACGTGCCGGCGCCGGTCTCGCGCCGCGCGCGCGCCGCGTCGAACACCTTCTTGAGATCGGCGACGCCGGAGAACACCGCCGAGATCTGCTCGAAATGCAGCTCGGTGGCGTCGGCCAGAAGCCGCGCCACCGTGGTCTTGCCGGTGCCCGGCGGCCCCCAGAAGATCAGCGAGCCGAGCGTGCGCGTCTCGAGCATCCGCGTCAGCGCGCCGTCCGGCCCCAGGATGTGATCCTGGCCAACGACCTCGCTGAGCGATCGCGGCCGCATGCGGTCCGGCAGCGGATGCGGCGCGTCCTGCGACAACCCCGCGGCGGCGAAGAGGGTTTCCGTCTCGCGCGGTCGCTTCGGACTCATCCGCCCAGCGTGACGTTGATCTGCTGGCCGCCGCGGACCAGCGTGATTCGCCAGAGCCGCGACTGTTCCTTTGCCGCCTTCTCCAGGTCAACAGACCTGCCG
>JBQCHY010000088.1:0-13419 GCA_051954235.1 Xanthobacteraceae bacterium
GAAATCCGAAGAATAGCGCAGCGGCTCGCACGAAAACGAATTCGACCTGGCTATGTCATTGCATGGTCGCTGTGGCGACGCGCTCACCAAGCCGTCGCTCAAAAAGCTCACCTCAAACAAAAATTACGACTGTAATGCTAGTCCGCCTCGATCTTGGTAATCGTCTTGGTGCCGTTCGTCTCACTGATGGTGAACTTGACCTTGTCGCCGGCATGCACGCCGTCGATCAGTTCGCGCTTGATCTTCCATCGTTCGGCGGAGGCTTCTTCAGCGACGACTTTTTCGGCAGCAGCCTTTTCAGCGGCTTTCTCCGCGGCGGCTTTCGCTGCGGCGGCGTTCGGATTGGCGTTTTTGGCGCTGTCCTTGGTCGGTTCGATCACGACCGTTCCGTTCAGTCGGTTGACGATCCTGACCACGCCGGTCTGCACCCCCGGCGGAGGAGGCGCGGACTCCTTGAGCGGCGGCGTCCCTTGACCCAGCGCGACCGAACCGAGTGCGGTGAGCATAGCTCCTGCCAGGATGATCTTTGTCAGTGCCATGGGAAGAACCTCCTGGTTGTTGTGCGACCCCGAAGAGGAATAAACAAAGGCCATCCAAATCGTTCCGCCGATCACGGAATCGTCCCATGTCGGGCATGGCCGCCGCATATTGACCTTGGCCGTGCAATCCGGTTGCTTTGGATTCGAATAATGCAACCGGGAATGCCGCATGTCGTCTCATATCCTCGCGATTGATCAGGGCACCACATCGTCGCGTGCCATCGTGTTTCGTGGCGATACCTCGATCGCGGCGAGCGCCCAGCAAGAATTCCCGCAGCACTTTCCGGCGTCGGGGTGGGTCGAACACGAGCCCGATGATATCTGGCAATCGACGCTCGCGACCTGCCGCGCGGCGATGCAGAAGGCCGACGTCGCGGCGGCCGACATTGCTGCCATCGGCATTACCAATCAGCGCGAGACGACGGTGGTGTGGGATCGCGCCACCGGCCGCGCGGTGCATCGCGCCATCGTCTGGCAGGATCGCCGCACGGCGGAAGTCTGCGCGCAGCTCAAGGTCGATGGTCATGAGCCGGAAATCACCTCGCGCACCGGGCTGATCATCGATCCCTATTTCTCCGGCACCAAGGTGGCGTGGATTCTCGATCATGTGCCTGGCGCGCGCGCCCGCGCCGAGCGCGGCGAACTGCTGTTCGGCACGGTGGATTCCTATTTGCTGTGGCGGCTCACCGGCGGCAGGGTGCACGCCACCGACGCCACCAACGCCTCGCGAACGTTGCTGTTCAACATCCACACCGGCGAGTGGGACGACACGTTGCTGCAGATCCTGCGCGTGCCGCGTTCGATGCTGCCGGAAGTGCACGACTCGTCGGCGCATTTCGGCGACAGTGCTGCTGATCTGCTCGGTGGCACTATCGCCATTCGCGGCATCGCCGGCGATCAGCAAGCGGCGACCATCGGGCAGGCCTGCTTCGCACCGGGCATGATGAAATCGACCTACGGCACCGGCTGCTTCGCGTTGCTCAACACCGGCACCACGGCGGTAACGTCGAACAACAAGCTGCTCACCACCATCGCCTATCAGTTGAACGGCCAGCGCACCTATGCGCTGGAAGGTTCGATCTTCGTCGCCGGCTCCGCGGTGCAGTGGTTGCGCGACGGCCTCAAGATCATCGCCAACGCCGCCGAGACCGGACCGCTGGCGGATCGCTCCGATCCGGCGCAATCGGTCTATCTGGTGCCGGCCTTTGTCGGGCTTGGCGCGCCATACTGGAATCCGCGTGTGCGTGGCGGCCTGTTCGGCCTGACGCGCAACACCGGCCCGGCCGAACTCGCGCACGCAGCGTTGGAAAGCGTGTGTTACCAGACCTACGATCTGTGGGCGGCAATGCGCGCGGATTGGTCCGGCGCGGCCGGCGTCAACACCGTGTTGCGTGTCGATGGCGGCATGGCGGTGTCGGACTGGACGATGCAGCGGCTCGCCGATCTGCTGGATGCGCCGGTCGACCGGCCGGTGATTCAGGAGACGACCGCGTTGGGCGCGGCCTATCTCGCCGGGCTCGGCGCCGGCGTCTATCCCGAGCCGGCGCGGTTCGCCGACACCTGGCGGCTCGAACGCCGCTTCGACCCCAACATGAGCGCCGTTACGCGGGCACGGAAACTGAAGGGTTGGGCGGCGGCGATGCGCGGCGTGCTCGCCAGCGAGAACGGCGACGATTAGTTCGAGGTCTCATGATCTCCAAACACGATCCTTAACTAATTCCACCCGATAATACCGGCACGCGCGGGGGCGCGCGGCGACGGCATGGCTTGCCGTCTGAGGAAACGTGACTCAGGGAGCAATGAGATGTTGAGCCGTCGTGCCTTTTGTGGCTGCGCGTCAGCCGCTTTGTGGTCGGGTTTTCTGGCGACGCGCGCCGAGGCGGAGCCTGCCGCCTGCGCGGTGATGACCAAGGACAGTCAGCGCGCGACATCGCCCGCGGACGCGTTGGCGCGGTTGAAGGCCGGAAACGAACGCTTCGTCGGCGGCCACACCGTCAATTGCGATCTGATCAAGCAGGCGAAGGAAACCGCGAAAAGCCAGGCGCCGTTCGCAACGGTGGTCGGCTGCATCGATTCCCGTGTGCCGCCCGAACTGGTCTTCGATCAGCGGATCGGCGATATCTTCTGCGCGCGTATCGCGGGCAATTTCGTCAACACCGACATCATCGGCAGTCTCGAATTCGCGACCAAGATCACCGGCACGCGCGCTGTCGTGGTGCTCGGCCACAACGAATGCGGTGCGGTGAAGGGCGCGATCGACAACGCCAAGCTGGGTAATCTAACGGCAACGCTGGCCAATATCCGTCCGGCGGTGAAGGCCACCAAGGCAAGTGGCGAACGCTCGTCGAAAAACGCGGCTTTTGTTCAAGCGGTGGCCGAAACCAATGTGCGCATGGCGGTGACCGCGTTGACCGCGAAAAGCCCGGTCATGAAGCAGCTGGTTGCGGCGGGCGATTTGACGATCGTCGGTGCGATGCACGATCTCGCGACCGGCAAGGTGAACTGGCTGAGCTGATTGCGCGGCACGGCGCGCGCCTGACATCATCAAGGCGCGCGCCGCTCATGCACGACGTCAAGTTACGCCACGCGTGCTACTGGCAAAGCTGCCGCTGGCCGAACGAATTCGTGTACATGGTGCCGGGCTGGCAGACGAAGCCGTTGCGTGCCGCGTAGCTCCGCGAATCTTGCATCACGGTGCCGTTGTAAGCGTACGGCGCGTCGTAGACGTCGTTGTATGCGTATTCGGGTTCATAGGCGTAGGCGTTGCGATAGCCGTATGGACCGGCGCCAAACGGCGCGGCAGCAACGGCTCCGGCTGTGCCTACTGCGGTGCCTGCGATCGCGCCTGCGGTACCGACTGCGCCGCCAACCACGTTGCCGGCGAAATCAAGTGGCGCAAAGCCCGTATTCATCGGCCGATTCCATTCGTCGCGATAGGTGGCGCTGCGATCGTAGCGCGGCTGATCCGCGCGGCTGTAGCGCATGTTGCTACTGTAACGCGGCTGCTCCATCCGACTCATGTGCTTGTGGTGACGAGTCGTTTTCATCCGCTTGGCGGACGTATGTTTCGTCGACTTTTTCATCGGCTTGGCTGCGGCGGCGGGTGCTGCCGTATCGGATTGCGTCGTCGTGGTGGACTGCGCGATCTTGTCCTTGGCGGCGGGCGCGGCCATGGCGGGCGCGGCTATCAGCATTGCCGTGGCGGCTGCGGCGGCGAGGAAGGTTGTCTTCATGCTGCAAACTCCTTCAGTCTCGGTAGGGGGCGCTCCGACAACGGGTGATTGCACGCGACGTTCCATCCCTCACATGGGTGTGAGTGTACTTGCGCCGCCATCGACCGATTGCGGCAAAACTGTGTTATCGGCCGGCGATCGAACTGTGTCTTGGCGACGTCGTTTTTTGTCCCCATCTTCCCGCGACGAAAGAGAGGTGTGAGTGACAAGCCATCAAGCCGAACTGGACCGGCATTTCGCGTGGTTCGAAAGCAAACTGCCGCCAAAGCTGGCGCGTTTTTCAAGCTGGGTGCGTCAACCGTCCTCGCGATGGCTGCGGCTTCCGCTTGGGATTCTACTGATTATCGGCGGTATCTTCAGCTTTCTGCCGGTGCTCGGTCTCTGGATGTTGCCGCTTGGCCTGATGCTGATCGCGCAGGATATTCCCTTCCTGCAAGGCCCGATCGTTCGTTTGCTCGCCTGGATGGAGCGCAAGTGGCTCGAACGTCAGCGCGCGCGGGATGAGAAACGCGGCGAGCCCATCCCGTAAAACGAACTGTTGCAGCGCATGGTGTGACTCGAAAGGCCCACTCACTAACTAAATCTAGTAGGCCGGCCGCCTGATATCGCAAATTTCGCTTTAACGAATCAGCAACCTGATTCACTTTCGCCTCCTGGGGTCAATCTGGAGGCCAAGGTATGAACGTTATTGTTTTTGCATCACGCAAGGGGGGCTCGGGGAAAAGCACCCTGACGGCTCATCTTGCCGCGCACGTCCATAAACCGTCGCGCCCGTGTCTTCTTGTCGATGCCGATCCGCAAGGGTCGCTGACGCTGTGGCATAAGCTGCGCGGCACCAACGAGCCGCCGCTGAAAACCGCCAACCGTTCGGTGAGCGAGATCGTCGCAAGCGCCAAGCGCGACGGCTACGAGTGGGTGTTCATCGATACGCCGCCGAACATGTCGGCCGTGGTTGACGATGCCGTGCGCAACGCGACGATGGTGATCATTCCGGCACGGCCCGGCGTGTTCGACGTCAACGCCGTGCAGGAGACCATTCAAACCTGCCGCGCGGCGCGCAAGCCTTATGCTGTGGTCATGAACGGTGCACCGGCGCTGCGCGAAGGCTCCGAAAGCCCGATCGTGACCATCGCGCGCGAAGCTCTGGCGAAATTCCGCGCGCCAGTGTGGAGCGGCCAGGTCACCAATCGCGCCGACCTGTTGCTGGCGCTGGCGCACGGTGAAGGCGCGCAGGAGTATTACTCCGAAGGGCGTGCGGCATCCGAGATCAGCCGGCTGTGGTCCGCGATCGATCGTTCGGTCAAAGCCATTCGCGGCAACGCTTCCGCCAACGGCGCGATGCACAAGCAAGCGGCGTAATCTTACGCCGCAGTTTGCTCGGCTTCAAACGCGCGCATGTCGCGCGTTTTTTGTTGCGCTCAGAATGGTGCTTATCGGTCGAGCGTCGGGTGAAAAATGGTTGTGCCTTATGCACGCGCCGCATTCTTCCGATACCATCGACAGCTAGAGATTAAGACCGCAAAGAAAAAAGCCGGGCTCGAAGAGCCCGGCTTGAGGTATTGGCCACGTGAGGCCGACACAATCACCTTCCAAGAGGGATAACTGAACGCCCGTACCGCTAGAGGAGGGGGACAGATGCGCGATGCGATCGCTCAGTGTGTGAAGAGTATGATCCCCGTTGGCGTCGTGCGGCAACCAGACAAGTCGCATGTCAGTCATGCGGTGACTGAAGGTGTACCGGGTCACTATTCAAGACGGCCAGCGTTGCGCCTTGCTGACGACGAAATCCCGGAAAGCCTGCACACGTGCTACCGACTTCAGTTCCTCGGGATACACAAAATATGTATCGAGTTGGATTGAATCGGATTCACTGAATAACTGCACCAGCCGGTTGGTATCTTCGACAAGGTAATCGGGGAGTGCGGCGATACCGAGCCCCTGCTGACAGGCGCGCACCAATCCGAGGATGTTGTTGACCTTGAAGAAAGCCTCGCGCGGGCCGGAGCCGTTGCGGCCGGCTTCGACCAGCCAGTTGCGGTTCTGGAGGTGCTGCGGCACCTGCGCATCGCTGAGCAGGATGATGCGATGGCCGTCGAGATCTTCCAGTGTGCGCGGCGTGCCGAAGTGCTTGATGTATTCCGGCGAGCAGTAAGCGTGGAAGCCCATCGCGAACAGCTTGCGCTGGATCAGGTCGGGCTGCGTCGGCTTGCGGGTGCGGATCGCGACGTCGGCCTCGCGCATCGACAAGTCGAGTTCTTCGTCGGTGACGATCAGCGAAATGCGGATCTCCGGAAACAGCGCGGTGAATTCACCGAGGCGCGGGATCAGCCAGTGAATGCCGACGCCCGGCGTCGTGGTGATCTTGAGGTCGCCGCTGGGACGCTCGCGGCTGTCGGTGAGCTTGGCGCGCGCCGCCTGCAACTGCATGAAGACGTCATGCGCGGTGCGAAACAGCAGATCGCCCTGTTCGGTGAGGATCAGGCCGCGCGCGTGGCGGTGAAACAGCGACACCGACAATTCCTGTTCGAGCGCGCTGACCTGCCGGGAAACCGCGGACTGCGATAGCCCCAATTGTTCGCCGGCGTGGGTGAAACTCCCGGCTTCCGCCGCGGCGTGAAAGACCTTCAGCTTATCCCAGTCCATGTCCGAGAAGCTGTCGCGATTACGAGGCATGTTTACTCCGCTGCGGCCCGTTCGGTGGCGCTGTGGGCAAGGAAACGTTCGGCTTCGAGGGCCGCCATGCAGCCCATGCCGGCGGCGGTGACCGCCTGGCGATAGGTCTCGTCGGCGACGTCGCCGGCGGCGAACACGCCCGGCACCGAGGTCGCGGTCGAATGCGGCGCGACCTCGACATAGCCGGAAGATTTGAGTTTGAGTTGACCCGCCACCAGTTCGGTCGCCGGCGCATGGCCGATCGCAATGAAGACGCCATCGGCAGGGATTTCGGTCACCGCGCCGGTCTTGATGTTCTTCAGTTTGACGTGGGTGACCTTGGCCGGCTCCTTGTCGCCGCAGATCTCGTCGAGCACGCTGTCCCACACCACCTCGATCTTCGGGTGCTTGAACAGACGGTCCTGCAGGATGCGTTCGGCGCGGAAATGGTCGCGGCGATGCACGATCGTGACCTTAGAGGCGAAGTTGGTCAGGAACAGCGCTTCCTCGACCGCGGTGTTGCCGCCGCCGACCACCACGACGTTCTTGCCGCGATAGAAGAAGCCGTCGCAGGTGGCGCAGGCCGAGACGCCAAAGCCCTTGAACGCTTCCTCGGACGGCATCCCCAGCCAGCGTGCCTGCGCACCGGTGGCAAGGATGACGGTATCCGCGAGGTAGACGTCGCCGCTGTCGCAGGTGAGCCGGAACGGCCGCTGCCCGAGGTCCAGCTTGGTGACCAGATCGGTGACGATCTTGGTGCCGACATGGGCGGCCTGCCGCTCCATCTGCTCCATCAGCCACGGCCCCTGAATCACGTCGCCGAAGCCGGGATAGTTCTCGACGTCGGTGGTGATGGTGAGCTGGCCGCCGGGCTGGATGCCCTGGATCAGCACCGGCTCAAGCATCGCACGCGCGG
The DNA here is from genome assembly GCA_051954235.1 of Xanthobacteraceae bacterium. Taxonomy (GTDB): domain Bacteria; phylum Pseudomonadota; class Alphaproteobacteria; order Rhizobiales; family Xanthobacteraceae; genus 62-47. Next base: position 7,341 of record JBQCHY010000088.1, read on the forward strand.
CATAGATGCCGGCGGTATAGCCGGCCGGTCCCGAACCGATGATCACAACCTTGGCGTGTATTGGCGTCGACGTCTCGGGTTTCATTGGGGGTTTTCCCCTTCTCTCAAGGAAAGGCCGTCAGAGAGCGAAATCGCTGACGGCGGCAGATGGCTTGAATGAGCCGGAATATTACAGCGAGTTTAGGCTATCTGGTCAGCTATGCAAGAATTGCAACACATCGCTGGCGATTTTCCCCTCCCACTTTGCACCTCTGCATATCTCGCGAAATAAAATTGCGCCGCGCCGGGCGGGTGGGTTAAGGGTGTTGCCATCGCCTTCGCCGCCGAATCGCGCCCGCGGATCGGCCATTTGGGATTTGAACCGCGTGTCCAAAAGCCTTGACGAGATTGACCTGAAGATCCTGAGCGAACTTCAGGCCGATGGCCGCATCACCAACGTCGAACTTGCCAAGCGCGTGGGGATTTCGCCGCCGCCCTGCCTGCGCCGAGTCCGCACGCTGGAGGAAGAGGGCTACATCCAGGGCTATCGTGCGCTGCTGGATCCGCGCAGGCTCGGCTACGACGTCACGGTGTTCGCCTCGGTGCATCTGTCGAGTCAGGCCGACGCCGATCTGCGCGCTTTCGAGGATTTCGTCCGTCGCGCGCCGCTGGTGCGCGAATGCTGGATGCTGTCGGGCGAGGTGGACTTCATCCTGAAATGCGTTGCGCCCGACATGGCGACGTTCCAGGCTTTCGTCACGCAACTGACGGCCGCGCCGCATGTGCGCAACGTTCGCACCTCGCTGGTGTTGCAGAACGCCAAATATGCCGCGTCGGTGCCGCTCGAATTGAAAGTGCCTCACGATTGACGGCGCAATCTGCGAGCCGGTGTTTTGGCATGGCTGCGTTCCGCGTATGACGTTTCCTGCCGATGGGATTTATGCGCATCTCCGGAATGTGGTTTCGTTTCTTGGGGGCGCATTCGACGTTATCGATCGGTCGCATTGCGATGACCGGTTAAAGGGGCTGGTGTGACACTCTTCCAAATCATTCTGCTTGCGGTGGCGGGGTTCGCTGCCGGCACAGTCAATGCCGTGGCCGGAGGCGGCACCTTCGCGACGTTCGCGGCACTGGTCGCCTGCGGCCTGCCGACGCTCGACGCCAATGCCACCAGCGCGGTAGCGCTGACGCCGGCGAACCTCGCCAGCGTGGTGGCCTATCGCTCCGAAATCCGTACCCATTTCCGACGGATGCTGCCGTTCATGCTGATCGGTCTGGCCGGCGGCGCGATCGGTGCGCTGCTGTTGATCTGGCTTGGCGACAAGGGTTTCCGTCCGCTGGTGCCGTGGCTGCTGCTGTCCGCGACCTTGATGTTCGCCTTCAGCGATCGCATCCGCGAACTGACCAAACCGATGGCGCAGAAAGGCAGCGGCGCAACCGCCCACATCGTCGCCTTCGCGGTGATGGCGATGGCAACGATCTATGGCGGCTTCTTCGGCGCCGGCATGGGCATCATGATGCTGGCCGCGCTCGCGATCATCGGCAGCGGCCATTACCACGAAGACAACGCGATCAAGAACGTCGTCGCGTTCCTGATCCAGATCGTCTCTGCGGGATTGTTGATCGCCGGTGGACTGGTGCACTGGCCGCAGGCGCTGGTGACGGTCGTGGCGTCGGTGATCGGCGGCTACTGGGGCGTCAGCGTCGCGCGCAACGTCCCCATCAAAGTAATCCGCGCCACCGTTGTCCTGGTTGGCGCGGTACTCACGGTGATCTTCTTCATCAAGGGCTGATTTGAAGTGCGTTCGACGGAACGAACGCACTTCCCGTCATTGCGAGGAGCGTTAGCGACGAAGCAATCCAGTTTCTTCGAGAAAAGACTGGATTGCTTCGCTTCGCTCGCAATGACGATTGCGAAGTCCGTTAGATCTTCTTCCGCAGCATTGCGTCGAGGCTGATCGGGCCGCCGCCTGACGTCGCGAGATAAAGGCAGGTGAAGCAGAGCGCGATCGCCAGCGTGCCGCCGTTCAGGAGCGGCAGGAAGACCGGATTCGCTGCCTTGAACATGTGCCCGAGGAAATAGGCGAAAGCCATCTGGCCTGAGAGAATGAACGCCACCGGCCGCGTGAACAGCCCCAGCAGAAGCAGCGCGCCGCCGACCAGTTCGATGGTGCCGGCGACCACGATCAGCGGCGGGATGTTGGCGAAGTAAGGCAGCACCGGAAACTTGAAGATCTTCGCGATGCCGTATTGCAGCAGAAGCAGGCCGATGATGAAGCGCATAAGGCTCAATACCGTCGGTTGCCACTTGGAGAGTGCCTGATCCATATTTTACCCCCTAGTTTGCGGAACTGATCCGCGCATGATTGGAAACGAAAAACAGTCTGAAGTGCCGCCGTCGTTGTACGCAGGCGTGACCCGCGATCAAATCACAAGGCCGTTGCGCATCGGATGTCGCGTCCCCCTTGTTCGCGGTCTCATGCGACGAGAGCTAACAACCGGTCCCGTCGAATATTCCGATTCGTCAGCATTGATTTGAGGCCAACGCGCCGTCAAGGCGCAAAAAAGCCGCGACGGGCGCGGCTTTCTCTTGACACTCATTCGGAGAAGGACGCTCAGCGCCACTCCACCTTGGCGATTTCATAGGCCTTGGCGCCGCCCGGCGCCATCACTTCGACCGAGGAGCCCTTGGTCTTGCCGATCAGCGCGCGCGCCAACGGTGAGGTGATCGAGATGCGGCCGTTCTTGGCGTCGGCCTCGGTCTCGCCGACGATCAGCCACACCGCCTTCTTCTCGGTGTCTTCGTCGATCAGCGTCACGGTAGCGCCGAACTTGATGGTGTCGCCGGACAGCTTGGTGACGTCGATCACTTCGGCGCGCGCCAGCTTGTCTTCGAGCTCGGCGATGCGGCCTTCGTTGTGCGACTGTTCTTCCTTGGCGGCGTGGTACTCGGCGTTTTCCGACAGGTCGCCGTGCGAGCGCGCCTCCGCGATCAGTTCGATGATGCGCGGCCGATCCTCTGATTGGCGCCGCTTCAACTCGACCTCAAGCGCGGTATGACCACCGGGGGTCATCGGAACCTTGTCCACCATTTACCCTCGTCCTTGGATTTCCATATCGACCGCCGCGGCGGTTCAGGAAATCAGTTGTAAAACGGATTGATGAGCCAAGCCGCGTCACCCAAGTTTCGTCACTCAAGTCGCGGCCATCAACAGGCGCACCTCAAAACGGAACACTTCCGAATGCGGCAGGTTCCGTTACGTTGTTCCGATCCGCAGTCGCGGATCGCGGCCGAAGATCAGTGTCCGGGAAAGTAACTCTGCAACGTGCGGACCTCAAGGTCCCCGCCCAGATAGGCCCGAATGCCCTGCGCGGCCGCCACAGCGCCGGATAGAGTGGTGTAGTACGGCACTTTATGCAAGAGGGCAGCGCGCCGCAGCGAGCGGCTGTCGGCCAGCGCCTGCGGACCTTCGGTGGTGTTGAACACCAGTTGCACCTCGCCATTGGTAATCGCGTCGACGATGTGCGGGCGGCCTTCCAGCACCTTGTTGATCTTCTCGGTCGGCACGCCGTTGTCGGAGAGATAACGCTGCGTCCCGGAGGTCGCGATCACCCGGAAGCCGACCGACGACAACAGCCGCACCGCTTCAAGAATACGTGTCTTGTCGTCTTCGCGCACGGACACGAACACCGTCCCCTTGCGCGGCACGCGGGTGCCGCCGCCGAGCTGGCTCTTGGCGAAGGCGACTTCGAAGTTGCGGTCGAGGCCCATCACTTCGCCGGTCGAACGCATCTCCGGGCCGAGCACGGTATCGACGCCGGGGAAGCGCGCGAACGGGAAGACGGATTCCTTGACGCCGACATGCTTGAGTTGCTGCGGCTTCAATTTGAAGTCCGCGAGTTTCTCGCCGGCCATGATGCGCGCGGCGATCTTCGCCACCGGCGTGCCGATCACCTTGGCGACGAACGGCACCGTCCGCGAGGCGCGCGGATTCACTTCCAGCACATAGATGGTGCCGTCCTTGATGGCGTATTGTACGTTCATCAGGCCGACCACATCGAGGCCGAGCGCGAGTTCGCGGGTCTGCCGTTCCAGTTCGGCGATGGTCGCGGCATCGAGCGAACGCGGTGGCAGCGAGCACGCGCTATCGCCGGAATGAATGCCGGCCTCTTCGATGTGCTCCATGATGCCGACGACGAAGGTGTCTTTGCCGTCGCACAGGCAATCGACGTCGATCTCGGTGGCGTCCGACAGATACCGGTCGAACAGCAGCGGGTTCTTGCCGAGCACGGTGTTGATCTGCCCGGTCTTGTCGTTCGGGTAGCGCGCCTTGACGTCGGCGGGCACCAGTTCGGGCAGCGTCTCGAGGAGATAGTCGCCGAGTTGGGTGTCGTCGCGGATAATCTGCATCGCGCGGCCGCCGAGCACATAGGACGGACGCACCACCAGCGGATAATCGAGATCGGCGGCGACGAGCCGCGCCTGCTCCACCGAATAGGCGATGCCGTTCTTCGGTTGCGTCAGCCGCAGCCGGTCGAGCACGCGCTTGAAACGGTCGCGGTCTTCCGCGAGATCGATGGCGTCCGGCGAGGTGCCGAGGATCGGCACGTCGGCGGCTTCGAGCGCGCGCGCCAACTTCAGCGGGGTCTGACCGCCGAACTGCACGATCACGCCATGCAGCGTCCCGTTGGTGCGTTCGCGGTCGATGATCTCGAGCACGTCTTCCTGCGTCAGCGGCTCGAAGTAGAGGCGGTCGGCGGTGTCGTAGTCTGTCGAGACCGTTTCCGGATTGCAGTTGACCATGATGGTCTCATAGCCGGCATCCGACAGCGCGAAGCAGGCGTGGCAACAGCAATAGTCGAACTCGATGCCTTGGCCGATGCGGTTCGGGCCGCCGCCGAGGATCACCACTTTCTTGCGGTCGGACGGCGCGCTTTCGTCAGCGGGGCTGCCTGCGAACGGCGGCTCGTAGCTCGAATACATGTAAGCGGTGGGCGAAGCGAACTCTGCCGCGCAAGTGTCGATGCGCTTGTAGACCGGGCGCACGTCGAGCGATTGCCGCAATGTGCGGATCTCCGCTTCGGTGGTGTTGGCGAGCACTGCGAGGCGCGCGTCGGAGAAACCCATCGCTTTCAGGGTGCGCATGCCGAAGGCGTGCGGCGGCAGGCCGTTGTCCTTGATCTTGCCTTCGGTTTCGACGATGCCGCGCAGCTCGGCGAGGAACCACGGATCGATCTTGCAGGATACGAAGATGTCCTCGTTGCTCCAGCCGAGCCGCATCGCCTGCGCCACCTGCAGGATTCGATTGGGCGTGGGTGTGCCAAGCGCGGCACGAATGGCGTTCTTGTCGTCGCCCTTGCCGAGGCCGTCGATCTCGATCTCGTCGAGACCGGTGAGGCCGGTCTCCAGGCCGCGCAGCGCCTTTTGCAGCGACTCTTGGAAGGTGCGGCCGATCGCCATCACTTCGCCGACCGACTTCATTGACGTGGTCAGCGTCGTGGACGCGCCGGGGAATTTCTCGAAGGCGAAGCGCGGCACTTTGGTGACGACATAGTCGATGGTCGGCTCAAAGGACGCGGGCGTCGCGCCGCCGGTGATGTCGTTGGCGATCTCGTCCAGCGTGTAGCCGACCGCGAGCTTGGCCGCGACCTTGGCGATCGGGAAGCCCGTCGCCTTCGACGCCAGTGCCGAGGAGCGCGACACGCGCGGGTTCATCTCGATCACCACCATGCGGCCGTCGGCGGGGTTGACGCCGAACTGCACGTTGGAGCCGCCGGTCTCGACGCCGATCTCGCGCAGCACCGCCAGCGAGGCGTCGCGCATGATCTGGTATTCCTTGTCGGTCAAGGTCAGCGCGGGGGCGACGGTGATGGAATCGCCGGTGTGCACGCCCATCGGATCGAGGTTCTCGATCGAGCAGACGATGATGCAGTTGTCCTTCTTGTCGCGGACGACTTCCATCTCGTACTCTTTCCAGCCGAGCACCGACTCTTCGATCAGCACTTCGTTGGTCGGCGAGGCATCGAGGCCGCGCTCGATGATGTCGAGATATTCTTCCTTGTTGTAGGCGATGCCGCCGCCGGTGCCGCCCATGGTGAA
>JBQCHY010000089.1:0-13683 GCA_051954235.1 Xanthobacteraceae bacterium
GGTAACGGCGATTCGTTCCGCTGGAAATACATGTGGCCGCGCCTCGCCGCGATGTTCGATCTCGAGCCCGGCCCGGTGAAGACGATGCGCCTGACCGAATTCATGGCGGACAAGAAAGAGCTTTGGAACGAGATCGTCGCCGGCAACGGTTTGCGCCAGACCGATCTGTTTCGCTTGGTGCCTTGGGCCTATGCCGACACCGTGTTTCGCCGCAAGTGGGACAACATGATCAGCATGGTGAAAGCCTATCAATACGGCTTCACCGACATGATCGACAGCGAGCAGATGATGAAGGACATCATCGGCGATTTCCGCGCGCAGAAGATTATTCCGTAGGGTTACGTCATTGAAGAGGGCGAAGACATCCCGCTCTTCAGTGCGCAACGAATCGAAATTGAATCATCATCGTCGTCATGGCCGGGCTTGTCCCGGCCATCCACGTTTTTAGTGTTGCGCTGGTTTCAAGGACGTGGATGCCCGGGACAAGCCCGGGCATGGCGAACTCGCGGTTGTTCTTGTCGCGCTCGGGCGGCAACTCGACCCCATCTTGCGCATTTATTCCGGTCAAAAAAATGCCCCGCCGCCGGCGATGCCGGAGGCGAGGCAGGTTGGTCCTCTCGGGAGGAGCTTTAAGCGGTCGGCTTAACTCGCGGCCTTGGCCAATCGTCCGGCTTCGATGGCTTCGATCTGCAAGGCCATGTAGCGGCTGTAGATGCGGCACTGCGAGAAAGCGCCGCCGGTGAACCACAGGCCGGGCTGTTTGGTGCGCACCCACATGTTGCGCAGTTCCTGCGTCGTCTCCTCGAAACCCCAGATGCGGCCGACCCGTTCAGCGACGTCGTCGCCGAACAGCGCGCCGACCATATGGCCCTGGCCCTTATAGCCGGTGGCGAGCACCACGAGATCGGCATCGCGCGCGGTGCCGTCGGTCATCTCGACGCCGCCGGCGACGAACTGCTTGATATCGGTGGCCTGAACGAGGCCGATCTTGCCGTCCGCGATCAGTTCCGAGCAGCCGACGTTGAAGTAATAGCCGCCGCCGCGCTGGCGGAATTTCAGCGGCCAGCCCGTGCCGTCCTCGCCGAATTCAAGCCGGAAGCCGGCCTTCTCCAGCCGCTCGAGCAGCGGCGCGTCGAGCTTGCGCACCTCGTCGGTGATGATCTTGTGCGCGATCTTCATCACCGCCAGCGGAACCGATGAATTGAGCGTGTCGCGCACCTCGACCGGCGGGCCGTCGCCGAGATAGGTCTTGTCGTAAAGCTGCGCGCTGGGATCGACGTTGATGACCATGGTCGGGCTGCGCTGCACCATGGTGACGGTGACGCCGTTGGCCTGCAGTTCCTGCGCGATGTCATGCGCGCTGGTGCCGGTGCCCAGCACCAGTGCGGACTTGCCGGTCCAGTCAGCGCCCTTAGTGAACTGGCTTGAATGCAGCACCGTGCCCTTGAAATTCTCGATGGTCGGAATCGCCGGAATGTTCGGCACGCTGCTGACGCTGGTGGCGAGCACGATGTGCTTCGGGCGCAGCGTGCGCGGCGCATGGCCCTCGCGGCGAACCGTTGCCTGCCACGTCGCGCTGGCGTCGTCGTAGGTCGCGCCTTCGAAGGTGGTACGGGTCCAGAAGTCGAGATCCATGCTCTCGACATAGGTTTCCAGCCAGTTGGCGATCTTGTCCTTCGGAATGTAATCCGGCCACGTCACCGGGAACGGCATGTAGCGCAGGTGATTCACCGGCGTCTTGTTATGCAGCTTGAGGCCGTTGTAACGCAGCCGCCAGTTGTCGCCGACGCGCTCCTCCTTGTCGACGATCAGCGCGTCGAAGCCGAGCCGTTTCAGCTCGACCGCCGCCGAGATGCCGGCATGGCCGCCGCCGACGATCAGCACGTCGGGCTCGCGATCTTCATAAGCGAGGTGTTGTGCGCGCTGGTCGAGCCAGCTTGCCTCGGCGAAATCGCGCGCATGCGATACCGGTTCGTTGTCGCGGCGGCGCGCGGCGCAGATGCCGTCCATGTCGAGTAGCGTCGAGATCGTCCAGGCTTGCGGATGTTCGCCCGGCAGCAGCCGCACGACGCCGAGCCCGGCGCCGTTGGCGGAAACGAAACGGAAGATCGCCTCGATCACGTCCTGCCCCGCGACGACGGCGCGGCGCGGCGCCAGAAGGTCGCCGGCAACGGTGAAGTCTCGCGCTTTCGCCTCACCGGCATCGCGCAGCAAGATGTCGCAGATCGTGTCGCGGCCGCTCTGGGTGAAGATGTTCCACGACAGCCCGCACAGATTGCGCCAGTGGCAATCGGTTGCGAACAGCGCCGCGAGCACTGCCCTGTCTCCGCCGCCGAGCGACTGGTTGAAGGCCGCGACCCATGTTCGCGCCTGCTGCTCCGCGGGAGCGTCCACCTTGCTCAGCATTGCGTCCTCCATTCTTGTTGTTCGTGTCGTCCCACCCAACGGAATGACGCGGAGGGTTTCAACTAACAGAAAGTCATTCGCCGATAATGTTTTGTAATGGAGTCCATGCGTTCCCACGGCATGGGAAGCCGAAATCAAACCGTCTTGGCGAATTCGGCCGCGCTCTTGCGCAGCCAACTCAGGAAACTGCGGCCTTTGCGGTTGAGCGGCCGGTTCTTCGGCCACACCACGTAATGCGCCAGTCGTCGTTCGAACGGCGCGTTGAACAGCGGCACCAGGGTTCCGTCGCGCAATTCGTTCTGCAGCAGATGGAGTTGCCCCATGGCGACGCCGACGCCTTCCACTGCCGCCTGATAGGTCAGGATCGAGGTGGAAAAGCTGATGCCGTCTTCCGACAGGAGGTCGGTGCGATGCACGGCGGCGAGCCAGTCGTGCCAGTCGGTGCGGCGATAATGCGAATGCAGCATCGGCACCTTTTTCAGGTCGTCGAGTTCCACCAGCCGAGCTTTCGCCAGCAGTTTCGGGCTGCACACCGGCTGGATCAAATCCTTGAACAGCAATTCCGTTTCGGCGCCGCGCCACTGGCCGTTGCCGAACTGGATGGCGAGATCGACATTGTCCTTCTCGAAATCGACCGGCGCGACGACGTTGCTGATGTTGAGCTTGATGTTGGGATACGTCACGTAGAACGACGGTAGCCGATGGATCAGCCACTTCGAGGCGAACGTGGTGTAGGTGCGCACGTTCAGCGGCTCGATCTTCCGCGTCGCGGTGAGGTTCGCGGAGGCGCTGGCGATGATCTGGAACGCCGGCGAAATCTGCCGGTGAAACTGTTCGCCGACCGCCGTGAGGCGGATACCCTGCTTGTCGCGTTCGAACAGTCGCACGCCGAGATAGTTCTCCAGCGTCTGCACTTGCCGGCTCACGGCAGGTTGAGTCACGCGCAGCTTCTGCGCCGCCTTGGTGAAGCTGCCGAGGCGCGCGGTGATTTCGAAAACATGAAGCGGGTTCAAGGGCGGCATCGCTTCGCGCATCGGGGTCTCCATTACAAAAACTTATAGATGAATAATCTTTCTGTAGTTGCGCGTCAAACCCGCTTCGCGGGACAAGGCTCGGAGACATTCGAAGCGTGGGCCTGCCAGTAATGATCGATGACTTGAACGAGGAACAGCGCGCGTTTGCCGAATCCGTACGGCGGTTCGCGGAAGCCCATCTGGCGGATGGGGCTTTGGCGCGCGCACACGATCCGCGCTTTCCGTTCGACGTCGCCGAGAAGCTGGCGAAGCAGGGGCTGCTCGGCATTACTTTCGATGAGAAGGACGGCGGGCAGGGCGGCACGCTGATGGATGCAGTGATCGCCATTCAGGCCATCGCCTCGGTGTGTCCGCGCAGCGCCGACGTGGTGCAGGCCGGCAACTTCGGGCCGATCCGCACCTTCGTGGAATATGCCAGCGACGACCAGAAGCAGCGCTTCCTGCCGGATCTGCTGGCGGGGCGTAGCGTCATCAGCCTCGGCATGAGCGAGCCCGACGCCGGCTCGGCGGTGACCGAGTTGAAGACCTCGGCGCGGCAGGACGGTGATCACTACGTCATCAACGGCACCAAGGTGTTCGGCACCCATAGTCCCGACGCGTCGGTGTTTCTCGTCTATGTGCGCTTCGCGCCCGGCGTGAACGGCATCGGCTCGGTGCTGATCGAGCGCGGCACGCCCGGCTTCACCATCGGCAAGCCCTCGCCATTCATGAGCGGCGAGGAGTGGTGCCAGCTCTATTTCGAGAACTGCCGGATTCCGGCGGCGAACGTGCTGCTCGGCATCGGCGGCTTCAAGAAGCAGATCGCCGGCTTCAACGTCGAGCGGCTCGGCAACTCGTCGCGCGCGCTGGCGCTTGGCCGTTATGCTTTCAACCTCGCGCGCGAGCATGCGTTGGTGCGCGAGCAATTCGGACGACCGCTGTGCGAATTCCAGGGCTTGCAGTGGAAGTTTGCGGACATGGCGCTCAAGCTCGAATCCGCGCAGCTTCTGCTGTATCGCGCGGCGAGCGTCACCGACGGCCTGCCGACCGCGTTCGATACAGCGCTGGCAAAACTCGCCTGCAATCAGGCCGGCTTCGACGTCGCCAACGATGCGGTGCAGGTGATGGGCGGCACCGGCTACAGCCAAGAGTCGCTCGCGGAATATTGCATGCGGCGGACGCGCGGCTGGATGATCGCCGGCGGCTCGACCGAAATTCTCAAGAACCGCATCGCCGAACACGTCTTCGAGCGACGGTTCGATCAGCGAAAGGCCGTGGCCCGTGCCGCAGAGTAGACCGCTCTCGCCGTCGCCGCTGCTGTCGCGCGCGTTGCTCGCGCCGAACAGCATTGCGATCGTCGGTGCGTCGGCCGATCCCTCGAAGGTGGCGGCGCGGCCGCTGCAATATTTGCGGCAGGCCGGTTATGCCGGCACGATCTATCCGATCAACGCGCGGCGCGACGAGGTGCTGGGCGAGCGCGCGTGGCCGTCGCTGGAGGCGCTGCCGGAAGCGCCCGACCACGCCTTCATCCTCGCCGGCGCTGACGGCGTGTTCGATGCGGTGCGCGATTGCGCGGCGCGTGGCGTCAAGGTCGCGACCATTCTGGCGACCGGTTTCGCCGAGGCAGGCCACGAAGGCTTGCGGCGCGTCGATGCGCTGAAGAAAATCGTTGCCGAGACCGGCATCCGCCTTCTCGGACCGTCCAGCATCGGCGTCGTCAACTTCCATGCCAAAGCGCTGCTGACCGCCAACGCCGCATTCGCCGAGCCGAACTTGCCGAGCGGCGGCGTGTTCGTCGCCTCGCACAGCGGCAGCATGTTGGGCGCTCTGGTGTCGCGTGGCAAAGCGCGTTCGGTCGGCTTTGCGGGTCTGGTGTCGGTCGGCAACGAGATCGATCTGACGCTCGGCGAAATCTGCGCGATGACGCTCGATGATCCGGCGGTGACCGGCTACATGCTGTTTCTCGAAAGCCTGCGTCATGCCGACGATCTGCGCCGCTTCGCGGTGGCGGCAGCGGAACGCGGCAAGCCGGTGGTTGCCTACAAGCTCGGCCGTTCGCAACAGGGCGCGGAACTAGCGCTGTCGCACACCGGCGCACTCGCCGGCGAGGACGATATCGCCGGCGCCTTCCTGTCTGATTGCGGCATCGCGCGCGTCGAAAATTTCGAAGCCTTGCTGGAAACCCTGCCGCTGCTCGGCCGCATTCCGGCCGGCACGGTGCGCGGCCGCGCGCCGCGCGTCGGCGTGGTGACCACCACCGGCGGCGGCGCGGCGATGGTGGTGGACGGCCTTGCGTTGCGCGGCGTCGATGTGACGCGCCCGAGCGACGACACGTTCGCACGGTTGCAGAGCGCCGGCGTCAGCGTCGAGCGCGGCGTGCTGGTCGATCTCACCATGGCCGGCACGCGGCCTGATATCATGAAGGCTGCGCTTGACGTGATGCTGTCGGCGCCGGAGTTCGATCTGGTCGTCGCGGTCACCGGATCGTCGGCGCGCTTCCGTCCCGAACTCGCGGTGAAGCCGGTGATCGAAAGCGCTGCAGCTAACAAGCCGCTGGTGTCGTTTCTCGCGCCCGATGCACCGGAAGCGCTGGCGATGTTGTCGCAGGCGAACGTTCCGAATTTCAGAACGCCGGAAGCCTGCGCCGATGCCATCGCCGCGGCGTTCGCGCGCCGCGTCGCGGTTGCACCGCTTAGTATCTCGCGTTCTGTCAGGCGCAACAAATCAGCGCAGTTGAACGAGCACGACGCCTATGCTCTGTTCGCGCGCGTCGGCGTGCCGCACGCATCGTCGGTGGTGCTGTCGGTCGATGCGTCGACGATCGATCTGCCGTTTACGTACCCTGTGGTGGTGAAGTTGTTGTCCGAGACGATTGCACACAAGAGCGATGTCGGCGGCGTGGTGTTGAACGTCCGCGATGAAGCCGGCGTCAAGGCCGCGATGCGTTCGATTGCCGCGTCGGTGCGCCAGGCGTTGCCGGAGGCGGACGCGTCGCAAGTGATCGTGCAGCCGATGATGTCGGGGCTCGGCGAGTTGCTGCTGGGGTATCGCAAGGATGCCGATGCCGGCCCGGTGGTGCTGCTCGCCGCCGGTGGCATCTATACCGAAATCTATCGCGATCGCAGTATCCGTCTCGCTCCGGTGACGCTGGAGACGGCGCGCGAAATGATTTCCGAACTGGCGATCGTGAAAACGCTGCAAGGTTTTCGCGGCCGCCCGAAAGGCGATCTCGAAGCCGTAGCGCACGCCATCGTCGCGCTGTCGCGGCTCGCGCTCGACGAGGAGCACGACGTCGCCGACGCCGAGATCAATCCGCTACTGGTGCGGCGGGAGGGCGAAGGCGTGGTGGCGCTCGATGCATTGGTGAGGCTTGCCTGACATGACCGTGACTGCAATCGAACAACTGCCCGACCGGGTCAATGCCGATGCGCCGCTGGTGCGGCGCGGCCGCTTCCTCACGACGCGTTTCCTGCTTGAGATCGGCGACGTGCAATGGCTGATCGACGTGCAGGATGGAAGAATCGCTTCCGTCGAGCGCGGACCGTTCGTGATGCCGTCGTGGTCGTTCGCGTTGCGCGCATCGGATGGCGAATGGCAGACGTTCTGGAGCGCCAACCCGCCACCCGGCCATCACGACCTGATGGCGCTGATCAAGCGCCGCGCGCTCAAGGCCGAGGGCGACCTGAAAATCTTCATGGCTTACCTGCGTTACTTCAAGGACGTGCTGGCCAAGTTGCGCGCGCAAGAGGTGGGATCATGAGCGCCGCGTTCGAACCGATCATCGGCCGCTATCTCAACCTGACGCTGCTCGGCAAGCCGCATCGCCTCTATGTCGAGGAAGCCGGGCAGGGCGTGCCGCTGTTGTGCCTGCACACCGCCGGCGCCGACGGCCGGCAGTATCGCGGGTTGATGAACGATCCGGATATCACCGCAAAGCATCGCGTCATCGCCTTCGACATGCCATGGCACGGCAAGTCGTCGCCGCCGGCCGGCTGGCACGACGAGGAATACAAGCTCACCTCGCAGGATTACACTGCGATGATCCTCGCGGTGATGGATGCGCTGGAGCTGGACCGTCCCATCGTGATGGGCTGTTCGATCGGCGGTCGCATCGTGCTGCATCTGGCGCTGGAGCATCCCGAGCGGTTTCGCGGCATCGTCGGCCTGCAAGCCGGCGCGCATGTCGATCCCTACTACGATCTGAATTTCCTGCATCGCGCCGACGTCCATGGCGGCGAGGTCTGCGCCGCCATCGTGTCCGGCCTGGTCGGCCCGCGCGCGCCGGAGAAGGAGCGCTGGGAAACGCTGTGGCACTACATGCAAGGCGGCCCCGGTGTCTTCAAGGGCGATCTGCATTTCTACAAGCTCGATGGCGACATCCGCGATCGCGTCGCGCGCATCGATACGACGCGCTGCCCGTTGTTCCTGCTGTCGGGCGAGTACGACTATTCGTGCACGCCGGAGGAAACGCTGGCGGTGGCGAAATCGGTCGCGGGCGCGGAAGCCACCATCATGAAAGGGCTCGGTCATTTTCCGATGAGCGAGGACCCCCAAGCGTTCATCAATTATCTGAAACCGGTGCTGCAAAAGATCGAAGCGATCGTGCAGCAGCGGCAGGGGACCTGACGTTTTAACGCCACCGAACGTGGCAGGGAGGGAGAGAGAACGATGCTGAAATCATTATCGATTGCCGCAATGACATTGGCTTTCTTGGGCTCGGTCGCCCAGGCTCAGGACAAGCCGCCGATCAAGATCGCGGTCGTCAACGATCAGGGCGGCGTCTACATGGAAGCCGGCGGCCCCGGCTCCGGCGTCGCGGCAAAGCTCGCGGCCGAAGCCTTCGGCGGCGAGGTGCTGGGCCGCAAGATCGAGGTGATGGTGCTCGATCACCAGAACAAGCCGGACATCGCGGCGTCGCTGACCCGCAAGCTGATCGACGTCGATAAGGTCGATCTGTTGGCGGACGGCGCATCGTCGGCGGCGGGCCTCGCCATGAACGAGGTGGCCAAGGCGTCGAAGAAAATCTTCATCGTGTCCGGCCCGGCCGCGACCAACTTCACCGGCGCGGCGTGTTCGCCGACCACGTTCCACTTCAACTACGACACCTACGCGCTGGCCAATGGCACCGGCAAGGCGATCGTGAAGCAGGGTGGTAACACCTGGTTCTTCCTCACCGCTGACTATGCTTTCGGCCACAGCCTGCAACGCGACGTCTCGCGCTTCGTCGAAGAAGCCGGCGGCAAGGTGCTGGGCTCGGTCAAGCATCCGCTCAACAGCTCGGACTTCTCGTCCTATCTGTTGCAGGCGCAAGCCTCGAAGGCGAAGATCATCGGCCTCGCCAACGCCGGCACCGACACAGTCAATTCGCTGAAGCAGGGTGCCGAGTTCGGCATTGTGCAGGGCGGCCAGAACTTCGCCGGCCTGCTGGTGTTCATCAGCGACGTGCACGCGCTCGGCCTCAAGGTGGCGCAGGGCCTGATCCTGACCACGTCCTATTATTGGGACCTCAACGACCAGACCCGGAAGTTTTCGGAGAAGTTCGGCAGCCAGATGGGCGGCCGCATGCCGACCATGGTGAACATGGGCGTCTATAGCGGCGTCACCCACTTCCTGCGCGCGGTGAAGGAAGCCGGCACCACGGACAGCGAAGTGGTCGCCAAGAAGATGCACGAGCTGCGCGTCAACGACATCTACAACAAGGACGTCGAGATCCGCGCCGATGGTCGCGTGCTGCACGACATGTATCTGGTGAAGGTGAAGTCGCCGGAGCAGTCGAAGAAGCCTTACGACTACTACGAGGTTCTCACCAAGATTCCGGGCAGCGAAGCCTTCCGTCCGTTGTCGGAAAGCGAGTGCCCGCTGGTGAAGAAGAACTGATGCAAGAAGCCGACTCCGGCCTTCCGAGGCCGGAGTCTCCTATCGTGGATTGAAGAAAGCAGACGGAATGGCGAAACGGGTTGAAACACTGGGGTTCATCGGGCTTGGCGTCATGGGTGCGCCGATGTGCAGCACTCTTGCGCGGAAATCGGGATTGCCGGTGATCGCCACCGATAGCCGACCCGAGCCGCGCGAGCAGGTCGCCAAGGTGGGCGCGAAGGCCGTGGCCTCCATCGCCGAAGCGGCGCAGAGCGCCGATATCATTTTCCTGTCGCTGCCGAGCATCGCCGAGGTCACCGAGGTGTGTCTCGGCGCGGGCGGCATCGCTGAGGCCGGCGGTCGCGTGCACACTATCGTCGATATGAGCACCAGTTCGGTGAAGGGCACGCGCGAACTCGCCGCGAAACTTGCCGAAAAGGGCGTCACGTTGATCGACGCGCCGGTGGCGCGGATGCGCCAGGCGGCGATCGACGGCACACTCAGCATCATGGTCGGCGGCAGCGACGAGAATTTCCGCATGGTCGAGCCGTTCCTCGGCACCATGGGCACCGAGATCACCCATTGCGGCGACACCGGCACCGGTCAGGTGGTGAAGGTGCTCAACAACATGGTGGTGTTCATGACCGTCAACGCGCTGGCGGAAGCACTGGCCATCGGCCGCAGCGCCGGCGTCGACGGCGCGCTGTTGTTCGACGTGATGTCGAAGGGCTCGGCCGACAGCTTTGCGCTGCGCACACCGGGGCAGAAGGCGCTGGTGCCGGGCAAATTCCCGGAGAATACCTTCCCCACCACTTACGCGATCAAGGACATCAGCCTCGCGCTGGAGTTGGCGCAGCAGGGCGATATCGACGCCGCCTCCGCGTCGCTCACCGCCAATCTTCTGAAGAAGACGGCGGAGGCCGGTTACAGCCAGAACTACTATCCGGCGATGATCAATCTGATCGCGACGGAAGCGCGGTAACGCGATGGCGGGCGCGGCGCACCAGCGGACAATCGCGCGCGGCGCGGGGCCGACCGCCGCGCTGCTCGATTTCGCGCATCGATTGCGCTGGCGCGATCTCGACGCCGAGGTGCGTCATGAAGCCAAGCGGCACCTGCTCGATACGCTCGGCGTGATGATCGCCGGCGGCGCCGGCGACGTGGCGTCGAAGGCGGATGCGGTGCTGACCGCGATCCGGCCCGCAGGTGGCGCGGTGCCGATGCCGGGTCGTGCGCGGCGGGTCGATCGGCTCGACGCCGCATGGCTCGGCGGCACCGGCGCGCATGGCATCGAACTCGACGATGGCTATCGCGAGGGGTCAGTTCATCCGGGTGTCGCGGTGGTGCCGGCGTTGTTGTCGGCCGCTTACGGCGAAAAGGTTTCCGGCGAGCGGCTATTGGAGGCGATGGTCGCCGGCTATGAAGCCGTCACCGCGATCGCGCGCGCGGGCCATCCGATGGCGCGGCAGCGCGGCTTTCATCCCACCGGCATCGTCGGCTCGCTCGGCGCGGCGCTCGCGTCAGCACGCTTGCTCGATCTTCCGCGCGCGCAGACAGCGAATGCGCTCGGCCTTGCAGCCAGTGCATCCGCGGGATTGTTCGCGTTTCTCGCCGGTGGCGGTGACGTCAAGCGGCTGCACGCGGGTCATGCGGCGCGCGAAGGCCTGACCGCGGCGCTGCTGGCGCGGGGCGGCGTCGAGGGGCCGCCCGACGTGCTCGAAGGGCCGGACGGATTCTTCCAGGCGTTCCCCGGCGATGCGGATCGCGTGGCGGCGAACTTCAAGTTGCCGCCGGATGCGCCGTTCGGCGTGGTCGATTGCTACTTCAAGCCGTATGCCTGCTGCCGGCATTTGCAGCCGGCGGTGGAAGCGATGATGACGCTGTGCCGCGATCATGGCCTCGCCGAACACGATATCCAGCGCATCGACGTCGAGACTTATGCGATTGCCACGTCTCATGCCGAGACGGGATGGGGCGATTTCGCCAGCGCGCAACTGAGCTTCCCGTTCATCATGGCGCTCGGCCTGCGTTATGGACGCATCGATTTGAAACATTTCGAGGACGATATCCGCGCCGATGCCGGGCTCGCTGAAGCGTGCAAGCTGGTGCATATCGGCACCGCCGCCGATCTCGACGCGATGTATCCGTCGCGGCGGCCGGCGCGCGTGAAACTCACCACCACCAAAGGCGAGTTTTCACGCGAGGCGCATGAAGCCATCGGCTCGCGCGATCTTCCGCTCGATGATGACGGCCTCGCGCGCAAGTTCACCGATCTGGTCGCGCCGGTGCGCGGCCGGGACACCGCCGAGCGGCTGCTCGCCGCGCTTCGGCAGATCGAAAGTGTCGACGATGTATCGGTGCTGCTCGATCTTGCGGCGCTCCCTGCGACTTAACACGAGCGCGACGGCGTCATCCTGAGGCGCGAGCGCAGCGAGCCTCGACGTCTCTCGATTGATAGTGCCCATCCCGACTATCGGATGTGTGGAGGAATACCATGTCGTTCGAATATCCGAACTTGCAGCTGTTGATCGCCGGGCGCTGGGTCGGCGCGGAGGGCCGCAAGACCGAGCCGGTGCTGAATCCCTCGACGGAAGCCGTGCTGGCGGAATTGCCGCACGCCACCCCCGCCGATATCGACGAGGCGCTAGCCGCGGCCCAAAAAGGCTTTCAGGTGTGGCGACGCAAGCCGGCGCAGGAGCGTGCGAAAATTCTCAAGCGCACCGCCGACCTGATGCGCGAGCGCCGCGACTATCTCGCGCATCTCATCACGCTCGAACTCGGCAAGCCCATTGCGGAAGCGCGGCTCGAGGTTGAGCAGGCCGCCGGCATGTTCGAGTGGAACGCCGAGGAGGGCAAGCGCGCCTACGGCCGCGTCATTCCCGCGCGCGCGGAAAACATCCAGCAGATGATGGTGAAGGAGCCGGTCGGCCCCATCGCCGCATTCTCGCCGTGGAACGCGCCGACCATCACGCCGTCGCGCAAGATCAGCGGCGCGCTGGCGGCGGGCTGCTCGGTCATCATCAAGCCGTCGGAGGAAACGCCGGCCACCGCGCTCGCCATCGGCGGCATGTTGCTGGAAGCGGGCCTGCCGGAAGGCGTGCTCAGCATCGTGTTCGGTGATCCCGTCGCGATTTCGCGGCAACTGATCGAATCGTCGATCATTCGCGGCATCACCTTCACCGGCTCCACCAATGTCGGCAAGCTGCTCGCTGGCATGGCGGTGCAGGGCATGAAGCGGATGACGCTGGAGCTGGGCGGCCACGCGCCGGTGGTGGTGTTCGATGACGTCAATGTCGATGCGGTGGCGAAGGCGGCGGCCGGCGCGAAATATCGCAACGGCGGCCAGGTCTGCACCTCGCCGACGCGCTTCTACGTGCATGAATCGATTCATGACCGCTTCGTCGAAACCTTCGCGGCGCACGCCAATTCCATCGCGGTCGGCGACGGCTTCGATGCCGCGACCGTGATGGGGCCGCTGGCCAATGCGCGGCGCGTCGAGGCGATGGAGGCCTTCGTCGCCGACGCGCGCACGCGCAACATCCGCATCGCCGCCGGCGGCGAGCGCGCCGGCAATCGCGGCTTCTTCTATCGGCCGACGTTGCTGGAGAATGTCGGCAACGATAGCATGGCCGCCAATGTCGAGCCGTTCGGCCCGCTGGCGATGACGACGCCGTTCAAGACATTCGATGACGTGGTCGCGCTGGCGAACCGCTTGCCGTTCGGTCTCGCGGCTTACGCGATGACCAACGATCTGTCGCGCGCGCGGGCGATCTCGGGCGCCATCGAAAGCGGCAACGTCGTGGTCAATCACTGGCAGGTGTCGCTGCCGGAAACGCCGTTCGGCGGCTACAAGGACAGCGGCGTCGGCTCCGAAGGCGGCATCGAGGGACTGGCCGCGTTCCAGAACACCAAGTTCATCAGCCAGGCGGTGGTGTAACAGCGTGCGTCACCGCCGTCGGCGAAGTGGCGCGCGGCAATGACCACGAGAAGCCATCCCTGCCATCGCGCCACCTCAACCAAAATCGAGGCGCAAGGCATTCTCAGTCGGAAGGCGAGTGGTCATTTGGCGGCAGTCTGGAGGCTGGGGCGTGGGTTCGCATCTCGCTGATCCGGAGCTGGCGCTGTGTTGGTGGCGCAAAGAGTAGGGCGGGTCCCGGGTTGACAGGACACGGCCGTTGAGGCTGTCTTATGTCTGGCGGTAATGCCCGGATAACGGAGACAGGCCGTCAGCAGGGATGCGGCAAACGCGATCGTCAAGAATCGCAAGCGGCATCAGGGGAGGGACCGAGGCCATGCTGG
The DNA here is from genome assembly GCA_051954235.1 of Xanthobacteraceae bacterium. Lineage (GTDB taxonomy): Bacteria > Pseudomonadota > Alphaproteobacteria > Rhizobiales > Xanthobacteraceae > 62-47. The sequence continues at coordinate 13,575 of JBQCHY010000089.1, forward strand.
ACTTCGTTCAGCAGTTGGTGAGTGGTGTCGCGCTGGGCTGTGTCTATGGCCTGATCGCGCTGGGGTTTGTCCTTGTTTACAAGGCAACCGAGGTCGTCAATTTCGCCCA
>JBQCHY010000090.1:0-17664 GCA_051954235.1 Xanthobacteraceae bacterium
GAAATCCGAAGAATAGCGCAGCGGCTCGCACGAAAACGAATTCGACCTGGCTATGTCATTGCATGGTCGCTGTGGCGACGCGCTCACCAAGCCGTCGCTCAAAAAGCTCACCTCAAACAAAAATTACGACTGTAATGCTAGGCTGGCAAACTTCTTCAAGGTCGGAGCAACGCCCGTGCCGGTTGCGAGGTCATCCGAGATGACGCCGCGGACCGCATTCTTCAACATCACGTCGACCTGCATTTCTCCATTGGAGCCACGAGAGACGCGGCTCTGCGCGGTGGATCCAGCTGGTGCATTGTAGACGTTTACGATCGCGCCCATGCTCCCGGAGCCCGTGCCCGCCGTATGCGCCGCGACACCGAGTCGGCCGTCGGGACCGCGGCGAAGCGGCATCACAGCTTCCGGGCCGGCTTCACCCATGACGCCATTCTGCATCGCGCCGCCATTCGCGAAGCGGAAGAAGGTCGGAGTGTTCACCACCAGGTTGGAGAAAGCACCGCCCCGGGCGAACGGGATGACGTTCGACTCGCCGAACGCATTGCCCTTGGCAACCGGAATGACGCCGGCCGCCAATTGGCTCGCCGCCGAGCCCGCGCCGGAGAATAGATTCGAGATGATGTTGCCACCACCACCGAACGCGCCCTGAAGCGATCGCATTAACGGACCGACGATGGTCAACTGGATGATCATCTTTTCGATTTCGCGGATGATCGACGTAGCCATGTCCGAGAACCCGTCCTTCACCGACTTCGCGCCCGTCGTCATGTCCGTCAGCCCGCTGACCATGCTGCTGGAAATCGACGATGACAGCCCGCTCAGCGCCTGGTTCGTTCGCAGCCCAGACGCCTCAACGCTTGCCAGCGCCGTCGCGACGTCCGGATAGATGCCCTTCAACTGCTGCGCGATCTGCACATCTTCAGGTGAAAGCAGGCTGGTCCGCTGCCCGAAAGCAATGTCGCTCCTGATTTGGCGGGTCGCCGCGGCCTGCGCCGCCTCCCCCAAAGCCTTTGCCTGAGCGTCGATCTCGGCGCGGTCCTGAGCGGTCAAATTCTTGTGGTTGCGTACCGCCTCCGTCAGGAGGTTCATGCGCGCCGTGTATTCGGCAGCGGCGCCGACCGCCATACCGATCGTATCGGCCTGAATCTTCGTTTGGTCGACCTGCGACTTTATCTGGTACGTGCCGAGTGCTTGCTCGCGGGCGAGATCAATTTGATTCTTGATTTGGGTTGAAGTCAGGCCGGCGCCGGCGATCTGCGCACGCTGCAAGTCGAGATACTTCTGACGAACAACATCGAGCGTACCAGCGGATTGACCAAGCGCGGACATCCGAGCCTGCTGCCGCGCCAACGCCGCGGTGAGTGCCGCCGGATCATTGGCAGCGCCCTTGGCGGGATCTTTCAGACCGACAGCGTCGTAGAACGATGCGGCCTGAGCGTTCGTGAGTTGATTGCCGGCAGCGGTACCGGAGCGCAGCAGGTTGCCCTTGGCGTCGACGCCGGCAGCCAGCGCCGCCTTTCGGCCGAAGTTCAGCGCCTTGTCGTAAAGGCCATCGAACAAACCGTATAGTTCGACGAAGCCGGCGGAAAACTCCGACTTGAACTGCTTCCACGATTTGGCCCAAGCCTCATCAAAGGCCCGGGCCTTGGCGATCATGTGCTGGTCGGTCGCATTGCCGAGAAGAACCGCGTCGTCGATCGCGCCCTGAATCCCGGCACGGCCTTGCTTCATCAATTGCAGCCACTGATCCGTCGCCGGCAGCCCAGCTTGCTGGAGGACGTTCAGGCGGGCCTGGTCGTTCGGAAGTCGCTGGATGATATCGGCGACCGATTTTAGGGTTTCTTCGAACCCCTTGGCTTTGACTCCATTCGACAACAGAACGTCGGATAGCCCGCCGACGTTCATCCGTGCCTGATATAGCGTCGCGGAGAATGACCTCGCGCCGGCGAGAAGATCCGTCGTGTCGATACCCTTGATGGCTGCGGCCTGATCCAAGGCGTGAAGCGCGGTCAATGTGACGCCGGCTTGACGGCTGACCGCATCGAATTCCAACTCGGTTTTTTTCCAGCTCTGATAGACCGCGACGCCGGCAACACCGAGCGCGGCGACGGAAGCAACCGCAACCCGCGTCGGCGTGATCATTGCGGCAACGCTTGAGCCGATCGACTTCAGCGCACCACCGACGCCGCCATTGGCGCTGGAAAGCACCTGATAGACCTGCCCGCCCTGGGTCGCCAGAACCTGAAATGGCGACGCACCGGATGCCAGCATGGTGGCGACGTCGTTGAGCTGGTAGCCCAGATTTTGCATCTGATAGCCAGCCAAACCGGTGGCATCGGCAGCGCCCTTGATCGTTGTCACTTGGCTGGCGAAGGTGGCCTTCGTCCGCGCGATCGCCTCCGCCCTCTCGCGTTCCGTCAACGCGGTACGCGCTTCTAGGGTATTCAGATCTCGGAGCGCGGCTAAGTATTGCTGTTGCGCGGCGAATAGTGGGCTGTACCTGGCTCGAAGCGTATCGAGCGATTGCCCCAACGCAGCGATATCGGCGGCCCGGCCGGCGCTGTTGTCGTTCGCTATGATTCCGACGTTGGCGTTAATCGTCTCTTGTACCCGCTGCGCAGCATTGAGGCGTTGCACCGCCGCTGTGAGGTCGTCGGAGAATGCGGCCTCTGCGGCTAAACGCGAATTGAGTTGGTCGACCGCGGGCACAATCGAAACGAAGCCCTTCTGTGCCAGGGCGGCGGAGTCTGCTGTGAGACCAAATTTGCGATATACGGCGTCAAGCAGGACACCGGCGCGATCGAGACCAAGCCCGCGATCGACAGCATTGCCGATCTTACGGATTTGGGCCTCAAAGGTTTGGCCGGCGCCGTAACCGTCGAGAAGTGACCGCGACAATGCGGCTACGCCGGGGATGGCCTTACCGAGGGCGGCGTCGGCCTGGGCGAGCGAAGCATTCCGCGCCTTATCGGCGGCGATCATGCGTTGGTCAGCATCGACCTTCTGCTGTGCACCCCGGACATATCCGGAGGCGTCAAAGTCAGCGCCGACGCGGAGTGACGAGAGCGCAACGGCCATCATTGACCTCCCGACGAGAAGTTGCCGGCGGCCGCGACCCTACCCAACACGGCCGCCGGCGAAGCGCCGCCAGCGTCCGTCGCCGCCGCGTCGCAATCCAACTTGACGAGATCGCATGCCTGAACGGTCTGGCCGGCGATCTTCAAATTGAACGAGTAATGATCTCCGACCTTTGGCGAGTTGAGCCGCGATCGGGCAAACTCTTTCGAATGCACGAACACGTCGGCTTGGTCTCCGTGCCTGGTGAGGAAGCCGAAACCGCGCGCCGCGTCCCAGAAGCGAATCTGTCCGGTGTTTCTCATGGCCTTAGCCTCTCGACCGCCGAGGAGCTCCGCACCAGATCCGCATACCTGGATCGCATCGTTGAACCGATCACGATTTTGGCGAGAAGTTTCTGATCGTCGTCACCGCCGAGTTCGGACATGAAACCGTCAGCGGCGGCATGAAACATGCGCTCAATCGCGAACATCTGATTCTCGGTAGCATCCCCGCGCGGGAAGGTCGCGAACGCAGCTTCAGCAAGCCGTCGGCCCACGCGACGATGCGTTTCCAGCACCGCGTCCTGATCGAGCGTTATCACTGTCATATTTGGGCCTCGAGAATCAGGCGCCGGCGCCGAGCCCTCGCAAGGCGCTCTTGCGGGGTCATGGATTCCAATTCAATTCTCTGGCGGCGTACGGCGGCGAGGTTTCTGCGTTCCGTCGCACTATCACCGATAACATCTCGCAAGCTGCCAATTCGATCGATCATTCCGGCAGCGCGCGCGGCTTCAGCCAATAGGGTTCGTCCTTTGCCGTAGTCGGCGCGCACCTTACCGCCGCTGACACCTCGGCCGCGTGCGACCGCCCCGATGAACTTCTCGGCGATCTTGTCGACTGCGCTTTGGAGATTGGCGCTGGCCTCAGCCCCCAGGGGCTCGAACTGGTTAGCTTCGACCTTATAGGGACTCGCTTTTGAGACGACGAATGTCGGTGTCACGCCTGCGGCGTCGAGTGCGCGGCTCACGTCCATATGCAGCAGCAGAACGCCGATTGATCCAACTTCGCCGGAAGGCGTAATGGCAATCTGCGGCGCCTGCGAGGCGAGCCAGTACGCGGCCGATGCAGCGACGCCGTCGACATATGCGGCGATCGGCTTCACCCTGGCCGCAGCAGCGATGTCTGCCGCCAGTTCTTCACAACCGGCGGCAGCGCCGCCTGGCGAGTCGACGTATAGAATAATCCTTGAGATGGAGCGATCCGCGAGCGCCTGGCTGAGGCCAGATCGAATACTGGAGTAGGACGAGAATCCAAAGAACTCACTGAGCATGCCGCCAGCACGGGTCAAAGGCCCGACGATAGGAACGACGCCGATGCCGGATGGCGTGGCAGCTCCGCGCTCTGGCACCGCCATGCGCTCGCCGCGCGCCATCAGAGCGACCATGCCGTCTAGGCGGGACGGGTCAATGGCCCATGCCTGCGACTCTGCGCGGAGCATGGACCAGACTTGGCGCTGGTCGATGGCCGTCATTGCCGAGCTCCGAGCGCGACAAAGGGTGATTGGGTTACGGTCGAATTCTCCGGCGTGATCGGGCTGGCCCACGCCGGTTGGCCATCGGTGCGGAAGCGGAATTTGAACGCCGTTTCATCCTCGATGAATTTCACGTGGATAGAGCTGATAAACTCGGATTCTTTTTCCGCAATCAGATACTGCGAAAAATCTCCAAGCAGAATATCGCCGGCCTCGCCGAGCGGCGCCGTGTATTCGCAAAGCGCGATCGGCATCTGGTGCAGAAGTCGTTGGCCGTCGGGTCCGGTTTCGACGTAGTCCGCGCCGTCTTCTTCCAACTCAAGGAGTTTGCTGAATGCTTCGTTGCCCATCAGCCAAACTGCATTGGTATGCGCCGGGCCCCACAGCCGCGCGACCATGTTCGAGAGGTTCTTCGGAACGATGGTGCCGGCTTCTTGTTCCGATTCTTTGGGCACCGTGATGAGCGCCGGCGAGTTCAGGACGCCTAGTGGCGCGCCGATTCCAGTTCCCGCGACAATGCTCTTCTCGATCTCGAAAGTTGCCGCTAGGCCAAACAGTCGCTCGATCGTCGCGGCCAGCGCACCGGCGTCGGTCAACAATTCGTCGGTCGCGTAGGCGGTAGCCAGCAGTTTTTTGAGATGCATTCGCAGCAGGTTCACCAAGGGGCGCGTCTGGGTCGACGGATCCGCCTCATCAGTCCACACAACGCTGACGCCACCGAACCTGGCCGAACCCGAGCCTCCTGCATCGGCAATACCGGGGATTCGTATTTCGCGCTTGCCGACAGAGATCTTGGTGCATCGTCGGAGGATGGAGCCGGTCGCGTAGACGCGAGCCCAGAGCGTTTCTGCGATTTCCTCGTCGACCAGAAAGCCACCAGTTGTGCCGGCGCCTTCGTTGGACCCGAGCGCCACCGCTTCAGAACGAAGCCGGCGATCGATTACATCCCGATCGATCCCAGCCTTGTAAACCGCATCGAGGAACGGGGCGAACTCAGAAAATTGTTCAGCAAGAAATTGACGGGTCATTTTTTCACCAAGAGAGTTCGGACGCGGCGTGCCCAACGGGCGGCCTGGCCGTCCCAGTTACTCAAGTCGCATTGATTCAAATCGGAGCTGATGTCAGGCAAAAGGTGCGACCTAGGTTCCGGAGAGACTGCCGCGAACTCGTCGCGAACGTCGCGTTCAAATTTCAACGCTGCAGCGAGCGCCTCGATGGCGCTGATGATGGCCGCAACGGCGTCCCCGTGCCGGGGCCGGAAGGTCTGTGCGATGCGTGCGGCTTCGGCACTTCGAGCGAGGATAAAGGTCTCGTGAGCCGCAATATACTCTGGCCTTAGCTTCTCTAAATCGCTGCGCAATGTCTCTAGATCATCGGCAGCACGTAGCGGCGTGCGCTTAAGTTTCATCGCAAGGTCGGCGACATCGCCGGCGATGTCCAAAGCACGATCCGATTTATCTGTTACCGTTGCGAGATACCGTGCTGTTTTATGCCGCTCGATTTCCACCGTCAGCGTATTTAACGAGGTCTTGACGCGAATCCAATTCTCGAGAGCGGTTGGGTAGTCGTCCGCGACCTCATTCAGCTTGACTGTTGCCGTTTTCACCAACCGCCCCCGTTCGTCGACCGGATCAGCGTCGCGACGGCGCACCTACCGGTTACGAATCAGAATCACAGCTTGGGTGGGTAATTGGAACAGCCAGATCTTACCCACGCGCACGCAGGATTTGCCGGATCCGTTCGTGACCCAGCAGCGGGCCGGTCCCTAGAATTTCAAAGATCGCGAGTTGTTTCGGATTTCCTTCAGGCGGGATAACGAGCCGGGCCATTGGCCCCGACGCAAACCGGTTGAAATCTCGTTCGATCCGACGGGCTGCTTCGCGCTCGCTCACGTCGCAATAAAACTTCGCGCGGTAGTCACGGATCATGCCGGCTTGTCGCCGCAGCATTGTTGCTCGGGTCCGAGCGCGAAGTTCATCGGCCAACCGCTGTTGATCTTCGATGGACGTATGCCGCAGAATCATCGCGAGGACCTGCTCAAACAGTTCGGGACTCACTTGGCCACCTCGGATGTTGAGCGGGGGGCTGCGGTTGCGCTCACGGATCGACCAACTTCAGATCTCGCGCCAGCCGACGAGAATGAGCCGCCGCAGACTCCGTCTGTCGCATGAAACTCAAAGCGATCTTCTGATCGGGCCAGTAGCCGAACTTTTTCAGGCCGCTCCCGTCGTCTCTGCATTGCCCGATGGCGAAGTCAGTCATCCGGCGAAGCACGGCGACGCGCGATCGCGCTGAGATGTAATCGACTAGTAGATCGCGTTCTGTAGGCAAAACCGGCTTTCCGACCGCCTTGCGCGCGTCAATCAAGCGTCGAAAATCGTTCTTTTCCGCGCGCGACATCCACCTTGGCGGCACCAAATCTTCCGATTTTGCTGGCGCATCTGCGATCGTATCGTCCTGTTCCATGTGGAATTTCCCGATTTTCTGTTCAAGTTTCGGGGAAAAATTGCGATGGGAATTTCCATCCTCCCCCAAAATTTTGTGCGAATGCGACCCCGAGCGGTGAGGACCCCCTCGGTTCCTTGGGAATTCACGGGGGGCGTCCATGATCCTGGCTTGGCCAATGTCGCTCCGACGTGGCGGCGATCACGCAAGATCCTCGTCCGCGATCCTCGAACGGATGCCGGCTAGTGCGCTTGCCGTCCATTCAGATCGACGCGACGATTGCCGGATCAATGGCTCATTATCCCAACTCTCGTGATTGAGCCATGTCGCAGCATGTTTGGTGAATTTTGGATCCTGATCAGTACGCTCACTGGCGTAGCGAAGAACACCGGCCATGATGCGTTCAAGACTTACCCGTTTCAGTGCTCTCTCGAATGCCTTCCTCGCCGCCCCTTTATCCACTTTGCGTGGATATTGTTTCCAGAAATTCTCGAAGACATCGGCGATATAGATATCTCTTTCGTTGTTCTTTTCTTTGTTCTCTTCTCTGTTTGTGTGGATGGCGGGATAGGGTTCGCATGGATCACTGTCGGCGGTTGGGCGATCGCTGTCGGTGGTTGTCAGATCGAACAGTGTATCCCTGTCGCGGGTTCCAACCCTATCCAGATATCGCTGGTTGCGCGTCGATTCTGCAGGAGCTTCGGCCGAGCCTGGAATGAACAGATCATAGCTATTCGCGTGCCGGCCACGTGAACTTATGCGCTGCAAAAATCCAGCGTCTTCGAGCCTCTTCAATTGTTTTGGAATTGCGGTTATCGTTTGCGCAGTGCCCGCCGCCAAAGTCTCGTAGTTCGGGTTGCACTGCCCGGTTTTTATATTGAAGTGCAGGGCGAGCCGGGTGGCAACGCGTGAATCACCGTTACCGAGATCCGGCGACGCTATTGCTGCAGCCAACCATCTATCTCGATCGCGAAGCGACTGGACACGCTTGTGATTGCTTTGCGCCTTAGGGACAGCCCCTTGGGCTGCCACAGGTTTTGGGCTGATACTCAAAGCGCCCCTCCCGGTGTCCCTAGTACAGATTTCCAAAGGGCGGTCCGGATCGCAGCTTCCATGCGCTGCATTTCGAGACCGATTAGTTCCTCCGAAATTCCTTTCCGACGCATTGCTGCCGCTTGAAGCTTGACCTGTTGCAGAATGTATCGTTCGCCAGCATCTCGATTGAGCTGAACTGCGCGCTCAGCTTGGCGCACTATAAATTGTTGCCGGCGGATCACCGGGAATGGAACAATGTCAGCCATTGCCACCTCCCTCGATCAGGCGGCGCGCGCGGGCCTCGCTTAAGGCTGCCTGTAACCCCGCGGCCATCTCCGGTAGGTGCGACAACGGCAGCGTGATCCCGGTCCTGCCGGCTCGCGGCGGATCCTCGTCGTCACCTAGGAAGAAGCAGCGGACGTCAATGACGTCATCATCAAGCGTGATCCGAACGCGCTCGCGATCAGAGCGTGGCCACTCGGCTATGATGACCGGAAGGGCCGGCGCCCTCGCCTTCGGGATCATGATGCGACACGCTGCTGGCGTGCTGCCCAACCCTCCGGGTCGCTCTCCCATTCCAAAATTTCTGAACGCCGATAGGCGATCTTGCGGGCGCCGATCTTGATCCGACGCGGAAACCGACCTTCTTTTTCACGGCGCCAACGCGTCGTCGAGCTGAGCAGCGACCGCTGTTCAACCTCATAATCGAGCAAAAATGGGGATTCCGACAAAGACATAGACCACCTCCTTTTTGGCGGTGGCCCATCGGCTGCTGGGCCACCTCATAAACCTCCGCAGCCGCGGATGATTTCTTTTGAGGTGGCACAATCGCCGGTCTTAATGCTGCGAACGAAGCAGCACGATCTAGATGCGCCTGAAACGAATCGGCGTCAAGCGGCCGCGCATGGGCGCTTCCGTCGTTATCAACGCCTGGTTCTTCGGCCGATGCAAAGATCGTCCGCAAGTTTTTCTGTAAACGGGAGCCGGTGACACATTGGACCCAGTGAGGACCCAAAACTAAAATGAGACAAGGTCCACCGACCAGCCATTTCTTTATATGATTGATATTTTTGAATTATTTGGTCGGGGCAGCTGGATTCGAACCAACGACCTGCAGTACCCAAAACTGCCGCGCTACCAGGCTGCGCTATACCCCGATCGGCCCGCAAACCGCGAACACGGGTTTGCTGCGGCGAGATGTCGATACACGCTCCCGGCGGTGCCAGCAAGCGTGCCGCGCGCTTGGGATCATATCCTAGCGGCCGTTGAACAGGGGATGGGCGACGCGGTCGCCCGGCGCGATGCCGTATTTCTTGGCCGTCCCGGCGATCACCTCGAGCACGCCCTTCGCCAGCCCTCGCGACGGGATGATTTTGGTCGATTGCGGCACGGTGTCCTCAGCGATGCGCAGGATGCGCCCGTCGGCCCGGATGAAGATCATGTCGAGCGGAATGAAGGTGTTCTTCATCCACATCGAGACTTCCTGCTCCGGCGAGAAGTCGAACAGCATGCCGCGGCCGTCGGGCAATTCCTTGCGGTACATCAGCCCGGTGCGCTTCTCTTCCTCGGTGGTCGCCACCTCGACGGAAAACACCTGGACGCCGGTCTTGGTCGCGATCTCAAGAGTTTGTAGTTCGGCGGCGCGCGCGTCGCTAGTCGCCGCAACGGCGACGACAAGGATCGCCAGCGCTGCCATCCACCGCCCTGACCGCCGAGAGCGACGCTCAAGCCATCGCATCAATTTCACTGACATAAAATCCCGTCCGAACCGCGGCTGAATGGCCGACGGTGACGATAGGTAACCGCTTTTGCGCCAAGCGCAACCGCGAGGCACCACCCGTAGCGCGATCTGACGGGGTTTTGAAGAACGGAGAGTTTAGTGCGAGGCGAGCCCGGCGGGACCGTGCTCCGGATGAATCTCCGCCGCCATCATGCCCTTGGAGCCGGGCCCGAACCGCACCAGCACGTACTGGCCGGGACGCAACTCGGTCATGCCGTAACGGCGCAGGGTTTCCATGTGGACGAAGATATCCGGCGTGCCTTCGCCACAAGTGACGAAGCCGAAGCCGCGCAACCGGTTGAACCACTTCACCTGCGCGCGCTCGAGCCCGCTGGTGGGCGTGACGCTGACGTGGGTGCGGGGCGGCAACATCTGTGCCGGATGGATCGCCGTCGACTCGTCCATCATCACGACGCGGAAGGCTTGATAACCCTTCTGCCGCTGCACGCATTCGCAGACGATGCGCGCGCCCTCATACGCAGTCTGATAACCGTCGCGCCGCAGCACCGTGACGTGCAGCAACACGTCCATCGATCCGTCATCGGGCACGATGAAGCCGTAGCCCTTGGAAGCGTCGAACCACTTGATGACGCCGCGCACCTCGACCAGCTTGTTGGCTTCGCTCAGGCCGGTGAACGGATCCACCGCGGTTCCGCGGCTGTCCCTTGCGAACGTGTCGGGCGTCGTCTTGTCCGCGCCACCCGCCTGCGTCCTAAACTGCTTGGACTCAAATCCGTCCGACCCCATGACCCCGGACCTCACACGTTCGAAAAACTTTTGGCAACGCTGCCGCTGACGACAACGTGCGACGACTCTCGCAGCCGCTACTCTCGATGACGCCCCGCGAATCTCCTGATTCGACGATAGCACTCCCGCTCCGCTCGCAAACACAAAAAACTGCACGTCAACGATCTATAAACAGTCTTGAGTCTCGCGAATCAATTTCGCGAGGACATGACTCACCTGTTTTTGAATCGATCAATGGGAACGATCGCGATCGCTCAGTTGCCGACGAACGGTCCCAGCGTGTCGCCGATGTCGTGACGGATCACCAGGTCGGCGTCGTCATCCTGCTCGGTCGGCTCCCGATTGACGATGACGAGACGCGCACCGGATTGCTTCGCCAGCAACGGCATGCCTGCTGCCGGCCACACCACCAGCGACGATCCGATCACCACGAAAAGATCGCACGCTTGCGCGAGTTCGGTTGCGCGACGCATCGCGGCCTCCGGCATCGATTGTCCGAACGAGATCGTCGCGGTCTTCACCGGCTGCGCACAAGCATCGCAGACCGGAGCGCGGCCGGTGGTATCGAATTGCGCCTTGGCCCACACAAGGTCGTAGCGCGTGTCGCAGCCGAGGCAGCGGGCATAGGTCGTGTTGCCGTGCAGTTCGACGATGTCGTCACCGGAAATTCCCGACGCCTGATGCAGGTTATCGATGTTCTGGGTGATGACGCCGGGAACCTTGCCGGCCTTGTAGAGCGCGGCCAGCGCGCGATGCCCCCGCCCCGGCCGCGCGGTGGCAAAGGTCGCTTCCATATTGAAACGCCGACGCCAGGATTCATCGCGCGCCTCCTGGCTCGCGACAAATTCGTCGAACGGGATCGGCCGGTTGCGCGTCCACAGTCCGCCCGGCGAACGAAAATCCGGAATGCCGGATTCCGTCGAGATGCCCGCGCCGGTGAAAGGCACGATCGCTGATGACGTCGCGATCATCTCACCGAGCTGTTCCACGCCGCTTTGAAGGTCTTTTGCGATCATTTGGCTGCCCTGATCCGTGCGTTCGTTTCAGGGAATACTATCGTAAATGCGTGATGCGAGCACCTTCATCGCCGGATACTTGTTCCGAAGGAGGCCGCCAGCTTCCAGCTTTATGGAAGGCTATTTCGCGAGATAGCGGCGCACCGCAGCTACCGAGCCGCCGACTTCACCAATGGCGGTGAACAATTGATCTTCGGAGACGCTGAGACGTCCGGCCCAATAAGCGGTCGCGGTGGGATCCTTGACGTCGATCACCTGCGGCGCCCGCCCGCCTTGGTCGGCGGTGACGGCCAGAACGGACGACACGGGCGCGAGCGTGATCATGCGCCAAGGATATCACGCGGCCCCGCATCCCAAAGCGCCAGCGCCGCAAATCGTTAACAGAACCTTGCCCGCTCATGGCTCATGCGCGCCCGTGCGGCTCGCGCGCTCCCGATAAAACCGCTAATCATCCCGGTCAGGATCGTGGCCGCGACACGCGGACCGACGACCGCCCGACCGATGCCGCTGGAGAACCCATCATGCGCTATCTGCACACCATGCTGCGCGTCCGCAATCTCGATACCGCCTTGAAATTCTATTGCGATGCGCTCGGCCTCAAGGAGGTCCGCCGCATCGACAACGACAAGGGCCGCTTCACGCTGGTCTTCCTCGGCGCGGCCGCCGACGAAAAGCTTATCAAAGAGAGCCAAGGTCGCGGCGCGCCGCTGGTCGAACTTACTTACAACTGGGACGAAGAAAAATACGGCGAGGATCGCTTCTTCGGTCACCTCGCCTATGAAGTCGAGGATATCTACGCGACCTGCGAGCATCTGATGAAGCTCGGCATCACCATCAACCGTCCGCCACGCGACGGCCAGATGGCGTTCGTCCGCTCGCCCGATCTGCATTCCATTGAACTCCTGCAAGCCGGCGATGCAAAGCCGCCGCAGGAGCCGTGGGCCTCGATGCCGAACACCGGCCGCTGGTAATGACGCAGGAAGTAATAGTGCAGGAACATGCATCGTCCTGATGCGTTACCTCGACGACAACAAATCGAGGAGATGCTTATGGGACGCGGCATTTTGCTGTGGCTGCTCGGCGTACCGATACCAATTATCATTCTGCTCTGGTTGTTTTTCCGCTGAGCAAAATGATTTCGCATGCAGGACCACATGCATGAGGAAAGGCTCCGTGAGACGGAGCCTTTCCTTTGCGCGGCGCAGGCTTCGTTCAGATGGAATCCACAGCTTGTCATGGCTTGGCTCGTCCCGGCCATCCACGTCTTTCTTTTACGATATCCAAGGACGTGGATGCCCGGCACAAGGCCGGACGTGACGGCTCCGGTTCAGCGCATCACGCTTCAAATTCTAATTGAAGCTTCGTTCGAACCAAAGGATGCCGACGATCAACGCCAGCGTCGCGACGGTGACGACGGCGCGCTGGGTCCAGCTCATGCCTTGACCGAACCACCACAGCAGCGCGCAACACATGACGACCGGAACGATGATGTCGAGACGCATGGCGATTTCCTCACCTCGCCGCGGCGTCAGCGCGGCCCAGCGCGCACACCCGATCCGCCGCCGGCGCCGATGCTGATCGAGCCGCCAAGCCGAACGCACGTGTCCGAACCTTCGACCTTAACGAATCCCGGACCGAACGCGGCGCAGGGATTTGGCGCCCGCGACAGCGGCTTCTCCAGTGTCTTGCGGGGCGCATTGGGCAGGCGAACATCCGACTGCGCCAGCGCGATCGACGGCGCGACGACTGCAAAAACAACAATCAATCCGGCTTTGAACATGGTGCAGACAGCCCTCGGTGAGAGGCACGGTCCAGCCTCGCAACCCGTCTTACATGATTGGCTAAATCATTGAAATTGTGGCGCTCCCTAGCGGAATCGAACCGCTCTCTCCACCGTGAAAGGGTGGCGTCCTAACCGATAGACGAAGGGAGCGAAACACCAGACCGGAGGCGATAGTCGCGCTTCTAGCCCAAGGTTCCGCGCTGTCGTGAAAATGCCCGCCAAATCAACCGCTTGAAGAAGCATCGACCCCGCGCCGGACGGCCGCGAAGCAGCGCGTTCCGGAGACAGCGGCGAACGTATAATGGCGTTTGTCGGCGTGGGCAAGCCGTCTTGCCTTGCATTGTGGAAGGAAGCTAACCGCTCTTCCTCACGCGTCGACCCTGTTGGGGTCACGACGGGCGCGCGCTACTCTTTCGGTCGCGCATCCGCAGGAAGACAGGAACGACCATGGCCCGCAAACTGATCGACATTTCCGTGCCGCTGCAAAACGACGTCCCGGCCGACCCGCCCGGCAATCATCCCACCATCCAGTATATCGATCACCAGCAAGGCTTGCCGCGCATGCTGCAATTCTTCGATGGCCTCAAGGCTGAGGATCTGCCGGATGGCCAGGGCTGGGCAGTCGAGGCCATCAATCTTTCAACCCACAACGGCACGCATCTCGATGCGCCGTATCACTTCCACCCGACGATGAATCGCGGCGAGCGCGCGTGGACCATCGACGAGGTGCCGCTGGAGTGGTGTTTGCAGCCCGGCGTCAAACTCGACTTCCGCCATTTGCCCGACGGCTACGTGGCAACCGCGAAGGATGTCGCCGACGAACTCGCGCGCATCGGGCATACGCTTCAGCCGCTCGAGATCGTCGTCGTCAACACCAGCGCCGGCGCGAAGTACGGCCAAGCGGACTACGTCATCTCCGGCTGCGGCATGGGCTATGAAGCCACCATGTATCTGCTGGAGCGCGGGGTGCGCCTCACCGGCACCGACGGCTGGAGTTGGGATGCACCGTTCGTGCATACCGCAAAGAGGTATGCCGAAACCCACGATGCAAGTCTGATCTGGGAAGGCCACAAGGCCGGGCGCCACATCGGCTACTGCCATCTCGAAAAGCTGCACAACCTCGAGCAACTGCCGTCGACCGGATTTACGGTCTCGTGCTTTCCGGTGAAGATCGAGCGGGCGTCGGCCGGCTGGACGCGCGCCGTCGCCATTCTCGATTGAGCAATGGAACCGGGAATGCGCCTGCTCGTTGAGACAACGCTGAATTGCCCCTCACCGCGCGCGGATTCCCGCAGCCGCAGGAGACTTCAATGACACTCCCCCAGGATACCGGCGATCTCTCATCGAAGATGCACGCCGCCGTGCACGCCAATTGGAAGGCTTTCCTGATCGAAGGCATCTTGCTCGTGATCCTCGGGTTGGCGGCGATGATCCTGCCGCCGCTCGCCAGCCTCGCGGTCACCGTCTTCCTGGGTTGGATGTTTCTCGTCAGCGGCGTCGTTGGACTGGCGCTGACGTTCTGGGCTCGGCAGATGCCCGGCTTCTGGTGGTCGTTGATCTCGGCGCTGTTGGCAATCGCCGTGGGCGTCATCCTGCTGGCACGGCCGGTTCAAGGCACCTTGACCTTGACCATCGTGGTCGGGGCTTACTTCCTCGCGGAAGGCGTCACCACCATCATGTATGCGTTGGAGCATCGCCGCGAACTGTCGCAACGCTGGGGCTGGATGCTGACCGCCGGCATCATGGATATCATCGTCGCCCTGCTCATCATCGCCGGCCTGCCCGGCTCGGCGCTGTGGGCGATTGGCCTTCTGGTCGGTATCAACCTGTTGTTCGGCGGCGCGACCCTGATCGGCGTAGCGCTCGCCGCGCGGGACAAATAACCCGGCCTCTCAACAACCGCGGCAGATGCTCTTGAGCTTGCGGTCGAGCGCGGCGTCCTCGCGCGCGATGGGATCGTTCGGGTTGTCGATGTTTTTCTCGGACGGCACATCACTGCGACGCGGCTGACGATGCCCCACCGGTGCGTCCGGGATCGACGTGCTGGCGCCCGGCATCGTCGGGCTCGCACCGCTCCGTCCGGTTTGCGCGATCGCCTCGGGCGCGGCGACCATCAGCAGCAAGGCCGTCGTCGCGATCCATTTGTTCATGTCGGCCTCCATTGGTTCGGCAGCGAACTCATTGAAGCGGATTCGAGACCGGCGCGCTACAGCGTGTCGCACTCTGGCCGATTTTCACCTTACGGTTCGGATCATGCGCCTGCATTGATCGAGGCGACGCAAATGCTGAGACACCCTAACGGGAACGCTCCGGCACTTCGATCGTTCCACAATTGCGCCGCCCCTGCGCCGAGCAATCGAGCCCCTTGCGCACGTCCGCCATGGTCATCAGCAGCCACGCGCCGGCGGCCACCAGCACGATGAAAAAGCCGAGCAGCACCGCGTTCTCGATTGTCCGGTTGCCGTCGTCGTCGGGCGGCTCCTGCTGCGTCATGGCATCGGCCGGTCAGGTCTGCGGCGGATAGGCATGGAGGCCACCGCAGAAGTCGGTGACTTGATAGTCCTCGGCATCGCTGTCGGCGTCGCGCGCGAGATAATTCGGTCCGACCGGCGCCTTGCCGAAACCGCCCGGAATATCCAGCACGAATTCCGGCTGGCACAATCCCGAGATGCGGCCGCGCATCTCCCGCATCAATTGCTGGCCCTTCTCCAGCTTAGTGCGCAGATGTGCGGTGCCCGGCGCGAGATCGCCGTGATGCAGGTAGTACGGCTTGATCCGGCATTCGACGAACGCGCGCATTAGGGATTCCAACGCTTTTACGTTGTCGTTGACGCCGGCGAGCAGCACCGACTGGCTGACCATCGGAATCCCGGCATCGACGATCCGCGCGCACGCTTCGCGCGCAGCCTCCGAAAACTCCCGCGCGTGGTTGGCGTGCACCGCGAGCCACGTTGTTGCACCAGGCACGCGCAACGCCGCGACCATCTCGGCGCTGACGCGGGTGGGATCGGCCATCGGCACGCGGGTATGGATGCGGATGATCTTCACATGATCGATGGCGGCGAGATCGGCCATCACCTCGGCCATGCGGCGTGGCGACAGCATCAGCGGGTCGCCGCCGGTGAGGATCACCTCCCAGATCTGCGGATGCGACCGGATGTAGTCGAGCGCGCCATTGTAGACATCGGGCGTCAGCGCGCTGTCCTTGCCCGGCCCCACCATCTCGCGGCGGAAGCAGAAGCGGCAATAGACCGCGCAGACATGCACCAGCTTGAACAGCACGCGATCCGGGTAGCGATGGACGATGCCCTCCACCGGCGAGCGCGCGTGGTCGCCGATCGGATCAACGCTCTCGATCGATTGGCTATCCAGTTCTTTCACGTCAGGGACGTATTGGCGCGCGATCGGGTCCGCCGGATCGGTTGGATCGATCAGCGCGGCGACATCCGGTGTCAGCGCCACGGCGTAACGCGCCGCGACCCTTTCCAGACCATGTAACGCCGATGCCGGGACGAGCCGCTGCGATATCAATTGCTGCGGCTGTCGCAGCGTGGTGGAGACTTTCTCGTTCATGCGTTGCCTGCCGGTGGCGTCCACACCACCTCATCGATCCGCTGCGCGCCGGATGCCAGCATCACCAACCGGTCGAAGCCGAGCGCCACGCCGCTCGCTTGCGGCATCGAGGCAAGCGCGGCGAGGAAATCTTCATCGAGCGGATAGCGTTCGCCGTAAAGCCGTTCCTTATCGTCCATCGCCAGTTCGAACCGCCGCCGCTGTTCGCGCGCGTCGGTCAATTCGCCAAAGCCGTTGGCGAGTTCGACGCCGCACGCATAGATCTCGAAGCGTTCGGACACGCGTGGGTCCGATGGTTTTACGCGCGCCAGCGCGGACTCCGGCGCCGGATATTCATACAGCACCGTCGGCCTGCCCTGCCCGAGATGCGGCTCGACGTGCTCGACCAGAATCTTGCTGAAGATGTCCGACCAGGTGTCATCGTCCGCCACGCGCACCTTGCCGCGCGCGGAAGCAGCCAATGCCTCGCGATCGCCTTCACCGCCGTCGATCGTCGCCAGCAAGTCGATGCCCGCGGTGCGTTGAAACGCCTCGGCGACAGTCAGCCGTTCGGCTCTCGCGAACGGATCGGCACTCCGCCCCCGAAACGCAAACGCGCGCGTCTGCGAGGTGTCCGCCGCCAGCGCGATCAGCGCCAGACAATCCGCGATCACCGCTTCGTAAGGCTCATCGGCGCGATACCATTCCAGCATGGTGAA
>JBQCHY010000091.1:0-4044 GCA_051954235.1 Xanthobacteraceae bacterium
TTTTTTGGTGGGTGGGGGGTTGTTGGTGGTGGTTGTTTGGTGTGGTGTGTGGGGGTTGTGGGTTGGTTGTTGGTGGGTGTGGGGTCCCCCCCCCTCTCAGGTCTCGGGCAGAGTTGTTCGTATCAATTCGAGAACACCGTCGAGATTGTCGTACACGTCTGTGTTGGTCACACGGAGCACATGGAATCCGCAGGCTTCCAGTGCGGCGGTGCGATCACGATCATGTGCCAGTTCGCGTTCACTTTGGTGTGTGACGCCGTCGACCTCGACAATGAGCTTGCCGTCAAGTGTCACGAAGTCCACGATATATCGGTCGATCGGATGTTGTCGTCGAAATTTCCATCGTTCCAGCAAGCGATTCCGCAACGCCTGCCATAGCCTTGCTTCGGCGCTGGTCTGCCTCGATCGAAGTAATCTGGCTCTCGTCCGAAACCTCTCCATCCCCCTCCCCCGGCTGCGGCGCAGCCGACCTCTCCCCGATGGGGAGAGGTGTAGCACGGTATTCTCATGACCACCCGCATCGACACACGTCTGGCCGACCTCAAGAAGCAAGGCCGCGCCGCTTTCGTCACCTTCCTGATGGCGGGCGATCCCGATCCCGCGACGTCGCTTTCGATCATCAAGGCGCTGCCGCAGGCGGGCGCGGAGATCATCGAGATCGGCATGCCGTTCACCGATCCGATGGCCGACGGTCCCGCGATTCAGGCGGCGGGCCTGCGCGCGCTGAAGGGCGGTATGACCCTGCGCAAGACGCTCGATCTGGTGCGCGGCTTCCGCAAGGACGACAACGCGACGCCGATCGTGCTGATGGGTTACTACAACCCCATCTACATCTACGGCGTCGAGGCGTTTCTCACTGACGCGAAGACCGCCGGCGTCGACGGCCTGATCATCGTCGATCTGCCGCCGGAAGAAGACGACGAGCTTTGTCTGCCGACAATGAAGGCGGGGCTGAACTTCATCCGCCTCGCCACGCCGACCACCGACGACAAGCGGCTGCCGGCGGTGCTCGCGAACACCTCGGGCTTCGTCTACTACGTCTCGATCACCGGCATCACCGGCGCGGCTGCGGCAAATGCAACGCAAGTCGGCGAGGCGGTGGCGCGGATCAAGCGGCATACAAAACTGCCGGTCTGCGTCGGCTTCGGCATCCGCACGCCGGATGCGGCCCGCGACATCGCCCGCGCGGCGGACGGCGCCGTGGTCGGCACCGCGCTGGTGGATGCCTTGGCAAAAAGCCTCGACACCGAAGGCCGCGCGACACCCTCAACCGTCAAAGCGGTGGCCGATCTGACCGCGTCGCTGGCGCAAGGCGTGCGAGGGGCGGCGCAGGCCGCCGAATAGTCGGTTTCGACCCTCTCCCCTTGCGGGAGAGGGTGCCGAACCGCATTTATGCGGTGAGGCGGGTGAGGGGTCGTTCCCTTGCCATAATCGGGTTGGAAATACCCCTCACCCGGCTCGCACCTTGCTTCGCGTGGTGCGCGCCACCCTCTCCCGCAAGGGAAGAGGGTTCGGATCATCGCTTCACCCCGCGATGTTACGGAGCAAGACATGAACTGGTTGACGAACGTTGTCCGGCCGAAAATTCGCAGCATTCTCAAGCGCGACACGCCGGAGAACCTGTGGATCAAGTGCCCTGATTCCGGGCAACTCGTGTTCTACAAGGACGTCGAGGCCAATCAGTTCGTCATTCCCGGCTCGAACTATCACATGCGCATGGGCGCGGTGGCGCGGCTCAAGTCGATCTTCGACAACGAGACCTGGTACGACGTGGCGCTGCCGGAGGTTTCCGCCGACCCGCTGAAATTCCGCGACGAGCGTAAATATGTCGACCGCATCAAGGATGCGCGGACAAAGACCGGCCTGAATGACTCGGTGAAGGTCGGCTACGGCAAGCTGGAAGGCCAGGGCGTCGTCGTCACCGTTCAGGATTTCGACTTCATGGGCGGCTCGCTCGGCATGGCCGCGGGCGAGGCGATCATTCGCGGCTTCGAGCTTGCGATCGAGAAGAAATCGCCGTGCATCGTGTTCGCGGCGTCCGGCGGCGCGCGGATGCAGGAAGGCATTCTGTCGCTGATGCAATTGCCGCGCACCACCGTCGCAGTGGAGATGCTGCGCGAGGCGGGCTTGCCCTACATCGTGGTGCTGACCAACCCGACCACCGGCGGCGTCACCGCATCCTACGCGATGTTGGGCGACATCCATATCGCCGAGCCCGGCGCGCTGATCGGCTTCGCCGGCGCGCGCGTGATCGAACAGACCATTCGCGAAAAACTGCCGGAAGGATTCCAGCGCGCCGAGTATCTCAAGGACCACGGCATGGTGGACATGGTGGTGCATCGCCATGATCTGCGTCCGACCCTGGCGCGGCTCTGTCGCCTGCTGACGCGCCAACCGGCGCTCGAAGTCGTCACCGCGCCGAAGGCGATGCCGGTCGCCGTCGATACGCCGGCCGACGTCACATCCGAAGGCGCGGCTTCGGTTGCGCCGCAGGCGTGAGCGGACTTGCCGACACGCCGTTGCCGTCGCTGGACGACTTGCTGGCGCGGCTTTCGCGGCTTCATCCTCATCGCATCGACCTGACACTGGAGCGCGTCGAGCGGCTGCTCGCGGCGCTCGATCATCCCGAACGCAAACTGCCGCCGGTGATTCACGTCGCCGGCACCAATGGCAAGGGCTCCACGCTCGCCTTCCTGCGCGCGATGCTGGAAGCGGCGGGCCTGCGCGTGCACGTCTACACCTCGCCGTGGCTGGTGCGGATCAATGAGAGCATTCGTCTGGGCGGTGAACTGGTCGGTGACGATGCGTTGCGCGCGGCGTTGCTGGAATGCGAGCGCGTCAATGGAGGTAGCCCGATCACGCGCTTCGAGATCGAGACGGTGGCGGCGTTGCTGTTGTTCGCGCGACATCCGGCTGATGTCGTGTTGCTGGAAACCGGTCTTGGCGGTCGGCTCGACGCCACCAACGTCATCGAGAAGCCCGCTGCCTGCGTGCTGACGCCGATCGGCATGGATCACACCGAATTTCTCGGGTCGACGCTGGAATCCATCGCGGCGGAGAAAGCCGGCATCGTCAAGCGTGGCGTGCCGGTGGTCAGCGCGGCGCAATCGCCGGAAGCGCTGGCGGTGATCGAGACGCAAGCGAAGCGGATGCGCGCGCCGCTCCATGCTGCCGAGGAGACATGGCACGTCGGCGTCGAGCATGGTCGCCTGGTCTATCAGGACGAACGTGGCCTGCTTGATCTCGCCGCGCCAAAATTGTTCGGGCGTCATCAGATCGACAATGCCGGACTGGCGATCGCGACGCTGCGCGCCATTGATTCATTCCGCATCGATCACGCGGCATTCGAAGCCGGCATTGCCACGGCGCATTGGCCGGCGCGGATGCAGCGCCTCACCTCCGGCGCGCTGGTCGCACACGCGCCGCGCGATGCCGAGATCTGGCTCGACGGCGGCCACAATGCCGATGGCGGACGCGTGGTGTCAGCCGCGATCGGCGATCTCGAGGAGCGGGTGTCGCGGCCCTTGGTGCTGATCGTCGGCATGATGGCCAACAAGGACGCCGATGCGTTCCTCGCCAACTTCGCCGGGCTGACGCGCCACATCATCGCGGTGCCGATTCCGGATCGCGACGGCGCGATGCCGGTGGTGCAACTGACTGAGGCAATCCGGCGGCTCGGGATGCGCGCGGAGATGGCGGCAAGCGTCGACGCCGCGCTGCAATTCCTGGCGCAACTGGCCTACGAAATCCCGCCGCGCATCCTCATCACCGGCTCGCTCTATCTCGCGGGGCATGTGCTGTCCACGAACGGCACGGCGGTGAATTGAATAGATAATATGTTTGCGCGCTTACCCTCTCCCCTTGCGGGAGAGGGTGGCGAGAATGCGCGAAGCGAATTTGAGCCGGGTGAGGGGTCGCGACCTCTCGATAGGCCGGACCCCCCCACCCCCCCTAACAAAACAAAAGAAAAACCACCCCCACCCCACCCGGGAAGGTTATAAAACACAACAAAAAAAAAAAAAAAAATAAAACACTGCCCTGTTT
>JBQCHY010000092.1:0-28570 GCA_051954235.1 Xanthobacteraceae bacterium
CGACGCCGAGGTTGCTTTGAGCGTTACATGGCAAACGGCATTTGGCAGATGACGCTAGCGCATCAATCTACGGCCATTGCCCCTCACGTCACACAACGCCCCGGCTCGAGCCGCTTGGCGACCTCGGTCAGCATGCTGACCACCGGCTCGCAGGCCGCGCGCGGACGGGATGCCTTGCCGCGCGGCTGAAGTTGGGTCGCGGGCTTGTCGTGGACCCGGCGATCCGGCTTCTGGCTGACGATCCGCACTAGCACCGAAGTGCCGTTCAGGCCGCTCGGCTGGATCGAAAAGGTCTGGGACTCCAGGCCGGTACGGCTCACCGGCGCGCGATCCGCCTTGCCGGCGCGCGCGACGTTATTCACGGGATTTGCAACCGATGCCGGAGCCGCAGCGGTGGCCATGACAGGCGCCCGCGCGAGCCAAACCGGCAGTTCACCACCCATTGCGAAAGGCGCGGCAGCGACCGTCAACGTCGCGGCAATAACCGCCCTCTGGATTGAAAACATCTGAGACATCACGCGCCTCACCGCTTCGCCAACTGCTCCCCCGAAGGGTCACCAACGTTGGTCACAACGCGCGACGGTCAGGTTCAGTTCAATCCGGAACTTCACGTAACTGTGTCGGTCCGACGGAAAACTTCGGAAACCTCCGGGCGGTTGATGCGTCTGTTATACAGCCGGCAGTCCCCTGCCCCTCAAAAAGCCGGCGACGCGGGACGCGACCGTGGTGATGCCGGTCGCGTCCCGTTCTTTCTTTTTGGCAAACCCGCAACTGACCGTAAAAAGCGACCGCCCGCGTGAGCCGAAAACTCACGCGGGCGGTCGTCACTTTGGGACCCTGTTACTTCCGTCGTGTCAGGTCAAGAAGCCGCGGCGCGCGGCATCCTGTTGCGGGAGTTGCGCTGGAAGAATAGCGCCTGGCTCGCCACCGCCGAAACCATCGCCGGCTGGAACGGCTTCGAGATCAGGAACGCCGGCTCGGGGCGCTCGCCGGTGAGGAAACGCTCCGGATAGGCGGTGATGAATACCACCGGCACCTCGAAGGTCTTCAGCAGATCGTTGACCGCATCCAGTCCGGAGCTGCCGTCCGCAAGCTGGATATCGGCGAGGATCAGGCCCGGCTGCTTGGTCTTGGCCAATGCCAGTGCATCCGCATGAGTGCGCGCCACGCCGATGACGTTGTGGCCGAGCTTCTTCACGAGGCTCTCGATATCCATCGCGATGAAGGTCTCATCCTCGATGATCAGCACGTCGGTGGCGATCTCCGCCGCCAATTCCTGACCGGCCTCGTCCGCCAGCTTGCGAACATCCGCAACGTTGATCTGAAGAATGAAGGCGACCTCTTCTTCCGAAAAACCTTCGAGTGACAGCAACAGGAATGCCTGCCGCGGCAGCGGCGTGATGTTGGCCAGCCGATGCTCGGACGCGTTCAGCGCCGGCGCGGTATCGCCGTTCACCGCGACCGAATTCCAGATCTGCGTGAACAGCCGAAACAGACCGGCGCGGGCGCCGTGCTTTTCATTGAGCAAAGACTGGTCTTCCAGCAGCGCTTCCAGCATGGCGCCGACATAGGCATCCCCAGATGCTTGGCTCCCTGTCAAAGCGCGAGAGTAGCGCCGCAGCAGCGGCAAATTCTCAGCAACGAGCTGTGATCGGGACATCCCCATTCCATCCTTATCTGGGTTCGCAAACGCCAGCCGACGCCCTTCGCGCCGCCGGCCCGCTATTTACGTGTCAGCGCGATAAAAGTTCCACGACAAGTCGGAACTTTCCAACATCTTCGGCATTACCCCGTCGTGAACCGTAGCGATCGGCGGCTCTGCCGGCGGAATTCTTTCGATATTCGAAAGACTTAGATGTTTGGGACATTCGGAACAAACCCATGACAGAAGTAAAGAAGCCGGGCAAGCAAGGTGGCTTGAACGCGGAGATTCAATCCCGCATCGGGCACCAGCTTCGCGCGATGTATGACGAGGTCGTGCGCCAAGGCGTTCCTGATCGTTTTGCCGACCTGATTCGTAAGCTCGATACCCCGGCGGATGCGAATCTCGCGGCCAACAAAGACGGGAGGGACTAATGCCTCTCACAAATGAGCTTCGCGACGACATCTTGGCGTCGGTCCCGAGTTTGCGCGCTTTCGCAATCTCACTCAGCGGCAATGGCGACCGCGCCGACGACCTGGTGCAAGAGACGCTGTTGCGCGCGCTTGCCAACATCGACTCGTTTCAACCTGGCTCCAATCTGCCGGCGTGGTTGTTCACGATTCTGCGTAACCTTTTCCGCTCCGACTATCGCAAGCGGCGGCGCGAGGTTGAGGATGCCGAAGGCAACTACGCCAAGACGCTGAAATCGCAGCCAGGACAAGGCGCGCATCTCGAATTCGAGGAGTTCCGCGCCGCGCTCGACAAGCTGCCACAGGACCAGCGCGAAGCGCTCATCCTGGTCGGTGCCTCCGGCTTCTCCTACGAAGACGCCGCTGCGATCTGCGGCTGCGCCGTCGGCACCATCAAGAGCCGCGTCAACCGCGCGCGGACCAAACTGAGCGCACTGCTCTATGTCGATGGCGCCGAAGACTTCGGCCCGGACGACACCGTCCGCGCCGTGATCGGCGGCAGCGGCAACGGATAGAATCTTCAAACTTTTACGGAGTTCTTCGTCATGCGCGGACTTGATCCGCGCATCCATCTTCTTCGAAAATGATGGATTGCCGGGTCAAGCCCGGCAATGACGTTTCCGTTAAAGTATTGACGCTACAGCGATTGCCTCCGTCATTGCGAGGAGCGTTAGCGACGAAGCAACCCAGTCCTTGCTTCATAGCTCTGGTTTGGTTTGGTTTGGTTTGGTTTGGTTCGCTCGCAATGACGATTCAATCTCAACTCATCTCGCGTTATGACGCCGCAGCACTATCCCGTAGCGTCAACCCCGTGGCGGCTTCGAGGTCGGCGATCGCCTGCGCGCCGCTCAGGACCTTGATCGTGGTCATGCCCATCTCGCGCGCCGGTTTCAGATTGACGCCGAGATCGTCGAGATAAACGCAATTTTTCGGATCGACGCCGAGCGTCTCGATCATCATCCGGTAGATCCGCGGATCCGGCTTGCGCAGCCCGATCTTCGCCGACTCGATGACATGATCGAACAGCGCCATCACCTCAGCGACATAGATCGAGCGTCCGTTGGCGTTTCTGATGGCGTTGTTCGGCAGGTTGTTGGTGATGCAGCCGGTCTTGAAGCGCGCCTTGATGCGACGCAATGCCTCGACCATTTCGGGCCGCAGATCGCCAGACAACAGCGGCAACACATCGCGGCCGCGCACCTCGGCGCCGAGCGCCAGCGATTCCGCCGCGAACAGTTCGTCGAACGCATCGAGATCGACTTCGGCGCGCTCGAACTTGGCCCAGGCGTTTTCCAGGTGATTGGCGGCGTTGGTGCGACGAATGATATCGGCCGGCAGCCCGCGCTCCGTCTCGAACCGCGTGAACGCATCGAACGGCGACGACGTGATGACGCCGCCGAAATCAAAAATCACTGCCTCGATCATACGAACCTCAGTTTTCTTTACCCAATACAGTTCTTGTTCTCCGTCATGCCCGGCCTTGTGCCGGGCATCCACGTCTTTACAGCGTGGCAGCAAACGAGACGTGGATGGCCGGGACAAGCCCGGCCATGACGCAAGAGGAAAGACCTGCGTCGCATCGTCACTGATAACTCGCCACAATGTCCGACACCGCGCGCTCAAGCTGTTGCGCGGTGGCGCATTGGCGCACCACCGTGCAGAAGGTCGAATAGCGCGTCATCTCGGAATCGCCGAAGCCCCACGCCATGCGGTTTTCCGGATTGAGCCAGACCAGCCGCTTCGCGCGCTCGCCGATGGTGCGCAGGATATCCGCGCGCGGATCGAGATTGTTGGTGCGGGCATCGCCGAGCACGATCACGGTCGTCTGCGGCGTCACCGTCGACAGCCACTCCTTCTCGAAATTCTCCAGCGACGTACCGTAGTCCGACGAGCCGAAGCCGACCTTGGCCATGATCTCGCGCATCGCTTCTTCCGGCGGCATCTTTTCCAGAATGTCGCTGACTTCGATCAGGTGACCGGAGAACGCGAAGGAGCGCACGTCGGACACCACTTCGTGCAAACTGTGGATCAGCAGCAGGAAGAAATCCGACACCCGCGCCACCGAGCCGGAGACGTCGCACAGCGCGACGATCTTCGGCTTGTCGCGATGCTTGCGCTTCCATGCGGTGAGGAACGGCACGCCGCCCCACGCCGCGTTGCGCCGAAGCGTGCGGCGCACGTCGAGATGGCCGCGCCGCTGGCGTTTACGTGGCTTGCTGTAGCGTTCGCGCAAGCGCCGCGCGATCCGGCGGATCAGCGCGCGCATCGCCTCGACCTGACGCGGCTCGATCCGCGACAGCGGCGCGTTGCGCAAAATCTCGTTGCGCAGGTTTTCCGATTCCTCGCGCCCGTACAACAACAGCGCTTGCGACACCGCTTCGCGCACGCTTTCGCGCAGCCCGTCGGTCGCCGCCGCAAGCCGCTCGGCGGTGGTCGGATCGGTCTCAGTGAGGCGATCGAGATCGTCGCGCAGCCGCGCGATGCCGAGCGCGTCGAGCATCCGCGTGGTGAAGATGCCGCGCTGGGTGAAGAAACGGATATCGGACAGCGACGCCGCGCTGGCGGCATTGGCCATCGCAGCCGCCAACGCATTGCGATCCTGCGACAGCAGCATCTGCGCCAGTTGACCGAGATCGGAATCCGACGGGGCGCCGCCGCCGCCCGAAGGCTGCGATCCGCCGGACGGCATCTCGCCCGGCAATGACGCATCGTCTGCCTCGTCATTCTTCGCGTTGGCATCGTCGGCCTGCGGCGGGCTTGCCTCCGCGATCTCGGGCGTGTCGAAGAACAGATCGAAACAGTCGTTCAGCGCGCGCTTTTCGTCCTCGGACTTGGCGAGCGTCAGCAGCAGCGTGTCGCGCAACACGTCGCGATCGTTGAAGCCGACCACCGCGACCGCGCGCATCGCATCGATGCTTTCGGCGGGCGAGACGTGAACGCCGACGCCGCGCGCCGCTCGAAAGAACCGATGCAGGTTCTCCCTCATGGCTCTCGGCACACCATACGCAACACGAGAAACGTCATACTCCGCGAAAGCGGAGTATCCAGTAGCCCGCATCGATTCCGACGTTCCCCGCCATCGCCACGGATACTGGATCGTCCGTCTTCGCGGACGATGACCGCGGATTTTGCGGTCGTGTCCCGAAAATAACGAGTCGGCGTGATCATCACAGTCACCGACACTACCCGAACACGCCCTGCCGGCCGGCGCGGGCGACGAAGCCGGAGACTTCCGGCAGCGCCGCCTCGATATCGGCCTCGTACTTCAACAGCACGTTGAGCGTATCCTTCACCATTTCCGGCTCGAGTTCGGATGCCTGCAACAGCACCAGCACCCGCGCCCAGTCGATGGTCTCGCTGACCGAGGGCAGTTTCTTCAGGTCGAGCGTGCGGACATCGTTGATGAAGCCGACAAGCTGGCGGCGCAGCGATTGCGCGATGCCCGGCACGCGGCTCTCGACGATGCGCTCCTCGAGCCGCTGCTCGGGGAAGCCGATATGCAGATGCAGGCAACGCCGCTTCAGGGCGTCGCCGAGATCGCGTTCGCCGTTCGAGGTGAGGATCACGGTCGGCGGCACCACCGCCGAGATGGTGCCGAGTTCGGGAATGGTGATCTGGAAGTCGGAGAGAATTTCCAAGAGCAGCGATTCAAACTCGGCGTCCGACTTGTCGATTTCGTCGATCAACAGCACGCAGCCCGCCGGCTGCTCCAGTGCCTGCAACAGCGGGCGCGGCTCGACGAATTCCTTCGAGAAGAACACGTCGCCAAACGCATGAAGTTGATTCAGCGCCTGCGCCAGCGTCTCGGCGCCGCCCAGCACCTCGCCGAGCTTGTCCTTCAGGATCTGCGTGTAGAGAAGCTGCTTGGCATATTTCCACTCGTACAGCGCCTTGGCCTCGTCGAGGCCTTCATAGCATTGCAGGCGGATCATGCTCTGGCCGCGCCAGGCGGCGATTGCTTTCGCCAGTTCGGTCTTGCCGACGCCGGCGGGGCCTTCGACCAGAATTGGCTTCTCGATCTGCTGCGCCAGATAGACGGCGGTGGCGATCTGCCGGCTGGCGATATAGCCCGCGCCAGCAAGTCCCTTTTCGACGTCCGCGATGAGATCCGACGACCGTTGTTCCGCCACGCAATTCGCTCCCGCCATAGCGTTTTCAAGCGAAACGGTCCCGGTTCGCATAAGAAAACGCGTCAAACCAAAAAAGCCGCCGGCAGACATACCGGCGCGCGTTCTGGCTACGACGTTGCGGGGGTGGCGTCCAGAGGCCGACGCCTCAGGGCCCGGCCGGAAGCCATGCGGAATCCGGCGGCGTGGCGACAACGCCGGCCGACGAACTCGCGAGACGGAATTTGAGGGATTAACTCAGAGCTTGGCGACGACGGCGAGGCGCTTGATCTGGCCGCTCTCGAACGCCTTGGTGAAGGCGTTGTAGTCCTTGAACGAGACGCAGCCGTTGGAGTCGCCGTTGGGGCCGAGCATGTAGGTGTGCGCCAGCAGTCCGGTGCGGCCGTAGATGCTGCCATTGCCGCCCACCGGCGTCAGGCGGATGGCGCGGACGCCGTGAAACAGCTTTTCGCGCCAGGTCAGGTCGTAAAGGTGTGGCGGGGTCGCGCCGCGCATCCGCTCGTGCACGAAGCGCGGATCGTCGAGCCGGTTACCGAGGCCGGAATGGGCTTCCAACTTGCGGCCGTCCGGCATGTAGACGGTCTTGGCGGAAATATCATAGACGGCGGTATAGCGGTCGTACTTGCCCGGCACGATGCTGCTGCCGTCGCTCAACACGCCGCCGTCAGGCGAGGCGAAGGCTAACGTCGTGCCCTTGCCCTGGAACGCGCCGAACAGCTTCTTGAAGATCGAATCCTCTTCGGCTGGCGGATTAGCGAGCGCCACGGACTTATTGGGTTGAGCGATTTCGGCCGGCGACGGACCGTTGGTATTGGCAGCTTGCTGCGTGGCGGCCGCCGGGCGCGGCATCGGCAGCGGCACGTTGGCAACGGCAAGCGGCACCTCGGGGCGCGGCAACGGCAGCGGCGCAGCGGCAGCTTGCGGCTGCGGGGCAGCCAGCATCGGCTCGACTGCTGCCACAGGCGGCGCTTCCGGAACGGTCAGGCTGGCGAGTTGCAGGCGCGCACCGCGCGGCGCGGCGCCGGAGAAGGTTGAAGGCTTGGCACCGAGCGAATAGCTCGGATCGAGCACGGCGGCATAGGTGCCCGCAGCCTTGTCGGCGCGCGGCGCCTCGTTGGCGACGGCGACGGTCTCGGTGCTGGCAACGTTGGCGTCGGCGTCGGATTGATTGACGAGCGCAAAGCCGAAGAACGCCAGCGCAACGCCGACGAACGCGCTGGCTGCGACGCCCTTCGCTGAAAATTTTCGCGCAGGAGCTTTGCGCGGCGCCTGCCGCGCCGGGCCACGAGCAACGCGCACCTGAGGCATCGCGGCGTGCTGCGACGGAGCTTTGTGGGATCGGACTTGTTTTGGCGCGGCATGTTTTTGCGCGACTTGCCTTGGAGCGGCGTGCTCCGGCGCAACATGCTGCGAGGAAAGGTGCTGCGACGGGGCGTGCTGCGAAGAAGAGGTGTGCTGGGACGAAAGCCGGCGCGGCTTCGGCTGCTCAGCGAAGGCTTTTTCGACGGACTCGTGACGTGGCACCGACGATCGCCGCGTCGGGATTTCACCCGCACGGTCCTGCCGGGAAAGCCCTCGTCGCACATGCGCGGGCGAGGCTTGCCTGCCGTTCCGATCTTTCATATGCCCCGATTCCAGTCTGGTTCCAATCGGACCCCGAACCAAGCTTCTGCTTAGCAAATTCCGCCGGCTTCGCCTAGCCTGCTGGCCCTCTGAAGGACCCCAACGGCCGCAAACCCAACGCTCCCGGCCCCGTGATCCGACAGCACGACCAGAGCTTTATTAAGGCGGATTTTGGTTAAGCGCGGATTAAATTCCGGTTTTTGGGGAGGGCTTGGGAGTTCCAATTGACCGAAGCGCCTCCCCCGAAACGATGCTTGCTCCCTCTCCCCGTCAGGGCGTTCACGCCCGTCTTCGACGGGCTATGGGGAGAGGTTGGGGTGAGGGGTTACAGCCTCGGTAGCGAAGAATCCCCTCACCCGGAGCCTGCGGCTCCGACCTCTCCCCTCTCCCCGATGGGGAGAGGTAAGGCAGCGACCGCCCGCCGGCTGCGGCGTCAGGCCGCCCACTCGCCCTTGCGGAACACCGGGACGCGGCGGCCGTCGGGGTGGACGCCGTCGATGTCGATCTGATCGGAGCCGATCATCCAGTCGATATGGATGAAGCTCTTGTTGCCGCCCTGCGCCGCGATCTGCTCGGGCGTCAGCTTGTCGCCGCCGACGAAGCACTTCGAATAGCACTGGCCGAGCGCGATGTGGCAGGAGGCGTTTTCGTCGAACAGCGTGTTGTAGAACAGGATGTTGCTGGCCGAAATCGGGGAGGAATGCGGCACCAGCGCCACCTCGCCGAGCCGCCGCGCGCCCTCGTCGGTATCGAGCACCTTGTTCAGCACCTCGGCGCCACGCGAGGCGGTGGCCTCGACAATGCGGCCGCCCTCGAACCGCACCGCGATGTCCTCGATCAGAGTGCCCTGATAGGACAGCGGCTTGGTGCTGCGCACCCGGCCCTCGACGCGCTGCGCGTGCGGCGTGGTGAAGACTTCCTCGGTCGGGATGTTCGGATTGCAGACGATGCCGTTCTTCGCCGTCGACGCGCCGCCGACCCATTCGTGACCGTCCGCCAATCCAATCGTGAGGTCTGTGCCGGGGCCACTGTAATGCAGCGCATGGAAGCGCTGGCCGTTGAGCCAGTCGGTGCGGGTCTTCAGCGCGGCGTTGTGCGCCGTCCACGCGGCGATCGGATCGGCGTTGTCGACGCGTGACGCCTTGAAGATGGCGTCCGCGAGTTTCGCCACCGCCGTCTCCTCGTCGTCGTTCGGAAACACCAGCTTGGCCCACGACGCGCCGGGATAAGCGACGATGTTCCAGTTGACGTCGAAACCGGTGATCCGCGACAGCGCCGGCTGATAGGCCATGGAATTGGCCTTGCTGGCACGCGCCACCTTGGCGGCATCCTCGCCGGACAGCAGCATCGGATCGTCGCCGACGATGGCGAGCCGCGCGGTGTTGTTGTCGAAGGCTTTCGCCACACCCTCGTAGAGCCAGTTCGGCGCGCGGTCAAAACTGTCCTCGCGCGCGAAGCGATAGCGCGCCAGCGTCATCTCCTCGTCCGACAACAGCGGCGTTACCAGTCCCGCGCCGGCCTTGTAGGCGTGTTCGGCGATGCGGCGCACCAGCGGCAGCGCGCTCGCCGGCGCGGTGAGGAACACGTCCTGCCCCGGCTGAAGCTGCAAGCCGACCTTGACGGCGACTTCGGCGAGACGATCGAGTTTCACCGGATCGATGACAGCAGAAACGTTGCGGGAAACGGAATTCATGAGCATGCGGCCTGCGATGACGTGGGTTGAGAGCATGATCCCGAAAAGCATGCCCTCGGACCTCGATCCGAGGGTGGGAGCCGGTTTCCGGACAAGATCATGCTCGAACAAAAAGACGCTTCGCGATAGATAAGCCACCGTCGGCGCAAGTGCCAGCCGAAGCGGGTCATTCCATCAGGGTGAACTGCACCAGTAAGGTGCGCTGGATTGCCGAGAAGTTATCGTCGGACACCAGCGTCAGCACGGTGTCGCCCTCAGGGGTGACGTGGACGTCGAGCCCTTCGAAATTGTCGATCTCCTGGCCGAGATCGGCATCGAAGATCGACGGACCGTCGACCGTCGCGCCTGGAAGGATCGACGCCGCGGCAATCCGGCGAATGCGGATGCCGATGCCGCCGAGCCACGCGAACCTGCGCTCCAGCAGCAACAGGTCGCCGCCCGGCAGCAATGCAGCATCGCTGATGTCGAACGTCCCGGTGCGACGCACGGCGAAGATGCCCGGCGACGGCCCGCCGATCAGATACGCCTTGATGTTGCCCGCCGCATCGAGGCCGCGCTCCGAGATCGCGATCAGGGAGCCGGCGAGCGGCAGGCCCTTCGGCACCGCCACCAGCGCCTCGAGCCCGGAATTGAAAGGCAGCTTGCGAATGTCGGCGGGCGCCAGCACCGTCTCGGCGCGGGCGCGCAAACCCTGGCGGCCGAAGTCGAAGCGCACGATGCGATTGACGCGTTCGATGCCGACATAGATCCAGGTGCCGTCGCGCGCCATCGACTCGGTGTCGAACCAGCCGTGCGACGCCAGCGTGCGGCCATCACCGCCCAGCATCGGCGCGGTCTCGACATCGGCGAGTCCCGTCATTTCCTTGCCGCGATAGACGATGCGGCCGGTGAACCAGCGGCCCCTGTCGCTGGAGGCGACAAAGCGTTCGCCGCCGGCATCGAGCCGCAAACTCGACAGCCCGCCGAAGCGGCTATAGGGCGAGGTCAGCACGAGACCGGAGCGAAATCGCAGCTGCCCGAACTGCACGCGCGAACGGTCCCGCAGATCGAAGCCAGCTAACGGCCGCGCGGAGACCTCGATCGACGTTGGATGGTTGTCGGCAGTGAGCTTGAGCGTTTGCGCGGATACCGGTGTGGTGGCGAAGAGCAACGCGGCGGCGATAGCGATGATAAAACGGAGCCACGCACGCGGTCTGTTCCCCTCCCCCTTGTGGGGAGGGGTTAGGGGTGGGGGTATTCGCGGGCACTGATCCTCGCGGCTCACCCCCCTCCCTGACCCTCCCCCACAAGGGGGGAGGGAATGCATATTCATGCGCGACAGTATCATCCCGAGAGCCTGCTCCGAAACGAAGCGTCATCGTCCGCGAAGGCGGACGATCCAGTACTCCTTGCAGGCGCGCGGAAGGTCTGACTTCCCACGGAATACTGGATGCTCCGCCTTCGCGGAGCATGACGATTTTCGTGTTGCACGCTACGAATGCAGCCGACGGCGAGCACCGCGTCCGTGCGAGGGCGCGGGAGCCTCGTGAGTCTCGCTGAACAGTTCTGCGAGTTTTTCGGTGATGGCGCCGCCGAGTTCTTCGGCGTCCACGATGGTCACCGCGCGGCGATAGTAGCGCGTCACATCATGACCGATGCCGATGGCGATCAATTCGACCGGCGAGCGCGTCTCGATCTCCTCGATGATGTGGCGCAGGTGCCGCTCGAGATAATTGCCGGCGTTGACCGACAGGGTCGAGTCGTCGACCGGAGCGCCGTCGGAAATCATCATCAAAATCTTGCGCTGTTCGGAGCGGCCGAGCAGCCGCTTGTGCGCCCAATCCAGCGCCTCGCCGTCGATGTTTTCCTTCAGCAGCCCCTCGCGCATCATCAGGCCGAGATTTTTTCTCGCACGACGCCATGGGGCGTCGGCGGATTTGTAGATGATGTGGCGCAGATCGTTGAGGCGGCCCGGATTGACCGGCTTGCCGGCGGCGAGCCACGCCTCGCGCGATTGCCCGCCCTTCCACGCCCGCGTGGTGAAGCCGAGGATTTCCACCTTGACGCCGCAACGCTCCAGCGTGCGCGCGAGAATGTCGGCGCAGGTCGCGGCCACCGTAATGGGGCGTCCGCGCATCGAGCCGGAATTGTCGAGCAGCAAGGTGACGACGGTATCGCGGAAGGTCGCGTCCTTCTCGCGCATGAACGACAGCGGCTGATGCGGATCGGTGACGACGCGCGACAGCCGCGCCGGATCCAGAATGCCTTCCTCGAGATCGAACTCCCAGGCGCGGTTCTGCTGCGCCATCAAGCGGCGTTGCAGCCGGTTGGCGAGCCGCGCCACGATGCCCTGCAAATGCGCGAGCTGCTTGTCGAGATAGCTGCGCAGCCGCTCCAGTTCGTCGTGGTCGCAGAGGTCTTCCGCCGCCACCACCTCGTCGAACTTCGGCGCGAAGGCATGGTATTCGGGGCCGCGCGGCTCGTTGCCGCCGCGCCCCTGCGGCCGCGTGGCTTCGCCCGGCGTTTCGTCGTCGCCGAGTTCTTCGTCGTCGAAACTGTCGCTGGCGGAGGCCTGCGCGCTTTCCATCGCGGCGTCGGACATCTCGTCGGTGGTCGCTTCCGCCTGCTCCGCACTCATTTCCTGCGCGGCGTCAGAATCCGGTGAGCCGTCGGAGCCGGACTGGTCGTTCTCGCCTTCCTTGTTCTCGTCCTGGTTCTCGTCTTCCTCGGCATCCGCATCGCGGTCGTCGCCGAGTTCGAGATCGTGCAGCAGATCGTGCACCGCGTCGCCGAACCGGGCCTGATCCTCGGTCAGCTTGCCGAGCCGGTCGAGCCGCGCGCCGATCTTGTCTTCCAGCACCGGCCGCCACAGGTCGACCACCTTGCGCGCGGCCTCCGGCGGCGCGAGGCCGGTGAGGCGCTCGCGCACCAGCATTGCCAGCGCATCCGCCAGCGGCGCGTCGGCGCGGTCGGTGATCTCGTCGAACTTGCCGCGATGAAAATGATCGTCGAGCATCGCGGTGAGGTTCTTCGCCACGCCCGACATGCGCCGCGCGCCGATCGCCTCGACGCGGGCCTGCTCCATCGCCTCGAACACGCCGCGCGCCTGCGGATTGCCCGGCATCAGCTTGCGATGCACCTTTGGATCGTGACAGGCGAGCTTCAGCGCGATGGAATCGGCATGGCCACGCACGATGGCGGCGTCGCGCTTGGAAAGTTTACGCGCGGGCTCCGGCAGCCGCGCCTTGCCGGGCGCGAGGCCGGGGCGCTCGGACGCGAACGTCACCTCAAGCTCCGGCTTTTTCGCGATGGCGCGCAGGCATGAACTCACCGCCCGCTTGAACGGCTCGGCAGGCGCTTCCTTCGCACCGGTACGGAATTTGTTGCTCGGTGGTGTGCTCATCGCAGTCTTTCCGCAGGTCGTCCCCGCGAAGGCGGGGACCCAGAACCCCTGGCGGTGATTTTAATCCCGACGCTTGTCCTCGCCTGCCTCAACTCCATCCCCCACTCCCCGCTTCGGGGAGTCTGGGTCCCCGCCTTCGCGGGGACGACGAAAACAAAAGCCCCTCACCCGTCTTCGCTTCGCGAAGCCACCCTCTCCCGCAAGGGGAGAGGGGTAGAAATCAGCTCAGCGCCACGTTGAGCGCCGATTCCGCCAGTTCGACATTGAAGCAGCGCTGATAGAATTCGGCCACCAGCGGACGCTCCAACTCGTCGCACTTGTTGAGGAAGGTCAGGCGGAACGCGAACGCCTGATCGCCGAAGATCTGCGTGTTCTCGGCCCAGGTGATCACCGTGCGCGGGCTCATCACCGTCGAAAGGTCGCCGTTGGCGAAGGCGTTACGGGTGAGGTCCGCGAGCCGCACCATCTTGTTGACGGTGTCGCGGCCTTCCGCCGTGCGATAGTGATGCGCTTTCGCCAGCACGATCTCGACCTCGTTGTCATGCGGCAGGTAGTTCAGCGTCGAGACGATCGACCAGCGGTCCATCTGACCCTGGTTGATCTGCTGGGTGCCGTGATAGAGGCCCGAGGTATCGCCGAGGCCGACGGTGTTGGCGGTGGCGAACAGCCGGAACGAGGGATGCGGGCGGATCACCTTGTTCTGATCCAGCAGCGTCAGACGGCCGGAGACTTCCAGCACGCGCTGGATCACGAACATCACGTCCGGGCGGCCGGCGTCGTATTCGTCGAACACCAGCGCGACGTTATGCTGAAGCGCCCACGGCAGGATGCCGTCGCGGAATTCGGTGACCTGCTTGCCGTCCTTGATGACGATGGAATCCTTGCCGACCAGATCGATGCGGCTGATGTGGCTGTCGAGGTTGACGCGCACGCACGGCCAGTTCAGCCGCGCCGCCACCTGCTCGATGTGGGTCGATTTACCGGTGCCGTGATAGCCGGTGACCATGACGCGGCGATTGTGGGCGAAGCCGGCGAGAATGGCCATCGTGGTCGGACGGTCGAAGCGATAATCGGGATCGACATCCGGCACATGCGGATCGGTCTCGGAGAAGGCGGGCACTTCGAGGTCGCTGTCGATACCGAAAACCTGCCGCACCGAGACTTTCATATCAGGGATGCCGGTGGGCGCGGGCCCGGATTGTTGCGCTTTGGTGATGGCGGCGGTCATCGGTCCTCCGTGGTTGCGGGCACTCCCGAAACCAGATGATAGTGGCATTGGCTGCGGTTGGGTTTGATCCGGAACCTAGCAGAGTGTCGGGGCTGGCAGAAGCCCGCAGCGCAATCAAGGTTCCACTGTACAATCATCAAGATAGGCCCTTGTGACGGTTTTTGAAAGGCTGCCCTGCGCTGAACTGGATGCTGAGCCGCGATTTTGGGCACCTCGCATCCGCGCGACAGCCCCGCTTATGTTTCAGTTTTGATGGAAACAATAGCTATGAAACGATGCACACTCCCTCTCCCATTGGGAGAGGGTCGGGGTGAGGGGTTACAGCATCAATGATGATCGCTCCCCTCACCCGGAGCCTACGGCTCCGACCTCTCCCCCGAGAGGGCGTTCACGCCCGTCTTCGACGGGCTATGGGGGAGAGGTGAGGTATTGTCCGGGTCGATTTCACCAAAGACAGAAAGTCTCAAAAACGAAAATGCCGCAGCGGTGGGCCGCTGCGGCATTCCAAGTTGCGTAAAAGCGTCGCTAGAACGCGCTTTTACCTTCAGTGGCGACCAGCCAGATCGAACCGATCCGCGTCCATCACCTTGGTCCAGGCGGCCACGAAGTCCTTGGCGAACTTCGCCTTGGAATCGCTACAGGCATAGACCTCGGCCAAGGCGCGAAGCTGCGAGTGCGACCCGAAGATCAGGTCGACGCGGGTGGCGGTCCACTTCGCCGCCTTGGTCTTGCGATCGCGGCCCTCGTAGAGGTTGTCGCCGGTCGGCTGCCACTCGGTGTCCATCGTCAGCAGGCTGACAAAGAAATCATTCGTCAGCTTGCCGACCTGCGGGGTGAAGACGCCGTGCCTGGACTCGCCGGCATTGGCGCCGAGCACGCGCAGGCCGCCGATCAGCACCGTCAGTTCGGGCGCCGTCAGGTTGAGAAGCTCCGCGCGATCCACCATGGATTCTTCGGGACCCATGAACTGCAGCTTCTTGCTGTTGATGTAGTTGCGGAACGCATCGGCGCGCGGCTCGAGCGGGGCGAACGACTCGACGTCGGTCTGCTCCTGCGTCGCATCCATGCGGCCCGGCGTGAACGGCACCTTGATGTCGACGCCGCCGTCCTTGGCGGCTTTCTCCACCGCCGCGGCACCGGCCAGCACGATCAGGTCGGCGAGCGAGATTTTCTTGCCGCCCGTGGCCGCGCCATTGAAGTCCTTCTGGATGGCTTCCAGCTTGGCCAGCACGGTGGCCAATTGCTTCGGCTGGTTGACCTCCCAGTCCTTCTGCGGAGCCAAGCGAATACGGGCACCATTGGCGCCGCCGCGCTTGTCCGAGCCACGGAACGTCGAGGCCGAAGCCCACGCCGTCGAGACCAGTTGCGGCACGGTGAGGCCCGACGCGAGAACCTTCGCCTTCAGGTCCGCGATATCCTTGTCGTCGACCAGCTTGTGATCGACCGCCGGAATCGGGTCCTGCCAGATCAGCACTTCGCTCGGCACCATCGCACCGAGGTAGCGCTGGCGCGGCCCCATGTCGCGATGGGTCAGCTTGAACCAGGCGCGCGCGAAGGCATCCGCGAACTGGTCCGGATTCTCGTGGAAGCGCTTCGAGATCTTGCCGTAAGCCGGATCGAACCGCAGCGACAGGTCGGTGGTCAGCATGGTCGGCACATGCACCTTCGACTTGTCGTGAGCGTCCGGGGTGATCGCAGGCGCGTTCTTGGCGCGCCACTGGTTGGCGCCGGCCGGGCTCTTTTCCAGCTCCCATTCGTACTTGAACAGGGTGTCGAAGAAGTTGTTGTCCCACTTCGTCGGCGTCTGCGTCCAGGTCACTTCAAGGCCGCTGCCGATGGCATCGCCGCCCTTGCCGGTGCCGAACTTGCTCTTCCAGCCAAGGCCTTGATCCTCGATCGCCGCGCCGTCCGGCGCCGGGCCGACCAGCGACGCATCGCCCGCACCATGGGTTTTGCCGAAGGTGTGACCCCCAGCGATCAGCGCCACGGTTTCCTCGTCGTTCATCGCCATGCGGAAGAACGTCTCGCGGATGTCCTTGGCGGCAGCGACCGGGTCCGGATTGCCGTTCGGGCCTTCCGGATTGACGTAGATCAGGCCCATCTGCACGGCGGCCAGCGGCTCCGCGAGTTCGCGCTCGCCGCTGTAGCGCTCGTCGCCGAGCCAGGTGCCTTCCGGACCCCAGAACAATTCACGCGGCTCCCACTCGTCGGCGCGGCCGCCGGCATAACCGAAGGTCTTGAAGCCCATCGATTCCAGCGCCGCGTTGCCGGCGAGCACGTAGAGGTCGGCCCAGGAAATCTTGCGGCCGTATTTCTGCTTGATCGGCCACAGCAGACGGCGCGCGCGATCGAGCAGCACGTTGTCCGGCCACGAATTCAGCGGCGCGAACCGCTGCTGGCCGCCGCCGGCACCGCCGCGACCGTCGGTGGTGCGGTAGGTGCCCGCGCTGTGCCACGCCATGCGGACCATCAGGCCACCGTAATGGCCGAAGTCGGCCGGCCACCAATCCTGCGAGTCGGTCATCAGCGCTTTGAGGTCGGTCATCACCGCGTTGAGATCGAGCGTCTTGAACTCGGCGGCGTAATCGAACGCTTCGCCCATCGGGTCGGACAGGTCGGAATGGCCATGAAGGACCTGAAGGTCGAGCAGGTTCGGAAACCAGTCGCGATTGTTCGGTCCGCGTGCGCCTCCGGTGAACGGGCACTTGCCGGCGCCCTTGTCGTCAGTCTTTGCGTCCATGGTGTTCTCCGATCCTGTTCGGGATTTTTCTTGTCGCTGTTCCGACGGCGCGAGGAAGCCGCAGCCGTGCTCCGGAGGTAACCTTAAGTCTCGTTGCCTATCAGGTCTAATCGTATTAAGAATAATTCTTGATAAGAAAAACTGATGAAAGGTCGAGCTGCGCCATGTTGTCGTTGAAACAACTGCGCTATTTCGACGCCGTCGCGCGGACGCGCCACTTCGGCCGCGCCGCCGAGCGCTGCGCGGTGACCCAGCCTGCGTTGTCGATGCAGATTCAGGAGTTGGAGAGGACCCTCGGCGTCAAACTGATCGAGCGCAGCCGTGGTCGGGTGATGCTGACCAAGGCCGGACGCGACATCGCGGAGCGCGCCGCCCGCGTGCTGGCCGACGCGCGAGACATCGTCGATGTCGCCCGCGCCCAGGGCGACACGCTGGCCGGGCCGCTGCGTCTCGGCGTCATCCCGTCGATCGCGCCCTATGTGCTGCCGGTGCTGCTGCCGGTGATCCGCGACCGCCATCCCGATCTCGACCTGCATCTGCGTGAGACGCAGACCCAGCATCTGGTCCGCGAACTGAGCGACGGCGGGCTCGACCTGCTGCTGCTGGCGCTGCCGGTTGACGCGCCCGACATCGAGACGCGCGCGCTGTTCGACGACCGTTTCCTGTTGGCGATGCCGAGTTCGCGGCAACTCACCCATCGCATCCACGCGACGCCGGAATTGCTGGAGCAGGATCGGCTGCTGTTGCTCGAGGAAGGCCATTGCCTGCGCGATCAGGCCTTGGCGTTCTGCAACCTGCGCCGTGCCGACAACATCGACACCTTCGGCGCATCGAACCTCTCGACCATCGTGCAGATGGTCTCGAACGGCCTCGGCATGACGCTATTGCCGGAAATGAGCATCAAGCTGGAATGCCGCCGCAGCGACATTCA
Source organism: Xanthobacteraceae bacterium (assembly GCA_051954235.1). Taxonomy (GTDB): domain Bacteria; phylum Pseudomonadota; class Alphaproteobacteria; order Rhizobiales; family Xanthobacteraceae; genus 62-47. The sequence continues at coordinate 17,837 of JBQCHY010000092.1, forward strand.
CCTGATGCGCTTTGCAGACCCGCAACCCAACCGCGTCATTGGCCTCGCATGGCGGCGCAGCTCGCCGCGCGCGCATCACTTCATCGAGTTCGGCGCATTGATCGCATCGGTGATGGCGGAGCAAATGCGCGAGGCGCAGGCGGCGTAGCATTTTGGCGACGCACGTTCTCTCCTCCGTCATGCCCGTGCTTGTCACGGGCATCCACGTCTTCGAGGCATCGTGTCGTGAAAGACGTGGATGGCCGGGACGGAGCCCGGCCATGACGACATCTATGACGACACTAAGCGAGGCGCGATCTCAGCTCCGGACCACCGTCTTGAGATAATTATACGCCTTGATGATCTCGATCAGGCGATCTTCGGTGGAGCGGTCGCCGCCGTTGGCGTCGGGGTGGTGCTGCTTGACCAGCGCCTTGTACTTGGCCTTGACCACTTCCAGCGTCGCGTCGGTGCCGAGTCCCATCACCTGCAACGCCTTGCGTTCGGCGTTGAACACTTTTCGCGCTTCCGGCTTCGGCTCGGAGGCCGTGCCGCCGGGACCAGGCCGCCATTTGCCGCGGCCGTTGAGTTCGCTGAAGACGTGGAACGGATCGTTGGCGGTGTCGAGATCGACCTCGCCGGTCTTGCCTTTGCCCTTGGCACCGTTGGCGCCCATCTTCCAGGTCGGGCGATGGCCGGTCAGCGCATCCTTCTGATAGCGCGCCACGGCGTCGGCATTCATGCCCTGGAAGAAATTATACGACTGGTTGTATTCGCGAACGTGGTTGAGACAGAAGTGAAAGTACTCCTTCTCCTGCCCACGCCCCTTCGGCGCGCGATGCGAGCCGCGGTTCTCGCAGCCGGCCCACTCGCAGGTGACGGCTTCCTCGCGCACCTGACGCTTCGCGCCCGCCGCCTTGGTCGGCTTGATGCGAATGCTGTCGAAGAATTTGGATGAATCGATGGGCATGATGGCCTTTTGAACTGCAACCGCTCAGGCTTCAAGTCTTGACATCGCGATTACGTCGATTAGTGGCGTCGTCGTTCGCCGCATTTGAAAAGAATGTGATCGACCGCGCGTCGATTGACCCGCGATCGCTATTAGAGCTATGCCCCGACTGTGAGTAACCAACACCGGATCGTCGGCATATGAGCGTCCAGGACCAGATCGCTGCGAAACTGACGGCGGCCTTCACCCCCACCGGCCTCGACGTCGTCGATGAATCGCATCTGCACGCGGGCCATGCCGGGCATCGTCCCGGCGGCGAAACGCATTTCCGAGTCTATATCGTGTCGCCGGCCTTCGATGGAAAGAGCCGCGTCGAGCGCCACCGCATGATTCATCAGACATTGTCGGAGGAACTCGCCGGCGGCATTCACGCGCTGGCGCTCAAAGTTCACGCACCGTCGGAAGTGGCCTGAACGAAGAATCCTGGTGCGAACCCGTCGATAAGGACTGCGGAGCGGGACCTCACCTCTCCCCACCGGGGAGAGGTCGGAGCCGAAGGCTCCGGGTGAGGGGGATTCTTCGCCATCGAGGCTGCAACCCCTCACCCCAACCCTCTCCCTATGGGAGAGGGAGCAGGCACGGCTTCGCGGCAGCACCTTCCATCAATATCTGAAGTAATCTAGCGCATCGCCGAGAAACGGCTGTCGAAACCATTCGACGGCGCGGCCGGCTGCGCGCCTGAGGAGACGGCGTTGGCCTGCTTGCGGGTCGTGTCGCTCTTGGCGGTCGACTTCGCGGCGGCCTTCGGCGCGACGTGCTTCGGTGCACGGCTCGCGGTGTGCGGATCGTTCCGCTTGGCGGTTTCGACCTTCGGCTTCGCAGGCTCCGGCGGACGCGCGGCGGGCGCGGTCGACGCGGTATTGTCCGAACCGCCGATGCCGACCTTGCGGGCGAGCGACGAGAAGAAATTGCCGGGCGACGACGATTGCGGCAACGACTGCTCTGGCGCGGCGATCGCCATCCGCGTGGCAGGCGCAGGCGTCTCCGCCACGGCGGGCGGCGTCTCCGGTTCGAGCGCGCGCGGCGGATTGACGTGCGAGGGAATGGTGCCCGGCAACTTGGCCGACGCCAGCGAGACGCTGGGCGATCCTTCATCCGACAGGCCGGTCGCAGCCCCGCCCGGAACATGCGCGGCGAAAATCTTGTTCATGCCGCCGTCGATGCCGGTGTTCATGCGTGCGACCGGTGTGCCCTTGGCGACCAGTTCGGCAACCTTGGCGTCGTCGGCGCGCTCCTTCGCCTTCACCGCGTCGGCCACCGCCGCATCGACGGTGTAGGCCGGGCATGCGCCCGCGGCGTTGAACGTCGGCGGCTGGCTCGATCCCGGCAGCGGGACAGCATCGAACACATACTTCTTCTCGCAGAAGTCGACCTTCGGCTCGCGGTGCGTGACCTCGAAGTGATCGTAGCCGACCTTGATCATCTTCCAGAACGGCATGTTCGGATTGTTGCGGTGCTTGGCCATGTTCACCGGCGTCATCCGGAACGGATAGGCCTGCACCTGGAACGCGCGCTGGCCGCCGAAGAACGATTCACGTCCCAAGGCGTAGATGTCGGAAATCTGTTCGTCGGTCATGGCGTAGCAGCCGCGCGACGAGCAGTCGCCGTGCACCATCAGTTGCGAGCCGGTGCGGCCGAGCGCTTTGTCGAACGCGTTGGGATACCCCATGTTGAACGACAGGTAGTAGGCCGACTGCGGATTCATCTGGCCCGGCGTGATCGAGTAGAAGCCTTCCGGTGCCTGACGATCGCCTTCGCGGATCTTAGGGCCGAGATCGCCCGACCAGCGGCAGATCGGATAGGTCTCTAACAGCGCGAATTCGCCGGAACGGGTCTGCTTCCAGACTTCCAGTTCGGCTTCCTGCTTGAACAGGCGGATCAGGATCGGCGATTGCAGATCCATGTCCTTCTTCTGGATTTCAGCGACGAGTTTCGGCGGGACCGGCTTGTTGGCCTTGGCATTGTTGGCGAGCGACACACCGTCGCTGTTGCAGCCGGCCAACAGCGCGCCGGCGCCGAGCACCATCGCCGTGGCGAGCACGCGGCTTCGCACCCCAAAATTCACAGCCAAGCTCCGCAACGGATGGGCAAATCCGCCCCCCACAATCGACACGTCAGGCCCCCAGCCATTGAATAAAATATTAGCGTTAAAGGTCACTTGCCCGCAACCTGCGCGGCGTGCCGGCGCACGGTTCCCTGCGGCCGTGGTGAACAGAGCTTAAACGCCACAGTCGCGGCCGAATTAGGGCCGGATTGCTGCCCCCGATCAGCCGAGCTTGCGGCCGATATCGAGGAACTTCTGCCGCCGCTGACGCTTCAGCGCGTCGCCGTCGAGGCTGCGCAGATCGTTCAAGGCCCTCGCGATGGCATCACCGGTGAAATTGATCATTGCCTGCGGATCGCGATGCGCGCCGCCGACCGGTTCCTTGATGACGCTGTCGATGATGCCGAACCGCATCAGATCCTGCGCCGTGATCTTCATGTTGGTGGCGGCTTCCTGCGCCTTGCTGGAATCGCGCCACAGGATCGACGACGCCGCCTCCGGCGAAATCACGCTGTAGATGGCGTGTTCCAGCATCAGAACCTTGTTGGCGGTGGCGATGGCAATGGCCCCGCCGGACCCGCCCTCGCCGATGACGACGGCGACATTGGGCACCTTGAGCGTCAAGCACGCCTCGGTGGAACGGGCGATGGCCTCGGCCTGGCCGCGTTCCTCGGCGCCGATGCCGGGATAGGCGCCCGCCGTGTCCACCAGCGACAGCACCGGCAGGCCGAAGCGGTCGGCCATCTCCATCAGCCGCACCGCCTTGCGATAGCCCTCGGGCCGGGCCATGCCGAAATTGTGCTTGAGCCGGCTTTCGGTGGTCGCGCCCTTCTCCTGGCCGAGAATGCAGACGCTTTCGCCCCGGAAGCGACCGAAGCCGCCGACCAGCGCCTCGTCCTCGGCGAACTTGCGGTCGCCCGCGAGCGGCGTGAATTCGGTGATCAGCGCGTTGATGTAATCCATACAGTGCGGCCGCTGCGGATGCCGCGCCACCTGCGTCTTCTGCCACGGCGTCAGCGCGCCATAGAGTTCGCCGAGCGCCTGCCCGGCCCGGCCCTCGACCCGCGCGATCTCGTCGGCGATGTCGCTGCCGCTGGCGGCCAGCGCCCGCAACTCATCGATCTTGGCGTCGAGTTCGGCGACAGGCTTTTCGAAGTCGAGATAACTGCGCATGCGGATCGATCATTCACATCGGGGGAGACGAAAAGGAGCCGCTGGAGGCCCCCGGAAACAGCCACGCAGGCTTTTCAAGTCAAATGGCCTGCCAAGTCAAGCGCACGCGCATGGCACCGATAGAAAAAGCCTATTCGAATCAACGCGTTGATTTTTTATTCACCGGTTCAAAAAGGGCAAGGCACGTCGTCGCCCCTCAAACCGGCCCTGTGCAAGGTGGTGATCCGGCTAGCCTTCCGCCAGTGGATGGAGGTCGCGGACCAGGCTTTTCAGCCGCTCCTCGACCACATGGGTGTAGATCTGCGTGGTCGAAATGTCGGTGTGGCCGAGCAGGGTCTGGACGATGCGGAGATCCGCGCCGTTGTGCAGCAGATGACTGGCGAAGGCGTGACGGACCACATGGGGGCTGATGACCCGCGCCGGCAGCCCGACCGCGACCGCAAGGTCTTTCAGGTCGCGGGCAAAATGCTGCCGCGTCAGGTGGCCGCTCTCGCCGAACGACGGAAACAGCCATTTCGACGGTTTCGGCGCTTTCGCCGCCGGTTTCAGCTCGTCCTTGGCATCCTGAACCGAAGCTATCGCAGCGAGATAATCCGCCATCGCCTGTCGTGCCGAATCGTTCAGCGGCACCAGCCGTTCCTTGTCGCCCTTGCCGCGCACCACGATCATCCGCGCATCGCGCCGCGCCGCCGACAGCGGCAGCGACACCAGTTCGGAGACGCGCAGGCCGGTGGCGTAAAGCACTTCCAAGAGGCAATGCAGTCGCGCCGCGCGCACTTTTTGCGCGTCGGACAGCCCTGAGGCTTGCATCGACTCCCGCGCCCGCGTCAGCAGGCGATCGACATCGGCAATCGACAGCACTTTCGGCAGTGGCCGTCCGCGCTTGGGGCCGGAGAGGATCGCGGCCGGATCGTCGGCGCGAATCCGCTCGTTGAGCAGGAAGCGAAACAGATGCCGCATCGACGACAGCCGCCGTGCCACGCTGGACGACTTGAAGCCGCGCACATCGAGATCGGCGAGATAATCGCGCAGTGTCTGTGTCGAAGCATCTGCAAAGCCCTGCCCGGCGCGCTTGAGAAACGCGGCGAGGTCTTCAAGGTCGCGGCGATAGGCCGACAGCGTATTCTCCCCCGCGCCCTGCTCGGCCGCGAGCATATCGAGGAACAGATCGATCAGGCGGGAATCGGAGGGTGGGCCGGAGGACATGTCTCAACGCCTCCGCAACGGCAGCGTGCTCCCTCTCCCATGGGGAGAGGGTTGGGGTGAGGGGTTACGAACCATCGTCGGCCCGCCCCCCTCACCCGGATCGCTAACGCGATCCGACCTCTCCCCATGGGAGAGGTGAAGACCGCTTCGTCGGGTGGTTCGAACCGCGTTCATGATTCAAACCCTACCGCTCAATCCTTGAGAAACTTGTCGGAATGGATCGTCACCGTCATCTGGCGCGGCGATGGGTTGACGAAATTGGCCAGCGCGAAGATCGCGCCATAGACCAGCCCTGCGATGATCGCGACGACGGAGAGAAATCGCAGCAGGCTCGGCATCAACGGATCTCGAACGGCAAGACTTCAACCGCGCGGAACCCAACCCGGCGCGGCGGCGAATCCAATAATCCCTACCATATCTTACGCCGCTCCGGGCAACCGCCTCTGGCGAGTCGCTCCACGGGGGTAGTATAGAGGGGCCAATATCCGCCCCTTGGGTGGCCAACGGACCCGATATGACAGAGATTGCCCTGCAACCCAGCCATCGCGGCATCGAGGAGAGCGAGATCGTCGCAGCCCTCGGCGCGCGCGCCATCGTGCTCGTCGGCATGATGGGCGCCGGCAAATCCACTATCGGGCGGCGACTGGCGGCGCGGCTGCATCTGCCGTTCCGCGACGCCGACGTCGAAATCGAAGCGGCCCACGCCGGCATGACCATTCCGGAAATCTTCGCCACCCACGGCGAGCCGTATTTCCGCGACGGCGAAGCGCGCGTCATCGCGAGGCTGCTAAGCGGCGGCGCCAGCGTGCTGGCCACCGGCGGCGGCGCGTTCCAGCGCGAGGAAACCCGCCAGCGTGTGCGTGACGGCGCGGTATCGATCTGGCTCAATGCCGATGCCGACACCATCCTGCGCCGCGTGAAACGCCGTTCCGACCGCCCGCTGCTGCAAACCGCCGATCCGGCCGCGACCATTGAAAAGCTGATCGCGGAACGCAGTCCGAATTATCAACTGGCAGACATCACCATCGCCTCGCGCGAAGTCCCGCACGAGAAGATCGTCGAGGAATGCGTCGCGGCGCTTCACGGCCGGCTTCGTGCCGCCGCCCCTCCCTTACAGCAGGATCAGACTCCATGACCGTGTCGCTCACCACCACCGGACCGACCGTGGTTGAGGTCGCGCTGGGCGACCGCGCCTATGACATCGTGATCGGCCGCGACCAACTCGCTTCGCTCGGCGAACGCATCGCTGCGCTACGCCCCGGCGCGCGCACCGCCATCGTCACCGACCGCACCGTCGCGAAGCACTGGCTGGAGCAAACCGAAGCCTCATTGGCGAAAGCCGGCATCGCGAGTTCGCGCATTATCGTCGACGAAGGCGAAGGCTCGAAAACCTATGCCGGCTTCCAGCAGGTGTGCGAGGGATTGATCAGCGCCAAGATCGAACGCAACGATCTGGTGATCGCGCTCGGCGGCGGCGTGGTCGGCGATCTCGCGGGCTTTGCCGCGGCGGCGGTGCGGCGCGGCGTCGATTTCGTACAGGTGCCGACTTCACTCTTGGCACAGGTCGATTCCTCCGTCGGCGGCAAGACCGGCATCAACTCGCCGCAGGGCAAGAACCTGATCGGCGCATTCCATCAGCCGGTGTTGGTGATCGCCGACACCGCGATCCTCGACACGCTGTCGCCGCGCCAGTTCCGCGCCGGGTACGCGGAAGTTGCGAAATACGGCCTGCTCGGCGACGCCGCCTTCTTCGCCTGGCTCGAAGCGCATCACGCCGAGATTTTCTCCGGCGGCGCGGCGCGCGAACACGCCATCGCCACCTCGTGCCGCGCCAAGGCGGCCATCGTCGCGCGCGACGAACGCGAGAATGGCGAACGCGCGCTGCTCAATCTCGGCCACACCTTCGGCCACGCGCTGGAAGCCGCCACCGGATTTTCCGACCGGCTGTTTCACGGCGAAGGCGTTTCCGTCGGCATGGTGCTGGCGGCGCAATTGTCGGCTCAGCTCGGCATGATCGCGCAGGACGACGCGACGCGCATCCAGCGTCACCTCGTCGACGTCGGCCTGCCGACGCGCTTGCAGGACATCGCCGGCTTCGCGCAGGAGGGACTTGCGGACGCCGACGCGCTGATGGAGCTGATGGCGCAGGATAAGAAAGTGAAGCGCGGCCGCCTCACCTTCATCCTGATGCGCGCCATCGGGCAGGCGGTGATTTCCAACGACGTCGAACCGGCGCTGGTGCGCGATTTTCTCGCGCGCAAGCTGAACGACGCGCGCGCGTAACCGCGACGTCGCGGCGGAGACATCATGAATTCGGTCATCCTGAATGTTCTGATCGCCGCGCTGCTGCTCGCCGCCAACGCATTTTTCGTCGCGGCCGAATTCGCGCTGGTGAAAAGCCGCGGCTATCGCGTCAAGACCATGGTGGAGCAGAAGCGCTTCGGCGCGCGCAAGCTGCGCGACATCATGGGCAATGTCGAAGCCTATCTCGCCTGCTGCCAGCTCGGCATCACCATGGCGTCGCTCGGTCTCGGCTGGGTCGGCGAGCCGACCGTCGCCGCGCTGCTGGCGCCGCTGCTGCTGCCGCTCGGCCTGTCGGAATCGGCGCTGCACTTCACCTCGTTCATGGCCGGCTTCCTGATCTTCTCGTCGCTGCACATCGTGATCGGCGAGCAGGTGCCGAAGACGCTGGCGATCCGCAAGCCGGAGCCGGTGTCGCAGTGGATCGTCTATCCGCTCCACGCGTCCTATCTGCTGTTCTATCCGCTCAACTGGCTGCTCAACAACGCGGCGCGCACCATCCTGAGCGCGCTGCGCGTCAAGGAAGTCTCGCATCACGAGGTGCTGACCGGCGCAGAGCTCGAGGGGCTTGTGGGTGAATCCGCCGAGCACGGCGGCATCGAAAGCGGCGAAGCCGAATACATCCAGAACGTCTTTCGCTTCGGCGATCTCACCGTGGCCGACGTCATGGTCCATCGCACCGCGATGGTGATGGTCAACGCCGACCTGCCGCCGGAAGATCTGGTGCGCGAGGTACTCGCCAGCGAATACACCCGCATTCCGCTGTGGCGCGACAAGCCGGAAAACATCATCGGCGTGCTGCACGCCAAGGATCTGTTGCGCGCCATCCGCACCTCCGACGGCGACACCTCGAAGATCGATGCCAGCGCCATCGCGCTGCCGCCGTGGTTCGTGCCGGAGATGCGGCCGGTATCGGAGCAACTCAAAGCCTTCCGCCGCCGCAAGACCCACTTCGCGCTGGTGGTCGACGAATACGGCGAAGTCGAAGGCATGGTGACGCTGGAAGATATTTTGGAGGAAATCGTCGGCGACATCTCCGACGAGCACGACGAGGCGGTGGCGGGCGTGCGCGTGCAGCCCGACGGTTCGGTGGTGGTGGACGGCTCGGTGCCAATCCGCGACCTCAACCGCGCGATGGACTGGCACCTGCCCGACGAGGAAGCCACCACTGTCGCCGGTCTCGTGATTCACGAAGCGCGCTCTATTCCGGAGCGCGGCCAGGGCTTCACCTTCCACGGCTTCCGCTTCCGCGTCCTGCGCCGCGAGCGCAACCGCATCACCATGCTGCGCATCGGCCCGCTGCCGCGCGAAACCGAAACGCCGGACCGACGACCGCGCGCAGGGACTGCGTTTTAACGGCGGCATCACGCGCGCGCCGTAGCGGACTACATACCTCAACGTCGTCCCCGCGCAGGCGGGGACCCAGACTCCGTGTCGTTGATGATACGGGGAGCGCTCGTGGTCTTTGACGAGCAATGGGCCGTCGTGCTCACCACAACCGCCAGGGGTTATGGGTCCCCGCCTACGCGGGGACGACGGTTTTGGTGTGGCGCGTCCAGCTAAACCAAGAGGCCTTTACGCAAACCGGCCGTGGCAGTGCTTGAATTTCTTGCCGGAGCCGCAGGGGCAATCCTCGTTGCGGCCGACCTTGCCCCAGGTCTCGGGGTTGTTCGGGTCGCGGCTGGCCTTGTCGGCGTTGGCGGCCGGCGCCAGCGAGACGTTGGCGAACGCCATGTCGTCCTCGCCGGTATTCGGATTGAGCTTGTGCGCCTCCATCTGTGGCAGTTCGGGCCGCTCGTCCGGCGGCACGATCTCGACGCGCATCAGTTGCGCCGTCACCGCCTCGCGCAGATGCGCGATCATCGCCTCGAACAGGCTGAAAGCTTCCGACTTGTACTCCTGCAACGGATCGCGCTGGCCGTAGCCACGCAAACCGATCACCTGCCGCAGATGATCGAGCATCACCAGATGCTCGCGCCACAGGTGATCCAGCGTCTGCAACAGGATGGTCTTCTCGACATAGCGCATCACCTCGGGGCCCCACTGGGCGACCTTGGCGGCCATGTGCTCGTCGACCCGCTGCTCGACGCGCGACAGGATTTCCTCGTCGGCGATGCCTTCTTCCTTGGCCCACTCGTCGACCGGCAGATTCAGGTCCAGCACGCGCGTGAGGTCTTCCTTCAGGCCGGCGACGTCCCACTGCTCGGCATAGACGTGCTCGGGGATGTGCTTGGTGACGACGTCCTCGACAAACGCGCGGCGCATGTCGGCGACGGTTTCGGCGACGCTGTCGTTCTGCATCAGATCGACGCGCTGATCGAAAATCACTTTGCGCTGGTCGTTCTGCACGTCGTCGTATTTCAGCAAGTTCTTGCGGATGTCGAAGTTGCGCGCCTCGACCTTCTGCTGCGCCTTCTCCAGCGCCTTGTTGATCCAGCGATGGATGATCGCCTCGCCCTCCATGAGGCCGAGGCGCTGCAGCATGCCGTCCATGCGCTCCGAGCCGAAGATGCGCATGAGGTCGTCTTCGAGCGAGACGAAGAATTTCGAGCCGCCCGGATCGCCTTGCCGGCCGGAGCGGCCGCGCAGCTGGTTGTCGATGCGCCGCGACTCGTGGCGCTCGGTGCCGACGATGTAGAGGCCGCCCGGCTTGGTGATGGTCTTGGCCGGCTTGCTGCCCTTGGCGGGCTCGAGCTCGATCGTCTCCTCGGCCTTGAGCACGATCTCGCGGAAGCGCTCGACCTCGGCGCGGATCTCGGCGATTTTCGCCTGCTTCGCCTCCGGATCGGCGATGTCGGCGGTCTCCTGCGCGATGCGCATGTCGGCGTTGCCGCCGAGCTTGATGTCGGTGCCGCGGCCCGCCATGTTGGTCGCGATCGTGATCGCGCCCGGCACGCCGGCCTCGGCGACGATGTAGGCTTCCTGCTCGTGGAAGCGCGCGTTGAGCACGGCGAACTGCTTGCTCGGCTTGCCGGAGCGCGCGGCGGCGTAGAGCTTCTCCAGCGCGCCCGGATTGCTGAAG
>JBQCHY010000093.1:0-20949 GCA_051954235.1 Xanthobacteraceae bacterium
CGACGATCACGCCACCCGCGCTCGCCTCGTCTCCGCAATCCCGGCCAGCTCCGACGAGACGAGCGCTACCCTCAAACCGCGTCGCGCGAAGGGGTCAAAATTGGACGCCGATACGGGGTCAAAGTTCAACACCGATTGACAACCAACGAACGCCTCGCTCCGCACGGGTGCTGAGATCTCCGGCGATGATCAGAACGTCATATGCCGGTCGTGAGTGCTCAGCGGGTAGGTCCCATCCTCGGGTTGGTTCGATATGGAGGTCGGATAGAATCCAGAGGCGCATTTCAGCGATCCTCCTTCGTTGAAGGGCTTTTTGGTTCGCTCCGGTTCACCGATTGGAAAAGTTCATCTAGAATCCCGTCAGGCATTTCATTGATGCCAATTGCAACCTGGACCTCTGAGGAGCCGCAGTACGGGCATTTGTGAGATCCGACCTCATATTGGAACATGCCTTGCTGATTGCAGGTGGGGCAGCGAAATCTCGCCATCTCACACATCCTCGATTCCAAGGCCGTTGGATCGGCGTCAATGAGCGGGCCGGTCGCTCTCGAAGCGTCGGCGGTGAACGGCGTGCCGGCAGTCATCCACGCGTTGGCGTACGATGTGATTGTTATCGAAGCCCGTAAGCCTCCCAACGGGGCGCCCGTACAGTTAGTTCGGTGCTGGTGGGCGTTACTGTCGTCCGCGTAATGCCTTCAGAACGACGGCTCCCTCACGAGATTTAAAGTTCGTAGCAAGCCAGAGCAGGCTGAGAATTTTACAGGGGGGATCGCATTTTGCGCGGCGACGTAGTGTCGACGAAATCACAATCGCCGATGTCGGTTCGCCTTCAAGAGCGCAGGCCAGAACGGCTGATAGAGCGAAATCAATTTCAATCGCCGTGATCCTGTTCGCTTTCAGTTGTTCGACCGCGATGCGGATGGCGACAGGGGCATTGCCCAGGATTGCGCGAAACCAGTCTGGATCTCCATTAATGTCAGTTTCGAGCAGTGCCTCGCGAATTTTGCCGATGCTTCGTGTCAGGAGAATCGTCGGCTTTCGGGTGCGCCACCAAATAAGCGGCGAGACTGGTGAGAAATCCGATGCCGATGAAAGCGATGCACGATGCTCCGTCGAGGTCATATTACGCCCCCGCATTTCCAGTGGTGATTTGGTTGAGTTGCTGGCGACAAAGGACCCAATACGAGTCCTTCACGCGTAAGTCGCGGCCTTCCGACCTAAAATCCCTTATCAAGGATTCAGTGGTATAAACGCTCTGGCATTCTGCTCTGAGGCGAGTGGCGGCGGAGAGTTCGACGCCGCAGCGATGCTTAACGTTAAGTTAACTATACCACAGAGGTCGTGGTTTGTCTCAAAAAGAGCGAATTATGGTTAACGGCGCCGACATTTCGCCAGCACAGCTAAGAGCAGCACGCGCGTGGGTTGGCTGGAGCCAGGATGAACTCGCGAGCAAATCCGGCGTGTCGAAACATTCGATCGCCAGGTACGAACAGGGGCGTTCAATCGCATATGATGGCACGTTGACCAAACTAAGAAGTACGCTGGAAGCGGCGGGGATATGCTTTCATTTTGATGGCGCAACAAAAGGTATTAGCGCGAGCTAGGGTCAAGACTCATTGTTCAGAGCCAGAAGATAACGCTGGCTGCGATGCAGATTGCAGACATGAAGGTGTGGGCGCATCGATCGTAGCGGGTGTGGATGCGCCGCCAGTCCTTGAGCCTGCCGAACATACTCTCGATCTTGTGCCGCTGACGATAGAGCACCGGATCATGTTCGATCGGCGCTTTTCGGTTTGACTTCGATTGGATGCATTGCCGTGATCCCGCGCGCGGCGAAGGTCTGACGGAACCAGTCGGCGTCATAGCCTTTGTCACCGAGCAACTGCATCGCGGGTGGCAGCGTAGCGAGCATCAAGGCCGCGCCTTTGTAATCGCTCATCTGGCCTTCGCTGAGCAGCATGACGACGGGACGTCCCCGACCATCGCAGACAGCATGCAGTTTCGAGTTCAGGCCGCCCTTCGTCCGCCCGATACGTCGGGGAACAGGCCCTTTTTTTTAAAAGGCTGGCAGCGGTCCGATGCGCCTTCAGATGGATTGCGTCGATCATCAGCCGGGATGGCTTGCCACCTTTGCGCGCCAGTTCGGCGAAGATCTTGTTGAAGACGCCGAGCCGGCTCCAGCGTACGAACCGGTTATAGATTGTCTTGTGCGGACCATAGCCCGGCGGCACATCACGCCGGCACAGATCATTCCTGATAACGAAAACGATGCCGCTGATCACCCGTCGATCGTCAACTCTCGCAATCCCATACGATAACGGAAAATACCGATCGATCCGGCGCATCTGCGCCTCCGACAGCAACAACAAATCAGCCATGGCGATGCCTCCCGACACCGCCATTGAATCAATCCACCAACCCTCTCGCAATAAATTTAATGGGTCCTGAGCCTAGATACTTGGCATCTAGTAGATATCAAACTCTTACGATGGTCTACGATAATGTTAGTGCTCGCCAATAACCTTCTGTGTGGGGCGCGAAAGGCTCTAGAAGCAATTGTTCGCCTGTGCCCTGATCAGGTGCGTGCACCGGTGAGTGCGACAGTGAGCCGCCTACTGTGGGTTTCGGGATACGATAACTACACGGGCGGCAGTACCTTGGTGTACGTGAGGCTGCCTCTACCGCGAGACATCTTCACTACTCACACAGACGTTTTCTGGCTTCACTTCAGGTCTTGGGAGCCACTGCTGTCCGACCTCGTCTCAAGTGGCAATTTCTTTTACGACTGGGATCATTTCGAGAATGATGTCTATGCTCGCTTCAGCGAAGACGACTTCATCAATGCTCACATCCAGGACAGAGACCACCGCCAGCTAATCACTATATTGGCTCGACATGAACACCGACCCTTGAAGAACGAGGTTCTTACAAACCTTCGTCGCGATCATTTAGGAGTTTCCGTTCTATCAGCAATTGCCCTGCGGCTACCGATGTGACGACGTCGAGCGATCGTCCCTTCGAGGAATCCGAGCTTATGTTCGCTCTTCTCGATGAAGTGTCGTGGTCTAGTGACTTCGGGGTCTTCGAGCTCGGCTCGGTGCTCGTCAGGGAAAGCACGCATCCCTTTAACCCATTCTCAGTTCACCGATCGATGGTCGGCTGCAGATGATCCTTGGTCCGCAGCGCGCTTAGCAAGGCGATCCTGGCCGCATAGACGCCGCCATTGCGTCGCGGGATGCTCGAGTTGACGGCCTCGCTTGTCGAGGAGGACGCAGGTCTGGCGAAGGATCGTCGGTTCATCAACGAAATCCTGTTGCAGACGAAAGAGGATGGATACGCCTCGTCGGTCGGCGGATCAGAGGCCAGTATCAGCGCCATCGCGCTCGCCATCCCCGGCGGTGGTCCGGTGCTCGGCAGCATCAATCTGATCTTCTTCTCTTCGTCGAAGACGCCCGAGGCTGCGGCGAAGAAATACCCGCCGAGCATGAAGGTCGCCGTAAAGGAAATCGAACAGCGGTGGTCTGCGGCCAATATGGCCCGCCGCAGCACCAGCAGCCTTCGCCTTGATCTCGATGCGGCCAAGATTGACCAGGTCATCGGCGCGAAAGGATATGCGACCGCTGGCGTCTACCAAATCGGCGTCATCCGCCGCGACGGCGTCACCATGGATGGAATGACGCTTGCTTCCGCAGGCCCGATGGGTGTCGCCACCGGGATCAACTTCCAGCTCACGGATGGCGGCAAGGCTGCGATCACAGGGAACCTCGTCCTGACGGGCAATGAGGTAAATCTGTGATCAATGCGATGCGCTCGAACGGCATCGAAGTCACGGCCATCCACGGCCACAAGTTGAACGAACAGCCTATCCGCTACAGATAGAGCTGACCTGCTCCCCTGAAACGCCTCGATTCTAAGTTAGGATTTCTGTTCTCCGAAGTGCTCCCAGCGTTCGGCAGGTCCCAACAGCTCGCCTCGCGATAGTTCGCGAACATCGGAAGCAGCGTGCCTCCACGCAACAGCTCCTCGATCGAAAGCTCGATGAGCCGCCCTTCGGCGAGATCGTTCACCACGGTGCGGACCGGCATAACGACACATCGAGGATGCAAGCGGGTATCGAGCTGGAGACTCAAAAACCGGCGTCAGATATCATCGGGCAGCGTCGGAACCCCTTTGACGGCATCGATTTCTACGCCTCGTTCTACGAGGGCAGCGGCCATGTCGATCAGCGCATCGACGTTTCGTGCAAAGACGGTCAGCCCATCCGCATGATTGTATTCCAAACCCGCTGAGGCACGTTCTGCTGCAGCGCGGACAAACGGGAAGATTCCGGTCGGACAGAAAAACGCGACTAGCGGATAGTCGTCGTGATGTCCGTCGCCATATGCGCCTCCGTTGCAACTATAAAAGGGTAGACACCTCGCAGCCGACAGGGCTGCGGCAAGCGCATTGGTCCCAAGGTCGAAGCCAAGGAGAGCAGGATCGTCTGACTCTGCGTTTTCTTCCGACCACTTGCGATATGCGGCTTCCCAATCCTGAGAAGCCGCGATCTCGTCCATGATGCCTTGCTCCTCGTCCAGCGTAATCCGGGCCTCATCCCAATTCATTCGTCCCAACGGGAAGTAGTCGCGGTTTCCGCCCAAGGTCTCAGATTCGAGATCGTCTTGTGACGGCCATCCCAAATCGTCAGAATCAACGGCCCTCGTGATCGGTATATCGAAATGCTTCCCGCGAAATCTGACCATTCACTCCTCCAATCCACTTTAGGACGGAACGTAGTTCGATCTACGCAAAGAGGCACCTTCCAGGAATCCAACCCCTATCGCCCAAGTCGTGACGATTGCAATCCCGAAGGTGATCCACCGTAGCCGCAAAACGGAGCGACAACGTGATGCGGCGCTAATCGCTCGGTGAAAGAAGTACGCGCCGACCAGCATCCCCCAGTCCTTTCGAAAGGCGCTGCTCTTCTTCAGGACATCGAGCAATTCTGACGACTGCGCATGCCGTTCCGACAAGATCGATCTCCTATTGCCAGCGTTCGCGGTTCTGTGAACATGGCAACGCCAGACTCAACGATATCCGATTGCTGCTGCAACGTGCAGCCTACATCGGGCTTCCCGGCCGAGAGCACCTGCGAGAGGCAATAAGATTGGCAGCGAACGCTTCCAATGAGAATATCCGATCGCGCGCGTTCATGGGCATCGCAGGCAAAGCTGGCTGAAAGCGGCTGCAGGCGAAAACTTGCGCAAAGCCTTCGTCACGAGGGTCACCTTAGGCGCCGCGCTGCGACACTACGCGGAGAATTCGGAGCAGATTTCCTGCGTTTTCGCTTCGTCGGCCCGAACACCTCTGCCGCAATAAGTTCTGCCGCGCTGTCAATGTCGGGAAGCTCGCATTGCCAGAGCGTGATGACCCGCCAGCCTAATCGAGTTAGCTCCCTGCGAGATTTCCGATCTCGATCGCGATTCTTACTGATCTTGTTCTTCCAGAACTCGACGTTCGACTGCGGCAACTTCGAGCGTCGGCAGCCGTGACCATGCCAAAAGCAACCATGAACGAATACCGCGCTTGCGTATTTCGGAAGCACGAAATCGGGACTCCCAGGAAGGTCGGAGCGGTGCAGACGAAAACGAAGCCCTAGGCTATGCGCGGCCTTTCGTGCCAGGATCTCTGGCGCCGTGTTCCGATTCCGCACGGCGCCCATGTTTCGCGATCGTTGCTCGCGTGTCAGATGATCGACCATGGTGCTTCAGCCGAAATAGGTGCTCACCCACGTCGCCAATGTCTCGACCGCCCCGCGGAAATCGTCGTCATTTAGCGTCTCTTGCTTGAAGTAGACAAGCTTGATCAATCCGCCGTTCGATAATTTCTCGGCTTGCTCGATCGCCCGATCCTTGTGGATCGATCCGGACGCAAACGTAGCTTGGCAGCCGATCAGGGATAGAAGCATCGTTTCCGGAACCAACAGCTTCGGGCGCGCCGGGACTCCAGAAAACGTGAATGTGTTGGTCGGCGTATTCGACACAGAACCTGTCTCCGTCGATCTTTAGATAACCGACCACCAGCGTCCTCCCTTTCCCGGGGCGTCGCGACGGGTCAGCCGCTCAGGCCGATCAACGGAAAGGCCCTCTTGTCGAGCAGTGTCATGCTGAACTCCGCGAACGATTGCGCCAGTCGCGGAGGGACCGCGTTGCCGATCATTCGAGCCACCGTGCAGACGCCGTCTTCCGGATAGAATACGTAGTCGTCCCTGAACGACTGCAATGCCGCGGCTTCGCGCAGCGAGATGCCGCGATTCTGCGTGGTATCGTAATGTCCGAACCGCCCGTTTGAGATGCTATGGCATTTCGTCGTAATCGTGGGTGATGGCCGGTCGCCGCTCATGCGCGTATAGACGTCGGTGAAGCATGCCGTCTTGAGCTTCTTCTTTACCCGCCGGTGGCAGGGCAAGGATAGGTCGCCGAAAGGCGTATTCGCCAGATAACTGTTGCTGACGCCCGGCTTGGCCGACGCGATGCGCTTCAGGTTGGTGTCACTCAAGGTACGCGCACGATGGTTCGGAATCGAATCATGCAATTCGCCTGCTTCGATCTTCGGGAAGTGAGCGATCGTCGCCCTGACGGTCTTTTCGTCGCTTGAACCGTCGCTGACTGGGATGCTCAATGAACCCGTGCGCGATGGCTCGCCCTTCGATTTCTTGCGGTTGACCGCAACGAGGATTGATCTTTTCCGGTACTGGGGCACGCCGAACTTCGACGCACACACGACGTCGGAGCCGACGGCATATCCGGATGCTCTCAATCCTTTGCGGAAAGCCTCCCAGATCCCCCCGAACCGCGGGTCGGAAATACCAGAAACGTTTTCCGAGAGAACGACGTCGGGCCGGAAACGGCGCACGAACTTCAGCGCCTCAGAGAGGAGGTTTCTATCTTCGCGGCGACGCTCGATTCTCTTCTCTGAAAGTTCCTTCCGGGCAAGTGTGGTGAACGGCTGGCAAGGCGCGCAGATCGCGAACATAAGCGGACGGCCTGGCGCCAGACGCCGATATTTGGCGATGAGGAGATCGAGCTCCTTCATCAGTTTATCCTGTTGGCCCTCGGGATGCGCGGTCGAGTTCGGGAAGATGTCCCTGCACAAGTAGTGTGGCGGCTTCCGGTCCAGCGTCGTATTGCCGTTATTGTCAGCGTAGGTTCGTTCGCAACCACGATCCTTGTCGATACCAGCGATGACATACCCACCAGCGTCGAGCAGGCCTCTGGTCGTCCCGCCGGCGCCGCTGAAAAAATCGACTGCGAGAAACTGGGGCATCTCCACACGGATCAATGGTGCAGCGGCCGGATTTCGGTGGGCCTTCGCTTTTCTAGGCATCTTCCCTACCTCCGACGTTGAAGAAGTCGATTCCGATCCGCGAAAGATGAGCGCCGGTGACCTGAAGCACGCGGCTGGCGTAGTTCGGCCGCAACTGACCAACCACTTCGTACTCGGCCACTTCCGATAACTTCGGAACCGATTCCGACTGCTTCATGCGCACTGCTTGGAACACGAATTTCCCGCCCGCTGACGTGACCTTACCGGCATCGATCGCAAAGAACATCTCTGCATCCGGCGACGATGTTGTAGAATCGAAGACGGCAAGCGACAACGGCTTCTCGTCGCGGACGAGAAATGCGTGTCTTCCCTCCGTCGCGACTGCCAAGGCTTTCTGAACTTTCACTTCGGTCAAACGGATCGCGATGAGCGCCCGCACGGGATGCATCGCCTTCATCCAGGCCTCCCTGCTCTTCGGGGTTCTGGAGGTGAGATCGCAAGCGGGCGAGGCCACCATCCAGAATTGCTCGCCGTTGGCGAATACTGTTCCGGTCGTGATTCTCGATTTCGCGAACCGCTCAGTTGAGAGGAACGCATTGAGGAACGAGATCACGTCGACATCGTCCATCCGATGGTCGACATGAGCCAATGCAGCAGCATTCGCCAGCTTGTTTCCTGTCGTGAGTTTAGCACCCAATTTACCCCGGACGTCTGAGAGTACCCCGGTCGCGAAGGCTCTCATGTCGCCGTCGGCGGCTATTCCGTTTCGGATCGTTTCCACGATGCGGTCCATGAGATTTTCGACGGCACTCTCCGGGTCGTCCTCCGTAATCAACTGCTCCATGAGATAATGATTCAGACCGACCTGACGCCTAACGTCCGAAAACGCCTTCGGATTGGTAGCGACCGAGTCCGATTCCAAAGCGTTCTGAATCTCCGACACAAGAATCTGTAGAAAGCTGGGCCGCCAATCCAGAAGCGCCTCGGTGAGACCTTTCATGAGGACTCCGACCTCGTCTTCGTTCTCCGTCTTCTTAACGATCGCGATGAAGCATCCTCGCGTTTGTAGCCATCGCGGATTTCCCTCGCCGAAGTTGCCTCGAAGCGAACGCGGGCCGAGAATATCCTTTTCGTCGTACTCCTTCATGGATTCGGGGCGGTTTTCGTCCGCGGCTGCCCGGAGAACGATCTCGGCCATCACCTTGAGATCGCCTCTACCGTTTCCGCCGTTCTTACGAACGTCGTCGATGATAACTTTGCGGGCGGCTTTCTCGACGTGATCAATGCCCCCTATCAGGAAGCGGGCAAGGCTTTCATCGTCGACTTCTGCGAAATTGGAGCTATCGGCACCGTACCACCAATCTGCTTCCTTTTCGTTCGCATCCAAGAATGGATCCAGGCGGAGATCCGGCCGAAGATTGGATGCAACATCGAACCATACCTCGTCGAGATCGGCGTTGGTGTATACGACGACCGTGTTGAAGTGTTTGGAGTCTGCGAGACGGCGGAGGATCTCGATCGATTTGGAGCCGTCCTCGCTGCCGGGATCCAGATGGAAGTCGATGACGACCAGGTCGCACTTGCGTAGCCGCTCAACCATCTCGATGTCGCCCGACTTGAACGAGTTCTCGATGTCGCACGGAAGACGCTTTTCACGAAAAGCAGAGTACAACTTTCTGGCACGTTCCCATTCCGCATAGTCCTCCTCGACGGACTGACGGTCTTCGAACATGTCCGCGAACGTCGGAAAGGAATCATCCACCAGAAAGACGCTTCGCAAGCTGTCTATGAACGTCTTCCTGATGGCGGTTTCGTAATCGACGCTCATTTATTCACACCCTGAAATTCGATCAAGAAATTGGCACCCTTGAGGGGATGCGGGTCGTCGGCGGTCGCGTACCTGATGTCGTGACGCGCAACCGCGAGATTGGCGCGAGAAAGAAACAGGCCAAGTCCCCGCCCCTTCGCTCTCCGCGTGAAAAAAAGTTGAAATAGTCGCCCGACGTCGTCCGGATCGACACCTTGTCCCGAGTCAGAGATCACGGCTTTGCCGCTCTGGAAATCCAGAAGGATCCTCCGGTCCTTCACGAATTGGAGCCAGTACAACGAGTTGTTCAAAAGGTTAACAAAGACCGGATAGATACGGGATCGCAGATCACTGAAGGAGATCGCTTTAAATGCTTTGGTCACCTCGAACGAGATTTCCTCGGTCTTGAATCTCCGCTTGAAGAACTCCTCGAGATAATCCGCTATTTCCGCACCGGTTATTGTCTCGCGATTTCGGTAACCTGCGACTCGCATGGGCGCCAGAAACCGCAGCTTCTCGGTAAGAGCCGAATGGGCTTCGAAGGCAAGCTTGTAGGGCCGTGACGACTTCACCTCGGCCGGCAACTTCTCGAGATTGCGCCTGACCTCGACGTCCAGAGTCTCCAGTTCGTGTCCAATGATCTCAACGGCGATGCCGAGCTGGGCGACCTGATAGATGTCCTTGAGGCGATCTTCCAGCTCTGCACGATCGTCGTCGATGACCGAAAGAGCCTCTTCGAGGTCGATACCCTCCTTCAGGCGATCGAGCGCCTTCACGAGCGCCGCGTACTTCGACCGCAACTCGGATTCGATCTCCGACCGGCGCTGGTCGACCAAGCCGAGAACTGACGCCAAGGCGGTCTGGCTCGTCTTACCTTTCACGTAGGGTTCGGCGACTTCCGTAAACCGTCGCTTGTCGCCGACAACGGCCTCCCGCCATTCGTTCCTAAGCTGATCGAACTTCGCGACGAACGTTTTCTCGGACTCGTCTAAGAAGGACGCGATCGCGTCTGAGTTCGCCTTCACCCTGGCTCTCACCACGTCGCCGGGCTCGTCCTTCCCGACGGCCGCTTCGGCCTTGGCCACCTCAGCCCTGAGGTCGGTCATTTCGTCGGTCGCCACGCCGAACAGATCGCGATATTCGCGGAACGGGACTTCGAGGTTTCCGAGCTTGCGGGGCGGTGCCGGTGGCTTGTACTCCTGCAGTTGCCGGCTCAAATTCCTGACTTCGGACGAGATGACGGCGACTTCGTCGGTTCTCTTGGAACGTACGACGTCGCTTAGCTTGGACTTCAAATGGGCGACTCTCGTCCTGGCCGCAGCTACCGCGGGCTCGTTCGTCTTAATGAACTTCCGCAACTCGGTCCGCTGTCCGGATCGCACCTTCTGGGTAGTTTCACGCGCCGCTTTCGTCCTCGCGACCACCTCTTCCAGGTATTCCTGCCGGATCGGCGAATCCGTTCCGAAAAAGCGCAGAGCGAAATCCTTGAGGAGGTCGATGACCAGAAACTGAAGTTCATTCCGCGCTCGATTAACGACCAATCCTTCTCTCCCCGCTTTGTCTTTCAATTGCGGATTCGCGGTGCGGGAGATGGCGACGCGACCGAACGCACGGCGGTACGAGAAGAAGAACCGCCCGGCATGGAGCGATCGACGCTCTTCGATTCTGAAGAAGTCGCTGTCGGGCCGGCCGTAAGGCATGACGCGCAAGTCGTCGCGATAGACGGCGAGGCCGCCGAATAGTCTGGCCTGCTCCTGCAGATGTTCGAACTGCTGCTCGGTATGCGTCGTATTGGCGGAGACCTGTTCGAAGGTCCCTATGCTGAAACTGAATGGACCGACCTGATCCCGGCGGTTCTGCGGAAGCGGACGGCGTGGCATGAATTCCTGCGTACCGAGATCCTTGCCAAATGCGATGACCCTACCCTTGAAACGACCCCGCGCATCGAACTTGCCATCGATCACATGCTCGAGCGACATCAAGTCGTCATAACCGAAGACGTCTCCGGACGATAGAATACGGCGGGATCGATCCCCGAAATGAAGCAAAACCTCGTACGAAAAGTCAGGCTTTTTGCGAGCATAGGGATCGACGAACCCCGACAGAGTACGAATGAGCAGCTCGCGCTCTTCGAGCCGCTCATCATCGTCTTTCGGACCCGGTCGCACCCACTGCGCCAGCTCGTGATGGGCATCCAGCAGGTAAAGCGCGGTCCCGTGCGTCGACAAGCCAGCGTAGACAGGCCATTCGGCGAAGTGACGGCTTTCGATAGGAAGCGGCTGCGACCAGAACGCAAGGACGTCATCGTGCGTCGAACCGAGGTTTTGGGAGTGTTCGAAATCCGAGAATCGTTTCCAACCAGCATATAGCCGAGCCACTCTTGATTCAGGGTCACGCTTCGCCTCGGCGGCGGCGATACCAAAGTTCGACCGGATAATGTCCGCCATCCCCTTCATGACGCTGTTGACGTCCGTCGCCTCGTCGAACTCGACGATGGGAATTCGGATGTCGTCGATCAGGAGAAAGGGATTCTCGAACAGCCGCCAATCGACAAGTACCGCCGCGAAACGATCGCGAACTGTCTTCGATAGGACGAGCGTTATCGGCGCCAGGAATGCGGCCGAGAGCCGACCGATCCCCTTCTCACCTTGACGCACGCGGTTCGCCAGGCCGAAGGTATCCTGCGGTTCGGCGTCGCTGTCTTCGATCTTCGACTCGGTGCCGATCACGAGCCAACGGTCACGGAATGTCGATAGCGACATCCCAGCACCGTCGTCGACCACCAATGCGATCTCAGGACTGCCGTCGAAGACGTGGAGCGCTACGTCCTTGGCGTATGCATCATAGGCATTCTTCCAAAGTTCACTGACGGCCGTCGGCGCGTCCGCGATCTGACCACGGCCGAGATGATCGATCGTCCGCGCTCGCGTCTGGAATGTAACACCGCTCGGATTGCGCGGTGCGCTTCTCCGTGCATCGGTCTTTATCGACGGGGCCATTAAGAAAGTCCGAAAACGTCAGCTGGGATAAAATTTGCGACTCTACGTTGAATATCAATACCTACAATAGGTTAGCATAGCGATACCAAGAATGCCGCAAACGGGCTCGAAATGCTGCAGCGACCAAGCGGCGACTTGGGTTCGCCAATATCGCCACCACGATCCAGAAACAAAAATCTCTCGCAAATTCAAAACGATGATCGGTCGATAATGGGCCGATCCGCCTTCACGACGCGAGTGCTATCTTCGGACGCATGGTCTTGCGTCCGGACAATCTGCTCATTTGCTGTGCCAGGCTGGAATAACATCGCCGGGGCCTTGTCGACGTAATGCATCCGCCGACTGTTGACCTGTTTGAATTTCGCCTCGTACGACCATTGCCCATGAGCGATTCTTGCCGACAAAGATCGTCCACCGCCGTCTTCATGTTGTCGTAGATGCCGCGACCGCAAGTACCCTTGAACAGTGCGAACGTCCGATCGTGGGCGTCGAACGCCATCCCCCGCGTCGCGCGCGGATAGTGCGAACATCATGCGGCTGTGACACAGCCGAACATGAGAGACCTTCACGAGTACCGTCACGCTGTTGAGGAGAACGATCTCGTGACTCCGGTCGAACTGATAGGCTTCTCCCGGTGCAAAGCTTAGCGAACATAGCCCGCCGCGGCCGATTGTCCGCGCTCCTTGCTCCAACGCCTGGCGTAACGCCGCACGGCATCGTAACCACCGTCATAGCCGTGCCCGCGCAGATCTTCGAATATCCGGATCAAGGCCGGTTGTTCACGAGCCGATTTGGCTGCGTTCGCCGCCAGCAGTTCATCAGTCCCGACGCCCAACGCCCGAGTTTAGATCGCGGCTCCACGTGACGCTCATAGTCAAACGAGGTCTATCCGGACCTCAGAACGTTCCGGACTGCGTTCTGTGGCACCTTCGGATTACGAGCGATCTCCTTGATCGTCTTGCCCTTGATGAAGTGTTCGCGCCGTATCCGCGCAATCGTCTCCATGATCAGCATCCCCGACCACCTGCTTCATGACAAAGCAGGCAGTGCAACAGCCAACCTATAGGGAGTCAATTTTGGACGCCGATCCCCCAGCTTACGGGGTCAATATCAGGCTAAATAAATAGCTTCGACCCTACACGGCTCTGTGCTCCTACCACAGAGCTGACGACATTCCCGTACAGACAAGCGATCGTGAGACGTAGTTTCGGACAATATCGTCTGGAGATCGGTTGAGGCTCCTACCTACCGCTAACCGATCCCTTCTTAAACAGTCATCGACGCACACTTAGCGTGTCGGCATACCATTGTCGTCAATCTGTTCGCTCAGTCGCCGCGCGCTACTCGTCGCGATAGACCTTCTCGCGCTTCTCGTGGCGCTCTTGCGCCTCGACCGAGAGGGTTGCGATCGGCCGCGCCTCGAGGCGCTTCAGCGAGATCGGCTCGCCGGTTTCCTCGCAATAGCCGTAGGTGTTGTCCTCGATGCGCTGCAGGGCAGCGTCGATCTTGGAGATCAGCTTGCGCTGACGATCACGCGAGCGCAACTCGATGGCGCGATCGGTTTCGGACGAGGCGCGGTCGGCAAGATCAGGATGATTGACGTTCTCCTCCTGGAGCGTCTGCAACGTGATCTTGGACTCCTTGATAATCTCGTCCTTCCAGGCCAGCAGCTTGTTGCGAAAATATTCGCGCTGGCGCTCGTTCATGAAAGGCTCTTTTTCGGAGGGTCGATAATTCTTCAACTTTTCCAAGGCCAATCCATTTTTTTGTGCGAGGCGCCCGGAATGGGTCCGGCCGCGCCGCGCTTATATAGCGCCGCCTTGTGTCAGACAATATCGTCCCGGGCCTCGTTGCCGCGAAGCCCGGGACGCCGTCAGACGATCTCCAGGGAACTTACCGCCGGCCTTCAATAGCCGACGGTAAATCGTTGACGCGAATGGGCCGGGTGCTCGATTTCGTCAGCAAGGGCCACCGCATAATCCTCGAAGGAAATCCAGCTTTTGCCGGCGGCATCCGTCAGCAAGCGGTCGCCGCCGAGGCGGAACTTGCCGGTCCGCTCGCCCTCCACGAACAGCGCCGATGGCGACAGGAAGGTCCAGTCGAGTTCCTTTTCGCGGCGCAACAGATCGAGGAAAACGCCGCCCTTCTCGGCTTCCGCCTTATAAGCCGCCGGGAATTCAGGTGTGGACACCAACGTCACGCCGGGCGCGACCTCAAGGCTGCCGGCCCCGCCAACGACAACATAGCGGCCGATTCGGGCCTGCTTGACGGCCGCGATCAGCCGCGCCGGATCGCTGGCGGTGAAATGCACGGCGCTGACCGCGACGTCATGCCCGGCCACTGCCCTGGCCAAGGCGTCGACATCGAAAACGTCGGCCTGCACGGCGGTGACGCCAAAACGTGTAGGCACTTTCTCGGGGTGCCGCACGATCACGGTGACGTCGTGTGCGCGCCGCGACAGTTCTTCAACAATCCGTGAGCCGACGCGCCCGGTTCCGCCGATGACTGCAATTTTCATCATCTCTCTCCGATCGATGGTCCGGCCGTTCCATGCGCGACAGTTCAAAGCAGACGCGAAGGGGAAGCCGAACAACTAAGTAACCAGCGGTTACTAGATATCGAATGGATTGCAGGTGTGAAGAGAGCACTTTAAGATGACTTGGTCACCCCGGCGAAACCCGGCCCCGCCGGCGCACGATGGAGCGAAGCCGATGAAGCCCGGAAATCCCTACAACGCGAACTGCCCAACGCGCCTGATTCTGGATCGCGTCGGCGACAAATGGGCGGTGCTGCTGCTCGGCCTGTTGCGCAAGGAACCGATGCGATTCAATGCGTTACGCCGCCACATTGATGGCATTTCGCAGAAGATGCTGTCGCAGACGCTCAAGAGTCTGGAGCGCGACGGGCTGGTGAAGCGCCACGCCATCGCCACCGTGCCGGTGACGGTGGAATATTCCATCACGCCGCTCGGCATGACGCTGGCGAAAGCCGTCGATCCGCTACGGCATTGGGCGGAAACGCATCTGAAGGAGGTCCAGGCGTCGCAGCGGCGCTACGACGGCACCCAGAAGGACGCGGCGTGAGGTGAGCAGGCTATTCCCGTCATGGCCGGGCTTGTCCCGGCCATCCACGTCTTTCCTGCTATTGAAAGCATGAAGGATGGCCGGAATAAATCCGGCCATGACGGTTAATTTTCAGACCCGGCCGGCCTTCGCCAGTTCGACCTCGACCCGCAGTTCGATTTCCGACAGCACGGCATCGAGGCCGGGATCGCCGGAGGTTTCCTTGAGGTTGGCGGCGGCATCGCGCAAGCGCATCACGGTGGCATTGTCGAGCGAGCCCGACAGCAATCCGATCTTGAGATCGTCGAGCGCATCGAGCGCGCCCCGCCCGCGCTGCACCGAGCGCTTGCGCCGCTCGGTCGGATCCTCGATGCCCTGCAAGGCCAGCAGCGCATCGATGCCGGCGGCCGCTTTCGGCGCCGTCACCGGTCGCGTTTCCGTCGCGCCACCCATGTCCGGCAATACGAAGCCGCTGCTGCCGCTACGGCGCGCGCCACCGGCCGGCGTGCCTAAGGTCGTCCCGTTGGGTCCATAGATGCGCATGATGATGCCTCACGGAGGATCGTCTCCATGTCCGACACTGGATGCTGCGTGGTTAACAGTCGGTAAACGACCCGGCAAAATTTACCGATGGCGGCAGTTTCGCCTTGGACGACACCCCGTTGCTCGCCTTCCGCCTCGAATAACAGATCAGCTTTTTCAAAGGCTTATCGAGAATTACGAGCTGGCACACCGTTCGCATGGTTAACGGCGGGATACCCTCGTGGGGAGCATGGGGCGTGTCCGGCAACGGCGTCAGTGGGGAGCAACGATGCCAGGCGTGCGCAAAACGGGATTCGGTCGAGCCTTCGTCCATGCGGTGAGCATGGCGCTGCTGGCGCTCGGCGTGGCGTTGCCTTCGACTGCGGCGCTTGCCACCTCGCGCATCAAGGACCTCGCCAACATCGAAGGCGTGCGCCAGAACCAGCTGATCGGTTACGGCCTCGTGGTCGGCCTCAACGGCACCGGCGACACCCTCAACAACATCCCCTTCACCAAGCAATCGCTGCAAGCGATGCTGGAGCGCATGGGCGTCAACATCCGCGGCGCCACTATCCGTACCGGCAACGTCGCCGCCGTCATGGTGACCGGCAACCTGCCCGCCTTCGGCACCCAAGGTACGCGGATGGACGTTACCGTCTCCGCGCTCGGCGACGCGAAAAGCCTGCAAGGCGGCACGCTACTGGTGACGCCGCTGCTCGGCGCCGACGGCAACGTTTACGCGGTGGCGCAGGGCTCGCTCGCCATCGGCGGCTTCTCAGCGGAAGGCGCCGCCGCCAGCGTCACCAAGGGCGTGCCGACCAACGGCCGCATCGTCAACGGCGCGATCATCGAGCGCGAGATCGAGTTCGCGCTGAACCGGCTGCCAAACGTGCGCCTGGCGCTGCGCAACGCCGACTTCACCACCGCGAAACGCATCGCCGCAGCGGTGAACGACTTCCTCGGCGCGAAAACCGCTGAGCCGATCGATCCCTCCACCGTGCAGCTCTCGATCCCGAAGGAATTCAAGGGCAACGTCGTCGCGTTGCTCACCGAGATCGAACAGTTGCAGGTCGAGCCCGACGCCGTCGCCAAGATCATCATCGATGAGCGCTCCGGCATCATCGTGATGGGCCGCGACGTCCGCGTCGCCACGGTTGCCGTGGCGCAAGGCAATCTCACCGTGTCGATTTCCGAGAGCCCGCAAGTCAGCCAGCCCAACCCGTTGTCGCGCGGCCGCACACGCGTGACGCCGAACACCGCGATCGGCGTGCAGGAGGAAGGCAAGAAGCTGGCGCTGGTGAAGGACGGCGTCTCGTTGCAGCAACTGGTCGACGGCCTCAACGGCCTCGGCATCGGCCCGCGCGACCTGATCGGCATTTTGCAGGCGATCAAGGCCGCCGGCGCCATCGAAGCCGACATCGAGGTGATGTGATGAACGGCTTCGCTCCCGCCGCGCACGCCAATACTCACCCGACCCGCGACATCGCGTTCGAGCAGGCGCTGGCGCGTGTTTCGCCGCAAGCACTGGCCAAGGCGAAATCCACCGCGCAGGATTTCGAGGCGATGTTTCTCAACACGATGTTCTCGCAGATGACCAGCGGCCTGAAAGGCGACGGCCCATTCGGCGACACGCCCGGCACCGGCGTCTGGCGCGCGATGCAGACCGAGCAATATTCCCGCTCGTTCGCGCAGGCCGGCGGCATCGGCATTTCCAAGGACGTCTATCGCACCTTGATCCTGCAACAGGCCAACAACGCCGGCTAACCTCGAGGCCCTTCATGCATCGTTCTCCGCAACTTCAGGCGCCGGCCGCAATGTCGTCGGCCATCGATCCGCAACAGCTTGCCACCGAGATGGCCGATGTGATGGCTGCGCTATTCGCGGTGGTCGAGCGCGAAACCGAGCTGGTGCGCGCCGGCCGCGTCGCCGACGCCATGGCGCTCGAAGCCGACAAGTCCGCGCTGTCGCGGCGCTACGTCAATCTCGTCACCGCGCTGAAAGCGAACCAGCCGCATCTGCGCGCGGTCGCGCCGGATCTGCTGGCGACGCTGCAACGCCAGCACGAAACGTTCCGCGCGATGCTGCAAGTGAACCTCACGGTACTGGCCACCGCGCACGCCGTCTCCGAAGGCGTAGTACGCGGCGTCAACACCGAAGTGCAGCGCCGCAATATCCCGCAGACTTACACCGCCAACGGCCAACGCGCGGCACCCAGCTCACGCCACATCACGCCGCTCGCGGTCAGCAGGTCGCTGTAGCCGATGACGTATCAAGGTTTGCGTCACAACGTCATCTCGGAAGCCTGACCGGACACGAGGCGTCATCGTCCGCGAAGGCGGACGATCCAGTAATCCGGGCATGCGCGAAGGGTATCCGTCTCGATCCGGAATACTGGATACTCCGCCTACGCGGAGTATGACGGCTTTCGCGTTGGAGGTGGGAACGCAAGCAGGCTTCGAAGGATGGCCGACGCTCACTGATCCAACAATGCGCATCGCATAACACCAACGCATTTGAATCAAACCATCGCAATTGCCGAAGCCGTGCGTTCATCGCGTTCCCTAACGCGGTGTTGAGAAGCGCCGGATAAGGTTGCCAGCAGGAAGGGGTTGGGATTTGACTCACCGGAAGCCAGGAGGCTGCCATGGGTATGGATTTCAACATCAGGCCGGCCACTGCGCCGGCAGCGGTTTCGTTCGTGCAACCGGCGAACGACGCCGCGCGCGATGCCGTCGCCACGCAACTCCCCGCCAGCCAGACGATCACGGCGGCGGATGTTTCCGCGCGCGTCAGTAACAATTCCTCCGGCGCCAATGCCGGCACCTCGCACCAGACGGTCTTCGACCGCGATGCCGCGTCGATGGTGTATCAGGTAGTCGACAACCGCACGAGCATCGTGGTCCGGCAATTCCCCGATGAAGCGATGCTGCGCCGTCGCGCCTATTTCCGTGCGCTCGATCTGCTCAAGAGCGAACAACTGCGCGAGCCTGCAGCCGACAGGACGGCGTAGAGCGATCCGTTCGGACGACTATTGAATAGAAGGCCGTACAACACAAGCCGTCGTCCCCGCGCAGGCGGGGACCCATCCGCCGCAGCGGAAGTGATACGGCAAGCGGCAGTTGCTTTCGCCCACGATACTCATCGAGGCCAGGGGTTATGGGCCCCGCCTGCGCGGGGACGACGCCGAAAGCATGGTGATGGCATTCGCACCAAGCAGCGCGAGGCATACTGCATCGCGCCGGGGACGCGAAACTATCCCCGTGTCGCGGAAGCCTTTTCCAACGTCGAGACGCCGGTGACCGGATTGGTGACCACAGTGGCGATCTGCGCACTATCCTGCCCGTCGGCATTCTTCCCGACCAGCATGAACTTGGAATCGCCGATCCGGAACGAACTGTCGCGGATCAGCACGTCCTGATACTTGGTCGTGCTGCCGTTGACGTATTTCACCTTGGCGCGGAAGCCGTTGACATTCATCACCGACACCTCGAACCGGCTGCCGTTGGCATACTTGCCCTTCCAGCTTCCCTCGTACTTCTCCGGATCGACCGCCACGTATTTCGAATGGGACGGCACCGCGCCGCCAGCCGTGACATAGTTCGACGAGATGATGTTCCAGAGATCGGCCATGGCGTGGTGCGGCTCGCGTCAGGCGCGGCCGGACAGACCGGCGGCGATGTTGCAGTTAATGTCGATCAATGATTTCAGTTTCGCCGGATCGGGATTGGTTTGCATCTCGACCGTCTGCTTCAGCACGAACACGCCGATGTTGGCGATGTTCTGACGAATCTCCATGGTCTGTTCGCTGTCGTTGCTTTCCACGGCGCTCATGAAGATCGACCACAGGCGGCGATTGAACAGCAGCGCATCGTGCATGCTCTTGTCGGGCCCTGCCCAGTTCGCCTGCACTTCCTGCAGTTGCCGTGCCGCCTTCAACAGCGCCTGTGCTTCGATATCGCGCGGAGAAGCGGTGGTTTGCGACGTGCGGGCATAGGCGGAAGCGGCGTTGGACATTCACGACCTCAATGGGATTCGCTGAAACAGGCAGACACAGCACTACTTTAGTACGCCCGCGTTTAGATATGGTTACCATTCATTTTCAACTGTGACGGAAACCGGGCACCCGGCTTTCATTTTAGAAAGCAAGATCAAACGAAACCGTCATTGCTGTGCGAGTTCACTAATTCGCTGATTGAGGGTTGTTTGATTTTGCGGCGGCGAAGTCCTTTGGGGTTTTGCCGCCGAGGGCTTGATGGGGTCTGAAGGTGTTGTAGTAGACGATATACTCGAACAGTTCGTTGGCGAAGTGGTCGAGGTTGTCGAAGGTGGCGCCGTCGATGACGTCGTCGTCCAGGGTGCGCCAGAAGCGTTCGATCTTGCCGTTGGTCTGCGGCCGGTAAGGCCGGGTGTAGCGGTGCTTGATGCCGAGTTCGAGCAGCATGGCCTCGAACGGATGCTCCTCGCGGTTGGTGCGGGAGGCGAACTCGGCGCCGTTGTCGGAGAGGATTTCGGCGAACTGCAGCCCGTAGGTGACGTTGAGGGTGTTGATCATCTTCAGGGTCTTGAACATCACCGGCAGTGCCTTCTTCGAGGTCACCACCTCGGCCCAGGCCAGCCGCGAGCAACTGTCGAGCAGGCTGATGACATAGGCCGTGGCCGAGGGTGGCGCGAGGAACATGTCGCGCGGCAATTGATGCAAATCGATGTGGCCGAGTTCTCCGAGCGTATCCTTGATAATGCGGCGTTTCTCCTCGCGCATCGCCGGCGTGCGGCGGTTCAGCCGATGGCGTCGCAGCACCCGGTAGATGGTCGAGGGCGAAGCTACCCGATCGCGCCGCTCGCGCAAGGCGGCATGGATCTCGTAGCGGTTCATGCCGCGCAACCGGCAGGCGACGATCTCCGCCTCGATGCCGTCCGGCTCGCGCCGCTCCCGCCACACCGGGCCGCGCCGCCGCGGCAACAGGTCGGCTTCGTCGCCGCTTTGCAGATAGCGGTTGTAATACTTCCGGAAGGTCTGCGAGCAAGTGCCGTGATGCCGGTAAAAATCACCGACCCGACGAAACGCCGTAGACCGCCCGGCCTTCACCGCCTCGTATTCCGGAATCAGATATCGCCACTTCTGCAAATAGTTCCGCTCAACCGTCCGGTCAAAACTGTTGTCGCGCATCGGATCATCCTCCAAAGGACCATCCAATCAGCGAATTCATGAACATGCACAATTGCGAGCGAAGCGAAGCAATCCAGAAAGCCACAA
>JBQCHY010000094.1:0-29027 GCA_051954235.1 Xanthobacteraceae bacterium
CCACTGGTCGGCTACAACTGCCGACACCTCCCGACCTGCTCAGTCTACGCCGACGAGGCGATCGGCCGCTTCGGCTTGTGGGCAGGCGGCTGGATGACGCTGGCACGGCTGCTGCGCTGCCAGCCATGGGGAACATCGGGCATCGACAATGTCCCGCAGACGCGACCGCCGGAGGCGAAATGGTATCTGCCGTGGCGCTACGGACGCTGGCGCGGCGTCAATGATTCAGGAGCCTGAGTTTCGATTCCTCCGCTACGAGGCTGCGGTACGAAGCACGACGTTTTTGATCTTCCGCATTGTTCCGCGATCTTCCAAGTCATAGGATCAAATCTGACATCATCACCGCGGCAGGTTGGCGTGCGCAACGGACTCTATTCGGTCGAGTTCCATACGGTTCATGGAACGGGTTGCGGCGTTGTTTATGCCATCGACGGCAAGGTCCGCGGCGGCAATTCGGCATTCGCCTTTATCGGCAGCTATAGCGGCGCCAAGGACGATATCGTCGTCAAGGTCTCGACCCAGCGACACAATCAGGATCCGAGCTTCAAGCCGCTGTTCGGCGTCGACAGAGTCACGCTGACCTTGAAGGGAACCATGACCGGCGACATCGTCGAACTGCAAGGCGACGCGATGCAACTTCCCGGCGTCAATTTCCGCGCGATGTTGACTCGCCTTTGCGACTGACACGCGAACGCATCACGCGGTTTCTTTCGAAACATCAGCCGTCTCGAAACGTCGCGTCATCAACACCACCAGCAACGCCACGACAACGAAGGCGGCCGCGACATAGCCGGCGGTGTGAAGCATGTCGCGCACGAACAGCATCCCGCCGATCGCGGAGCCGATAGCCTGACCGACATAGAGCACCGAGGTGTTGAGAGACACCGACGCGCCGGCAAACGGCGGCGCCGCTCCAACCAACCGGACTTGCTGCATCGAGTTGCTCGATGCAAAGCCCAATCCCCAAATGCTGACGCCGATCGCCATCGCCGCGAGCGTCCCCGCTCCGAGCGCCCACACCGACATGCCGATCAGCAACACGGTGACGAACACCAGCGAAGTCTTATAGCCGCCCCATCGGTCGACCAATTGCGTCGCTGCGACGTTGCCGATGAATCCGAAGATGCCGTAAAGCGAAAACACCACCGCGATAGCGGCCGGCGTCGCATCCGCGAGGCGGGTCAGAAGCGGCGCCATGAATGTGAAAACGACGAACTGACCGGACATCTGCAAAATAGTGATCAGCAACAGCATAACCACTAGCGGATTGCGGCCGAGCGAGACCCACGTCTTGAGCTCGACCGCGACGCCGCTCACGCGCGGCGGCAATCGCCAGACCAGCAACAAAAAGCCGATACAAGACAGAGCCGCGATGCACAGAAATGCCGTTCGCCACCCGGCATAGCTGGCGATGATGGTGACCATCGGCAGACCAGCCGCGGCCGCCAAGGACCACCCGAGGAAAACGTAAGCGATCGTACTGCCTCGCTTCTCGACGGGAACGATCAGGCTCACTGTCCCGGCGGCTTGCGGGGTGAATGGCGCCGCCACCACCATCATCACCAACCGGATCGCCATCAACGTCGCGTAGTCAGGCGCGAACGCCGACGCCAGATTGCATAGCGCCAGCAACAGAACGAGGCTGCCGAGAAATTTGCGCCGATCGAAACGGCCGGTCAGCCATGCGCTCAATGGCGAGCAGATAAATAAGGCCGCTGCGCCAAAGGTGATCAACAATCCCGCGTCGCGGATCGAAACGCCGAGATCGGAGGACAATTCGTTCAACATGCCGCTCGGCCCCATGATCGAGGTGCCGATGACGAAATTGCCGAGCAGCAAAGCGGTGGGGGCGAAGGAGGCTTTCACCCGATCCTCATATCACGATTTTAATGCAATTGCATGGAAATAAGTGTGGTGGGTCCACAATAATCTTGGCATCTGCCTGATGGCGTCGGGCCGGTCCTATATGGGATCGGATCAATGCTTTTCAAACGTTGCAAGTCGCCGGGTGGCTGCTATACCGCTG
Source organism: Xanthobacteraceae bacterium (assembly GCA_051954235.1). Classification (GTDB taxonomy): domain Bacteria; phylum Pseudomonadota; class Alphaproteobacteria; order Rhizobiales; family Xanthobacteraceae; genus 62-47. Next base: position 2,027 of record JBQCHY010000094.1, read on the forward strand.
CTTTCCGCTTACCTGCGCTCGTTCGCAGGAGTGAGCCAGAGGAGATCAGAATGTCAGACGACAAGAGTAAGCCCGCCTCCGGATTCCAGTTTGGTCTCGCCAATCTCAAGCCCGCAGAATCCCTGAACGTCACCCTCACCTTTCCCGACGGCGCTCGGCGCGATGTCACCAGGGGCGTGACCGGCCTTGAGATCGTCAAGGGCATCTCGCCGTCGCTCGCCAAACGCACTGTCGCCATGGCGCTGGATGGCGTCATCACCGACTTGGCCGATCCGATCGAGCAGAACGCGCGCATCGAGTTCATCAACCGCGACGATCCCCGCGCGCTGGAATTGATCCGCCACGATTGCGCGCACGTGCTCGCCGAAGCCGTGCAGACGCTGTGGCCGGGCACGCAGGTCACCATCGGCCCGGTGATCGAAAACGGATTCTACTACGATTTCTTCCGCAACGAGCCGTTTACCCTGGATGACTTCGCCGCCATCGAGAAGAAGATGCGCGAGATCATCGGACGCGATCAGCCGTTTACCAAGGACGTGTGGGATCGCGAAAAGACCAAGCAGGTATTCCGCGACAAGGGCGAGGCCTTCAAGGTCGAACTGGTCGACGCCATTCCCGGCGACGAGCCGATCAAGATCTACTATCAGGGCGACTGGTTCGATCTGTGCCGCGGTCCGCATATGACCTCGACCGGCAAGATCGGCAACGCCTTCAAGCTGATGAAGGTGGCCGGCGCCTACTGGCGTGGCGACAGCAACAATCCGATGCTGACGCGTATCTACGGCACCGCCTTCGCCAAGCAGGAAGAACTCGACGCCTACCTGAAGCAGATCGAGGAGGCCGAGAAGCGCGATCACCGCAAGCTCGGACGCGAACTGGATCTGTTTCACTTCCAGGAAGAAGGCCCCGGCGTGGTGTTCTGGCACGCCAAGGGCTGGGCGCTGTTCCAGTCGTTGGTGGCCTATATGCGTCGTCGCCTCGCCGGCGATTACGACGAGGTCAACGCGCCGCAGATTCTCGACAAGGTGCTTTGGGAAACCTCGGGCCACTGGAATTGGTATCGCGAGAATATGTTCGCGGCGCAATCCGCCGGCGATGAAGCCGAAGACAAGCGCTGGTTCGTGCTCAAGCCGATGAACTGCCCCGGCCACGTGCAGATCTTCAAGCACGGCCTGAAAAGCTACCGCGACCTGCCGTTGCGCATGGCGGAGTTCGGCATCGTCCATCGCTACGAACCGTCCGGCGCGATGCACGGTTTGATGCGCGTGCGCGGCTTCACCCAGGACGACGCGCATGTGTTCTGCACCGAGGAACAGCTCGCCGAGGAATGTCTGAAGATCAACGAACTGATCCTCTCGACCTATTCCGATTTCGGCTTCGGCGACATCGTGGTCAAGCTGTCGACGCGGCCGGAGAAACGCGTCGGCACCGATGAGAGCTGGGATCACGCCGAGCGTGTGATGGCGACCGTGCTGCGCGAGATCGAAAGCAAGTCGGGTGGCCGGATCAAAACTGCGATCAATCCGGGCGAAGGCGCGTTCTACGGACCGAAGTTCGAATACGTGCTGCGCGACGCCATCGGTCGCGACTGGCAGTGCGGCACCACGCAGGTCGACCTCAACCTGCCCGGCCTGTTCGGTGCGTTCTACATCGACGCCGACGGATCGAAGAAAGTCCCGATCATGGTCCATCGCGCCATCTGCGGTTCGATGGAACGCTTCACCGGCATTCTGATCGAGCACTTCGCCGGCCACTTCCCGCTCTGGCTCGCGCCGGTGCAGGCAATCGTCACCACGATCACGTCCGAAGGCGACGAATACGCGAAGCAGGTCGCCGCCGCGGCGAAGCGCGCGGGGCTGCGCGTCGAACTCGATCTGCGCAACGAGAAGATCAACTACAAGGTGCGCGAACATTCGCTCGCCAAGATCCCTGCGCTGCTCGTGGTCGGCAAGAAAGAAGCCGAAAACCATTCGGTGTCGATCCGTCGCCTCGGCCACGAAGGCCAGACCGTGTTGCCGCTGGCGGATGCGCTGGCGGCGCTGGTCGAGGAAGCGACGCCGCCGGACGTCAAGCGCGCCCGCGCGGAAGCCTCCGCGCACAGCGTTTAGATTGCCTCGAAGTCGCGCGCCCCAGCCTTGTGCCGGGCTGCGCAGGCTTTACATCCGTTGCAAGACGATCGGCCGAAATCGCTGCCGACACCTGACTCACGTTCAAAAAAGAGCAATCTGAATAAATGTCCGACATGATCGATTTTCTGAAAACCCGCCGCTCGGTGAAGCCGCGCGACATGAACGGCACAGCCCCGACCGCGAGCGAACTCGAAACCATCCTGACTATCGGCGCGCGCGTACCCGATCACGGCAAGCTGGCGCCGTGGCGCTTCATCGTTTTCCAGGGCGAAGCGCGTGACCGCGCCGGCGAGATCATCGCGAATGTCTTGACCAAACGAAATCCGGACACGCCGGCTGAAGACGTTGCGCGCGCGCGCGCAAGCCTCACCGAAGCTCCGCTGGTGATCGCGGTGGTCAGTTCGCCGAAGGCGCATCCGAAGGTGCCGCCGTGGGAGCAGCAGCTCTCCGCCGGCGCAAGCGCACTGAACATCGTCACCGCTGCGACGGCACTGGGTTACGGCGCCAATTGGCTGACCGGCTGGTTCGCCTACGATCGCGATGTGCTTACCGGGCTCGGCCTCAAAGCCGACGAACAACTCGCCGGCTTCATCCACATCGGCAAATCGGACAAGGCCAACGAGGATCGCCCGCGACCGGCGCTGGCGGATATTGTGACGAAATTCTGATCAGATCGCGTCGCGCGATCTATCGCGCGATGACTTCGACTTCGCGGTCGACGCCGTTGACGACGTTGAAGGACTGTTCGAACACCTTGCCTTCGTTCTTGGCGATGGCGCGGTATTCGCCTTCGGCTAGAATCACGCGCGGAAACGCGCCGATCGATTCCTTGACGACGTCACCGCCAGGCGTGATCACCGACCAAGCCGTGTTCGCCAGCGCCTCGCCGCCCTTCTCGCCGACCAGCTTGAGCGTGATCACCGCCGCGCGATGCGTGATCGTCGCATCGGTCAGTTTGCCGGCCTGGATGCGAATGTCGGAACGCACCACCGAATTGGCGTCGCCATAGTTCGAAATGATGTTGTAGGTGCCCTCGGGCAGGATCACCACATCGCCGGGTGTCGCGTTCGGTACCAGCGCCGGGCTTTCGCCGCCGGAGTCGAACTGGCTGCCTTTGTGGACGCTGAAGGAAATCTGGTTCGCCGGAATTTTCGATGTGCCGACGCGCCCCTCGATGCGCAGCCCGCCCGCCGGCAACAGAAACGATTCGCGATCGGTGTCGGAACGCACCGTGACGGAGCGCGCGGCGGTGACGAGGCCAAGCGCGACATGCACGATGTAGTTGCCCGGCGGCAGAGCGATGTTGGGCGTCGCGCCTTTGTCTTCGCGGATCAGTTTGAATGCGCCGCTCTCGTCCGGCTTGTCGGAGAAGACACGCCAGACCAGACCGCCATTGATGACCGGCAAATCCTTGCCATAGCGTGCCGTCAACGCCAGCACCGCATGGTTCGGCGTCGGCGCGACGGGCGTCACCGCGACAGCCGGCGGTGGCGCGACGGCAGCCACTGGAAGTTGCGTCAATGCTGCTGGCAGAGGCGGCCCGGATGCCGGACCTGACGGCGGTGCGAGGCTGATGGCCGGCGCGGAGGGCGCCGCTTCCGGAACCAACGCCGGTGGAACGGGCGGCGGACGGTCGCTGAACAGTTGTGCTGCGGCGGGCGTTGCCCATACGAGCATCCACATGCATGCGAGAACGCACGCCCATGCCGCGCCCGCTCTGGTTTTTCCGCTGCTGCCGCCCAGAAACATCATCGGGGTGCTTTTTGACTTAAAACGCGGCGAATTCAAGCCTCATGGTCGTGTAACCCCCATCAGCCATGAGCCGGAAGCGCATCAGCAAATCGCGGCATCGGATCGCTGGCATTTTCGGCCCATCCGGACTATCCCGGCGCATAGACTTGAGAGTTCGATGGGAAAAACAACGAAGAACGGTAACGGTCGCGTCAAGGTCGGCCTGGGCCCAACCCGGCGACCGATTGTTGGTCTCGCACTCGGTGGCGGTGCGGCACGCGGATTCGCGCACATCGGCATCCTGCGCACTCTGATCGCGCACGGCATCGTGCCCGACGTCGTGGTCGGCACCTCGATCGGCGCGGTGGTCGGCGGCAGTTTTGCGTCCGGCCACCTCGATAAACTTGAAGAATGGGCACGCGGTCTGCAACCTCGCAATATCTTCGGCTATCTCGACATCAAGTTGAACGGCTCCGGGCTGATCGGCGGCGAGAAGTTGGCCGCGCAACTTGAAGCCGCGCTCGGCGAAACGTTGATTGAAGATTTGCCGATGAAGTTCGCGTCGGTCGCGACCGAGGTTCGCACCGGTCACGAAATCTGGCTCACCCATGGCCGCGTGGTCGATGCGATGCGCGCGTCGTTCGCGCTGCCAGGCATCTTCGCGCCATTTTTGGTCGGCGATCGCTGGCTGGTCGACGGTGCGCTGGTCAATCCGGTGCCGGTGTCGACGGCGCGCGCGCTCGGTGCTGAAATCGTTATTGCCGCCAATCTCAGCACCGACGTGTTCGGCCACGCAACAACCATCTTCTCGCATGGCACCGCGCCGACTCCACTGCCACCGATGGTCGAGGAAACGCCGCCGCCGCCGAAACGCGGCATCGGCAAGTTCTTCTCGTCGCCAGAGCGCACGATGAAGCGTGAGTTCTTCGGCGGTGGTGGTCGCCCCGGCATTTCCACCGTGATGATCGACGCCTTCAACATCATGCAGGATCGCATCACGCGGGCGCGGCTGGCCGGCGATCCCCCTGATCTTCTCATCGCGCCACGCGTCGGCCAGATCGGCTGGTTCGAATTCCATCGCGCCGAGGAAGCCATTGCGCACGGCACGCGCGCTGCCGAGCGAGCCATCGAGGCGATTCAGGAAGCGATTGAAATCCTCGCACCCGAGGCGGGCGCGACCTCCCCCGTCGCCGATGAATCCTGAGGGCGCGGCGCGACGGCACCGCCCCGCCTTGAAATCAGGATGTCAGCAGTAAACTGCTCAGGCGGTCTTGATGTAATCCTGCAATGCTTCCTGCTCGCGCTCGAACTCCATGACGCGCCATTTGACGACGTCGCCGATTGAAATCAGACCGACGATCTTGTCGCCCTCCAGCACCGGCAAGTGACGGAACTTGCCGGCGGTCATGCGCTCCATGATTTCGGCGACGGTGTCCTTCTCGCGGCAGCCGACCACCTTGCGCGTCATGACCTCGCGCACCGGCTCATCGAGCACACCTGCGCCGCGCTGCCCCAGCACACGCACGATGTCACGCTCCGACAGAATGCCTTCGATCCGCTGATCCTTGATGACAAGCACGGCGCCGATGCGCCGCTCGGCGAGAAGCTTGACCGCGTCCGACAGTTTGAGGTCGGGCTCGATGCTAACGATGTGATGACCCTTGGTATCGAGAATAGAGCGCACGGTCATAGTCGCCTCCCAAAAAGCGATCGCGCGGTACGAGACAACGCGATCTCGACCTTCTTCGCCTTCAGGCAACCCTTCAGCGCCAACTTTGTTCACGCGCATGTGACGAACAGACGCGTCTTGTTCACGCGATTGGGTGGGTGGCGCCATCGAAGGCCGCGCCCCGCACCTCGCCTGAATGCAACTCGATGATGGATGAAATCACGCGCCCTCGCAAGCGAGGGAACCGCGCATCGAGATCGGATCAGTCCGATACCGGCGGCGCAACCCGCGCGCCACGGCGCGGGACAGGATCGAACAACGAGAACAGCAACAGCCCGGCAAAGAAGCCGCCGATATGCGCCTGCCAGGCGACCGACACGCCCTCGGTCCCGATGCCGATCGAGCCGACGCCGAAAACGATGTTGATGCCGAACCAGACCGCCAGAAATCCCAGCACGCGCGGATCGCGCAGCGCACGCCACAAGGGTTGTGCGGGGACAGTTGCCGCCGCGTCGGCATCGCCGCGGCGGAAGGAAAGAAATCCACCGCGAACGAAGGCAAAGCGAATCGCCGCGGCCATGGCGCCGGATACCGACGCCGAAGCGCCGATCATCGGCGCAAGGGCGTGTTCGTGAGTGAGGAGATGGGCGGCCGCCCCCGCCGCCGCCGTCACCGCCATAAAGGCAAAAAAGCGGATCGCCCCGAACCGCCGGGCGACCGCGCTGCCGAACGGCAGCAGCCACAGGATGTTGAAGATGATGTGGGTCAGATTGGCGTGCAGCAACGAATAGGTCAGGAACGTCCAAACCTTCGCGCCGGCCCCGCCAGCGATGGGAATAGCCAGCAACGAGCTATCGTATCTTTTGGGGATGAAACTGAAGACCTCCAGCACCCAGTAATCCCAATCCTGGGGCAGAAGTAACGTCCGCACCGCATGGATCACGATCAGCAACGCGACATAGGCCGTCAACGCGCCGGGAAGCGTGAGGATTGGTTCGCGCTGGGGGGGAGGAAGGCGGGGGTCCAACGTTGGATGCCTAAAAAGCCGGGCTCACATGAGCGATGGGCCCAAATAGGCGGCTTAGACGGCCAGCGCAAGCCCGCGGAACAATTGACCGCGTGGCGGGTGAGGATCAACGGCCAAGGAACACGATCCGGATAGACGCGCAAAGAAAAAGGCAGCGCCTGAGAAACGCTGCCTTTTGCCTGTGCCGGTCGTGTCACGCGAGGATCCCCCACCCCTCCCCGCGTTACCGCCGATCTTTGTTCGCAACCACCCTGCCGGTGTCTGCCTTCGCGAGCCCTTGGAGAAGCCGGCGACAGTTCAAACCCGGAATTGTCTGCACGTCCTGGAGTAGGTCGATACTACCGCGATTTCGCGGAACCCCAAGCTGATAGTGAATGTATCGTTAACGCCGATGCCGTCATCGGCTCGACGGCCCGTCGGTTACCGACGCGTTAAAATTCATGGTGAACTTAACCTTAACGACACAAAGACCTGGGGGAGCTCCTGTCTAGGCATGGACGCTGCACAGCATCCCTTGCAACAACGAGGAGAGGATTGCGGTGCCTGAAAATGAGACAACTCTGTCCCGTCGGGACCGACCGCAAGCCAGGTTCGGGTCATGAAGCATCCAGCAAGCCGGGAATATTTCGCCTATTGGGATGAAAAGCGCGGCCTCAATCCGGCTCCGGATCGCAGCGAGCTGGAGCCCGGTCCAGTGCGCGAATTGCTCGGCGATATCTTCGTGCTGTCCTACGATCCTGCTGCCGGATACCCGTTCCGGGTGGCGGGAACGCGCGTCTGCGCGCTGCTGGGCCAGGATCTCAAAGGTCAGGGGTTTTCGGCCCTGTTCCAGCCTGCGAGTCGCATCGAGATCGAAGACATTCTCGAGGCCGTCACCACCGATAAGCTCGCCGCCGTTGTCGGCATCACCGCACACACCGCGGAAGGGCGAGCAGTCCCGCTCGAACTGCTGTTACTGCCGTTCAATACGCGCGCCCACATGCCGGTCAGCCTGACCGGACTGATCGTCCCGTTCGTGGACGGCGTCCACGCTCTGACCGATCTGGCGTTGACCTCCTGGCGTTATATGGGACATCCGCCGCAGCGCTTTGCGCCGCGGGTCCTCAGAAAGCTGTCATTAGCACGCGGGCTGATGGTCTACGAAGGCTTGGTCTGACCTTTCCGATCATGCGTGAAGCCGGTGTTGCGGTCGGGGAACTGATGTAACGCCGCGTTAACCCTGTACACCGTAGGGTTTATCCATACTCATGACCCGGCCCAACCGGTACGATCCAGTATGGCTTTTGCGCAAACACAATCCGTGCATCCGGTCGCCGAAGAGCGACGGCGCTTCCAGCGGGTGAAGGTTCACCTGCTCGGACGTTATATGCTGCCGGATCGGCGCGAATATCCGTGCCAGGTGATTAATATGTCGCCCGGCGGTGTGGCGATGTTGGCGCCAGGTATTGGCAATGTCGGCGACCGCGTGATTGCCTATCTCGACCATGTCGGCCGTGTGGAAGGCAAAATCACCCGCATCATCGACAATGGCTTCGCGATGAGCATCGGCGCCACGCCGCGCAAGCGCGACAAGCTCGCGGCGCAACTGACCTGGCTTGCCAATCGCGACATCCTCAATCTGCCCGAGGATCGTCGGCATGACCGCGTTATCCCCCGCAATCCGATCGCCATCCTGACGATGGAAGACGGCCAGCGCATGACCTGTCGGATCATCGATCTGTCTCTGTCCGGCGCGGCCGTGGCCGCCGAGTATCGTCCGCCGATCAAGTCGCTGGTATCGCTCGGCCAGGTGCAGGCACGAGTGGTCCGTCACCTCGAGGATGGCTTCGCGCTCGAATTCCTTCACGAGCAGCTTGCCGAGACTCTCGAAGATAGCGTCACCGCCCGGTAAACGCGCGGACTGCTCAAATCTCCCTTACTCCATGCGTTGACGCGCGCTCTATGGCGCGCGTTCGCCATTTCGCGCCCAAGAGTCGCATTAACGAAATCGCCCTTAGCTTACCTGCCCCCGCGGATTTGCAGCCTTCCGGCGGTTAATCGATAAAATTTGAATCAAATGCTGATCTGTAAAATTTGAGACAAATTCAATTCAAGTAAAAATCGAATTTCCAGAAGTATTGATCTGCATTCATCTCAATTGTACTTCAGCGACTTAGCCGCGCTGCAAATCCTTTGTGCGAATAGTGGTCCCAACAAGAAACGGGGGCCACAATGTTTAAACGGGGACAGGGGAAGGGATTGGCGATCATCGCCATCCTGTTCGGACTGACGACAGCCGCGCACGCCGGAAACGACCGCGTGCAATATGCCAGTCTTGGCGACACCACGCGCTCACCGATCGGCTGGGTCGAATTCTGCGCCGAAAATCCGGGCGAATGCCGGGGCGGCGCAACGCAAGCCCGCGATATCGTGATGTCGCAGACCGCGTGGAAGGATCTGCTGCGCGTCAATCGCTGGGTCAACGACACCATCAAGCCGATGACCGACATGGAGCATTGGGGCGTTGTCGAGAAGTGGTCGCTGCCGACCGATGGCTATGGCGATTGCGAGGATTACGTCCTGCTCAAGCGCAAGATGCTGATCGATGCCGGGTGGCCGCGCGAAGCGCTGCTGATCACCGTCGTGCGTGACAAGAAGGGCGAAGGCCACGCGGTGCTGACGGTGAAGTCGAACAAGGGCGAATTCATCCTCGACAATCAGAACGAGGACGTCGTCGCCTGGACCGAGACCGGCTACCGCTTCGTCAAGCGGCAGTCACAGACCAATCCCAACGTATGGGTCTCGCTTGGCCAACCGAACTCCGCAGTCGCCACCGCCAGCGCCCACTAGCTCTAGGAGACACGCGACCCGGTCGTCCCCCACCCCTCCCCGTCCAAGACCGGATCGCGCGCGGCCAGCCTTCCCCCAAAGGCTGGCCGCACCTTTTTGCGATGGACGTGTTGCAACGAGATTTGTCGGAAGCGGCGCGAGACGACGGCAATTAACCAATCTTCTTCAGGCCCTTCTTGAACCGCGCGCCGTTGGCGACGTAGAAACCGGCGCCGCGCGTCATGGCTTCCACTTGCTCCGGCTCGAGCGTGCGGATCACGCGCGCGGGCGCGCCGATGATCAGCGAGCGCTCCGGAAATTCCTTGCCTTCGGTAATGATGGCACCCGCGCCGACAACGCAGCCGCGCCGAATGCGTGCGCCATTCATCACGATCGCACCCATACCGATCAGCGCGCCGTCCTCGATGGTGCAGCCGTGCAGGATCACGTTGTGACCGATGGTGCAGTTCTTGCCAATGGTCAGCGGGAAACCCGGATCGGTATGGCAGGTGGCGTTGTCCTGAATGTTGGAATTCTCGCCGAGTTCGATCCACTCGTTATCGCCGCGCAGGACGGCTCCGAACCAGATGCTCGATCCCTTGTGCATTCGAATTTTGCCGACGATCGCGGCCGTCTCCGCGACAAAGCAGTCGCCGTCGGCGGGGAGTTCGGGGCCCTGTCCATCGAGTTCGTAAATCGCCATGAGCTATCCTGTTACTGAAATACGGGATGCCGGCGATGCTACGCCAACGGACCGTCGATGCAAAATGCCCCCTTCGAACCGGTGAGGTCAGGCGAAGACGCCCATCGCGCGCAGCGTCATTACGACGAAGGTGCCCGACATCAGGCTCCAGAATCCGGAGAGCACCGTCGCCATCATCACGAATTCAACGCGGCGATGTTCGACCTGGCGACCACGTAGCGTGTTGCGCATGATGATGAAGGGCGCGGCGAACACCAGAAACGGCACGGCGACGAACGAGCGCGTCATCGCCTTTTGCTGCAACAGGCCGAACCCGGCCGGCCGTTGCACGAACGCCTGATAGCCGCTGACCAGCGCACCGGCGAGCGCGAACCCGATCAGCAAGGAGAACAGCGAATTCAATGCATCCGGTGACATGAGCGCCCTTCCCGATAATTGGCGCTTCATGCTTGGCAGGATCGGGCTTCCGCCGCCACTTTATCCTTAAGAAAGGGTTAACAGCCCAGCCGGAACCGAGCTCGCTCCAAACGCAAATTTGTACGTCGGCACTGTTGCGTGCGCGTACGCCGGCTCATCGCCATGGCATATTGGCAAGTGATTCGGTCCATGGCCGAGCACGGAGCGCGTTTCCGAACCATCGCGCGAGACAAGGTCCCGGTTGTCCATGACAACACTCACGTCGTCTTCGAATCCGCGCCGGCGTCGGCCGCAACGCCGCTATTACGGCATGGCCCTACTGTCGGGCCTGCTCAGCATCAGCGCGGTCGCCCTGATTACCTACCTGCTATGGCCGACCTGGCGGCCCACGACACCCGAACAGGCGATGCCGCTCCCCATCAGCATCGGCGGCACGCTGTTCAATATTCCGGCAAAGGCCATCCGCGAAAAAGTCCAGCGTCATTCCGGTCCGCAGGAACGCGTCGATCTCGGCTTCGACTATCCGTCGCTCGAGCCGCCCGGCACGCCGCGCCACGTCAACGCCGATACGGTCGAGGACGCGCAAGACGCCATCAAGCGGATTTTCCTATCGATTGCCGAACATCACGGCGCGATGTCGCCGGAAACGCGACTGCAAACCATTTACCCGCGCTATCTCGAACCGACGCAGTCAGCAGTCGCGGATGGCCTGACGCTTCAGGCCTTCCGCGACGGCACGCCTTACGAACACGAGGATTTGCTGCTGGCGCAGGTACACGACAAACAGTTTGTCGCCCGCTGCACGCGCGATCGCGAAACGCCCGGCACATGTCTTGTCGAGCAACGCATCAATGGTGCGGACCTCACGTTCCGCTTTCCACGCCAATGGCTGAACCAGTGGCGTGATGTCGTTGTCGCGATAGATACTTTAACGGAGCGATTACGCAGCGCGCACGAATAACGCGCACGCGCAAGAGTCATAGCCGAATGCAGTCTCGGCCGCCTACTCGTCGTCGACGAGATCGTCTTCCAGAATAGCCATCTGGAACTGAAACGAGCGATCGTCATCCTCATCATCGACGAACAACACGCCGATGAATTCCTCGCCGATATAAACTTCGGCGGAGTCATCCTTTTTCGGGCGCGGCACCACGCGAATTTTCGGATTGCCGAACAGACGCTTCAAATACGCGTCGAGTTTCCTGACTTCCTGAACGTTCACAAGCGTCTCCAATACAACAAAGTCCGGCCCGCTTTATCGCAAGATGCCGCCGACCGTCATCACCTTGTCTATACGAATTCGCGTGCCTGACAAACCGCCAGACGTCAAAGCCCTGTGGCGTGCAGCATCTGGTCCATGGTGCGCGACGGTTCGGCGCAACCGGCTTCACCCACCACCTTCGCGGGCACGCCGGCGACAGTGACATTGTGCGGCACCGGCTTGACCACGACGGAGCCGGCAGCGATGCGCGCGCAATGCCCGATCTCGATGTTGCCAAGGATTTTCGCGCCGGCTCCGATCAGAACACCATGGCGAATCTTCGGATGGCGATCCTCGTTTTCCTTGCCAGTGCCGCCGAGCGTCACGCCGTGCAGGATCGAGACGTCGTCCTCGATCACCGCGGTTTCGCCGACGACAAAGCCGGTGGCGTGATCGAGGAAAATGCCGCGGCCAATTTTCGCTGCCGGATTGATGTCGGTCTGAAACACCGCGGACGAACGGCTTTGCAAATAATAGGCAAAATCCTTGCGGCCCTTCAGGTAGAGCCAATGCGCCAGACGATGGGTCTGGATGGCGTGGAAACCCTTGAAGTAGAGCAGTGGATCGATAAACCGCGACGTCGCAGGATCGCGATCGTAGACCGCCACGAGGTCCGCACGAAACGCGTTGCCGATGTCGGGGTCTTCCCGCAAGGCTTCATCGAAGGTCTGCCGGATCAGGTCGCCCGACAGCGCCGAATGGTCGAGCCGTTCCGCGACCCGATGCACAACCGCCGCTTCAAGGCGGGAATGGTGCAAAACCGTGCTGAAAATAAACGCCGCCAGTTCGGGCTCGCGGCGAACAATATCTTCAGCTTCGGTCCGGATACGATCCCAGATCGGATCGAGTGCGGCCAGCTTAGCGTTCTGCGGGTTGACGTGATGCACTACCATGCGGCTCTCATGCTTTCCGAGTGACCAGACCTATAACACACCTCAGCCGTCCCTGTCCGCCGCCTGAGGCGATCGCGGATGGACGAATTTTGCCGGCAAATTGCCTGAAAAGGCGATAAACAACCCCGAATCGCCCGCAAATGCACTCCAATTCACCAACATTGACGGGACATAGGTTCGCGGATCGACCACCGCAATCCGACCGGTCGAGAGAGTTGCAACTATTTATCGATTAGGAAACCGGTTGGATTTAAGCATCCTGTTCGCTGGGATCAGAGAGGATACGTCCATTCGCACGCAGCTTTTGCCCGCAGGCGCACCCGCAGCCTCACGCTGGGCTATGTCCGGGCTCCTCGCAGTCGCCGCCGTCGCCATCCTGCTGATCGCACCGGCGATCTGGAACGGCTACCCGCTGCTCCAGTACGACACGGGCGGCTATCTGGCCCGCTGGTACGAAGGCTACCTCGTCCCCAGCCGTTCCACCGTCTACGGGCTCTATCTCCATTTCGGCGAAAGCTCGTATTTCTGGATTAATCTGGCGTTCCAGTCGGTGGTGACGCTGTGGGTGCTTCACATCACCCTGCGGGTCCTCGGGCTTGCCGCCCCCCTCCGTCTTGCCAGGATCGCCTTCATTCTGGTCTTGAGCACGGCACTGCCGTGGCTGGCGTCGATGCTGATCACCGACATCTTCGCCGGGCTCGCGGTGCTGACGCTGTTCCTGCTCGTCGCCTACGGCAATCACCTTTCGCTGACAGAAAAGATCGCCCTATTCGCCTTTACGGCTTTTGCTGCCGCGACCCATAGCGCGACGTTCGGTGTGCTGTTCGGACTGTGTGTTGCCGGATGGGTCTTGCTGCCGTGGCTCCGTCCGCGCCTCACAGCGTCCGGGCTGATGCAGGGCAGCGTTGCGGTTGTCGTCAGCGCCGCGCTGCTGGTCGCCGCGAACTACGCGCTGTCAGGCCAACTCGCATGGACCCCGGGCGGCCCCGGCGTGACTTTCGGTCGGATGATGCAGGACGGCATCGTCGCCCGCTATCTCAATGACCATTGCGATACCATCAAGCTCAAGCTCTGCCCGTACCGCAACCAACTGCCCGCGACCGCCGACGAATTCCTTTGGGCCAACGATAGCATCTTCAACAAGCTCGGCCGCTTCGAAGGCATGGATGAGGAGATGGGATTTATCGCGGCGAAATCGCTCACCGCCTATCCACTGTGGCAGATCGAAGCCGCGCTGATGGCCACCGCGACGCAGTTGCACATGGTCGCCACCGGCGAAGGCACCAACGGCTGGATTCCACATACATACGGCATCATCGAGCGCTATCTGCCATCGCAGACAGCGGCGATGCGCGCAGCGCATCAGCAGCATTGGGATATCAACTTCACCCCGATCAATTGGATTCATGTCCCGGTCGCGTTGCTCTCGATGCTGCTGCTGGTCGGATTGCTTGGCCGGGCGCTGTGGCGACGACGGCTGGACGATATCGATCTGCTTGCCGCGACCGTCGCACTGGCGCTGCTCGGCAACGCATTTCTGTGCGGCGTCATCTCGGGGCCGCATGATCGCTACGGCGCGCGTATGGTATGGATCGCTGTGTTCGTTGTTCTGATTGCGATCGAACGTTTCCGGGCGCGGACAACCAACGCAACGAAGGATCGGGTGCCCGGCCCTTAGTGCGATGTGCGCCTCAAGGACGCCGTGACAGAAAGTCCAGCACGCCCGCCTTGTAAACACGATCGCCGACGGCGCGCATGTGATCGCGGCCTGGAATGTCGAGCACCTCCGAATTCGGAATGATCGCGGCCAGCGCATGCGCCGAGCCGGCGATCAGGTCCGTGGTGCCCACTGCAATCAGCGACGGAACGGTGATACGCGCCGCCTCCTCGCGCGTCGCCAATCGCCGTGATCCGCGCAAACACGCCGCGAGCGCCCGGCGATCCGAACGCGTCTGATCGGCAAACGCGCGAAACATCCGTCCCATCGGATCGGTTACATCTTCCAAAGACTCCGCTTCGAGCGCTTTAGCGACATTCTCGCCCGGCCCACCACCCTCGATCATACCAATCCCGAGTCCACCGAAGATCGCCGAACGCAGGCGGTGCGGCTGGCTTTGCGCGAGATAACCTGTCAGCCGCGCACCGAGCGAATAGCCCATCATATCGGGGCGTTCCAGGCCGAGGTGATTCATCAACGCCAGCACATCGCCTGCCATGATGCCGAGGTGATACTCTTCCTGATCGTAGAGCTTGGTCGAGTCGCCATGGCCGCGATTGTCGAGCGCAATCACCCGCCGCCCGTGCTTCTTCAGTTCGGAAACCCAGGTCGGATAAACCCAGTTGACGTTCTTGCTGGACGCAAAGCCGTGAACCAGGATGATCGGCTCGCCCTCGCCTTCATCGAGATAAGCGATTTCGACGGCGCCGTGGTGAAAGCTCGGCATCTTTTGATTCCATTGCGTAAGGTGAGACGAAAATTCGGGAGGGGGGAACCGGCGGATCGTTCTGTTTAAGCAACTGTCACGAACGAGGCCAGAGGCCGGCTATGCGACCACAGGCGATGCAGCTATCACCGCCTGACATGGCTTTGCGTGCACCGCCTTCCGGTGCCGCAACCAATACAACGTGAGACGCTCGGTCGTCGTCTTGATCGACACGACAAAACCGAACAACGCGGTAAGCGCCCAGATCAGCCAAAGCGCGAGATCGAAAGCGCCCGCGGCCAGCACAAGCGCGCCGCGCCCAAACATTTTCAGGATCGCTCGCGTTTGACCACCCTTAGCTTCTGCAAGCCGTGCCGCCCGCGCAACATCCTTCGGCCCTTCGGCCAATTTCATCGCATCGTAAGCGCCGCGCGTTCCGGCCTTCTTGCCAATGCGGCCGACGTCCTTTGCCATGCGGACGAGTGCGGCGGCCTTCTCAACGCGAAAGGCCGACTTGACCGCCGGCACGAACTGACCGGGACGCGCGAACGAACCCGTCGCCAGCACCTTCTGTAAAGCCGGAACATCAATGACATCGCGTGCCGACCGGCCCGCCCACCGTGACAATCCCTCGCCCATTCGTCCGGCACGGCGCGCGTCCTTCGCGATCGTCAGTCCGGCGCGTACCGGCGCCGCTCCGCCCGCCGAGACATAAGTGGCAGCGGTGACGGCAAGGCCCGCCGCCGCAAGGCCGAGAATGACGCGGTCGCCATCCTCGCCCATCACCACATGCTTGCCTTCACGCACGACGTCGCGAACATCGCCGAACACGAACAGATCTCCGGCTATCGCGCCAGTGAGGCCTGCCGCGTCCTCAGCCTCTCCGGTGACGAGCCCGGCGGTAAATCGCTCCGCCAATCCGTCAAGGGAATTTTCCCGAGCGACCGCGTCGGCAATCCGCGTTCGCAAGCCTTCGGGAAGGGGCGCATCCCGGGTCGTCGCGAGCTCGGCAAAACTTTCAGCGAGATCGACATCGCCGGCAGCCAGCGCCGCCTCGGCCTCCCGCTGCAACAGGCCGGGATCATTCCGCAACGTGGAATCGAGATGGAGATCCGACAGGGCCACGGGGTTGCTATTGGCAGCGAAAACCGCAACTGCGTGCTCGGCGCGCGGCCACAGCACGACGCAAGCGACGGCGCATGCCGTAGCCCCCGTCAATCCTGCCGCTATCCACCGCCGCTGCATCAATAGGCCTCGCTACCCCTCCACCATTCGCGCCACATTTTCGACGCGACAGGCCAGACGAAAGAAGGGCTTTTCCAAGACGTCAGGATTGTGTCGAATTTAGACCTGTCAGCCGATACGAACCTGCCAGCCGGCACAATGTCGCTCTAGGAATCAGCCCCACCTCCCCCTATGGTGCGCCCCGTTTCCGGGGCCGAGCCGTCCCAGGTTCCGAGCCCAGCGACCGAGCGGTTGTCCGCGATCAAAGGTGAGAAAGATGTCCGATCACGTTGTCCCCCATTTTCACAATGATGCCGGCGTGGCGGTGATCGAGATCGGATCGAAAGAGTTCATGTGCGTGGGCTCCAACCCGCCCTTCGATCACCCGCATGTGTTTCTGGATTTGGGCAACGACACCGAAATCATCTGCCCGTATTGCTCGACGTTGTATCGCTTCGCCAGCGATCTCGCGCCCGGTGCGGCCCGCCCGCCCGAATGCGTGGTGATGGACAAGGTGCCCTGATCCGTTCGTGGCCGATCCGCGCGCCGCGATCCTCATTGCCGGTGCCGGCATCGGAGGCTTGACCGCGGCGCTCGCGCTTGCCGGCAAAGGCTTCAAGGTCGTCGTAGCCGAAAAAGCCCCACGCCTTGAGGAAGCCGGCGCGGGCCTGCAGCTCTCACCTAATGCCAGCAGCGTGCTCATCGGTCTCGGACTGAAACCGAGCCTCGATACCTATGCCATCGCGCCCGATGCCGTCAGCGTCATGAGCGGACCGCACGGCAGCGAACTGGTACGGCTGCCGCTCGATCAATCGGACTTCGCTGCGCCCTATTGGGTGATCCATCGCGCCGATCTGCAAGCCGCGCTCGCAGCGCAAGCAAGCCAACATCCACTCATCGAACTGCGTCTCGGCTGCGAACTCGAAAACTTCGCAACCAATGCCGATGGCGTTGTCGTCAATCTGCGGCAAAGGACAATGCCACAACGTGAAGCAGTTACCGCATTGATCGGAGCGGACGGACTGTGGTCAGCAGTGCGCCGGCAACTCGATCCCGCGACACAGCCTCGCTTTAGCGGTTTGATTGCATGGCGCGGCACCGTCGAAAACCGTCTGCCTCTCGGCCCCGCGGAGTCATCTCGCGTCCAACTATGGATGGGAAGCAACGCGCATCTGGTCACCTACCCGATGGCGCACGGGCAGCAAACGAACGTCGTCGCGATCAGCCCGGGGCAGTGGCACGATCAAGGCTGGAGCGTACCGGCCACCGCCGCTGAAGCCAGCGCTGCTTTCACCGCATCGCGCTGGTCCAAGCCGGCACGCTCGATCATCGCGTCGGTCGGCCAATGGCGCAAATGGGCTTTGTTTACACTGCCGGCATCAGCAACCTGGACTGATGGTCGTGTCGCCCTGCTCGGCGATGCCGCGCATGCGATGTTGCCATTCGCCGCGCAAGGCGCGGGAATGGCCATCGAGGATGCCGCTGTGCTCGCCGAATGCCTGAGCGAAGGTGCCGGAGATTTCCCGTCGGCATTGCAGCGCTACGCAGGTTTACGTCGCGAGCGTGTTGCGCGGGTGCAGAATCTCGCACAGCAGAACGGCCGCATCTATCATTTCGCCGGCCCTCTCGCCACGGCCCGCGATTTTGCGATGAAGCTGCTGGGCGGCCGTCGTCTGGTGGCGCGCCAGAATTGGATCTACGACTGGCGCGCCTGACGTTCCGATCGATACCTTAATGGCCGACGCGGCTCTTGCCTTTGCTTGCCGGTGGCGTCGCCGGCACCGGCGCCTGGGTGGCAACACATTTACCGCGCTCCCAAGCCTCATTGGCGAGCTTGAGCGAGGCACGCGTGGAAATGTAGTCATTACGATAGGCCACTTCACCGACCACCGCACCCGCGGTGCCGGTTTGCGCCTTGTCGATGTAGCCCTGCAACTGCGCGGTACGCGCCTCAAGCGACTTACGCTCCACTTCCAATTGCTTGCAATCGTAGAGTTCGTACCTCGCGGGATCGACGAACGCGCCCGATAGGGCGCTGTCACCCACATTTGCGCATCCGGCAAGGCTTAAGCCCGACGCCATCAGGACAACCATGGAGATAGCGCGAACGCCAGATGTCCGGTCGGTCGATGGAAATGACATGGCGGCGAGGTTCTTTCGTGTTCGATCGCTTGGAGCATCAGGGCATGACCGCAATATGGCCACGCCGATTTCACCCTTCTATCGCGTTTGTATCCGATCTGGAAACCAGTCAGCACGCAGAAACCATCGAGGGAGAACGGCCGATTGTCCTCACCGCCCTCCGCATGAGATCACGGCGATGCGGATATGCACGGCAGCCATTCGCCGTCTTGGGCAGCGGCGCGTTGATTCACCCTCCCCATTGTGTTGAGTTTGCATCAGGCCGCAACCAAAGCGGTACAGACAGGGAGAAATGCTCGATGAAATCTTCAATTCTCGATGTGACGGTCCGGCCACGCGCCAGATTGGTGGCCGTTGCGGCAGCGTTCCTCGCGGGTTCGATTGTCGCCGGATCCAGCACCGTCGCGCTCGCACAGGCGAACGGCCCGATCAAGATCGGAGTGATCGCGGAAGTGCAGTCGATCGCGGGCGCAGCCACGCCTGGCGGCGCGCAGATTGCCGCCGACGAGATCAATGCCAAGGGCGGCGTCAATGGCCGCAAGATCGAAATCGTCACTTACGACAACAAGAGTTCGTCCGCCGATTCCGTGCGCGCATTCCAGCGCGCCGTGTCCGAGGACAAGGTCAGCGCGGTGATCGCGAGCTACATCAGCGAGGTGGTGCTGGCGCTGGAGCCATGGGCGGCGCGCCTGAAGACGCCGTTGATCACGCCCGGCGCCGCGAGCAATGAAATCACCCGCCCGGTCCACGACGACTACGACAAGAACAAGTACACCTTCCACGGTTACCTGACCTCGGCGGCGCAAGCGCAGGCCGTCTGCGACGCAGCGAAGGAATTGCTGGTCGACGGTTTGAAAATGAAAACCGCCGCGATCATGAGCGAGGACGCCGCCTGGACCAAACCGCTCGACGTCGGCTACGAAGAATGCCTCCCGAAGATCGGCCTGAAGGTCACCGATCACATTCGCTTCTCGCCGGACACCACCGACTTCACGCCGATCTTCAACAAGATCGAAGCGCAGAAGCCGGACGTCATCATCACCGGCATCTCCCATGTCGGCGTGCAGCCGACCGTGCAATGGAAGAACCAGCAGGTGCCGATCCCGATGTTCGGCATCAGCGCGCAGGCGCTGAGCCCGACGTTCTGGGCCGACACCAACGGCGCCGCCGATGGCATTCCATCGCTGGCGGTCGCGACCGAGAACGTCGCTGTGACGCCGAAGACCAAACCGTTCGCCGAAGCCTTCAAGAAGAAATTCGGCAAAGCACCGGCCTATACCGGTTATACCGCCTATGACGAGGTCTACATCATCGCCGAAGCGATCCAGCGCGCCGGATCGACCGATCCGGACAAGATGGTCGCCGAGATGGAAAAGACCGACTACGAAGGCACCGTTGGTAGGATCAAATTCTACGGCCGCAGTGACAAGTTCACGCACGGTCTGGTTTACGGCCCCGACGCAGTGAACGGACTGGTCTTCCAATGGCAGGACGGCAAGCAGGTCACCGTCTGGCCGAAGAAGATTGCGGAAGGCAAGGTGAAGTATCCGAGCTTCATCAAGCTCCCGAACTGATCGTCTATAAACCAATCACGGTCGGCGCCCGAAGCCGGCCGTGATCGCTTGTCGGCGGAGCGGCCGGATGCCACATCGGGCCGCTACGCATATGCCGATTGCACCACCGCATAGGTCGCAGGCGGCCGACGGCTAGGCGACCGACGGGGGCTGGGCTATAAGCTCCCCGCATGGCTGTCACAGATATCGCGACGCGCACCTACGACCATGGCTGGCGGCTGGATCCCATCATCCGCAGCCTGCTCGATACCGATTTTTACAAACTGCTGATGATGCAAATGATCCGGGAGTTCTACCCGGATGAACGCGTGACCTTCTCGGTCATCAACCGAAGCCGCCATGTCCGGCTCGCCGAAGTCATCGACGAGGGCGAGTTGCGGGCGCAGCTCGACCATGCCCGCAGCATCCAGTTCAGCAAGAAAGAGTTGATCTGGCTCGCCGGTAATACGTTCTACGGCAAAACCCAGATGTTCTCGCCGGAGTTCATCCGCTGGCTCGGCGAGTTTCGCCTGCCGGAGTACGAGCTGCGCAAGGTCGACGGACAGTACGAACTGCATTTCCACGGGCCTTGGGCCTACACCACGATGTGGGAAATTCCCGCGCTCGCCATTCTTAACGAATTGCGCTCGCGCCAGGCCATGAAGGGGCAAGGCCGGTTTGCCCTCGACGTGCTCTACGCGCGCGCCAAGGCGAAGCTCTGGACCAAGGTCGAAAGGTTGAGAAAGCTGGAAGGCCTGAGGTTATCGGACTTCGGCACACGACGGCGCCACGGCTTCCTGTGGCAGCGTTGGTGCGTCGAGGCCGTCAAGGAAGGCCTCGGACCGGCGTTTACGGGAACATCCAACGTGTTGCTGGCGATGGACAGCGATTTGGAAGCGATCGGCACCAATGCGCACGAATTGCCGATGGTTGCCGCCGCGCTCGCCAACGACGATACCGAACTGCGTTGGGCGCCCTACCGCATTCTCGACCAGTGGCGGCACACCTATGGCGGCAACCTGTTGATTGCCCTGCCCGATGCCTTCGGCACCAAGGCCTTCCTGCGCGACGCGCCGGACTGGGTGGCCGACTGGACCGGCTTTCGTCCCGACAGCGCGCCGCCGATCCAAGCTGGTGAAGAAATCATCGCGTGGTGGAAGGCGAAAGGGCGCGATCCGCGTGAGAAGCTGCTGGTTTTCTCCGACGGTATGGATACCGATTCCATCGAGGAAGCGTATCACCACTTCGCCGGCCGGGTCCGCGTCTCCTTCGGCTGGGGGACCAACCTGACCAACGACTTCGTCGGGTGCGCGCCCGATCCGACCACCGACCTCGATCCGATCTCAATCGTTTGCAAGGTAACGTCGGTCAACGGACGCCCCGCCGTGAAACTGTCCGATAATCCTGAGAAGGCTACCGGCGACGCCGCCGAGACCGCGCGCTACCTTCGTGTCTTTGGCGACACCGGCCGCGTCCGCAATCCCCTTCGCGTCTGAGCCTCTCCACGCCGTTGCCCGCACAGGG
This sequence comes from Xanthobacteraceae bacterium, assembly GCA_051954235.1. Classification (GTDB taxonomy): domain Bacteria; phylum Pseudomonadota; class Alphaproteobacteria; order Rhizobiales; family Xanthobacteraceae; genus 62-47. The sequence continues at coordinate 23,531 of JBQCHY010000094.1, forward strand.
CCAGGAAAATCTCAACAAACCGGCCGCGCCGAACCTGCTGCGGAGATGAAGTCGCCGCGCGTTTACGCGAGACGATTTCGCGGCTAGGATTTTCAGCAATCATTCGACTAAAAATGCCACAATTTTGAATGCTGGCGCTGATTCTGCGTATATAACATTGATTGCGGATCAATCTTTCTGCCACTGTCGATATGTCTGCGTTCTTTTCATTATCAACTGCCTGGTTGGGAAATGGTCGAATTCAGCTTGAACGAACCATGCGCGGTGCCCCGGCGCCGCGATCCTGCGACGACCCGCCGAAAGTTGCTCGTCGCGGCGCGGCGGGAATTTGCGCGTAACGGATTGGCCGGCGCGCGCGTCGACGAGATCGCCACTCAGGCCGGCGTCAACAAGCAACTGGTCTATCACTATTTCGGCGACAAGGACGCGCTCTACTTCGCCGTTCTCGAATGGGTGTACGACGAGATCGTGCAATACGAACGCGGTTTCAATGTCGAGGGGCTCAACCCCGATCAGGCGATCCGCAAGCTCGTTCAAAGCTCGTTCGACTACCTCGAACTGCATCCGGATTTCGTCGCGATTCTCAACGACGAGAACCGCAACGACGCCGCTCACGTCCGCAACCTGGCGCACTTCGCCAAAATCCGCACGCCGCTGCTCCGCGTCTTCTCGCGAACGCTGGCGCAGGGCGTTCGCCAAGGGTTGTTTCGGAAGGGCGTCAGCCCGGAGCAGCTCTATATCTCGATCACCGCGCTGAGTTACTTCTACTTCTCAGGAATGCCGACGCTGTCAGCGATCCTGAACAAGGACCTCGGCACGAAAGCTGCACTGCGCACGCGGCGCAAGCATGTCGTCGACTTCGTCATGCAATCGCTGCGGCCCTGAACACAGGGTCCGACGAGAAAACGTATCGAGACAACGATACGCTTACTTCGTCGCCACCGCCTTCGGCCGCGCGCGAGAGAACCATTTCTCGAATAACGGCAGCAGACCACGCGGCGACATCAGGATGACGGCGATCACGACCACGCCGTAGATGAAGTAATGGAGCCCCGGCAGCGTCCCACCAAGCTTGCCGCGCAGGATTTCCCCGAGCGGCACCAGCAGCAACGCGCCGAACGCGGGGCCGTAAGCCCGCCCCAAACCGCCGACCGTGGCAAACAACACGATTTCGATCACGATGATCGGGGACACCAGCAGATATGGGTCGGCGAAGGTGAGATAGCGGACGTAGGCGGTGCCGATCACCGAACTCAGCATCGCCGAGATCACCATCGCCGCAACCTTGTACCGCAGGATGTTGACGCCGATGGCGCGCGCGGCGTTCTCGTTGTCGCGGATGGTGCGCAGGTAATAGCCCAGCGGCGCGTTCAGAATCGCGACATTGATCAGGATGCTGGCGATCGCCAGCACCAGCATCACCCAGAATGCGCCGATGCCGCCGCCAAACTGGAAGGCAAGAAAGTTACCCTTGTCCTGCGGCAGCAGCAGGCCCGATGCGCCGCCGAGAAAATCCCAGCCTTCCACGATCACCGTTCCCATTTCGGCAAACGCCATCGTAATCAGCACGAACGAGAGATGGCCGAGCCGAAAGCGGAAATCGATCCACGCGATCATCGCGCCCATCACGCCGGAGATCACCGCCGAGATCACCAGGCCGAGCCACATGTTGATGCCGAGCTTGAGCAGCAGCGCCGCCGACAGCATCGCGCCAGTGCCGATGAACAGGCTGTGCGCCAGCGAGATCTGCCCGGCCATGCCGCCGACGATATTCCACGCCGATGCCAACGCCACATAGACCAGCGCCAGGATGACGATGTGGAGATAGTAAGACGGCAGCAGCGGCGGCACGACCACCGCCAGCACAAGAATGACGAGCCACACCGGCGACATCAGCGTCTTGTAGAATTCCTGCCTCATCGCGATGAACTCCAGGTGAGCCCTTGAGGCCGGAACAGCATGATCAGCACGAAGATGCCGTATGGCAGCAACATGCCCAACGTATCAGACAGATAGATGGTACCGTAAGCTTCCGAGAGGCCGATGATCAGACCGCCGAGCATGATGCCGACGAAGTTGGTCATGCCGCCAAGCGCCACCACGATCAGCGTGATCACCGTGTAACGCAGCCCCTGCGCCGGTTGAATCGGCGTCCCCGGCAGCAACAGCGCCGCAGCGATCGCCAGAATGCCGATCCCGAGCGCGAACGTCAGCGTCTGCACGCGGCTGACGTCGATGCCCATCAGCGCCGCGGAGTGCGCATTCTGGTGCACGGCGCGAATCGAGCGTCCGAAGTCGGTCGAGCGCAACATGATGTAGAGTCCGATCGCCATTGCGAACGACACCACGAAGGCGATGACGTGCGGCACGCGGACGACGACGTCTCCGAGAATTAGCAGCTTGGATTCGACCACCGACGGCGTGCGCGCCGGCTGGCCGCCGAACACCATCAGGATGCCGTTCTGCAAGACGAGACTCAGGCCCAACGTCAGTTGCACCACCATCAGGAACTGATGACCGACCATCGGCCGCAGCAGGTACCAATAGACCAGCCCGCCGACGATCGTCATCAGCGGCACGGTGATCACCAGCGAGACATAGGGATCGAGCGCGAACGCCGAATACAGCCCGAGACACAGAAACATGCCGAGAGAAATGAAATCGCCGTGCGAGAAATTGACGACGCCGCTGACGCCGTAGACCAGCCCCATCCCGAGCGCCAACAGCCCATAGGTGCTTCCGATCAGCAGGCCTTGCGCCAGCGCTTGCAGAAATTCGGCCACGTCGGTCTCCGCTCAGTTGCCGCCGATCAAACCATTCAAGTTAAAGCCCGAGATAGGCGCGGCGTGTCCGCGGATCATCCTTGACGACATCAGACGCCCCCTCGATCGCCACCTTACCGCGTTCAAGCACGTAGCATCGCTGCGCGTGACGCAGCGTCAGATTGAGATTCTGTTCGATCAGCAGGATCGACAGGCCTTCGGCATGCAGACGATCGATGATGCCGAAAATATACTGCACGAACAGCGGCGACAGGCCGAGCGACGGCTCGTCCAGCATCAGCAGTTTCGCTTCCGCCATCAATGCCCGGCCGATCGCCAGCATTTGCTGTTCGCCGCCGGACAGCGTGCCGGCGTTCTGCCCGAGGCGTTCCTTCAAGCGCGGAAACAGTTCGAGCACATGATCCATCGTGCGCGGCCGGTGCGCCCGCGCCCGGGCGTTGATGCCGCCCAGCAGGAGGTTTTCCCGCACGCTCATGTCCGGAAACACCAGCCGGCCTTCCGGAACCTGAATGATGCCGATTTCGACGCGCTGCTTGGGCGTCATCGCGGTGACGTCCTGCCCCTCGAAGCGGATGCGGCCCGACATCGGCGCGTACATGCCTGAGAGACTGTTGATCAGCGTCGTCTTGCCGGCGTTGTTGGCGCCGAGCAACCCGACGATTTCGCCCGCGCTCAATGTCAGCGAGACGTCATGCAATACCGGCACGCCGCCATAACCCGTCACCAGATGATCGACCTCAAGCATCGAGATGCTCTCCGAAATAGGCGTCGATGACTCGCTGATCCTTGACGATATCTTCCGGCGTTGCTTCCGCGATCTTCTCCCCGAAATTGATGACGACGATGCGCGTCGCCAGCCGCATGATCACCGGCATGACGTGCTCCACCATGACGATGGTGACGCCCTGGCTGTTCAGCTCGCGAACGATCGCCATCGGCGCTTCGGTTTCGGCGATGGTCAATCCGGCCATCACCTCGTCGAGCAGAATGCAGCGTGGATCAGTGGCGAGGCACTTGGCGAGTTCGAGCAACTTCTTGTCCTGCAGCGACAGCGTTGCCGGCGTGAGCAACTCCTTGCCGGCCATCCCGACGCGTTGAAGCACATGCGCCGCATAATCGATCGCCTCACGGATCGGCCGTCGCGTCAGCGCCGCCGTCGTGACGACGTCGAGCGTCGTCATGTCAGCGAAGGTCTGCACCACCTGGAAACTGCGAACCAGCCCCTTCCGCACCAGCCGGTCCGGCGACACGCCGACGATGCTTTCGCCGGCGAAACGGATTTCGCCGTCGCTCGGCGGAATGAAGCCGGAGATCACGCTGAACAGCGTGGTTTTGCCCGCGCCATTGGGCCCGATGATGCCGAGGATCTCACCCTCGGGCACTGTGAAGCTCACATTGTTGACGGCAACGAGGCCGCCAAACCGTCTGGTGACCTTGTCAACCTCGAGCAGCGCCACGGCCGGATCTCACGCGCGCGGACGCGGAGCGGATTGGGCAAACTCTTTCGGGAACACCACCTGCTGCTGTTGATCCGGCAGCCACTGGATGAACATGGCGCTGCCGTCCTTGAGCAGACGATCCTCCGCGAACTGCAATCCCTTCGGCTTGGCGACGTAGAGATTGGGATCGCCAAACGGAATGTTCACTTTCTTGAACGCGTCGAGCAGCGCATCGCGCTCCAGCGAGGCGGAGGTCTCGAGCACCTGCTGCAGCACGCGACCGGCCTGCGCGTACTGGATCGCGCCCTGCCCGATGCGGTCCAGCTTCGCGACGTCGCGCAGTTCGGTGATGATCTTCTGCATCGAATCGACCTTGGCACCGGGGCTGAATCCGGTCATGCCGAACAGGTTTTTGGTCAGCACCGCCTTGCCGATTTCCGGCCCCAGATCCTTCCACAGCGACAGGTCGGAATAACCGCCGGTACCGCCGCAGAAGATGCTGCCGTGATAGTTGAGATTGTAGCGCGCCTGATGCAGCAGGATGCCGTCGCGCGGCGTCACCAGCCCGACCACGACGTCCGGCTTCAGCGAGCGAATGCGCACCATCGCGGAGGTCTGGTCCTGCGCCTTGATGTCGAGCGGCGCCTCGCCGATGATCTCGATGCCGCTGGCCTTGAGCTTCTCGTGCAGGAACTTGTTGACCTGCTGACCGGCTTCATAATTCGAATAGCCCATCACCGCGGTCTTGATATTGAACTTCTCGGAATCGCGCAGGAACACCACAAAATCATGCATCGACTGCGCGTAGCCGCGATCATAGGGATAGCCGAGCGTGAACATGTAGTTCGAACGCGCACCGCCGGCCCACACCGACAGCGTCGGCATTTTCAGTTCGTCGAGCACGGGGGTCAGCGCCAGCATCTGCGCACTGAGGATCGTGCCGGTCAGCAGTTGCACCTTCTCTTCGGTGATCAAGCGCCGCGCTTCGGTCGCCGTGCGCGCCGGTTGGCTGGTGTCGTCAGCCTGAATCAATTCGATCTTGGCGCCGCCCTTGCTCTTGATACCGCCCTCGGCATTGATCTTCTTGATGATGTATTCGAATGCCGGCTGGCCTTCCTGCGCGTAGGCGGCCAGACCGCCGCTCATCGAATTGACGACGCCGATGCGAATGGTCGAATCGGCCGCTCCCGCGCGACGCACAAACGGCGCGGCGACCGAGCCAAGCAACACGCCAGACGCGCCGACGGCAAATTCACGACGGGTAATCGCCATACT
>JBQCHY010000095.1:0-39555 GCA_051954235.1 Xanthobacteraceae bacterium
AGGGGATTTGGGGTGTGGGTTGGGGTGTGGGGTTACAGCCCTAATTGCGATCGATCCCCCTCACCCGGAGCCCTCGGCTCCGACCTCTCCCCGGTGGGGAGAGGTGAAGGATCGTCCGGGGCTCGCCGCATCCCACAAAAGCAAATGGCCGGGACAAGCCCGGCCGTTCGTATTCTTGTACCGCTTTTGACGTCGCGTCGTCACATCGCCTTGACGATGTTCTCGGTCATCTTCTTGGCGTCGCCGAGCAGCATCATGGTGTTGTCGCGATAGAACAGCGGGTTGTCGATGCCGGCATAGCCGGAGGCCAGCGAGCGCTTGATGAACATCACGGTGCCGGCCTTCCAGACCTGCAACACCGGCATGCCGTAGATCGGCGAGGTCTTGTCCTCTTCCGCCGCCGGGTTGGTGACGTCGTTGGCGCCGATCACGAAGGCGACATCGGCTTGCGCGAATTCCGAGTTGATGTCCTCGAGCTCGAACACTTCGTCGTAGGGCACGTTGGCTTCCGCCAGTAGCACGTTCATGTGGCCCGGCATGCGGCCCGCCACCGGATGGATGGCGTACTTCACTTCAACGCCTTCCTTCTTGAGGATGTCGGCCATCTCCCGCAGCGCGTGCTGCGCCTGCGCCACCGCCATGCCGTAGCCCGGCACGATGATCACCTTCTGCGCGTTCTTCATGATGAAGGCCGCGTCGTCGGCCGAGCCGAGCTTGACCGGCTTCACTTCACCGCCGCCACCGCCACCGGCCGCGGCAGTCTCGCCGCCGAAGCCGCCGAGGATCACCGAAATGAACGAGCGGTTCATGGCGTGGCACATGATGTAGGACAGAATCGCGCCCGACGAGCCGACCAGCGCGCCTGTGATGATCAGCGCCGAGTTGCCGAGCGTGAAGCCGATGCCTGCCGCCGCCCAACCAGAGTACGAGTTGAGCATCGAGATCACCACCGGCATATCGGCGCCGCCGATCGGGATGATCAGCAGCGCGCCGAGCACCAGCGCGATCACGGTGATCAGCCAGAAGTCCAGCGCCGTACCGGAATGCACCAGCCCGTAGATGAAGAAGATCAGCGCCAGAGCAAGCACGATGTTGATGATGTGCCGCGCCGGCAGGATGATCGGCGCGCCCGACATGCGGCCCGACAGCTTGAGGAACGCGATCACCGAGCCGGTGAAGGTCAGCGCGCCGATGGCGACGCCGAGCGACATTTCGACGAGGCTGGCGCCGTGGATATGGCCCGGCGTGCCGATGCCGAAGGCTTCCGGCGCGTAGAACGCGCCCGCCGCCACCAGCACCGCCGCCATACCGACCAGCGAGTGGAATGCCGCGACCAGTTCAGGCATCGCCGTCATCGGCACCCGCCGCGCGATCAGCGCGCCGATGCCGCCGCCGATGGCGATGCCGAGCACCACCAGCACCCATGCCAGACCGTCCGCCGGCGGATGCGCCGCCAAGGTGGTCGCGATCGCGATCACCATGCCGATCATGCCCAGCAGGTTACCCTGACGGCTCGACGCCGGACTCGACAGTCCGCGCAGCGAGAGGATGAACAGCACACCCGCGACGAGATACAATACTGCTGACAGATTGGCGTTCATCTCATGCCCCCGTTGTCATCGTCACCTTGAGGTGCACGCCGTTCACTTCTGCTTCTTCTTGTACATCGCCAGCATGCGCTGGGTGACAAGGAAGCCGCCGAAGATATTCACCGATGCGAAAATCAGCGCGATAAAGCCGAAGCCGCGCGCCCACACCGAGCCGCCGTCATTGCCGACCAGCGCCACGCCGACCGCGAGCAGCGCGCCGACGATGATCACCGACGAAATCGCGTTGGTCACGCTCATCAGCGGCGTATGCAGCGCGGGCGTCACCGACCACACCACGAAGTAACCGACGAACACCGCGAGCACGAAGATCGACAGACGGAAAACGAACGGATCGACCATCTCAATGGCGTGCATGGCTAAAATCCCTATGCTTTCGGCTGGAAGTTCGGGTGGATGACCGCGCCGTCTTTCGTCAACGCCGTCGCCTTGACCAGTTCGTCGTCCCAGTTGACGGCGAGCGCCTTGGTGGACTTGTCGATCATGGTTTCGATGAACGACAGCAGGTTCTTGGCGTAGAGGCTGGACGCCGACGCCGCGACCCGTCCGGCGAGGTTCGGGATGCCGACGATCTTGATGCCGTTGACCTCGACAGTCTGGCCGCTGGTGACGCCTTCGACGTTACCACCGCGTTCGACCGCGAGATCCACCAGCACCGAACCGGGCTTCATGGACTTCACCATGTCGGCCGACACCAGCCGCGGCGCGGGACGCCCCGGAATCAGCGCCGTGGTGATGACGATGTCCTGCTTCTTGATGTGCTCGGCGGTGAGCGCGGCCTGCTTGGCCTGGTATTCCTTGGACATTTCCTTGGCGTAGCCGCCCGCCGTCTGCGCGTTCTTGAACTCCTCGTCCTCGACCGCGAGGAACTTGGCGCCGAGCGATTCGACCTGCTCCTTGACCACGGGCCGCACGTCGGTCGCGGTCACCACCGCACCGAGACGCTTGGCGGTGGCGATCGCCTGAAGACCGGCGACGCCGACGCCCATCACGAACACTTTCGCCGCCGGCACGGTGCCCGCCGCCGTCATCATCATCGGGAAGGCACGGCCAAAGGCTTCCGCCGCCTCGATCACCGCGCGATAGCCGGCGAGGTTGGCCTGCGACGACAGCACGTCCATCACCTGCGCGCGGGTGATGCGCGGCATCAATTCCATCGCGAACGCGGCGACGCCGGCATCCGCCATCGTCTTCAGCGCGGCGTCGTTGCCATACGGGTCCATGATGGCGACAACCAGCGCGCCCTTCTTGTAGCGCGTGACTTCGCTCGCTTCCGGACGCTTCACCTTGACGACGATGTCGGCGTCCTTGACCGCATCGGCGCTGATCACAGCGCCGGCGGCTTCATAGTCGGAATCCAGAAGGCCGGATTTGAGTCCGGCGCCCGGTTCGACCGCGACCTCCGCGCCCAGCGCCTTGAACTTTTTCACCGTGTCCGGCGTCGCCCCGACGCGCGGCTCCGCCGCGTCGATCTCCTTCGCCACACCAATCTTCATAAAGCCTCCGGCGACACGCGATGCATGAAGTGAAATAAACGGCGGCGCACACCCGTTGGGCAGCGCCCGAATGCCGTCAGACCAGGAAGATTGCCATCAGGATCAGGACGATGACAACGGCGGTCGTCCCGTACTTTACCAATCCGATGAAGAAATTATAGGTCGCTTCGTGTTCGGCGTAATCGTTGCCGTCGGCGGTTGAGTAGGCGACTTCGCTGTGGTCGGACATTCATCCCTCCAGTCCAATTCGACAATTGAGTTGCCATTAGCGCAATCGGCATGGGAGAGCAACGGCGGCCATCCGTCCGGCGCGCGTTGCGCCCAATTCCATGGCTTTTGCCATCCGCCTCGTCCCCATCGTGGCAGGATTTTCTCCAACCCCGCATACCCACGCAAGACGGACCTCCGTACAGTCGCGCGTCGTGCAACGGGTAACGTCGTGTGGACCGGTCGTGGGGGCGATGGGATGTCCGGTTTGAACCCGGCAATTATCCCATCGCTTCCAGTTCGTCGATCATTCCGGCGATGACCGAAAGGCCGCCGTCCCAGAATTTCGGGTCGCGGGCATCGAGACCGAACGGCTTGAGCAGTTCGGAATAATGCTTGGTGCCGCCCGCCGACAGCATGTCGAGATAACGCCCGGCGAATCCCTCGGCAGCATTCTCGTAGACCGCATAGAGCGAATTCACCAGACAGTCGCCGAACGCGTAGGCATAGACGTAGAACGGCGAATGGATGAAGTGGGGGATATACATCCAGAAGTTCTCGTAGCCCGGCTTGATCTCGATCGCCGGACCGAGGCTTTCGCCCTGCACGCCGAGCCAGAGTTGCCCGAGCCGCTCGGCGGTCAGTTCGCCGTCCTTGCGCTCGGTATGCACGGCGCGCTCGAACGAATAGAACGCGATCTGGCGAACTACCGTGTTGATCATGTCCTCGACCTTGCCGGCGAGCAGCGCCTGCCGCTGATTGGCATCCTTGGTCTGGCCGAGCAGCCGCTTGAAGGTGAGCATTTCGCCGAACACGCTGGCGGTCTCCGCCAGCGTCAGCGGCGTCGGCGCCATCAGCGCGCCGTTCTTGGCGGCCAGCACCTGATGCACGCCGTGCCCGAGTTCGTGCGCCAGCGTCATCACGTCGCGCGGCTTGCCCTGATAATTCATCAGCACATAGGGATGCGCGGAGGGCGTCGTCGGGTGCGAGAATGCGCCCGGCGCCTTGCCCGGACGCACCGGCGCATCGATCCAGCGATCGTCGAAGAAGCGCTCGGCAATCCGCGCCATCTCCGGCGAAAACGCGCCATAGGCGGTCAATACCGTCTTGCGCGCGTCCGGCCAGGAAATGCGGCCGGTGGCGGCGAAGGGCAGCGGCGCGTTGCGGTCCCAGTGCGCCAGCTTCTTCTTTTTGAACCAGCCGGCCTTGAGCGCGTAATAGCGATGCGACAGCCGCGGATAGGCGGCGCGCACCGAGGCCACCAGCGCATCGACCACGTCGCCCTCGACGCGGTTGGCGAGATGCCGCGAATCCGCGACGTCCTTGAAGCCGCGCCAACGGTCGGCGATTTCCTTGTCCTTGGCCAGCGTGTTGGTAATCAGCGCGAAGGTGCGCTCGTTGGCCTTGAAGGTTTTGGCCAGCGCCTGCCCTGCCGCCTTGCGCTTCTCCGGCGAGCGATCCTGCAACAGGCTCAGCGTCGGCTCGATCGCCAACTCCTTGCCGCCAACCTTGAATCGCAGCGACGAGATGGTCTGGTCGAACAGCCTGTTCCATGCGGCGTAGCCGCTCACCGACTTCTCGTGGAAGAGCTGCTCGACGCGATCCTCGAGCTGATAGGGCTTGTCCTTGCGGCTGTCCTCGATCCACGGCCGGTAGTGCGCCAATTCCGGCGTCTGCATCGCCTGCTCGATCACCGCATCGTCGATGCGGTTCAGCTCCAGCGCGAAGAACAGCAGATTGACCGACGCGGCGGTCAGCCGCTCCGACACGTCGCCGTAGAATTTCGAGATCGCCGGATCGTTGCTGTCACCGGCATGGATCAATCCGGCATAGGAGCCGAGCCGGCCGGCGAGATCGTCGATCGCCTCGTAACGCTTAACCGCTTCCGCGAGCCACTTGCCGCCGTCCGGTTTCGCGGTTTCCTCGGCGAGCCTGCCCTTGTAGTCGCTGGCGAAGGCCACGCAGTCCCTGTCGAGCGCGTCGAGATCGCGCGCGACTTCCGGCGCATCGATCCCGGCATAGAGATCGGTCAGATTCCATTCCGGCAGCTTGCCTATTCCCGAGGCAGCCTCCGCTTTCCCCTTCGTCTTGCTTGGCGTCGCCTTGGACGCGCTTTTGGCTTTCGCGGCCCGCGATTTCGCCGCGCCCGTGGCGCGCTGGGGAGCTGATTTGCGGAGGGTCGAGGAAGAACGCGAGGCCATGAAATTCATTCCGTCAGGTGTATCGAATCCGAAGGTTGGCTTTTTTGTAACCGTCTCGCAAGACGGCACAAAGAAGCGGCATCCTGATGACAAGTCTTAAGAGCGCGTTAATCGGCGTCGGCGAGAGTGCCCCGATTCGAAACAAATAATTGTTCCGTGCGGGGAGTACCATGGCTGCCACCATTTTGATCGCCGACGACGACGCCGTGCAGCGCCGTCTCGTGGAAAACATGGTGCAGCGGGCCGGCTACGAGGCCGTCGTGGTCGATAGCGGCGACGCCGCGCTGGCGCGGCTGACCGATCCCGACGCAACCCCGATCGACGCGGTCGTGCTCGATCTGGTGATGCCCGGCCTCGACGGCATGGGTGTGCTCAGCGGCATGCGCGAAGCCGGCCTCAATACGCCTGTCATCGTGCAGACCGCCCATGGCGGCATCGACAACGTGGTCTCGGCGATGCGCGCCGGCGCCCACGATTTCGTGGTCAAGCCGGTCGGCGTCGAGCGCCTGCATGTGTCCTTGCGCAACGCGCTCAACACCAGCGCGTTGAAGGGCGAACTCCAGCGCATCAAGCACAGCCGCGAAGGCAAACTGACTTTCGCCGATATCGTCACCCGCAACGAAGCCATGGCCACCGTGCTGCGCACCGCGCGCAAGGCCGCAGCCTCGACCATTCCGGTGCTGATCGAAGGCGAATCCGGCGTCGGCAAGGAATTGATGGCCCGCGCCATCCATGGAAGCGGCGAACGCGCCAGCAAGCCCTTCGTCGCCGTCAACTGCGGCGCGATCCCGGACAATCTCGTGGAATCGATCCTGTTCGGCCACGAGAAGGGCGCGTTCACCGGCGCCACCGAGCGCCACACCGGCAAATTCGTCGAAGCCTCCGGCGGTACGCTGTTTCTCGATGAAGTCAGCGAATTGCCGCTTAACGCCCAGGTGAAATTATTGCGCGCCCTGCAGGAAGGCACGGTGGAAGCCGTCGGCGGCCGTCGCCCGGTCAAGGTCGACGTGCGGATCATCTCGGCGACCAACCGCAAGCTATTGGACGAGGTCAAAGCCGGCCATTTCCGCGAAGATCTGTTCTACCGCCTGCATGTGCTGCCGCTGACGGTGCCGCCGCTGCGCACCCGTCGCGAGGACATTCCGCATCTGGTGCGGCATTTCCTGGCGCGGTTCTGCGCCGAGGAAAATCGCGTCATCACCGGCGTCAGCGGCGAGGCGATGACGCGGCTGGCGCAACTCGAATGGCCGGGCAATATCCGGCAGCTTGAAAACACGATCTATCGCGCCGTGGTGCTGAGCGAAACCGACCAGCTCGGGCTCGCGGACTTCCCGCAACTGGCGCCGCCGCCGCTCGACGCTCCCGACTATGTCGAGGAGCCGCTGACCATCGAACCAGCCTTCCACTCGATCGCACCAGAGATGTCGGGTACTGACATACCCATCGCCCCGCAGCCGAACGGCTCCCTCGCGATGCTCACCGACGCCGGCGAGATGCGTCCATTGGAAGAGATCGAAAACGAGGTCATCCGCTTCGCGATCTCGCACTATCGCGGCCAGATGTCCGAGGTGGCGCGACGCCTGAAGATCGGGCGATCGACGCTCTACCGGAAACTCGACGACGCGGCCGTAGCCGACGCAATGGGTGCACCCGGAAAAAGCAGTTAGCCGCGCGAAAACATCGCAAATCGCTGCGACGTGGCGCGAATGACACACACGCCGAACATCTCGCAAACATCGGTGCGCGATTGAACCGTTGCGGTCCGGTGACAGACACACGCAAAAGCGATCGACAGGCTCCGCTGCGCGTTGCAAACGACTGGTTTTCCGGTCAGTTTGTCGTGAACCATTCGGTGCCGCGCTGGTTGCTTGAGCGCCATGCGTGTATCCTGCGGATGAATCGCGGCGTACCCGCGCTGTGTTGTATTTCGCGGAGCCCTATCCGGAACCGCGCATCCACCGCAGTGTTAAGTTGTGGACAGTCAATGTGATGACGTCGCGCGGCGCGAGCCGACGATGTTGACACTTTGGCAAAGTCGGCGTGACAGGCTGCGTCCCTTGAAACGAGAACTGCTCTCAATCAAGAGCGGTTCCGCAGAGAGATCAGAGCGAAAGGCTAGAGAATGCGGAAGGACTCGATGGGCCGACATGGAATGGGCCAACGTGGATTTGACCGCGTGCTGATGGCCGTGGCGGCGACATTCCTGACGGTTTCGGCTTCGAACGCATTCGCGCAGACCGCGCCGGCGCAAAACAACGCCGCCGAATTGGCGATCGATGCCGCAGTTCCGGTGCCCGACACCAGCATCGTACCGCCGCCGACCGCCGCCGATATCGCCGCGACGCCATCGAACGCGGCAGCGAGCACCGCCGCTGCACCCGCATCGGCCGACAAGACCGAGACCACCGCGAGCACCACGCCCGCCACCGCCCCGGCAGCCAGCGTGACGACGCCGGCGGCACCGTCCGACACCGCTGCCCAGCAGGCCAAGGAGTCGACGGCCGCTCCCGCCGCGCAGGAGCCTGCAAAAACCGCCAGCAAGGTCGCGCCGGCCGATCAGCCGGTCGCCGACAGACTGCGCGACACGCTGCAAACCCAGGCAGCCAAGTTCTTCGACCGCAAGAACGAGCGTGCCGCCGTCGAGAAATTCTACGCCGCGCGCGATTACGCCCCCCTGTGGACCGAGGGCGGCGCCCTCACCGCGCGCGCCAAGAGCGTCGTGTCGCGTCTCAACGATGCCGCCGCCGATGGCCTCAACCCGGCCGAGTATCCGGTGCCGAATTTCGGCGCCGCGACCGGCCCCGATGCGCTGGCGGAAGCCGACCTCAAGCTGACCACCAGCATGCTGGACTACGCACGTCAGGCGCAGAGCGGCCAGATGCACTGGTCGCAGGTCAGCGCCGACATCCAGTATCCCGAACACCCGGTCGATCCCAACGAGGTGCTCGCCAATATCTCGACGGCGAAGGATGCGGCGGCTGCGCTGCAGGCCTATAACCCGCCGCAGAAGCTCTATAAGGAGCTGCGCGCCAAGCTCGCTGAGTTGCGCGGCCAGTCCGAGGGCCCGGTGACGATGCTGCCGGAAGGCCCGAAGCTCTCGCTCGCTCGCAAGACCAAGAAGAATCCGCATCCGGTCGAGATGGAAGATGCGCGCGTGCCGCAACTGCGCGCCAAGCTCGGCGTCACTGAAAATCCCGACGATACCCACTACGACGCCACCGTCGCCGCCGCCGTGCGCAAATTCCAGGCGCATGCCGGCCTGAAGGCGACCGGCGTTCTCGACGATCACACCGTGAAGGCCATCAACAGCCCGAAGCGCGATCGCGAGATCGATACCATCATCGTCAACATGGAACGTTGGCGCTGGCTGCCGCGCCAGCTCGGCGCGCCCTCGCTGGGCAATGCCTATGCGATCCTCAACATTCCGGATTTCACGCTGAAGGTGATGCAGAACGGCGCCGAGGTGTGGAAGACCCGCGTGGTGGTCGGCAAGCCCGGCAAGCATGCCACGCCGCTTCTGACCGAGACGATGAAATACATCACGGTCAATCCCACCTGGAACGTGCCGCCGTCGATCATCAACAACGAGTATCTGCCGGCCTTGCAGCAGGATCCGACCGTGCTCGACCGCATGGGCCTGAAGCTGCAACGCAATCCCGACGGCACCATCCACATTTCGCAGCCGCCGGGCGAGCGCAACGCGCTGGGCCGCATTCGCTTCAACTTCCCGAACAAGTTCCTGGTGTATCAGCATGACACGCCGGACAAGAATCTGTTCTCCCGCGACGTCCGCGCCTTCAGCCACGGCTGCATGCGGGTCCAGAACCCGGACCAGTACGCTGCCATTCTGCTGAACATCGCGATGCCGAACGAGCATTACACGCCGGAGAAAATCCGTTCGATGTACGGCAACAGCGAGCGTGACATCAAATTCGCGACGCCGATCCCGGTGAACATTACCTATCAGACCGCCTTCGTCGACGACGCCGGCAAGCTGCATACGCGCAGCGACATCTACGGGCGCGACTCGGCCATGCTGGCGCTGCTGCGCAACGCCAAGAACAAGAATCTCGAAGCCGTTGTCGCCCACGCTCAGCCGAACTACTCGCGGCCGCGGGCCCAGCTTCCGGTCGCCGTCAACGACCGCGGCGGCGGTTTCGGCTATGACAGCGGACCCAATTTCTTCGAGCGTTTGTTCGGCATACCGACCCAGGCCCCGCCGCCGGCCGCCGAATATGGTCAGCGCCGAAGAATTTACCGCTAGGCCAAATTCGCTCCGATTGAACGAAATTTATCTGCAATATCAACGGGCTCCGTTATGACGACGGGGCCCGTTCCGTTAACCATTGCCCACCCCGCCGCTGGGCACGGGCTATTTTTTGCCATACTCGCTGGGCTAGGTTTCTTTCTTCAATCCGAATTGGGGGTAAATCTCGATTAACCCTCCTGATTTAAGCCTCGTTATCCCTCTTTCGCTGCATGGGGTTGCGAAGGAGTTTTGACTGAACGTCCTCTGGGTGGGCTCATTCGTGCCGGTCGGTTTCGCACGCGTTCTCAAATCGCTGACCTTGTCGCGCGCCGGTTATGGCCTTGGCCTGACGTCGCTGCTGCTTCTTGCCGGCGCCGGTTCGGTCCATGATGCTACCGCGTCGCGCGAAACCCGCACGCTGTCATTCCACCACACCCATTCCGGCGAAGACCTGACCATCACCTACAAGCGCAACGGCCGTTACGACGAAGCCGCGCTCAAGCAGCTCAATCATTTCCTGCGCGACTGGCGTAATCAGGCGCAGACCACGATGGACCCCCATCTGTTCGACATTCTTTGGGAAGTCTATCGCGACGTCGACGGCAAGAAGCCGATCCAGATCATCTCCTCGTACCGCTCCCCCGCCACCAACTCCATGCTTCGCCGCCGCTCCGCGCACACCGGCGTCGCGCGCCACAGCCAGCACATGCTCGGCCGCGCCATGGACTTCTTCATTCCGGGCGTGCCGCTGGAGCAGATCCGCTTCGCCGGACTTCGCCTGCAACGCGGCGGCGTCGGCTTCTACCCCACCTCCGGATCGCCGTTCGTCCATCTCGACACCGGCAGCATCCGCCACTGGCCGCGCATGACCCACGATCAATTGGTCCGCGTCTTCCCCAACGGCCGTACCGTGCATGTGCCGTCCGACGGGCGGCCGCTGGCCGGCTATCAACTGGCGCTGGCCGATATCCAGAAGCGCGGCAAGGGCGACGACAGCTTCTCGTTCGAGAAGCCCAAGAGCCTGCTCGCATCGCTGTTCAAGTCGAAGTCCAACGACGAGGACGACGAGGCACCGGCTAGCAACGCGCCTTCCGGCAACACACCCGCCGCCCAGCCCGCGCCGGCTCCCGTCGTAACCGCAGCTGCGATCCCGGCCGAGCCTGTGCCGCTGCCGCGCGCCAAGCCGGCGATCCCAGTCAGCTATCAAGTCGCCTCGGCGGACAACGTCGTCCCGACGCCTGCGCCCGCCAAGCAGGAAGCAGTCGCCAGCACCGAGCCTAAATTCCGGACGCCGGCCGATATCATCAATTCACGCGGCTTCTGGGGCGATACGCCTCCGACCAAGCCGAAGCAGGCGACGCCGGCGCAGGTCGCCGCCATCAGCGCGCGGCAGGCGCTGTCCAACGCCGTCGATCCGCAGTCGACCGCCAGCATCGATCACGCCTTCCATGCCCTCGCTTTCGCCCCGGTGCCCTCGCCGATCGATCGCGCCCATATCGTCGCCGCCAGCGCGCCGATCCCGCGCCATCTGCGGGTGCGCGCGGCCAAGCACAATCCGATGTCCGTCAACGACGTGACGACTGTGGTCGAGAAAGGTCGTCAGGGTCGCGACGGCCGGATCACGGTCTCGACGCGGCTGGCCTCTGCCGCGAAGGGCGACACCGTCTGGATGCGCGCGATGATCCTGTCGCCGAGCGCGACCAACGCGATGTCCTCGACCGTGTTCGGCGAGCCGGACATGGCTGCGATGCGGGTCCATTTCGTGAAACCGCAAACCACTGTCGCCACGAGCTTCTCCAGCGACCCGCATACCGGCATGGTCTGCGACCGCTTCACCGGCACGGCCGTCGCCACCGTCCCGACGGTGACCTTCCAGACCGCCGCGCTGCGGTAAGGCGAGATCAAGCGAACAACACGTCTGCCGTCATTTTGAGAGTCTCACCGAAAATGAGGCGTCATCGTCCGCGAAGGCGGACGATCCAGTAATCCGGGCGGTAGCGGGAAATCTCAGACTCGATGCGGAATACTGGATACTCCGCTTTCGCGGAGTATGACGTTTCCCGTGTTGCGCACCTTTGCGGAAACCGAACTCCGGGTCAGCCGTCTCAGAGCATCCCCAACGCCTGGAGATACGTCTCCAGAATGGTTTCCTGCTCGGCGCGCTCGTTGGCGTCCTGCTTGCGCATCCGCACGATGGTGCGCAGCGCCTTGACGTCGTAGCCATTGCCCTTGGCCTCGGCATAGACATCGCGGATGTCGTCGGAGATCGCCTTCTTCTCTTCTTCGAGCCGCTCGATGCGCTCGATGATGGCCTTGAGCTGATCCTTGGCAAAGCGGGTCGCGGGCTCGTCCTGGACGGCGGCAGCGGTGGCCATCGTGCACTCCTACTGAACTGAAAATGAATCGGCGGAGGCCGGAAGGGCACCGCATTGCCGGGCGACACTCATGACTGGCGCGCCTTTCGTCAAGGCGGCATCCGGCTCATCCACAGCGGCCCCACAGAAGAAAAATAGCGGGGCGAGGAACGACGCAAATATCCCGTCTCACCGCCCGCCTTAATGGCCGCCTTGAGCCTTGGCCATCGCAGCCAATTGTTCCTGCGTGGCCGCGCCCTGATGCTTCGCCTTCCAGGTTTCATACGGCATGCCGTAAACCGCCTCGCGGCTTTCGTCCTTGGTGAGCGCGACGCCCTTGGCGTCGGCGGCTTCCTTCATCCAGTTGGACAGGCAGTTGCGGCAGAAACCGGCGAGATTCATCAGGTCGATGTTCTGCACATCGGTTCGCTCGCGCAGATGTGCCACCAGGCGGCGAAATACGGCAGCTTCCAGTTCGGTGGTGGTTTTCTCGTCGATCGCCATGGTGCAACTCTCGCATTGAAGTCCGGACGTTAACCCAAAATGGGCCGGGTCACAGATTTTTCCACCTCGATGTGCAAAAAAAGCCGGCTCGCGCGAAATTCGCGCGCCGACATTCGGTCGCATCGTTCCGGTCACCATCGGTTGAGCCGACCGCCTTGGTGCGCGCCAAATCGCCAATGCTTTGCTATAGCTGGACCGGATGACCCGAGACGATTCTCCGCACCGCCATATTTTGCGCCGCCTGCGCGCCACCATCCCGATGTGCGCCATTGCGCTTGCCGCGATGGGTTGGTCGATCGCGCCCGCGCGCGCGGATTTCCGGCTCTGCAACAACACCTCGAGCCGCGTCGGCATCGCGCTCGGCTACAAGGATGCCGAAGGGTGGGTGACGGAAGGCTGGTGGAACGTGTCGTCGCGCAGTTGCGAAACCCTGCTAAGGGGAACGCTGATCGCGCGGTACTATTACATCTACGCCCTTGATTACGACCGCGGCGGCGAATGGTCGGGTCAGGCTTTCATGTGTTCACGCGATAAGGAATTCACCATCCGGGGGACCGAGAACTGCCTGGCGCGCGGTTTTGACCGCACCGGCTTTTTCGAAGTCGACACTGGCGAACAACGCTCATGGACCGTCCAATTGACCGAAGCCGGCCAACAGAATCCCAACGGCACCGCGCCCGGCCCGCTGCCGGGACTGCCGAACGCCCCGCACACCAC
This sequence comes from Xanthobacteraceae bacterium, assembly GCA_051954235.1. Classification (GTDB taxonomy): domain Bacteria; phylum Pseudomonadota; class Alphaproteobacteria; order Rhizobiales; family Xanthobacteraceae; genus 62-47. The sequence continues at coordinate 13,336 of JBQCHY010000095.1, forward strand.
GACGCCGGGAGCACCAAACCTGCCGCCCGCGACGCTGCCCGGGACCAAACAATGAGACGCCTGCGCCGCATCAAGATCCTTGCCACGCTCGGCCCCGCCTCCTCCGACAGCACCATGATCCGGCGGCTGTTCGAAGCCGGCGCCGACGTGTTCCGCATCAACATGAGCCACACGCCGCACGACAAGATGCGCGAATTGGTCAACACCATCCGCAATGTCGAAAGCAGCTATGGCCGTCCGATCGGCATTCTGGTCGACCTTCAAGGGCCGAAGCTGCGGCTCGGCTCGTTCGCCGACGGCGCGATCCAGCTTCACAACGGCGCGCGCTTCACGCTCGACTCCAATAAGGAGCCCGGCGACGCCACCCGCGTGCAACTGCCCCATCCCGAAATTCTCGCAGCGCTGAAGCCCGGCCATGCGCTGTTGCTCGACGACGGCAAGGTTCGCCTCATCGTCGAGGAAGCCGCGCCGGAACGCGCCGTTACCCGCGTCGTGATCGGCGGCAAGATGTCGGACCGCAAGGGCGTCAGCCTGCCGGATACCGATCTGCCGATGTCGGCGATGACGCCGAAAGACCGCGCCGATCTCGAGGCCGCGCTGGTCGCCGGCATCGACTGGGTGGCGCTGTCGTTCGTGCAACGCGCCGAGGACGTGATCGAGGCCAAGAAACTGATCCGTGGCCGCGCCTCGGTGATGGCCAAGATCGAGAAGCCGCAGGCGATTGAACGCCTCGCCGACATCATGGAGGTTTCGGACGCGCTGATGGTGGCGCGCGGCGATCTCGGCGTCGAACTGCCGGTGGAGCGCGTGCCGAGTTTGCAGAAACAAATGACGCGCATGGCGCGCAAGGCCGGCAAGCCGGTGGTGGTGGCGACGCAGATGCTGGAATCGATGATCCAGTCGCCGGTGCCGACCCGCGCCGAAGTCTCCGACGTCGCGACCGCCGTTTATGAAGGCGCCGACGCCATCATGCTGTCGGCGGAATCCGCGGCCGGCAAATTCCCCGTCGAGGCGGTCTCGACAATGAACCGCATCGGCGAGGAGGTCGAACGCGACCCGACCTATCGCGGCGTGCTGACCGCGCAGCGGCCCGAACCGGAAGCCACCATCGGCGACGCCATCGCCGACGCCGCGCGGCAGATTGCCGAGACGCTCGAACTCTCCGCCATCATCTGCTGGACCAGTTCGGGCTCCACCGGCCTGCGCGTCGCACGCGAACGCCCGAAGCCGCCGGTGGTGGCGATCACGCCAAGCCTCGCCACCGGGCGCAAGCTCTCGCTGGTGTGGGGCGTGCATTGCGTCGTGGCCGAAGACGCCCACGATCAGGACGACATGGTGGATCGCGCCGGCAGCATCGCGTTTCGCGATGGCTTCGCCAAGGCAGGCCAGCGCGTCATCATCGTCGCCGGCGTTCCGCTCGGGACGCCGGGCGCGACCAACATGCTGCGCATCGCCTATGTCGGGCCGAACAGCGACGCCGCGCAATAGCACGTTGCGCGCTTGAGTTGATCAAACGCGTCACCACTCTTGCGTCGTGCTTCTTCCGGGATCATGCTGCCTAAACTCTAAGCGGCTTCGAACGGCTGACCTCCTGTGCGGTCGTCAGCATCGGAGTTGAAAGCGGGCGCGCGCCGGCATTGCGGCCTCTGCCCGTGAAAAACGGACTGTGCGTCCAACAAGGAGGAGCATCATGCTCAACAGACGTCGTCTGCTCGCGGGCACGACCGCGACCGTCGCCACATTGGGCGCCGGATCTTTTCTCGGCTCGATCAAGGCCCTCGCCGCAACCGTGACGCTGCCGTTCGAGAACGGCGAGCGGCCGATGGCGAAATATCCGCAGAAGCGGCCGATGATCTTGCAGACCAGCCGCCCGCCGCAATTGGAAACGCCGTTCTCCGTCTACAACGAGGGCGTCATCACCCCGAACGACGCGTTCTTCGTCCGCTATCACCTCGCCGACATTCCGCTCGATATCGATCCCGCGAAATTCACCATCGAGGTGAAGGGCAAGGTCGACAAGCCGCTCAAGCTGTCGCTGGCCGATCTCAGGAAGATGCCGGCCAAGGAAATCGTTGCGGTGACGCAATGCTCCGGCAACAGCCGCGGCTTCTCGACGCCGCGCGTCGCCGGCGGCCAGTCCGGCAATGGCGCCATGGGCAACGCGCGCTGGAAGGGCGTGCCGCTCAAGACCGTGCTGGAGAAAGCCGGCGTGCAGGCCGGCGCCAAGCAGGTGGTGTTCGGCGGCCTCGACGGCCCGGTGAGCGACAAGACGCCGGACTTCGCCAAGGCGCTCGACCTCGATCACGCCCGCGATGGCGAAGTGATGCTGGCCTATGCGATGAACGGCACCGACCTGCCGATGCTGAACGGCTTCCCGGTGCGCCTCGTGGTGCCGGGCTATTACGGCACCTACTGGGTCAAGCATCTCAACGAAATCACCGTGATCGACAGCGTCTACGATAATTTCTGGATGAAGACCGCCTATCGGATTCCCGACAACGACTGCAATTGCGTCGAGCCGGGCACGCCGCCGAAATCCACCGTGCCGATCAACCGCTTCACGGTGCGCTCGTTCATCACCAACGTGCAGGACGGCGCCAAGGTAAAAGCCGGCGAGACCCGCCTGAAAGGCATCGCCTTCGACGGCGGCAAAGGCATCAAGGAGGTCGTGGTCTCGACCGACGGCGGCAAGACCTGGTTGCCGACCAAGCTCGGCAAGAACCTCGGCAACTACTCGTTCCGCGAATGGCACGCCACCGTCAAACTGCCGGCGGGCGCTCACGAATTGAAGGTGCGCGCCACCAGCAACGACGGCAAGACGCAGCCGATGCAGGCGTTGTGGAATCCGGCCGGATACCTGCGCAACGTCGTCGAAACCGTCCGCGTCACGGCAGCCTGAGGAGAATGACGATGAAAGCAACGATGCGCCTCGCTGCCGCCGCCCTCACGCTCGCGGCCGGCATGGGCCTTGCCGCTATCGCTCAGGCCAAACCGCTCAAGATCACGCTGCCGGACGAAACCGCGGCCTTCAAACCGGGCACCAACCGCGAGGCGGTGATGAACAACTGCACGGCATGCCACTCGTCGGACTACATCCAGACCCAGCCGCGCGGCCCGAAGTTCAAGAAGGATTTCTGGACCGCCGAGGTCAACAAGATGATCAAGGTCTACGGCGCGCCGATCGAGGAAGGCGATATTCCGAAGATCGTCGATTATTTGACGGAGAATTATTAGGGCATTTTCGAGTTGGATTGAATCGCCCCCGAACGATACATCACCTCTCCCCATCGGGGAGAGGTCGGAGCTGAAGGCTCCGGGTGAGGGGGATCGAGCATCATTGAGGCTGTAACCCCTCACCCCAACCCTCTCCCTATGGGAGAGGGAGCGCGCATCGTTGTATGGCAGGTGTTTCCATCAAGACTGGAAACTCTCTAGGGTCTCCCACACAACGCTATCCGTCATGCCCGGGCTTGTCCCGGGCATCCACGTCTTAACGACATTACCGCAATGAAGACGTGGATGGCCGGGTCAAGCCCGGCCATGACGAAGACCGCTAATTTGATTGTCATCGCGAATGACGTTCACATCGCTACCCCGCCGCGCGGCGTTGCGATGACGGCGGCATTTCGATTTCCACCGGGACCGGTGCCTGCAACAGGATCGTCTGGCTGTTGCTGGCGATTTCGATGCCGTTGTCCTGGAAACGCAGTTTCATGCGGCGATTGAATTCGCGCTGCACCGGCCAGCGCCCGCCATGGGTGCAGCGGATCTGCCCGACGAGCGTGGCCATCGAGCCATCGACCTTATCGACGCCCCACAATTCGAGATCGCTGCGGATCAACGGCTTGTATTCGGCCTCCTCGCGCATCTCCTTGACGATGTCCTTCAGCAACTGGCCGACCTGATCGGTATTCTCCTTATAGGAGACACTGACATTGACCGACGCGTTGCCGGCGCCGCGGCTGGCGTTGGTGACGCTGGTGACGGCGCTGAACGGCACGATATGCACCGAGCCATCGCCGGCGCGCAGCCGGATGGTGCGGATGGAGACGTTCTCCACCGTGCCGGTGAGCCCCGACACGGTGACGACGTCGCCGACCTGCACTACGTTCTCCAGCAGCAGGAACAGCCCGGTGATGAGGTCCTGCACCAGTTTCTGCGAACCGAAGCCGACCGCGATGCCGACGATGCCGGCACCCGCAAGCAGCGGCGCGATATTGACGCCGACTTCGCTCAAGGCAGTCAGCGCCACCACCGCGAAGATCACGCATAACAGCGCGGTGCGCAGCATCGGCTGGAAGGTGCGCAACCGCGCCGCGCGCGCGGCATGGCCTTCGCGGGTCAGCGCCGCCAGTTGGTGATCCATCAGCGCGTTGAGCGCCTCCCAAACCGCAACGGCAATCACCACGGCGACGCCGATGGTGACGACGGCCGACAGCAGACGGCTGCCGATCTGCCCGCCGTAGAACCACACCACGGTATCGACGCCCCACACTTGCAGCAAAGCGACGACGGCAAGCGCTGTCACCACCCAGGAGGCGACGCGTCGCAGCAGCGGCAGATAGCGGTTAGCCCGCGTCTCCAGTCCCGGAAAGCGTTGCAGGATGTCCGCATTGATGCGGAAGCCGCGATCGATCAGGCTGAGCAGGACGATCAGCAACAGCCGCGCCACCACCACCACCGCGACGGTGCCGGCGACGTATTGCAGCAGCAGCGTATAGCCGTCGCGGATGTTCAGCGCCCACACCACCCACAGCGCCATGACGATGAAAATCGCGAAGTAATGCCAGAGGCCGGCGATGCGATTGCGCGTGGTGGCGAAAGCGCCCTTCTGATCGCGCTTGGCGCGGATGACGCGCGCCACCGGCGCACGGCATTGCAAGATGACGACCACCACCAGCAGATGCACCGCGAGCATCGCCAGGCGGAGCATCGCGAAATAACCGACACGATGCAGGCCCAGCAGCAGCGCGACATTGGCGAAGGTGATGCCGGCGACGCCGACGGTGACGATGCGCCGAGTCCAGACCTCGACATAGGCGGCGGTTTCCTCGCGCGTGGAGAACACGCCGAGCGGCCCGACCAGCGCCCGCACCGCACAGACCAATCCGCGACACAACGCGTAAGCGTTGATGATGGCAAGGATCACCAGCCGCGTCGTCGTCACGTCGCCGATCTGCGTGCCCAGCATCAGCGAGGCAACCGCGACGAAGGCCAGCACCGGCACCAGTTCCAGCGCCAGCCGCGCCAGCACATAAGGCAGCCGCAACAAGGATTGCCAGACCCGCGCCAACTTCAAGCGACGACGATTCTTGCCGGATTCCGGCGTCAGATCCTCGGCGGAAGATGGCGGGTCCGACACCGTTACTTCCGGCGCGGGCGCTTTGACGACACGCGGAATGCGCGCTTCGAGCGCCCGCAGCGGCCGCCGCATTCCCCACCAGACCAGCCATTCGACCGCGAATGCGCCGCCGAACACCAGCACGAACTTCCAGGCGATATCGAGCAGCAGGTTGTAGTAGTAGGGATCGGTGGTGGTCTGGACCATCCAGTACCACAGCGCCGGGAAATGCGTGACGCTGCGCGCAGCCCATGTCACCTCGCGCGTCGCATCCGCGACCCATCCGGAAATCGTCAGCAATAGTTGCGCGCCGAGACTGTCGGCGTTGAGCGTCGGCAACGCCGGCTTCTCGGCTGCGGCGGCCTCTGGCTTGGCGTCTGGTTTGGCCGCATCGGCAGCGTCCGCCGCCGGCGGATTCGCGAGCACGGTCTTCGCATCCGTCGGTGCTGTCTTGCTATTTGCCGACGCGGTTTTGGCGATGGCGCGCAGCGTCTCGATCATCTGCGCGCGCTTGGCATCGTCCTGCAATGTCTCGAGCGCGCGGCGCGCCTGCTCCGGCGTCAATGCCTCGCCTGAAGCCTGCGGCGCGCCGGCATGCGCGGTAGCCGCGCCTTTCTGAGCCAGCGCCGGGCCCGCGATGAGCAGCAACCCGGCAACGATGAGAGGCAATACCTTTCGCGACACGAAAGCTCCTTTGCAATAACGCCAAATGCTTCGCGATTGAGAAATACGCTGGACGATCCCCGCAAGCAGGCGCTGTCTTGATACGTGATTCCGGCACGAACAGGGCGTTTCGAGCACCGTACGCGAGATCCGAAGCCGCAATCAGATATCGCGGCCTTCGACCTTTTCGGTCAGCGTCTTGACCAGATCGGGAATCTTGTCGAGGTGCGGGTTGATCGCCAGCGCCTTGCGGAAGGCGTCCAGCGCGCGTTTGTCGTCACCGAGGTCGCGCATGATCATGCCGAGCCCGGCCAGCGCCCCGAAATGGCGCGGCTCGCGCGCCAGCACCTGCTCGATGTCGCGCAGGGCGTGATCGTAATCGTCCTTGAGATAGTAAACGGTCGCCCGCCGATTCCACGCCTCGATGTAGTCGGGACGCAATTTGACGATGGCATCGAGCAGTTCGAGCGCGACATCGAGCTGTTTGGCGTCGACAGCGGCCTTCGCCCGCACCATCAGCAATTGCGCTGTGTCGCTCGGCGTCGCGATCCACTGCGCCCAGATCCGCGCCTCGACATGCTTGGCGCTGGCTTCATCCGGGGCCGCCTTCAGCGCACCGAACAGGAAATCCAGCCCGCGCGCGCGATCCGCCTTGATGCTCGGCAGCTTGGAGGGGGGCTCGGGCGGCTTTTCCAATTGCCGGTTGAGCGGCTTCCCCGGCCGCGCGTCCTGCGCGACGGCCGGCGCGACCGCGAGCAACAGCGCGGCCACCACGCCCCAGCCAAAGCGGACGGCAATAGGGAATCGCAAAATCGCTTTCACGGCCATGGCGTGAGTCTAGCCATGAGTTATGGCGCTGAAAAGACGACAAAGCCGCCCGGCGCATCAAGGCGCCGGGCGGCTGAGCCTACAAAATCGGGGAAAGCGGCTTGGGAGGGCCAGAATCGGCCGAAGCCGAGACTCTTAGCCCTGACGCGCCTTGAACCGGCGCTGCACCTTGTTGATCACGTAGACGCGACCCTTGCGGCGCACGAGGCGGTTGTTGCGGTTGCGGCTGCGCAGCGATTTCAATGAGTTACGGACCTTCATGGGACAATCCTACAGCGTGTTGAAAGGCCGTGTGCGACAGGCCGAATCTGGCAATAAAAGGATAATCCCGCCAGCGGCCAAGCCGCGCGGGATGCGTGGGTTCTAAAGCACGCCCGCCGCATCTGTCAACGTTTGGCGACGGCAATCCGGGGATTTTGCTGCCTGTCGGAGGTCCCCAACGAAAATGGAACCCGAGCTGCCAAAGCGATCCCTGCTGGAAGGCGCTTTACGCTCGCCGCAAATTTGATTATACATCATAACTATTCTGCCGACGTCCTTTCAAGGGCGCGCCCGAGGGAGTGACCATGCCCAATCTCGACGACGTCATCGCCATCGACATCCACACCCATGCCGAGGAGCCCTGCGGCACCCACGGCGACGACGGCTACGACGACTTCCAGGCGGCGATGGCGGAGTACTTCAAGTCGCCGCACAAGCATCCGCCGACCGTGCCGGAAACCGCCGCTTACTATCGTTCCAAAAACATCGCCGCGGTAATCTTTCCGGTCGATGCCGAGCGCGAGACCGGCTTCCGCCGCTACAACAATTACGAGATGGCCGAACTCGCCGCGCAGAATTCCGACGTGCTGATCCCGTTCGCCAGCATCGATCCCGCCAAGGGCAAGGTCGGCGCGCGCGAGGCGCGCAACCTGATCGAGAACCACGGCATCAAGGGCTTCAAGTTTCACCCCACCATGCAGGGCTTCTATCCGAACGACCGCATGGCCTATCCGCTGTACGAGGCGATCGCCGAAGCCGGTTCGATCGCGCTGTTTCACACCGGGCAAACCGGCGTCGGCTCCGGCATGCCGGGCGGCAACGGCATGCGGCTGAAATATTCCAACCCGATGTATATCGACGACGTCGCGGTGGATTTTCCGGAGATGTAGATCATCCTCGCGCATCCGTCCTTCCCCTGGCAGGAGGAGGCGCTGTCGGTCGCGACCCACAAGCCGAACGTCTACATCGACCTGTCGGGCTGGTCGCCGAAATATTTCCCGCCGATCCTGGTGCGCTACGCCAATACGCTGTTGCAGGACAAGATGCTGTTCGGCTCCGACTGGCCGGTGATCACGCCGGACCGCTGGCTGTCGGATTTTTCCAAGATCGACATCCGCGACGACGTGCGGCCGAAGATCCTGAAAGCCAACGCGCGCAAGCTGCTCGGGATGTAAGCCACAAGCTGCCGTCATCCTGAGAGCCTGACTGAAAATATCCTGAGAGCCTGACTGAAAATTCGCTTTCCGCGCGGGATCTGCAACACGGGAAACGTCATACTCCGCGAAAGCGGAGTATCCAGTACTCCGTGGCGGATCGAAATTTCCCATGCGCCTGCGCGGAATACTGGATCGTCCGCCTTCGCGGACGATGACGCCTCATTTTCAGTCAGGCTCTGAGGTGCGAGCGATAGCGACCTTGAAGGATGCTGACAATCGCCCTTCGAGGGTCATGCTACGCATGACCACCTCAGGGGGACAGTGACGACAATCAAACGATTACGCATCAAGCATCACAACTCGACGTCGCCGGCGAGCAGGCGTTGCGCGATGGTGCGCGCGAGAATTTCGTTGGTGCCATCGGCGATGTTGACGATGCGCAGGTCGTGCCAGGCGTGGACGAGGCCGACTTCGTTGGTCAGCCCCATGCCGCCGTGGGTCTGCATCGCACGATCGACGGCACGGAAGCCGGCCTGCACCGCATAGGCTTTGGCCATCGACAATTCCTTCACCGCCTTGTCGCCCTGGTCGAGGAGCATCGCGGCGTTCAGCCCCATCAGATGCGCGGCATGCAGCTCGGTCGCGGCTTCCGCCAGCGGCAGCGACACGCCCTGATAGTCGGCGATGACATGACCGAACGCCTCGCGCTGCTTGGCGTAGTCGAGCGCCATTTCAAGCGCCCAGCGTCCCTGCCCGACCGCGCGCGCGGAGTTGTAGACGCGGCCGAGCGAGACGCCGTAGAGCGCGAGCTTGAAGCCTTCATTCAGTTGTCCGACCAGTTGCCACGGCGCGACCTCGACATCTTCCAGCACCAGCGCGCCCTCGTGGCCGCCGGCGTGGCCAAACAGCCGCACCACGCTTTCCACCGAAAAGCCCGGCGCATCGGTCGGCACCAGAAAGGCGCTGATGCCGCCGGCCTTGCGCGCGGCCCTCTCCGCATCGGTGATCGCGAACACGATGCACCATTCCGCGGTCGGGGCGTTGCTGGTCCACAATTTGCGGCCTGTGATGCGCCAGCCGGTATCGGTCTTCACCGCGCGGGTCTGGATCATGCTGGCGTCGGAGCCCGCGCCGGGCTCGGACAGGCCGAAGCACATCGAGGTTTCGCCGCTCATCATGCCGGCGAGGCAGCGGCTGCGGGCTTCGTCGGTCACCTGGGTCAGCAAACGGCTCGGCCCGAACGCCCAATGCGCGATCACCCAGGGGATCACGGTGCCCTGCCCGCCGAGCCGGCGATAGATCGCCTCCCACGCGACGTAGTAAACCAGATGGCCGAGCCCGCCGCCGCCGAGTTCGGTCGGGGCGCACATTGCGTAGAAGCCGGCTTCTGCCGAGCGCATCCGCACCTCGCGGATCAGCGCCCGCACGTCTGGCGTATAGCGTCCGGTCTCGTCGTAGAGCCGGCGCTGGTCTTCCAGCAGAGCGTGGTTCCGTTCGAGCCGCGGCGCGACCTGCGATTCGACGAAGCGCAGCACGCCGTCGCGCACCGCAATCACATCCTCCGGAAGATCGAACGCCACCCCGCTCATGCGCCACCCCTTGTCGACTTGTTGTTTTGCCAGTCCTGCTGCCAGCGTAACGAAGCCGCCAAACAGCACAAGCGACGCGAATGCGCGGCTGTCATCCGGTCCGGTTCTTGAAACGCATGGCGAAACGGGGCAACAACGGATCGGCGCGGTTTAATGTCCATCCGCGAAGGAGAATCCCGGTGACCATCAAGGCCGTCGTTTTCGATGCATACGGCACGCTGTTCGACGTGCAATCGGTCGCCGCGATCACGGAGAAGACCTTTCCCGGCCACGGCGACATCATCACGCAGATCTGGCGCATCAAGCAGCTCGAATATAGCTGGCTGCGCTCGCTGATGGGCCGCTACGCCGATTTCTCCGCGATCACCCGCGACGCGCTGGCCTATACGCTGCGCTGCCTCGGCCTGCCGCGCGACGACGCCGCTTTCGCGCGGATCATGGAGAAGTATCTGCATCTCGACCTCTATCCCGACGCACGCGCCGCGCTCGACGCCATGCGTGACCGCAAGCTCGCGATCCTCTCCAACGGCAGCAGCGACATGCTCAACGCGCTGGTGCGCAACAGCGGCCTCGACACCGTTCTCGACGCCACCATCAGCGTCGACGCCAAACGCATCTTCAAGCCGCATCGCGACGCCTACGTCCTGATCGAGGAGAAGCTCGGCGTCGCGCCCGCCGACGTGCTGTTCATCTCGTCGAACCCCTGGGACGCCTGCGGCGCGAAAGCGTTCGGCCTGCGCGTCGCGTGGATCGAGCGCGTCACGCCGGAAGCGATGGCGCGCGACTGCGCGCGAACCGATCTCGTGGCGCCGTTGACGATGTTCAAGGCGCTCCGCATGCAGATGGACGAACTCGGCGTCGAACCAGACCACCGCATCGCCGCGCTGTCCGACCTGCCGAAACTGGTCGCCGCCGGCTGATCCTTTGCCACTTCACTTCCGGAAATCGAAAATGAGTGTTGAATCCGTTCGCGCCTTCTTCCAGACCCATGCTCCCGAATTCGAGGTGATCGAATCCGACAGGAGTTCGGCGACGGTGCCGCTCGCGGCCGAAGCCTTCGGCGTCAAGCCTGACGAAATCGCCAAGACGTTGTCGCTACGCGTCGGCGAACGCTATGTGCTGGTCGTGACCAAAGGCACCGCGCGGCTCGACAACAAGAAGGCCAAGATGGCGTTCGGCGCCAAGCCGCGCATGCTCGGTGCCGAGGAGGTGGTCGACATCACCGGCCATCCCGTCGGCGGCGTCTGTCCGTTCGGGCTGAAGGCGCCGCTTCCCGTCTATTGCGATATCTCGTTGCAAGCCTTCGACGTCGTGGTGCCGGCGGCGGGCTCGACCAACAGCGCCGTTCGCATTTCACCGCAGCGCATGGCCGAACTGACCTCCGCCGAATGGGTCGATGTCTGCCAAACGCAAGAAGCATCATCGCCGCTGGCGACCTGACGTTAAACTCGGCGCGTATCGGACATCGCACCCACGCGTCTTCTCTATCGTGACAACAATTCTATCGTGACAACAATGCTTCCATTTCTCCCTCATAGGTGAATATCGGACAGCTTGCGCATAACATTCACGAAGCGCGATATTTTACGCGGCGGCATTCGCGTTGTTATCATCGTCGTGTTCCGCGCGACCACCGAACGAACACCAAATCTCGTCAGCCGATTACCGCCTGACGCGCGCCCTGCTCCACTCGGGTAGATTGCTATTGCACTCGGAGTTCGTTTTAGTCTTTGATAATCGCGCGCAACGTGCGCCATCGCACGGACGTTAAGAACAAAAGCAACTCACACAAGCGCGACGAGGAGGAAATGATGAGCAAGCAACCTTCGTACGGGCAGCCTCGGAGCGCGCAGCCCTGGAGCGAGCAGCATCGGGGCAAATTCCATCCATCGGGCGGAGCGACTGCAAGACGACCGCGTCACCGCCATCCGCGTTAACTGCAATCAGCGCAAGATCGCGGACGTGAACTCTTGACGCACACGTTGGTGCACGAAGTCATTTACTCTTTCGCGCGCGAGTGGCATTTTCGCGTTTCGACTAGAAACGGTCATCTATAGGGAGAACAATATGCGTAAATTGATGCTTGCCGCGCTGGCGTTGCCGGTGCTGGCGTTGCCGGTCTTCGGCACCCCCGCGAGCGCGGCGGACACCGTGAAGATCGGCTACATCGATCCGCTCTCCGGCGGCGGCGCCAGCGTTGGCGAAGGCGGCCTGAAAACCTTTCAATACCTCGCCGATGAGATCAACGCCGCCGGCGGCATCCTCGGCCAGAAAGTCGAGATCGTCCCGCTCGACAACAAGACCAATCCGCAGGAGAGCTTGATTCAGGCGCAGAAGGCCGTCGACGCCGGCATTCACTACATCACGCAGGGCAACGGCTCGGCCGTCGCCGCCGCGCTGTCGGATTTCGTGGCGAAACACAATTCCCGCAACCCCGGCAAGGAAATGCTCTATTTCAACTATGCCGCGGTCGATCCGATCCTGACCAACGAGAAGTGCAACTACTGGCACTTCCGCTGGGATGCGAACTCCGACATCAAGATGGAAGCGCTCACCAACTACATGAAGGGCGTTCCGGCGATCAAGAAAGTCTACCTGATCAATCAGGACTATTCGTTCGGCCAGTCGGTCCGCACCGAGGCCCGCAAGATGCTGGCTGCCAAGCGCCCCGACATCCAGATCGTCGGCGACGAACTGCATCCGCTGCTGAAGATCACCGACTTCGCGCCCTACATCGCCAAGATCAAGGCATCCGGCGCGGATTCCGTCGTCACTGGCAACTGGGGCCAGGATATCGCGCTGCTCTTGAAGGCGGCGGCCGACGCCGGCCTGAAGGTCAACTGGTATACTTATTATGCCGGCGGCGCCGGTGGCCCGACCGCGATCAAGCAGACCGGTCTCGACCATCAGGTGTTCCAGATCAACGAAGGCATCCCGAACGCCGGCTACAAGCCCTCGGTCGATTTCGAGAAGGCCTTCCGCGCCAAGGTGAAGATGTCGCTCTGGTATCCGCGCGCCGTGAACGAGATGCGCATGTTCAAGGCGGCGGCCGAGAAGGCGAAGTCGCTCGATCCGGTCAAGGTCGCCGCGGCGCTCGAGGGCCTGGAGTTCGACGTTCTCGATGGCGGCAAGGGCGTGATGCGCAAGGACGATCACCAGTTCCTTCAGCCGATCTACATCTCGTCGTTCGGTAGCCTCACCGACAAGGAGCCCTTCGACGAGGAAGGCACCGGTTGGGGCTGGAAGGAAGTCGCCAAGGTCGACACCGCGCAGGCCACCCTGCCGACCACCTGCAAGATGAAGCGTCCTTGATCCAATGCATCTCCATCCTTTCGCGCTCATAAGCAGTGCGGAAGGATGGAGGCGACCAGCCCGACAATATCTTGAATCTTGATCTTGCCGGGCTGGCACGACCCTTCGAACGCGGTGTCCGATCGTCGTCTCTCTCGCTCGCGACAGCTTCACGATCATTCCGCGTCACCATGCACGATTTCTAACTCCAACCCGGTGGTTGTCCCGTGCTTGAGCTGATCGTCATTTCCACTCTGAACGGCGTGCTGTTCGGCATGTTGCTGTTCCTGCTGTCGAGCGGGCTTACCGTGATTTTCAGCATGATGGGCGTGCTGAACTTCGCCCACGCCAGCTTCTACATGCTCGGTGCCTTTTTCGGGTACCAGCTCTCGAAGTGGATCGGCTTCTGGCCGGCCCTCATCGTCGCCCCCTTGCTGGTTGCGGCCGTCGGCATGGCGGTCGAGCGCTACGGCCTGCGCCAGACCCACAAGCACGGCCACGTCGCCGAATTGCTGCTGACCTTCGGCCTCGCCTTCGCGATCGAACAAATCGTGCAGATGATCTGGGGCAAGCTGCCGATGGACTACCGGGTCCCGGCGCTGCTCGACTTCCCGGCTTTCACGATCTTCTCGACCAACTATCCCGCCTACAAGATGTTCATGCTGCTGGTGTCGGTGGTGATTTTCATTGCGCTGCTGATCGTCCTCAAGCGCACGCGCGTCGGTCTGATCGTGCAGGCGGCGTTGACGCATCCCAGCATGGTTGCGCATCTCGGGCATAACGTCGGGCGCGTCTTTATGCTGGTGTTCGGCGTCGGCACCGCACTCGCCGCCGTCGCCGGCGTCATCGCCGGCCCGGCGCTGGTGACCCAGTCCGACATGGCCGCGCTGCTCGGCCCGATCCTGTTCGTGGTCATCGTCGTCGGCGGCCTCGGCTCGCTGCCCGGCGCGTTCTTCGCCTCGCTGCTGATCGGCCTGGTCCAGACCTTTGCGGTGTCGATGAACGGCTCGCTCGCCAGCCTGTTCGGGCCGCTCGATCCCAGCATCGGACCCTCGCTGCTCACTGACGTCTGGAACGTGACCATCGCTCAGATCGCACCGATCCTGCCTTACGTGCTGCTGGTGCTGGTGCTGATCGTCCGCCCGATGGGCCTCATGGGGACTCGCGAAACATGACAGAGCTGACCTCCCGCGCCCCCACGCCGGCCGAAGCCGCGCCGACGCGAAATATCGGTTTCTACGCGGCTTGGGGCCTCTTCATCCTGGCGGTGATCTTGCTGCCGCTGATTTTCAGGTCCGGCGGCTCGCACACCACGTTCAGCCTGATCGGCATCGCGGCGATCTTCGCGCTGTCCTACAACATCCTGCTCGGCCAGACCGGACTGCTCTCCTTCGGTCACGCCGTCTATTACGGGCTCGGCGGCTTCCTCGCCGTCCATGGCATGAATGCCATCGCCGCGCACGGGCTGCCGGTGCCGCTGCCGTTCGTTCCCCTGATCGGGGGATTTGCCGGCCTCGTCTTCGCTGTCGTCATCGGCTGGGTGTCGACCCAGCGCGCCGGCACGGTGTTCGCGATGATCTCGCTCGGCATCGGCGAACTGGTGGCGTCGTCCTCGCTCATTCTGCGCAGTTTCTTCGGCGGCGAGGCCGGTATCACCACCAACCGCACCGATCTGCCGCCGCTGTTCGGCTTCAATTTCGGCCCGCAGATCCAGGTCTATTACCTGATCGGGTTCTGGCTCATCGTCTCGGCGATCGCCATGTACGCGCTGACCCGCACGCCGCTCGGACGGATGTGCAATGCCGTGCGGGACAATCCGGAACGCGTGCAGTTCATCGGCTACGATCCGCATGTGATCCGCTATCTGTCGTTCTGTTTCGCCGGCTTCTTCGCCGGCATCGCCGGTGCGCTCGCCGCGATTAACTTCGAGATCGCCAACGCCGCCTATCTCGGCGCGGTGCAATCCGGCGTCGTGCTGTTCGCCACCTTCATCGGCGGTGTCGGCTACTTCTTCGGTCCGATCCTCGGCGCGGTGGTGGTAACGATGCTGCAACTGGAGCTGTCCGACGTCACCACGGTCTGGCAGCTCTATTTCGGCATCATCTTCATCGGCATCGTGATGTTCGCCCCCGGCGGCCTCGCGAGCCTGTTGATGATGCACCGGCCGCTGGTGCGTGCGGGCACTCTGCCGATGGTGCTGCCGGCCTATCTCGTCGCGATCGTACCGACGATCCTGTTCGCCTGCGGCGTGATCCTCACCATCGAAATTCTCGCGGCCTATTCGCAGGGTGCTGCCGACAGCAGCACGATACGCCTCTTCCGCATTCCCTTCGAGGCCGCCAATCCGATGACGTGGCTGGCCGCGGCCGTTCTGACGATCGGCGGCTTCTTCGTCGCGCGCATGACCTGGCGCGGCGTGACCGCCGCATGGGACCGCGCGATGATGGCCGCCCGCGAGCGAGGATACCACGCATGACAAACGCCATCGAAATGCGCGCGGTCGAAAAGGCGTTCGGCAACGTCCGCATCATCCAGGATCTCAACCTGACGGTTGCCCAGGGCGAACGTCACGCCATCATCGGCCCGAACGGGGCTGGCAAATCCACGACGTTCAATTTGATCAGCGGCCACATCACGCCGACCTCGGGCGAGATCAATCTCAACGGCGAGCCGATCGGCGGCCTGCGGCCGTTCGAGATCAACCGCCGCGGCCTGTCGCGATCGTTCCAGGTCACCAACGTCTTCGCCAAGATGACGGTGTGGGAGAACATCCGCTGCGCCGTGCTGTGGGCCACCGGGCATCGCTACGCCTTCTGGAAGAACGTCGACAACCTGCCGGAGGTGCGGCGTCGCACGGCTGAAATTCTCGAAGACATTCACCTCACTCACCGGCGCGACGTGCCGGCCGGCCTTTTGACCTACGCCGAACAGCGCGAACTCGAGATCGGCATCACCATCGCCGGCGGCGCCAACGTCATCATGCTGGACGAGCCGACCGCCGGCATGAGCAACACCGAGACCGACCGCGCCGTGGCGCTGATCCGTCGCCTGACCGAAGGCCGCACGCTGGTGATCGTCGAACACGACATGAGCGTGGTCTTCGGCCTTGCCGACCGCATCTCGGTGCTGGTCTACGGCAACATCATCGCCTCGGGCACGCCGGAGGAAATTCGCGGCAATCCGAAGGTCAAGGAAGCCTACCTCGGCGAGGAGGATCACTAATGCTCGAGGTCAAGGACCTGCACGCCTATTACGGCAAGAGCCACATCCTTCAGGGCGTGGACATGAACATCAAGGCGGGCGAAGTGGTCAGCCTGCTCGGGCGCAACGGCGTCGGCCGCTCGACCACCGCGAAAGCCATCATGGGCGAGGTGGTCCCGCACGGCACCATCAGCTTCAAGGGCAAGGACATCGTCGGCCTGCCCAGCTACAAGATCGCCCATCTCGGGCTGGGCTACGTCCCCGAGCATCGCGACATCTTCCCGGGTCTCACGGTGCGCCAGAACCTGTTGCTCGGCATCAAGAACCCGCGCAAGCCCGGGCGCTGGAAACTCGACGACATGCTGGAGATGTTTCCCAACCTCTCGCGGCGCGCAGATACGGCGGCCGGCGTGCTGTCCGGCGGCGAGAAGCAGATGCTGACGATGTGCCGCACGCTGATGGGCGATCCCGAACTCATCATCATCGATGAGCCGACCGAAGGTCTGGCCCCGATCATCGTGCAGCAGGTCGGCGATTTGATCGCGAAGATTGCCTCCGCCGGGCTCGCCATCCTGCTGATCGAGCAAAAGCTCTCGATCGCACTCCGCATCTCGCACCGGCTCTATGTCATGGGCCACGGCCAGATCGTGTTCGAAGGCACGCCCGACGAACTCAAGGCCAACGAAGCGGTACGCAAGGATTGGCTGGAAGTCTAAACCCCTCAATGCAGCCTGACTGAAACGCGAATGCCCGGACATGATCCGGGCATTTGCTTTGTTGCTTATGGGGTGAAATGTCCCAAAGATGATAAATGGCCGCTCGAAAGGAGCCCCTGAAGCACAGGCGCTTACTTGATGCTCCTCGTCATTGCGAGGAGCATTAGCGACGAAGCAATCCAGTCTTACTTTGTGGCCTCTGGATTGCTTTGCTTCGCTCGCAATGACGTGGCGAACCTGTCCTAGAGTATTTTCGAGTTGTATTGAATCACCTCGGGCGATGCATCACCTCTCCCCCATAGCCCGTCGAAGACGGGCGCGCCCTTTCGGGGAGAGGTCGGAGCCGAAGGCTCCGGGTGAGGGGGAACGATCATCATTGAGGCTTTAACCCCTCACCCCTCTCCCAACGGGAGAGGGAGCGCGCATCGTTTCTGAGCTGGCGTTTCCATCAAAATCGAAAACGCCCTAGTCGCTCTTCTTTCCGAAGTTGCGGAAGTTTTCCATGTTCTCTTCGACGCGCTTGCGCACGACGTCGAACGCGTCCTTTTGCGACTTGGTTGCCATCTCCGCCAGTTCGCGCATGTTGTTGAGTGCGCCCTCGAACCGCTCCTTGGCGAGATCGGCGCGCTTCTGCAAGGCGTCTTGCTGGCTTGCGTCCGCGACCGCCTGTTTCATGGCATCCTGCAGAATTTCAGACTGACGGCGGATCAGGGCCTGCCACCCTTCGAAGGCGATTTTGTTAGCGGCCGTGAGGGCTTCGATATTCTTGCGCTCGCGATCGACGATCGCCGCGAAGTCGACGCCTGGAATACGAAACTGGCTGAGCATCTTGGTGAAATCGAACAGCGGCATATCGCCCGCTTTGCCGGATTTGCTGTCGTCGGTCATCGAAGGTCTCCTTTTCAGGTTCGCGGAGCGGAGATCGTGGGCCATCAGACTTGCGGCTTGCCCTGCGACTGTCAAGCAAGAACCGAATGGACAACCGCCGCCTGTCATACCCGTCTTCGTGAACATAACGCCGTGCTATCCGGATCGTTCACAAGAAGCGGGCGACACGTCCGGTAATCACCCTCGGATGCTCGGCACGATCTTTGGCAGCTGCGTCACGACCACCGCTCCCTGCCCACAATATCCGTGATGTACAATAAAATATAACGAACCATCTAAAGGGGTTTTCATGAAGATCAGCGCACGCAACCAACTCAAAGGCACGGTCGTCGAAGTCACCAAGGGCGCGACCACGTCCCATGTCCGGATCGACATCGGCGCGGCGTCATCGTCACCGCATCGATCACCAACGAGGCTGTCGATCAACTCAAACTCGCCAGGGGATCGGCGGCGTGGGCAGTAGTCAAGGCGTCCGACGTTATGGTCGCGGTTGACGGCTGACGTCGCGATAATGCGATCAACGATCGCGGCGCGAGGCATCATGCGCACGTCACATCGTTTCTCTGTCCTCGCTGTCGCGGTCGGCTTGCTCGCGGTTCTGTTTGCTGCGCCGGCTACGGCACGCAGCCGTCAGCGGCCGGCTCCGAAATAAGATATATTGACAATATATCTTTGAAGAGCAACACTCCCTGCACATGCGGCGGGAATGCCGCAAGCCATGCTGACAACAGCCCGCAACGGGCGACAGGAGCCATCATGTGTCAGACAACTGAAGACACCGACGTCACCGAAATCGACGTCCGCAGCCTTATTCCGGCGCAGCGCCACGCCAAGATTTTCCAGCTCGTCGGCGAACTCGCGGCCGGCGACTCGTTCGTTCTGGTGAACGATCACGACCCCAAGCCGCTTTATTATCAACTCGAGGCCGAACATCCGCGCGAGTTCTCCTGGACCTATCTGGAGAAGGGACCGGCGGTCTGGAAAGTCGAGATCGGCAAGCAGTTCAAGGTCGCCTGACCCACCGACGTCCGCCTCACCGAAGCGCGCACGTTTTTCCGTGTCGCGCCGTCGCTCCCCGTCGGCAAACCGGTATCTTTCGCAGGAGACGGTTTGCCGACCGCGCCGGCGGTTGATCCGCCGGCGCCTTTTCCCGAAAGGAAGATCGCCGTGGTCGGCGTCGCTCTCTCGCGCTGGACGATGTCCTACTTTGCAACGGCCGTGCTCGCGTTAATCGCTGCCGAGGGATTGATGCTGGCGGGTATCGGTTATCCGCACGCCGCCACGGCCGCGCCCGCCTCCTTGCTGCTGGTGCATCTCGTCGCGATCGGCTGGCTCAGCCTGCTGATGTGCGGGGCGCTCTTCCAATTCGTGCCGGTGCTGGTGAACCGGCCGCTTCACAGCAACACGCTGCCGCTGCCGACGCTGATCCTGCTGGTCACGGGCCTGGCCGCGCTGCTGCTCGGCTTCGCTCAGTTGGGCGGAACGATTCAAACACCATTCGGATTCTTCCCGGCCGCTGCGATCCTGCTCGGCGCGGGCTTCGTTCTCGTATTATGGAATCTCGGCCGCACGTTATGGGCAGCGCGCCCGTTGCCGCTGCCGGCGCGGTTTGTCGTTGTCGGGCTGTGCAGTCTCGCCGCGACTGTGTTTCTCGGTATCATCTTCGCGCTGGTGCTGGGCGGCATCGCCACCAAGCCGCATCTGCTCGACGTCGCAGCGCTTGGCCTGCCGATCCATGTGATCGCCGGGCTCGCCGGCTGGCTGACCTTCACCGCGTTCGGCGTCAGTTATCGCCTGCTGGCGATGTTCATGCTGGCCCCCGAACTGGAAGGCCGCACCACGCGCGGCGCGCTTTATGCCGGCACCACGGCGCTCACAGTCGCCATCGTCGGCGGCATGGCGGCGATCTGCACCTCCTCCAATGTGATGGGAGCCATCGGCGTCGCCGGCGACCTCGGCCTGCTGGCGCTCGTGCTTTATGGCGGCGATATCCTGCATCTCTATCGCGCGCGCAAACGGCGCGTGATCGAACTCAACAGCCGCATGGCCGGCGTAGCGCTGGCGAATTTGGCCGCGACCGTCCTGCTCGGTATCGCCCTTCTGATCGCCGGCCGCTTTAACGATCATGTCGGCGTCATCGTGTTTCTGATCGCGTTCGCGTGGCTCACGGGCTTCGGCCTCGCGAAACTCTACAAGATCGTCGCCTTTCTCACCTGGCTCGAATGCTACGGCCCGGTGCTCGGCAAGACGGCGACGCCGCGCGTGCAGGACCTCGTCACCGAGCCCCGCGCGCAAAAATGGTTCGTGCTGTATTTCGTTGCGGTGTGGATCGCCGCCATCGCCTTGCTGCTCACGATGCCGTCGCTGTTTCGGCTCGGCATCGGCGCGATGCTGTTTGCGACCGTCGGCATCGGCATTCAACTGATGCGCACCCGCCGCCTCGCCAATGTCGCGCCCGCGCTGCGCCTGCCGAAGGGCACGCGGCCACCGCATTTGTTGCATTCAACGGTCCAGCCAAGCTGAAGGAGAGACGCATGGCCACTCAGTTCATCGATGTCGATGTCCGCCCCACCCTGCGCGCCGGCGGCGAGCCGTTCGGCGCGATCATGGCGGCGATCGCAGAATTGCAGCCCGGTCAGGGCCTGCGGCTACTGGCGACCTTCGAGCCGGTGCCGCTCTTCCACGTACTGGGCTCGAAGGGCTTCAGCCATGAAGCCAGGGAAATCGGCGGCGGCGATTGGGAAGTGCTGTTCTCGCCTGCCGCAACAACACCCGTCGATACAGCTCCGGCAAAGCCCGCGAGCGACACCGGCACATGGCCGTCACCCGTGCAGGAGATGGACAACCGCGATCTCGATCCGCCGGAGCCGATGGCTCGCATTCTCGCGGCAACTGAGGCGATGGCGAACGGCGAAGTGCTCTCGGCGCTGCTCTGCCGCGAGCCGATGTTCCTGCTGCCCGAACTCGCCAAGCGCGGCCACGCCTGGCGCGGCGGCTTCGAACCGGGCGGCAAGACCTACAAGATTCTCATTCGCGTCGGCGCGGCGAAGGAAGCTGCATAACAAGGAGGCCGCATGACTCCCGAAGCCAGTGAAGCCTTCGCCGGGCAGATCAAGGACGCGTTGCGCCTCGTGATCGATCCGGAACTGGGCTACAACATCGTCGATCTCGGGTTGGTCTATAACGTCGACGTCGAGGACGGCGGCGTGGTGCATGTCGCCATGACGACGACGACCCGCGGCTGCCCCGCCACCGGCTATCTCAAGGACGGCGCGCGCGACGCGGCATGGAGCGTGCCCTCTGTCGAATTCGTCGATATCGCGCTAACCTACGATCCGCCCTGGACGCCGGACATGATGACGCCGGATGCCAAGCGGCATCTCGGGATCATGTGATGACGGCAACTGCACCGCGGTCGAAGCCGGTCAAGACAACGCCGCTGACCGGCGTGCTGCTGGCGAGCCTCGAGGCACTCGCCGCCACAGGCGAAGCCGATGCCGCCTGCCGCCTCGCCGGGCAAGCCTGCGCGGAATTGCGGCATAGCGATCCCGCCGCGTGGCGACGCTTCAATGTCTTTCTGCACCGAATGATCAAGCACGTTTCTTGAGACCGAACACACTTGCATCGACCGCAACAACACCGTCATTGCGAGCGAAGCGAAGCAATCCAGAAGGCCACCACGCAAAAGCTGGATTGCTTCGTCGCTTTCGCTTCTCGCAATGACGATCCTTAAACGAACAGGACCATCACCCCATGTCGACGATCCCTTCCGAAATGCCGCCCGGTTTCGTCGCTTACGGACGCTCGCCGGATTTTTCTTCCGACAACCTGCCGGCGAAACTGCAATCGGCGCACAGCACCAAGGCCGGCACCTGGGGCCTGCTGCATGTGCTCGAAGGCGTCGTGCACTACCGGCTGGAGGCCCCGCATCAGGGCGAGAAGATCGTGCGCGCCGGCGACACCGTGGTGATCGAATCGCAAGTGCCGCACCGGGTTGCGTTTCTCGAACCGGGCCGCATGTTCGTCGAATTCTATCGGCGGGCCGCGACCGACGATGACGCTTGACGCTGTCCGGGTCGCGACAATCTCAGCGTGAAAAACGGATCGGTACCGCGAGGCCGATCGAACTTCCGCCGGTGCCGGGCGGCGGCGCGGGGACCGGACTGGCGCGGCGTGGCAAAGCCACCGCCTCGGCATCGAGCACGCTGTCGCCGGACGAACGCAGCAGCCGCGAACCCGTCACCTGCCCGGAGCGATTGATGGTGAAGGCGATGGTGGCAACGCCGCCGCTGCCGGCCCCCGACGGGAATCGCTTGTAGCGATTGAGATGCGCCATCAGCTCGCTTCGCCATGACGCGGCCGCCGCCGCAGATGAGGACGCACCGGCGCCGGCCGCCGCCGCCGCGCGTTCGGCACGCTGTGCCGGCGGCGGCGCGGTGTTGCGCGGCGCGGCATGGTCCGCATGCTCGCGCGGCTTCTTGCGCTCGACCGGCTTTTTCGGCGGCGGCTTTGGTTTGTGCTCGGCTTCCTTGGGCGGCTCCGGCTTTGGCGGCTCCGGTGGCGGCGGTGTCAACGTCGCGGCCGCATCATCCGCCTTCGGCAAGTCCGGCACTTTCACGTCCGGCTCAGGCGGTGGAGGCGACGGCTCGGGCGCACGCTCCGGCTGTGCCTCGGTCATCTGCGGTCCCGGCGCGACATCCTGTGGCGGTGCCTCCGGCGCAACCGACATCGGCGCCAGATCGATCATCACCGCCGGCGGCGGCTCGCCGGATGCAACCGCCGCCGAGCGCCAATGCATCGCGAGCCACACCGCCGCGCCGTGAACGGCAACGACCACGACAACCGCCGCGCCCCAACGCGCCAGCACGCGCGGCGGGACAGCCGTGAGCAAGCGGCCATCGGGATCGCGCCAGTCGATCATTGCGCTTTGTCGGCGGCCGGCTTTGCGACGGGAACGGCGCTGCCCTGCCCGGTATCCTCGAGCCCGACCAGCGCGATCTTGAGATAGCCCGCATCGCGCAACAGATTCATCACCTTCATCAACTCGCTGTAGGACACCGCCCCATCGGCGCGCAGAAAAATCCGCTGCTCGCGATCGCGACTGGTCTGCTGATCCAGCGTCGCCTGCAACGCCACGCGCGGCACGTCGTCGTTGCCGAGCGCCAAGGTGAGGTCCGGCTTCACCGTCAGAAACACCGGCTTGTCGGGGCGCGGCTGCGGCTGCGCGTTCGACACCGGCAGATCGACCGCGACATCGACGGTGGATAGCGGCGCGGCCACCATGAAGATGATCAGCAGCACCAGGATCACGTCGATGAACGGCGTGACGTTGATGTCCGACACTTCGGTGAGCTCGCCGTCGTAAGCGTCTTTCAGCGTGACCGCCATGACATCACTCCGCCGATCGCAGATGGGCGGCGCGCGGCGTAGCTGCCGACGCATTCAATGCCTGTCGCTCCAGATCGCGCGACAGGTGTTGCAGGATTTCGCCGGAGGCATCCGACAGCAGCGCGCGATAGCCGGCAATCGCCCGCGCGAACACGTTGTAGATGATCACCGCCGGAATCGCCGCGATCAGACCGAGCGCGGTCGCCAGCAGCGCTTCGGCGATGCCGGGCGCCACCACCGCGAGATTGGTGGTCTTCGATTGCGAGATGCCGATGAAAGCATTCATGATGCCCCACACCGTGCCGAACAAACCGACGAACGGCGCGGTCGCGCCGATGGTGGCGAGCAGCCCTGTGCCGCGCGCCATGTCGCGCCCCGCCCGCGCCTCGATACGCGACAGCGCGATCGCCAGCCGTTCCTTGATGCCTTCCGCCGCGAGATCGCTCGAGCGCCCGGTTTCGCGCGCGGCCGCCTGCACCAGTTCCGCCACGGCGCCTTGCCTGGTCCAGCCGCCTTCGATCGCGGCGCGCGCCTGCGCGAGGTTGTCGGCGCGCGCCAGCTTGCGCGTGGCGCTGCGCGCGCGTCGTTTGGCGGCGAGCAATTCCAGCGCCTTGACCAGCCACACTGTCCACGTCACCAGCGAAGCGATCGCCAGCCCGATCATCACCGCTTTGACGACGATGTCGGCATTCATGAACATCGACCACGGCGACAGATCCTGCGGTAGCATCGCGCGCATCGACGTGGCGGTCGCCTGCGCATCGTTCGACTGCGCGGCAGCCGGCAGCACCGCGAGCACCTGCGCGGTCAGCCCGCCACCGACAAGCGCAATACGTTTGCAGGCATCGACACGATTCATGCTCCGACCTTCCGTGATGTCCCGGCGACAGGCTGCATCGCTGTTTCCTTCAAAGCACCCACCGGCATTGCTCCGGAGCGAGAATAGAATGAAACCGATCGGCCTACGCAACAATCGTCCTTAGCGATGAGGCACGGCCGGCGCAGCGCCCTGCGCCGGTTCCGCCGGCGGCACGAAATGAACTTCCCAATTCACCGCCGGTCCCGGCTTACCGTTGAAGAACCGCCGCGTGGTGATGATGATGCGATCACCGCGCGTGGCATGCGCCTTCATCCACGCGTCGCATTGGCGATAGAACGGGCCACCCTTGTCGCAGACGCCGATGAAACCCGAGCGGTTCGCCTGCTCCGCCGTGATCAGGCCGGACGGCGGATCTTCCGGCGCCAGTGGCGTCGGATGGTCGGGGCTATAGAACGCCATCAGATTCGAAACCCGCGTCGATCCGACCACGACCGGCCAAGGCGTATTGAATCGCAGCCGCCATTGTTGAGTGAGATCGCGCGCCAAGTCCGACCGTCCGTCGAGCGCCTCGTTGCCGATGCCGTAGCTGCTGCCGACGATCGGCGTGGTGCGACTGGCGATTTCCGGCGCAGCCGCCAGCGCCACAAGACTCACGATCAGCCAAACGGCAGCGATGCGAAATAACGCGATGCGCGGGACGTGCAGCATCGGGATCGCCACCAGCGCCAGCGGCACGAGGAAAAACAGCGGAATGCCCCAGTCCGTCTTCATATAGATCGCGAACAGGACCCCACCGAGCGGCGGCCCGATCGCGACGACGACCTGAATGATCCAGACGTTGATCGCCTGCGGCATCCGCACCGCCGGATTGGGCGCGCGCGACCAGTTCAACCGCGACACTTTCGAGAAGTTGCGCAGCAAGGCGAGCGAACGCCACGACGGGAAGACCACCGCCAGCGCGGCAATCGCGATCGGCAGCAGCAGCAAGGCGATGTTATGCCCGAGATAGCCGCTCGCCAGCCGAAAGCTCTGCATGCGGTTGGAGATTTCATAGACGCCGCCGGCATAAGTGACCGGTTCGAAATTGTGCTGCCACAACCACCACAAATGCGGCATCAGCGCTGCCAGCATCGTGACGATCGCCACCCATGGCGCCGGCGAGCGCAGGAACGCCAATCGCTGAGGATGCAACAGCGCGGCAATGCCGATGGCGCCGATCATCGTCAGCGCCCAGTATTTCGCCAGCAGCGCCAGCGCGCCCGCAAGGCCGAGCCAGATGCCCGACACCGCCGTGCGTTTCTCGAACGCATGCAGATAGGCCAGCACCAGCAGCGGCATGGTGGCAAGCTGGATCAGGTCGGCATTGAACTTGAAGCCCTTGACGTTGAAGATCGGATAGATCGCCAGCATCGCGACGACGAGAAACGCGCGGCGGCGATCCACCACCCTGAGCGCGATGCGCCAGCACACCCACAGGCTGAACCCGGCGGTGGCCATCGCGAGCGCATAGGCCGACCAGTCCGCCGTCGGAAACAGCCTGAACCAGACGCCCGCGACCCAGCCCGACAGCGGCGGATGCTTGCCGTAGCCGAGCAGGAACTGCTGCCCCCACGCATACGCCTCGGCGATATCGAAATGGATGTCCTGCCCCTGCTTCAGCAGGGTGAGAATGCGGCTCCACAGCGCGACATGCAGCAGGATGAATCCCAGCACCAGCGCCCGGCTCACTGCGGCGTCGGTGGCGCAGGCGGCGACCCACGCGGCCATCCGCCGCAAGCCGGAACGGCGGCGCGGACGAACAGGCTTGAGGGCAAAGGGCATCCACGGTTCCTGGACGTGACGGGCTCGCACCAGCCGTGCCGGAACGCCCGACATGACGCACGAACGAGTGAAAGGGCCAACCGGACTTGGAACCCGATTGGGCCCAATCTACTAGATTCGACGCCGGAAGAAGGCAAATCAGCCCGCTGTGAGTTGGAGAGGTTCCAAGACAGTTGCTGACCCCGAACCCCAATGCTATCTCGCGCCGATGACCAAAACCGCGATTTCCAACATCCGCAATTTCTCCATCGTCGCC
>JBQCHY010000096.1:0-7467 GCA_051954235.1 Xanthobacteraceae bacterium
CATCCGGATCGAATTTCGGAAGAAAGATCATCGAGGCGCGCGCAAACAGCGTGACATTGCTCGCCACGAACAGGCCGTGGGTATGATAGATCGGCAACGCGTGGATCAGGACGTCGTTGGCGGCGAAGCGCCAGTAAGCGACCAGCGTCAGCGAGTTCGATGCGAGATTGTCGTGGCTCAGCATCGCGCCCTTGGAGCGGCCGGTGGTGCCGGACGTGTAGAGGATCGCGGCGAGATCGTCGTTGCCACGCATCACGGTGACGAAATCGGATTTTTCGGCATCCGCACCTTCGGTCAGCGAACCCTTGCCGGTTGCATCAAGCGTCTCGACTTTCGCATTGACCTTTGCGGCAATCGCGCGGAGTCCTTCGGCCTTCGCGGGATCGCAAACCACCAGCGACGGCTCGGCATCGGTGATGAAGTAGTCCAGCTCGTTGAGCGTGTAGGCGGTGTTGAGCGGCAGGTAGACCGCGCCGGCGCGCACCACCGCGAGATACAGGATCAGATTCTGAACCGACTTCTCGACCTGCACCGCGACGCGGTCACCTAGCTTGACGCCGCGCTTCACCAGAAAATTCGCGATCTGTCCGGATAGCGCGATCAGGTCGCCATAGCTGATGTGCTGACCATCAAGGGTTTCGATCGCCAGTCGCGACGGATCGTCGAGGTTGTCGAGCAGGCGGGAGAACAGATTGGCGTTTGCGGTGCTATTCATGCATCATTCCAAAATGGTTGGATGAGCTGGAGCGATTTGTTCCGGCGGGATCGATCCCCCATCAATAGCAAGAACGCGCTTGCGAGCGCAAATAAAAGGCGGGCGGAATGGCGAACAGAACAAAGCGCGTGGCGTGGGTGACGGGCGGCGGCAGCGGCATCGGGCAGGCCGGTGCCGAGGCGCTGGCAGCGGACGGCTGGACCGTCATCATCTCGGGACGACGCCAGGATGCGCTCGACGCGGTGGCGAACGGCATCAACGCCGGCACCGGCGGGCGGGCCGAGACGATGCCGCTCGATGTCAGCAACGCTGCCGATGTCGAGGCCGCCGCGCAGCAGATCGTCGCCAAACATGGCCGCATCGATCTTCTGGTCAATAGCGCCGGCATCAACGTGCCGAAGCGAAGCTGGGCCGACATGGAGATCGCGGGCTGGGACAAGTTGGTCGATATCAACCTCAGCGGCGTGCTGTATTGTATGCGCGCTGTGCTGCCGACGATGCGCGCGCAGAAGGACGGATGCATCATCAACGTCGCCTCATGGGCGGGGCGTCACGTCTCAAAGATGCCGGGCCCGGCCTACACCACCACCAAGCACGCGGTGCTGGCGCTGACCCATTCCTTCAACGTGGACGAATGCGTCAACGGCTTGCGCGCCTGCTGCCTGTCGCCAGCCGAAGTCGCGACGCCGATCCTCAAATTGCGTCCGGTGGTGCCGAGCGCGGAGGAGCAGGCGCGGATGTTGCAGCCGGAAGACCTCGGCCGCACCATCGCTTTCGTCGCCAGCATGCCGCCGCATGTTTGCGTCAACGAAATTCTCATCAGCCCGACCTGGAATCGTAGTTTTGTTGCGATGTCGAGCAACTAAGAATGATAAGTTGCTCACCTTCCCGTCATCGCGGGGAGCGTTTCCGGTTCGTCATGGCCGGATTTATTCCGGCCATCCACGTCTTCCTTCCTGCTTCCTGAAAGGCAACTCTAAAGACGTGGATGGCCGGGACGAGCCCGGCCATGACGGAGATGAATTTCTCAAGCGCTAGGGGCTGGATCGCTTCGCTCGCGATGACGGTTCGGTGCGCGGCTGATGGTCACCTCGCGGCAGCCCTGTTACGGTGATATCGGATCATCGGGTTGAAACTCTCTTTGTTCAGCCGGGTTCTATCATGACGACCGGAATTCAAGGTTCACGATACGCGACGACAGAGTCCCGTTCCGGAAATCGCCGGCCGGCTTGTATGTCGCGATTTCATAACGGAGGTCACATGCTGCTTCGTACCGCGTTTGCTGTTGCGCTCGTCTCCACGTTCGCCGTGACGACGGCTCTAGCCGAAACCGCCAAGACTGAAACCGCCAAGGCGACGTTCAAGAATGCCGAGGGCGCCAGCGTCGGCAGCGCCGAGTTGGTTCAGGTCAATGACGGCGTCCTGATCAAGCTGGCGCTGAAGGGGCTTCCGCCCGGCGGCCATGCCTTCCACGTCCATGCCGTCGGCAAGTGCGAAGCGCCGTTCACCACGGCGGGCGGTCATTTCAACCCGGCAAACAAGAAGCACGGCATGATGGCGAGCGACGGCCACCACGCCGGCGACATGCCGAACCTCGACGTGCCGGCCAGCGGCGAGTTGAAGCTCGAAGTGCTCAACACCGGCGTGACCTTGGCGAAAGGTGCGCCGAATTCGCTCTTGAAGCCGGACGGCACCGCGCTGGTGATCCACGCCACCGTCGACGACTATAAGTCCGATCCGGCCGGCAATGCCGGCGGCCGCATCGCCTGCGCGGTGGTTGAGCCGTAACTACACCTGCGAGGACTCGAGCGGCCGCTGAAACGCGGCCGCGACCGCACCCACCGCCAATGTCGCGGCGGAGACGCCAAGGCCTGACGACAGGCTGCCGGTGGCGTCGGTGATCATGCCGGTTATGATCGGCCCTAGCGTCTGCCCGATGCCGAACGCAATGGTCATCGCCGCGATGGCCGACGGCCATAATGCCGTCGGATAGTTGAACCTTACGTAAGCGGTGGTCGCGGTGACCACCGCGAAGAACGCCACGCCGAACACCAGCGCCGAGATCGCCAGCATCCAAGGCGACTGGCTGAACAGCGGCAGTGCTGCGCCGATGGCGTTGAAGCTGAGAATGATGGCGGTGGAGACGCCGCTCTGGCCGCGCGCCAGCAGCCGACGCCAGACCCATGGTGAGGCGAACGCGCTCAATCCGATCAGGCACCAGAACGCGCTCTGCGCCGCCGCGCCGCCGCCGGCATCGCGTACGAACGCAATCATGAACGTCATGTAGGCGATATAGCCCGCGCCGAACAGAAAATAGCCGACGAGATAGATCAGCACCGGCCGAATCGCGAACTTGCCCGTCGCGGCGTCGGCAACGGTGGTTGAGACGTTGACGGAATTTTGCAGCAGCACGATCATCATCGCGATCGAGATCGCCGCCATCGCGAGCCACACGATCCACCACGAGCCGGGTCCGAAATATTGCAGCATGAACGGCGCCAGTACACCGGACGCGAAAATACCGACGCCGGGGCCGGCATAGAACAGGCTCAGCAGCAGGCTCGCGCGCGCCGGCTGCGATTGCGCCAGCCGCGCCGCCATTGCGCCGCCGGAGACGAACGCGACCGCCGCGCCGACGCCGATCAACAGCCGCGCGAAACTCAGCACGACGAAGTTGCCCGACACGCCGGACAGGATCAGCGCCGCGACGCAGGCGAGCGTGCCGTCGCGCAGCACCCGCGACAGGCCGAAGCGGTTGCACAGCTTCGAGGCGATCAGCGCGCCCCCGAGATAGCCGGCGGCATTGATGGTGTTCATGAACCCCGCGGCGGCATAGGACCAGCCCAGCGAGTCACGCATATCGGGCAGCACCAGCGAATAGGCGAAACGGCCGATGCCAAGGCCGATGGTCGGTGCCAGCGATAGAATGAGGATCAGCCGTGCGACATGCACGTGCTCGGCGGAATCGGATTTCGGGATTGTCACGGGCAACTCCAGAAGCGCCACCATTGTGGCAGGCCGTGGCAGCTTTGCACAGACCACCATCCCTCAACGGTGTCTTGCCATTTACGCAATGGGGCTTTAGCAAAAGCCCGGATTTTCCCGCATTCCCGCAACGTTCATCAGGCAAGGCGATCATGACCACCCATAAACTGCTGCTTCTTCCCGGCGACGGCATCGGCCCCGAAGTCATGGGCGAAGTGAAGCGCCTGATCGGCTGGCTGAACACGCAGGGCATCGCCAAATTCGAGACCGAGGAAGGCCTGGTGGGCGGCGCGTCCTACGACGCCGACAAGGTCAGCATCACCGATGCTACCATGGCGAAGGCGCTCGCCGCCGACGCCGTGCTGTTCGGCGCGGTCGGCGGCCCGAAATGGGATCCGGTGCCTTATGACGTGCGTCCGGAAGCCGGCCTGTTGCGGCTGCGCAAGGACCTCGCGCTGTTCGCCAACCTGCGCCCCGCGATCTGCTATCCGGCGCTGGCGCAATCCTCGAGCCTGAAGCCCGAAGTGGTCGAGGGCCTCGACATCATGATCGTGCGCGAACTCACCGGCGGCGTCTATTTCGGCGAACCGAAGACCATCACCGATCTCGGCAACGGCCAGAAGCGCGCCGTCGATACCCAGGTCTACGACACCTATGAAATCGAGCGCATCGCGCGCGTTGCCTTCGATCTCGCCCGCAAGCGCCGCAACAAGCTGACCTCGATGGAAAAGCGCAACGTCATGAAGAGCGGCGTGCTCTGGAACGAGGTGGTGACGCAAGTGCATCAGCGCGAATACAAGGACGTCGCGCTCGATCACCAACTCGCGGATTCCGGCGGCATGCAGCTCGTGCGCTGGCCGAAGCAGTTCGACGTCATCGTCACCGACAACCTGTTCGGCGACATGCTGTCCGACATCGCGGCCATGCTGACCGGCTCGCTCGGCATGCTGCCCTCCGCGTCGCTCGGCGAAACCGACGTCAAGACCAGGAAGCGCAAGGCGCTTTACGAGCCGGTGCACGGCTCGGCGCCGGACATCGCCGGACAGGGCAAGGCCAATCCGATCGCGATGCTCGCGTCCTTCGGCATGGCGCTGCGCTACTCGTTCGACATGGGCGATTTGGCCGACAAGCTCGACCAAGCCATCGCCGCCGTTTTGGCGAAGGGCCTGCGCACCGCCGACCTGCAATCGGAAGGCGCCACCATCGTCTCCACCGCTGGCATGGGCGAAGCCATCGTCAAGGAAATCCAGGCGCTGCACGGCTGAGGCCTGCGTTCATGCTCCGCAGCGCGGGGACGACGCCAAGTCTGTGATTGGCGGTTGCAATAAAAAATGCCCCGCATTGCGGGGCATTTTTGTTTCGGTTGAGCGACGCTCAATAGAGCGGAAACTGCTGCGGATAACCGCCGAGGTCTTGGGCGGGACTTAGCGGCTGGCGCTCCAGCGAACGGTTCAGGTTCTGGGTGGCGAACGACTGACCCGGCGGGATCGCATAGTCCATGAACTTGCGCTCACCCGGTAACACCTCGGTACCGGCATCGAGCCAGGAGCGCTTGGTGACGTAGATGCGGGTCCGCGGCCCGGACTGGTAGGAGACGTTGGGCCCGCGCTGGGTATAGGCCCGCTCGCCACGCTTGCGCGGGGCGGCGTCGGCCTGCGGCACGCTGACGCCAACGGCCAGCACGGCCACCGCCGCCAACAACGCCGCACGGCGCAGCGCGGTCAGGTTCGGGGCGGTGAGCAAATTCGAGATCATCAGGTCCTCACGTCGGGCAAATCTTGAGCAGGCAGGAATCGGTCCTGCGATCGGGGGCCACTTTAGCGGCCGGGCGGCCATGCCCACAAGGTCATTCCGGCCACACCCGCCGACAATAATGCCTTGAGCTGCAAAATGTTGCACCAGAACCAGCGGCTTGCGCATGGCTCACGCTAAAGGGCGCCACGCAGCCGCGGGTTTTGGGCGCTGACGATCCAATCGCCGGCCTCCCGGGCTCCGCCGCTGCCGCAATCGGGCCGCCGCAGCTCGGCGCGGGCGAACAATTCCGCAAGTCCCGCGTCGTTGCCGGCCTTGAGCAGCACTGGACGGTTCGACAGGCAGGCGACGGCGGGCGTCTCGCCCTCATGCGGCGCATCGGCTCCCAGCACGGTGTCGAGATGCAGTTCCGAGAGGCTGTCGCCGAAATTCCACTGCGACACGACAGCGACGCCGCCGATGGCAACGATCGCCAACACCACCATATAGGCAGCAATGCACGTTGCGACCGCGCCGCATTCCATCGCGAAGCGACGCAAGGTCGGGAGCAAGGTTGCACTGATCCCGGTCAGGTGCGGAAAACCCGCACGGCTGGCGGGAACGAAGCGCATGGAAAAGCCTAAAAAACGT
Organism: Xanthobacteraceae bacterium; assembly: GCA_051954235.1. Classification (GTDB taxonomy): domain Bacteria; phylum Pseudomonadota; class Alphaproteobacteria; order Rhizobiales; family Xanthobacteraceae; genus 62-47. Next base: position 6,083 of record JBQCHY010000096.1, read on the forward strand.
GCGAATGTTGTATTGTGGGCGTTTCTCGCATAGAAGCGCTCCCGCTTGCTTGCCGCAGCGCGCGGCGGAGCGGCATTTTTGCTCGGAGAGTGAACGATGGGTTACAAGGTTGCGATCGCCGGGGCGACCGGCAATGTCGGACGGGAAATGCTCAACATCCTGGATGAGCGCAAATTTCCGGCGGACGAAGTCGTGGCGCTGGCCTCACGGCGCAGCGTGGGCACCGAAGTGTCTTTTGGCGACCGCACCCTGAAAGTGAAAGCTCTCGAGAACTACGATTTCAGCGACGTCGACATCTGCCTGATGTCGGCCGGCGGCGACGTGTCCAAGGAATGGTCGCCGAAGATCGGCGCGCAGGGCGCGGTGGTGATCGACAACTCGTCGGCCTGGCGCTACGACGCCGACGTGCCGCTGATCGTACCCGAGGTGAATGCCGACGCAGTCGCCGGCTACACCAAGAAGAACATCATCGCCAACCCGAACTGCTCGACGGCGCAGCTCGTCGTCGCGCTGAAGCCGCTGCACGACAAGGCGAAAATCAAGCGCGTCGTGGTCTCGACCTATCAGTCGGTGTCGGGCGCGGGCAAAGAAGGCATGGATGAGCTGTTCGCACAGACCAAGGCGGTCTACACGGCCAGCGATCTCGTCACCAAGAAATTCCCGAAGCGGATCGCCTTCAACGTGATCCCGCACATCGATGTCTTCATGGAAGACGGCTACACCAAGGAAGAGTGGAAGATGGTGGCCGAGACCAAGAAGATTCTCGATCCGAAGATCAAACTCACCGCGACGTGCGTGCGCGTACCGGTGTTCATCGGTCACTCGGAAGCGGTTAACATCGAGTTCGATCAGCCGATCAGCGTCGATGAGGCGCGCGAGGTGCTGCGGAAGGCGCCGGGCTGTCTGGTGATCGACAAGCGCGAGCCGGGCGGCTACGTCACGCCGTATGAATCGGCGGGCGAAGACGCCACTTACATCAGCCGCATCCGTGAGGACGCGACGGTGGAGAATGGCCTCGTGCTGTGGTGCGTCTCCGACAACCTGCGCAAGGGCGCGGCGCTTAACGCGATCCAGATCGCGGAATGCCTGATCAACCGCAAGCTGCTGCAACCGAAGCAGAGAGCGGCGTAACGCAAGAACCGGTTACGAATGCAAAACGGGCGGCGCAAGCCGCCCGTTTTTGTTTGGGTCGATTCCTTTCGGGTATTGCGCGAGCGACATAACACCGTCATTGGGAGGAGCGTTAGCGACGAAGCAATCCTGTATGTTTGGTTGGCCCGTTTTTGAGCAACGGGTCGGCAGCCGCAGCGCGTAAGCAATCCTGGTCATGACCGGTATCTGGCGAGCGCGCGGCTGCTTGTGTCGTTGAGCCGAACAGTCGCGAG
>JBQCHY010000097.1:0-95147 GCA_051954235.1 Xanthobacteraceae bacterium
CCTGGAACATCAAAACTATGGAAGGCCAGGATCAGGTGCGCGATATGTTGAAGGCGCGGCTGGTCGACACCAAGCCGTCGAACTGGCGTATCGCCGATGGCGAGGAGGCGACGGAGACCGATGGCATCACCGAAAGTTGGATTCAATTCGAAACCGGTGTCGCGCGCGGCTACGGCCATCTTCGCTTGAAGGAGGGCCGCATCTGGACTCTGCTCACCACCATGAGCGAGCTCAAGGGCCATGAGGAGAAGTCCGGCTTCACCCGTCCGCTCGGCGCAAAGCACGGCCACGGCAAGGATCGCAAGAGCTGGAAGGAGGAGCGCGAGCAGGAGACGGCCGAACTCGGCATCTCCAAACAGCCTTATGCGCTGATCATCGGGGGCGGACAGGGCGGCATCGCGCTCGGTGCGAGGCTGCGTCAGCTCGGCGTTCCGACCATCATCATCGAGAAGAACGAACGCGCCGGCGATTCATGGCGCAAGCGCTACAAGTCGCTTTGTCTGCACGATCCGGTCTGGTACGACCACTTGCCCTATATCGACTTCCCGAGGAATTGGCCGATCTTCGCGCCGAAGGACAAGGTCGGCGACTGGCTAGAGATGTACACCAAGGTGATGGAGCTGAACTACTGGACCTCCACCACGGCGAAGTCGGCGAAGTACGACGAGAAAGCCAAGGAGTGGACTGTTGTTGTCGAGCGCGACGGCAAGGAAATCACGCTGAAGCCGAAGCAACTTGTGCTCGCCACCGGGATGTCGGGCAAGGCGAACTGGCCGAAATACAAGGGGCAGGACATCTTCAAGGGCGAGCAGCAGCATTCCTCGACCCATCCGGGGCCGGAGAACTATCGCGGCAAGAAGGTGGTGGTGATTGGCTCCAACAACTCCGCGCACGACATCTGCGCGGCGCTGTGGGAAGGCGGCGCGGACGTCACCATGGTGCAGCGCTCGTCCACGCACATCGTGAAGTCCGACACACTGATGGATATCGGGCTCGGCGCGCTTTACTCGGAACAAGCGGTCGAGAACGGCATGACCACGCGCAAGGCCGACCTGATCTTCGCCTCGCTGCCCTACAAGATCATGCACGAATTCCAGATCCCGCTCTACGAGCAGATGCGCGAGCGCGACAAGGGCTTCTATGATGCGCTGGAGAAGGTCGGCTTTATGCACGACTGGGGCGACGACGGCTCCGGCCTGTTCATGAAGTATCTGCGCCGCGGCTCCGGCTACTATATCGACGTCGGCGCCTGCGATCTTGTTATCGACGGCTCAATCAAGCTGAAGAGCGGCAAGGGCGCGGCGGTGCAGGAGTTAACCGAGACCGGCGTGAAGTTCGTCGACGGCACCGAACTGCCGGCCGATCTGGTGGTCTACGCCACCGGCTACGGTTCGATGAACGGCTGGGCCGCCGACCTGATCTCGAAAGAAGTTGCCGACAAGGTCGGCAAGGTCTGGGGCCTGGGTTCGAACACCACCAAGGACCCCGGTCCGTGGGAAGGCGAGCAGCGCAACATGTGGAAGCCGACGCAACAGGAAGCGCTCTGGTTCCACGGCGGCAACCTGCACCAGTCGCGGCACTACTCGCAGTATCTCTCGTTGCAACTGAAAGCGCGAATGGAAGGCATCCCCACGCCGGTCTACGGCTTGCAGGAGCGACATCACTTGAGTTGAGGGTGCGGAATACTAAGAGCGCCAAATGCGGAGGGCGTGATACAGCGCTCTCCGTTCTCAGTACGTCATGGCCGGGCTTGTCCCGGCCATCCACGTCTTCGAACTCGTGTCGTCTTCAAGACGTGGATGGCCGGAATAAATCCGGCCATGACGGCGATGAGCGTGAATTTGTCAGCCAATCACGTCGCGCGATGGCGGCTGCCAAGCGCGGCTTTGATGGAATCGGGGTCCTTGATGCGTTCGATCAGGAGGCCAATGCGGTCGCCGCCCCAGAACAGTTCGCCGTTGAACACCATGGTGGGTACACCGAACACGCCGAGTTCTTCCGCCTCGGTGATGAGGCGATCATGTTCCTCGCGCGCGGGGCCGTGGACATAGGCTTCGAAATCCCGCGCCGACCCGCCGACCGACGCAATTACGCCGCTGATGTCGGCCAGATTGTCGATTTCGAGATCGTGATTCCAAAAGCGGCTGAAGACGGCGCCGTGATAGGGCCGGAAGATGCCGTTGCGTTGTGCGAACAGCATCCCTGCGCTGGAATAGAACGCATCGTAGATCCGACGTGGTCCCTTCATGGTCAGACCCTGCGCGTTGGCGTAGCGGCGCGCGTCCATGTAGGCGTAGCGCACCTTGCGCCAGAAGTGCGGGGTGCGCTCCTCGACAGTGCCCATGAACTCCGCGACGCGAAGCGTGTAGGGCATCCATTCCAGTTCGACGCCGTAATCCTGCTCCAGCGCGAACAGCGGCTTGTTGGCGACGTAGGCGTAAGGGCTCTTGTAGTCGGTGTAGATGCGGACGCGGGGTTTCGTCATGGTTCGTTCATCTCATGCATTAGTGACGCGATAGTCGCGCAGGTCGGGATCGTGGGTCATTTCCCAGTAGTCGACGAAGCGCCACGGCATTGCCGAGAACACCCGGCCATGACTGTTGCGGTAGTAGGTCGTCATGCCGGGATGGGTCCAGATCATCTGCTCATGTTCGGCGTCGACCTTTTCAATGTAAGCGTCCTTCACCTCCGGGCGCACGTCGATGGCCGCGATGTCCTTCTCGATCATCTCCACGAGGCACGAGGTGATGTAGCGCGACTGGCATTCGGCCTGAAAGATCACACTGCCGCCATGCGCCGGGCCGGTGTTGGGGCCGAGCATCACGAACATGTTCGGGAAGTCCGGCACCGTGAGGCCGAGATGCGCAGTCGGATTTTCGCCCGCCCAGGCGTCGCGGAGGTTCTTGCCGTCGCGGCCGGTGATGTTGAGCTTGGCGGCCATCTCGTTGACCTTGAAACCGGTGGACACGACGATCACGTCCGCCGGATGCATCTTCCCATCGGTGGTGACGATGCCATCGCGCGCGATGTGATCGATCTTTTCGGTGACGAGATCGACATTCGGCTTGCGCAGCGTGCGAAACCAGTTGTTGTCGAGCAGGATGCGCTTGCCGTAGGGCGGATAGGTCGGCACGCATTTTTCGATCAAGTCGGGGCGGCCCTCCAGTTCGGAGAGGATGAAGTCGGTCAATTCCTCGCGGTGCCGATCGTTACCGGCATTCACCGCGCGGTCGGGATGCGGCCAGTTCGGGTCCTTGCGCAGGAACGGCAGCAGGCCGTCGCCGTAGCGCCAGAACATGTTGAAGCGATACCACTCGGCGTAATAGGGCACACGTTCCAGCAGCCACTGTGCACCGTCGGTGATGTTGTCGGAATAGCCTGCCACCGGCCGCGACCATTGCGCGGTACGTTGATACACCGTGACCGAGCCGACCTGGTCGGCGATGCTCGGCACCAGTTGCATCGCAGTTGCGCCGGTGCCGATCACCGCCACGTGTTTGCCCTTGATGTCGAGATCCTTCGGCCACCGCGCCGAATGGAAGATGGTGCCGGCAAAATCGTCGGCGCCCTTGAATGGCGCCATCGATGGATCGTTCAACTGCCCGATGGCGCTGACCAGGATAGCGGACGATATCTGCTGCGGGCCATCCGGCGTTTCCAGCGTCGAGATCCAGCGTTTGGTCGCTTCGTCCCAACGTGACGAGGTGAGGCGCGTCTTGAGCCGGACGTGGTCGCGAACGCCGAAGCGGTCGGCGGTCGCCTTTAGGTATTCGTGAATTTCCTGCTGCTGCGAGAAGTAACGGGTCCAGCGATTGCGCGGTCCGAACGAATAGGAATAGGAATGGTTCGGCGTATCGACGCCACAGCCGGGATAGCGGTTAACGTACCAGGTACCGCCGATTTCGTCTTCCTTGTCGACGATGGTGTAGGGAATGCCGAGCCGGTTGAGCCCGACGCCGAGCGCGATGGCGCAGACGCCCGCGCCGACGATCAGGACGTGGCGTTGTTCGATCTTGTCGGCGGGCGGCTGCTTGTTCCATTTGGCGTGGCGTTCGATCAGGCCCATTTCCTCGCGCATCAGCGGTGCATATTCCGGCGCGACTTTTTCGCCGAGTGTCGCACTCATCATCCGCAGCATCAGCTCGTCGCCGGGATCGGTGATGACAGGCTTGGCATCGCCGCTCAGAACCTTCAATGCTGCCTTGCGGATGTCCGCCTGAATTTCGTCCGACAGGCCGGCGCGCGGATCGGGGATCAGCCGCACGTCGCGGCGCGGCGCGTAAGGCGGCTTCAGCCAACGCATGTCGCCGGTCATGTGGACCAGCACCATCAGCAGCACGCGAATGTCGGCCTGCTCGAGGGCGGAGGGAAGATCGAACTCTTTCGGCGTCGTGGCGATGTTCATAAGCGGATGCCTCGCTTTGTCTTGTGCACGTCGGGAGAGCGGAGTGGATTAGCTGGTCTTGCCGTGGATTTTTCCGTCGCTGTCCGGCAGGCCCCAATAGGAATCCCAGGTCGAGCCGGCGAGGAAGCCGGCATCGACTGGAATATTAATGCCGGTGACGGCGCTGCTCATCGGGCTCAGCAGCCAGACGATGGCTTCGGCCACTTCGTTTGGTTGCACCAGCCGCCCCATCGCGGCGTTGCGCGTCAGGCGGTCCTCGCTCATCGCGCCGGAATCGATGCCGGCCTGCAACGCCACGGTGCGGGTGAAGCCGGGCGAAACGGCATTGACGCGCACGCCGGCGCGGCCCCATTCGCCGGCCATCGAGAGTGTCAGTTGAATGACGCCGGCCTTGGCGGCGGTGTAGGCGTGGATCGGTCCCGAGGTCATGCCCGCGACCGACGCGACGTTAACGATAGCGCCGTGTTTGCGCGCCGCCATGCGCACGCCGACCGCGCGTGCCACCAGGAACGTGCCGCGCAGGTCGATGTCGACCTCGCGATCCCAGTTCTCCATGCGGATGCGATCAAGGCTGTGCATCTTGCCGAACACACCGGCCGCGTTGACGAGGCCGACGATCGGGCCGTGCGCTTTTTCGATGGCCTCGACGCCGGCGCTGACATTATCTTCGCGCGCGACGTCGAAGCTATCGGGCCAGACGATGACCGAAGCCGGTGCCTCGGCAGGCCGCTCCGGCTTGATATCGGTGACCACCACGCGATGGCCGCGCTCCGCCAGCATGATCGCGGTAGCCGCGCCGATGCCACGACTGCCGCCGGTGACAAGAATGATGCCGTCTTTCGTCATGATTTTCTCGCCCGGTTCGCGGGCTTGAACAATCCGCGTGTGATCAGTTTCTGATAGGCGGTGATGACATCGTCCGGCACCGACGTCGTGTTGCTGCCGGATGCGTAGCGGCGGCTGAGATAGCTGCGCGCGCCCATGAACATATGGACGATCGCCTCGAACTCCTCGTCGCTGTAGTCGACGATGTCGCCGTCGGCGCGGTCGCGCTTGAAGATGCGAATGTAAGCGGTGGCGACGTTGTCGAAGTGCTTCTGGTAACCCTCGGGCGCGAAGAATTCCGCTTCGTTGAGGATGCGCTGGAATTCCGGCACGCGATGCACGAATTCGAAGAACGCGCGAAAGCCGGCGAGTTCGCGTTCGCCTGCCGGCATGTTCGGCCCGGCACGATCGCGGATGAAATGCACCATGTCGATGCCGATGGTGGGCAGCAACTGGTCCAGCAACTCTTGCCGGTTCTCGAAGTGATTGTAGAACGTGCCTTGTGCGACGCCGGCGAGTTCGGTGATGCGCGCGACGGAAGCTTCGGCGTAGCCGTACTTGCCGACGACCTTGGTGGCGGCGTCGAACAACCGTTGCCGGGTTTCTTCGTTACGCTCGGCCCGGCTGAGTTTTTCGATCTTGCGGCCGCTGCGTGCGGGAAGGGGAGTGGCTTTAGCCATCCGCGATTCCTTCCAGTTCGGCGCGCAGCACGCGCTTGAGGACCTTGCCGGAGGGATTTCGCGGCAGGCTGTCGCGCAGGATCAACTGTTTCGGCACCTTGAAAGAGGCGAGCCGCGCGCGGCAGTGCTCGGTGAGCGCAGCGAGATCGAGCGTCGCGCCGCCCGCGAGCGCGATCACCGCCACCGGTCGTTCGCCCCAGCGCGCGTCAGACACGCCGACCACCGCCACTTCGCTGACCTGCGGCAGTTCGTAGATCACCCGCTCGACTTCGGAGGAGGCGATGTTCTCGCCGCCGGAGATGATGATGTCCTTCTTGCGGTCGGTCAGATACAGGAAACCGTCGGCATCGAGATAGCCGACGTCGCCGCTGCGGAACCAGTCGCCGAAGAAAGCTGCGGCAGTCTTGTCGGGGTCCTTCCAGTAGCCCTTGGTGATCTTCGGTCCGCGCAGGCAGATTTCGCCGGGCTCGCCGACGGCAACTGCCTGTCCGGCATCGTCACGGATGTCGATTTCGACATGGGCGATGGTGCGGCCCGTGGAGCCGATCTTGTCGATCTCGAAACCTGCTTCCATGAAGGTGTCGCCGCCGCAGGTCTCCGTCAGGCCATAGGCGTCGATGTAGCGGCCGTTGGTAAAGTAGTCGGAGAACGCGCGGATGCGCGATTCCGGCGTCTTCTCGCCGCCGCCGATGGCCCATTGCAGGCTGGAAACGTCGTAGCGGCCGCGCTGCGGGAGCGCGAGGATCGAGGACGTCATCACCGGTGCGAACCACGCGCCGGTGAGTTTTTCGGCGGCAATGGCGGCGATCGCTTCTTCGGCATCGAAGTTGCGGTGGATGCACAACATGCCGCCGTGCCACAGCACCGCGATGCCGGGAAGATCGAGCGCGCCGACGTGATAGAGCGGACCGACGACGAGCAGACGAGTATCGCGGCTCAATCCCAACGCGATCGTCTGGTCGGCCGACTTCCAGTAGATGTTGTCGTAAGTCAGCATCACGCCCTTGGGGCGGTCTGTCGTGCCCGACGTGTACATCAGCCGCATCAGGTCGCCCGGCTGCACATGATGCAGCGGCGCGGGCATGGCGTCCGGTGCAAGCCGCGTGGCGTCGGCCTGCGTCGCTTCGTCGATCAGCACCACCGGCGCGGGACCGCCGGCGTTGCCGGCGAGTTCGTCGTCGGCGAGCAGAACCCGCGCGCCGGAATTCTCGACGATGTAGGCGACCTCATCGCGTGAGAGGCGGAAGTTGATCGGCAGGAATACCGCGCCGATGTGGCTCGTCGCGAACGCGATATCGAGAAACGCCGCGCTGTTCTTCATCAGCACCGCGACGACGTCGCCAGGCTGGACGCCGCGCGAGGCGAGCCAGCCGCCGGTCTTGTGGATGCGCGTGTCGAAGGCGGAATAGGAGATTTCGTGGCCGCGATATTTCAGCGCACATCGCTCCGGGGTGCGGCGGGCGTGATAGGCGATGAAGCTCGATAAATTGATCATTTTGACCGTCGAAACGCCGGGTTGTCGCGCGCTGCCGTGGGTGAAATCGGCAAGCCTGAATTCTGAGTCGTAATTCATATTTCGCTTGACGTCACCCCGTCCCCTCTGAAATTCTTCGCGGCACGGAGACGGAATGATCTCCGAACGAGGACGCGTACCCGTTGAGGAGGGCAGAATGACAAAGACTGGAAAGCCGGGGATCAACCGGCGGACGACGCTTGCGTTGATGGGTGCCGGTGCCTTCACCGTGGCTTCGCCCTGGGTGGCGCGGGCGCAGGCCAAGACCATCAAGATCGGCATGCCGACCATTCTGTCCGGGCGCGTCGCGCAACTCGGTACTTCGTCGCGCAACGCGGTGATGCTGGAAGTCGAGAAGGTCAACGCCGCCGGCGGTCTCGCCGGGCGTCAGATCGAAATGGTGGTCCGCGACTCCAAGGGACAGCCGCAGGAAGCCGCGCGTATCGCGCGCGAACTGGTGAACACCGACGGCTGCGAAATCATCCTCGACGGCGAAGCATCGTCGGGCTCGTTCGCGGTGCATGAGGTCGCCCGCGACATCGGCGTACTGTGCATCCACACCTGCTCGGAAGCCTCGTCGCTCACTGCCGATCCGAAGCAGCACATTCCGAACGCCTTCCGCTGCGTGCGGCAGGGCATTCACGACTCCATCGCCGGCGGCAGCTACGCGGCGAACATCGCCAAGGCCAAGGGCCTGAAGAAGTGGGCGACCTGCTCGCCGGACTACGCCTACGGCCGCGATACCACGGCGGAGTTCGTGACCTATCTCAAGCACTTCGCGCCGGACGTCGAGATCATCAGCGAGACCTGGCCGAAACTGTTCCAGCCGGACTACACCGAGACGGTGACGAAGATTCTGCAAGCGAAACCACAGGCGCTCTACTCGGCGTTGTGGGGCGGCGATCTCACCTCCTACATCGATCAGGCCAACATCTACGCGATGTTCACCCAGATGGAAGTCTTCGCCGTCAACATGGCGGACTACACCGCGCTGACCGTGGTGAAGAATCTGCCGAAGGGCATCCACTCCGGCAACCGCTACATCAAGACCTATCCGGCGACGGCCGAGAACGCCGCGTGGGGCGATGCCTACAAGGCCAAGTACAAGGAATATCCCACCAACTGGTCGTGGCAGAACGCGACCGCGGTGATGTTCCTCAGCGAGGCGGCGAAGAAAGCCAATTCCACCGATGGCAAGAAGCTCGCGGAAGTTCTCACCGGCCTCACCATCAAGTGCCCGTTCGGCGCCGACGGCACCGTGACGATGCGCGGCGAGGACCGCACCCTGGTCGGCTACGCCATCGGCTGGGGCACCACGATCCCGAACGAACCCTACGTGCCGGAGGTCAAGAGCGGCGACTGGAAGCAGATCTTCGCGCTCGAAGCTGAATGGAAGAAGAGCAAGGGTTACACCTGATAGCTGATAGAGGTGAGTGGAGGGAGGCCGCGCGGCGGCCTCCTTCCGTCGTTCTCGTTTAAGGTTCACAGGCCGGCATGATCCGGCAAGTCTGAACGGATATCCCTTGGATCTCGACGCGCTTATCGGCTGTCTCGGCAGCTCCGCCTGCGTGGTGACGCAGACCACCAGCGGCCTCATCATCGGCATGCTGCTGTTTCTCGTCGCCGTCGGGCTGACGCTGATCTTCGGCGTGCTCAAGATCGTCAATTTCAGCCACGGCGCGTTCTACATGTTCGGCGCGTACTTCGCGCTGACCGGTTATCAATTGACCGGCAGTTTTGTTGTGGCGCTGCTGTTCGGCGCGATCGGCGCGGCGATCATCGGGCTGATCTTCGAGCGCGTCTTCATCAGCCGCGTCTACGGCCGCGATGTGCTGATGCAGCTTCTGGTCTGCTACGCCTTTGTGCTGATCTTCGACGACAGCGTGAAGCTGATCTGGGGCGCGGAATTCAAATCGATGGGCATGCCGGAAGCGTTCCAGGTGCCGCCGTGGTTCATTGCCGGCGGCGTGGTCCCGCCGTTCTATATCCTGCTGATCAGCGTCGCGCTGGTGGTGGCGGCGCTGCTAGGCATTGGCCTTGCGCGCTCAAGGCTCGGCAAGGTCATTCGCGCCGCTGCGCATAATCCGGATATGGTCTCGGCGCTCGGCATCAACACGGCGATGATCTACGGCAGCGTGTTCGCGCTCGGCTGTGCGCTCGCTGGGCTTGCCGGCGCGTTGGCCGCGCCGGTGCGCTCGATGACGCCGGGCATGGGTTTCTCGGTGCTGATCGAATCTTTCATCGTCACCGTGATCGGCGGCATGGGTTCGATCCTCGGTGCGCTGATCGGCGCGCTGTTGATCGGCCTGATCCGCTCGTTCGGCTCGCTGGGCTTTCCGCTGTTCACCGACGGGCTGATGTATCTGTTCATGGTGATTGTTCTGGTCGCGCGCCCGACCGGCTTGTTCGGCAAGGACGTGGCATGAGCGAGCTGAATGTCGAGAATCGTGCTGGAGCCGCGCCGTTTGCCGCAAGGCCGCGTCGCGCCGCCACTATCGACGTGGTCGCCGCCGTCGTCGCCTTCGCGATCCTGGCTGCGCTACCGTTCCTGTTCGACAGCAAGGCGCTGCTGGATTTCGTGATCCGTTGTTCCGCGTTCGGCCTGTTCGCGACCTCGCTGAACCTGCTGGTTGGCTACACCGGCCTGATCTCGTTCGGCCATGGCATGTTCTTCGGCCTCGGCGCTTATGGCTTCGGCCTGCTGATGCAACGCGTCAACATCTCGATTCCGCTGGCGATGGTCTGCACGCTGGCGATCACGGCGGTGGCGGCGGTAGTGATCGGCGCCATCTGCGTCCGGCTCAAGGAAATCTACTTCGCCTTCGTCACGCTGGCATTCCAGATGCTGATCCACAGCGTCATCCTGTCGTGGCAATCCCTCACCGGCGGCGATCAGGGCTTGCGCGGCGGCATCAAGCGCCCGGTGTTCTGGGGCATCGATCTCACCAATCACGTCCAGCTCTACATCTTCAGTTGCGCGCTGCTGGTGATCGGATTGCTGCTGATGCGCCAGATCGCGCAATCGCCGTTCGGCTATACGCTGCGGATGATCCGCGACAACGCCACGCGTGCCTCGTTCATCGGCATCAATGTCTGGCGCGCCAAGCTGACTGTGTTCGTGCTGGCGGCGCTGTTCGCCAGTGTCGGCGGCATGATCATGAGCCTGTTCGTATCCGGGGCCTATCCGGAATTCGCCTACTGGACCATTTCCGGCGAAGGCATCTTCATCAACATGCTGGGTGGCGTCACCACGTTCCTCGGCCCGATGGTTGGCACCGTGCTGCTGTTGATCCTCAACGACACCGCGACCCGGCTGACCGAGCATTACGGCATCGTGCTCGGCGTGGTGATCCTGTTCTTCGCGCTTGGCCTGCGTAAGGGCCTGATGGATTTTGCCGTCGACTGGTATCGGGCGTGGCGCGACAAGGCGAAGGAACAGTCCTGATGAGCGCGGCAGTAAACGCAACAACATCCGGCCAGGTCCGCGTCGTCACCGGCGGGGCCAGCGGTATCGGCGCGGCGTGCGCGCGCAAATTCGCGGAGGATGGCGGCGGACTGGTGGCGGTGGTGGATCGCGATATCGCGAAGGCGCAAACCGTCGCGAACGAGATCGGCGGTCGCGCCTACGCGCTCGACGTCGGTGACGAACGCACCGTTGAAGCCTGCGCCGAAACCATCGAGCGCGAGTGCGGGCCGGTGGGTGTGCTGGTCAACAGCGCCGGCATTATCCAGATTCCGGCGCGGCCGCACGAGTTGCCGATGGAGCGCTGGGACGACATCGTCCGCGTCGATCAGCGCGGCACCTATGTCACATGCACCGCCTTCGCCCGCGCAATGATCGCGCGCAGGCGCGGCAGCATCGTCAATATTGCCTCCATCGCTGGCATGCGCTCGATGCCGCTGCACGCCTATGCGCCGGCAAAGGCGGCGGTGATCTCGATGACGGCGTGTCTTGCGGCGGAGTGGGGACCGGCAGGCGTGCGCGTCAATGCGGTGTCGCCCGGCTACACGCTGACGCCGGCGTTGCAGGATGCGATCGATCGCGGCGAACGCGACGTATCGAACCTCTCGAACAACGCGGCGTTGCGCCGATTGGTGATGCCGGAAGAAATCGCCGGTGTTGTCGCGTTTCTTGCCTCGGACGCGGCATCCGCGATGACCGGCGTGAACGTGCCCGTCGATTGTGGCTGGCTCGCCGCAACGCCGTGGAATACCTATGGTGGATTGAGGGAGGCGAACGGCTAGCGATGCTGGAAGTTCAGCACATCTCGAAATCGTTCGGCGGCGTGAAAGCGACCGACGATGTCACGCTCGATTTCGCCACCGGCTCGCTGACGGCGGTGATCGGCCCCAACGGCGCCGGCAAGAGCACGTTCTTCAATCTCATCACCGGGGCGCTGAAGCCGGACACCGGCCGCATCCTGCTCGACGGCACCGATATGGCCGGGCGCTCTCCGCCGGATATCGTTCGTCACGGCATCGGCCGCGCGTTTCAGGTGGCAAGTATCTTTCCGTCGCTGACGGTCGGCGAAACCATGCTTGCGGCGGTGGGCGCCGATCAGCGCCGCGCCGGCGTCATGCACCGGCGCTTTCCGCTTGCCGAGACGCGCGAGCGCGCCGACTACGTCATCGAACTACTCGGACTCGCCAACAAGCGTGACCGCGTCGCCTCTGCGTTGTCGCACGGCGACCAGAAACTCCTCGACATCGCGCTGGCGCTGGTGCTGGAGCCCAAGGTGTTGCTGCTCGACGAGCCGACCGCGGGCATGGGCACCGAGGAACGCTGGCGCATGATCGAGAAGGTCCACGAATTGTGGGTGCGCGAGAACATCACCGTGGTCTTCATCGAGCACGACATGGATATCGTCTTCAAGATCGCGCCGTCCATTGTCGTGTTGTGCTACGGCCGCATTCTCGCGACCGGCACGCCGGATGAAATCCGCAAGAACCCTGCGGTGATCGAGGCCTATCTCGGCACCGACGAACATGCGGGTGCGCTATGAGCACGCAAGCTGTCATCGAGGTCGAAGGGCTCGACGTCTATTACGGCACCAGCCAGATCCTGTTCGGTGTCGGGCTCTCGGTGCAGCCCGGCGAGACCATGGCGCTGCTCGGCCGCAACGGCGCTGGCAAATCGACGACGATGAAGGCGATCGCCGGCCTCGCGCCGCCGCGCGGTGGCCGCGTAACGCTGCGCGGCAACGTGGTGTCCGGCCTGAAACCGCATCACATCGCGCGCGCCGGTCTCGGCTTCGTGCCGGAGGATCGCCAGATTTTCCCGGATCACAGCGTCGAGGACAATCTCATCATCGGCCACAAGAAAGGCCCGGACGGCCAGGACGACTGGTCGATCGAGCGCATCTATCAGGTATTTCCGCTACTCGAGCCGCTGCGCTATCGCGTTGCCGGCCGCCTGTCCGGCGGCGAACAGCAGATGCTGGCGATCGCACGCACGCTGATGGGCAATCCGGTGCTGCTGCTGCTCGACGAGCCGAGCGAAGGTCTCGCGCCGATCATCGTGCAGCGGATCGGGGAACTGCTGCGGCAGTTGCGCGATACCGGCGCGACGGTGCTGATCGCCGAGCAGAACATGCATTTCTGTCTCGGCATCGCCAGCCAGGCGACGGTGATCGACAAGGGCCAGATCGTCTACAGCGCATCCATCGACGACCTGAAAGCCAACGAGCAGATCCGCCAGCGCTATCTCGCGTTGTAATCACCACGTCCTCTCGCCAAGGAGGCTGCCATGACCACGCTCACCCACGACATCGCCAAGTTCACCTCGGCGCTCACGCTCGACACGCTGCCGACGCAGGTGGTGGAGAAGGCGCGCACTTGCGTGCTGAATGCGTTCGGCATGGGGTTGAACGGCCTCGATACGCCGTATGTCAAAGTCGCGCGCGAGGCGGTGCTGGCGACCGAAGGCGAGATCGCCAACGGTGCGACGCTGTTCGGCGACGGTCGCCGCACCACCATCGCCGGCGCGTGTCTCGCCAACTCCGCGCTGTTTCACGGCCGCGCGCAGGAAGACACCTGCGGCGCGGCGCATTTCGGCACCATCCTGGTGCCGATGCTCACCGCGATGATCGAAGTGCAGCACCATCCACTGGATCGCCTGATCCCAGCGCTGGTTGCGGGTTACGAAGCCGGCGGTCTGCTGGAGCAGGCGTTCGCAGGCAAGACCACGCCGGGTGGCTTCCGCTCGACTGCGACTTACGGCTCTATCGCTGCTGCTGCTGCCGCATCGCGGCTGATGGGACTGGACGCAGCGACGACCGCCGCCGCGCTCGCCAACGCCGTGTCGTTCTCCGGCGGCGTGCTGCAATCCTTCGCCGATGGCACCGACGAGTGGCGTTATCAGCCCGGCATCGCCGGTCGCAACGGCCTCACCGCTGCGGCACTGGCGCGTGCTGGTTCGGTCTCGGCACCGCAGGCCATCGAAGGTAAGGTCGGCTTCGTCAAGGCGTTCGCCGGCGTCGATGTGCCGGCCGATCTCGCCGCTTCGCTCGGCCGCGACTGGGCGACGCTGCGTGTCACCTTCAAGCCCTATCCGGTCTGCGCGTTCAACCAGACGCCGGTGACCGGCGCGCTGAAATTGCGCGAGGTGCTGAAGGGTGAAACGCCGCAAGCGGTGCGCGTGCGGATGAACCCTTATGAGACCGGCTACGCGGGCATGGACGCGGTGGGCCCGTTCAACTCGATTTCTGGAACGCTGATGAGCATTCCGTTCTGCATCGCCACGACGCTGATCCATGGCGTGCCGGACATGAAGCGGATGACCACCTATGACGACGACACGGTGGCCGCGCTGGTTCACCGCACTACTCTGATCGGCGATCCGAAGGTGCCGCAACTCTGTGCGGTGATCGAGGCCGACACCGCGAACGGCACCAAGGTACACGAGCAGCGGATGACGCCTGCCGACTACGCCTACGATCGGGCAACGGTGTCGCAGATGCTGCGCCGGATCGGCGGCGAACAGGCGGTGCCGCCGGCGGCCTTTGCGCGGATCGAGGATTTTGCCGACCGGCTACCGCACGGTGCGATTGCCGATGCGATTTCCTCCTTCGCAATCCGCGATTGAACCGCTTGGTGGCAATTGCCTCAAATTGTCGGGCAAAATGAAGGGGCTGGCTCGCCCGAAAGCACGGAATTCTCGTAAATATTGGTCTTGACCTAGCCTCTCCCTATCTGACAATGAGTTATTGTCGGACAATAATGGAGGCGATGTGGGCGCCAATCCAGTCACTCATCCGCCTGTCGCGGACTCTGCCATGCTGCTGTCGGCCACCGAGACGGTGCCGGCCGACTGGCATCAGCTGGCGGATTATCTGCGCGCGCAGGGGATGAGCTTCGATCCCGATCAGCCGATCCGGCAATTCGCCGGCGGCCTCGCCAACCGCAATTATCTCGTCGTCGTCGATGGCACGCGCGCGGTGCTGCGCCGGCCGCCCGATGGCGATCTGCCGCCCGGCGCGCATGACATGGCGCGCGAACATAAAATTCTTTCGCGCCTCGCCATCGCGTTGCCCTTCATCGCGCCGAGCCTGCATTATTGCGAGCGCCGCGATGTCATCGGCGTGCCGTTTCAATTGATCGAGTATCGCAGCGGCATCGTGGTGCGTGGCGTCGATCTGTCGTCGGTTGCGTCGCATGAGAACGCGCCGCGCCTGTTGTGTGAGATGCTGGTGACGACGCTGGCGAGCCTGCACAAGGTCGATGCGCAGGCGGTTGGCCTCGGCGATCTCGGCAAGCCGGACGGCTTCATCGCGCGCGCCATCGCCGGCTGGTCGAAGCGCGGCGCGTTGGTGGCAGGCTCCGATGCGGCGCGAAAGCTGCTCGACGATGTAGCGCAATGGCTGGCGCGCCAGCGTTTTCGCGAGCGGCCCGCCACGCTGCTGCATTGCGACTTCAAGCTCGACAACATGATCCTGAATCCTGAAACCCTGTCGCCGGTGGCGCTGGTGGATTGGGACATGGGTACGCGCGGCGATCCGCTGTTCGATCTCGCCACGCTGCTCAGTTACTGGGCCGAACCGGGCGATCCGCTCGCGTGGCGCGAGTTGCGGCAGATGCCGACGGCGCTTCCCGGTTTCTGGACGCGCGCCGAAGTCGCGAAGCGCTACGCCGCGGCGACGGGATGCGATCTCGATGATCTGCCGGCGATGCGTGTGCTGGCGCTGTTCAAGCTCGGCATCGTCTTCCTGCAACTGCATCGCCAGTGGGTCAACGGCGCGGTGAAGGACGAACGTTACGCCGACTTTGCCCGCCTTGGCGAAAACATGGTGTTGATTGCGCGCGATGTCGCGAGCGGAGGATTGAACTGATGACTGCACTTGATCTGAATTTTGCGCTGCCATCGCATGTGAACGAACTCGCCGCGCGGGTCAAAACCTTCGTGCAGGAGCAGGTCATTCCTTACGAGAAAGACCCGCGCTGGACCTCGCATGGGCCGACCGATGAACTGCGGCGCGAACTGAATGCGCTGGCGGATCGTGCCGGCGTGTTGGCGCCGCATGCGCCGCAGGAGTTCGGTGGCGCCGGGCTGTCGCACATCGGCCGTGCCGCGGTGTTCACCGCTGCTGGCTATTCGATGCTCGGGCCGATCGCGCTGCATTGCGCCGCGCCCGACGAGGGTAACATCCACATGCTGGATGTCATCGCCAATCCGGAGCAGCGCCAGCGTTACCTAAAGCCCTTGGCGACCGGTGTTGTCCGGTCATGCTTCTGCATGACCGAGCCCGCGCCCGGCGCCGGCTCCGATCCCGGACAGATGCAAACCACGGCGCGGCGCGACGGCAACGAATGGGTGATCGACGGCGATAAGTGGCTGATCACCGGCGCGGAAGGCGCGGCGTTCGCCATCATCATGGCCAAGGTGGTCGGCGGCGAAGGCGACGGCGGCGCGACGATGTTCTTGGCCGATCTGCCGAACCCGGCGATCAGGATCGAGCGTACGCTCGACACCATGGATTCGAGTTTCGTCGGCGGCCATGCGGTGATCCGCATCGACAATCTGCGGCTGCCGGCCGATGCCGTGCTCGGCGAAGTCGGGCAGGGATTCCGTCACGCGCAAGTACGGCTTGCGCCGGCGCGGCTAACACATTGCATGCGCTGGCTCGGCTCCGCGATCCGCGCGCACGAGATCGCCACCGATTATGCGCGCCGCCGCACCGCGTTTGGCAAGCCGCTCGGGTCGCACGAAGGCGTGTCGTTCATGCTCGCCGACAACGCGATGGACATTCACACCGCGCAACTGACGATCTGGCACGCCGCGTGGGTGCTGGATAAAGGCGAGCGCGGCGGCACTGAAAGCTCGATGGCCAAGGTGGTGTGCTCGGAAGCGGTGGCGCGCGTTGCCGATCGCTCGTTGCAGATTCTCGGCGGACTCGGCATCACGCGCGATACGGTGGTAGAGCGTTTCTATCGCGACGTGCGCGCATTCCGCATCTACGACGGTCCGTCCGAAGTGCATCGCTGGGCGCTCGGCCGCCGCATCGTGCAGGGGCAGGCCGGTTAGAGCGCGCACCCGACAACAGCAAGAACAAAGGCAATATCGGGAGGAAGCCATGCGCGATGTGTTCTCGTTGGACAAGCCGGTGGTGGAGAGCCACGCCGCGATGTGCGCGAGTTTCGACTGGCGGGTACCGAAGACCTTCAACTTCGCCACCGATGTCATCGACCGATGGGCTTCCGAGCGCGACGGCCCGGCGCTGATCTGGGAGAACGCGGCGGGCGACGGGCGCACCTTCAGCTATTCCGAACTGGCGAAGCTCTCGAACCGGCTGGCGAACGTGCTGCGCGCGCGCGGCGTCGAGAAGGGCGACCGCATCATCGTCATGCTGCCGCGATTGCCGGAGTGGTTCATCGCGGTGATCGCCGCGATGCGGATCGGTGCGGTGCCGATCCCCTGCGTCGAGATGCTGACGGCGCGAGATATCGCTTACCGCGTCGACAATGCCGAAGCGAAAGCCGCGATCTGCCGTCCCGAACACACCGAGAAATTCGCGCTCGTCGCGGAAAAGGTTCCGGTAAAGATCACCATCGGGCAGGCGGCAGGCTGGCTCGATTGGCACAAGGAAATGGCAAGCGTGCCGAACAGCACCGAGGCGGCGACCGTCGACGCCGAAGACCCGGCCATCATGTATTACACCTCCGGTTCGACAGGGCACCCGAAGGCGGTGATTCATTCATCGCGCGCGATCTATTCGTGGCGTGTATCCGCGATCTACTGGCTCGATCTTTGCCCCGGCGAAATCATCTGGTGCACGGCCGACACAGGCTGGGCCAAGGCCGGCACCAGCATCATTTTCGGCCCGCTCAGCTGCGGCGCGTGCTCCTTCTTCTATGACGGGCCGTTCGACGCGAAACTGCGGCCGCAGCTTTTGCGCAAGCACAATGTCACGGTCTACTGCGCGCCGGGCACCGAACTCTCGCGCGTGGTGCATGAAGTGCAGCGCGGGGATCTTCCGGCGCTGCGGCGCGTGGTGACGGCGGGCGAGGCGATGAATCCTGCCGTGGCCGAACGTTGGGAAGAGGCCACCGGCATTCGCATCGACGAAGCCTATGGACAGACCGAGGTGCTGATGGTGGCGTTGAACTATCCCGGCGAGCCGGTGCGTTATGGCTCGATGGGCCTGCCGTCGCCCGGCACCGAGATGGACGTGATCGACGCCGGCGGCCGGCGATTGCCGCCGGGGCAGGAGGGCGATCTCGCGGTGAAACTTCCGAATCCGCAACTGATGCTGGGCTACTGGAAGGACGCCGAGAAAACTGCAGCGTGCTTCGTCGATAGCGCGGAAGGCCGCTGGTATCTCACCAGCGACCGCGCCGAGAAAGATGCCGACGGTTACTTCTGGTATCGCGGCCGTTCCGACGATGTCATCAATTCCGCCGGCTATCGCATCGGGCCGCTGGAAGTCGAGAATGCGCTGGCGGAACACGCCGCGATTCAAATCTGCGCGGTGATCGGCAGTCCGGACGAGGAACGCGGCGAGATCGTCAAAGCGTTCGTGGTGTTGCGTGACGGCATCGTGCCATCGCCGGCGCTGACGCGCGAATTGCAGGATCACGTCAAATCGGTCACTGCGCCCTACAAATATCCGCGCGCGATCGAATATCGCACCGAATTGCCGACCACCATCACCGGCAAGGTCAGCCGGCGCGCGTTGCGCGACGCGGATCGTGCCGCCATATCTGGAAAGACGGCCTGACCATGCCGCCCGATCCCGCAAGCGGTGCGACGCGCAACGAGCCCGCCTATCGGCAGGTGGTGCGCAGCATCGAAGCGAAGATCATGTCGGGGCAATGGTCGGTCGGCGACCGCGTGCCGTCGGAAACCACGATGGCGGGCGATTTCGGCGTGCATCGCTCGACGGTGCGCGAGGCCGTCCGCGTGCTCGAACAAAACGGTCTGGTGCGCCGTCATGACGGCGGCAAGCTGCTCTATGTCACCGCGCCACGCGAGGCGGATATTTCCGCGCGGATCACGGCGGCCATCGTGCTGCATGAGATCAGCTTCCTCGAATTGTGGGAAAGCATGCGTTGCTTCGAGCCGGTGCTGGCCGAATGCGCCGCCCGGCGCATCGACGACGAGACGCTCGATCTGCTGCAAGCCAATCTCGACAAGACGCGGGCGAGCCTTGAGGACCGTCAGGCGCTTGTGCAACTCGATATCGCGTTTCATCAGATCATCGCCCGCGCCTCGCGCAATCGCGCGTTGCAATTGTGCCGCCAGCCTATCAGCCAGTTGTTCTATCCGTCCTTCTCCAAGGTGCTGACCAGCCGCAGCGCCGGCGAGCGTCTGCTATTCGCGCACGAGAAGATCGTCCAGGCGCTACGCAACCGCGATGCGGTCGGCGCGAAAAGCTGGATGGACAAGCACATTGTCGATTTCCGACGCGGCTATGAACTCGCCAATCTCGATATCGACATGGCGGCGGACTGGCCGGCGGGCCAACGGTAGGTTGCGTCGCACGTCTTTTCCGCGAGGTAAAATTCGCCTCTCTCGCACGGTTGCGGACGTGAGGTGATTACCGGCCATGGGTGCGTCATTCGATATACGTAAATGAATTGACGTAATCCGCGGCCTCGGGCAGAATTGCTCTTAGACGCTATCGGGCGTCGAAAGAATCGCAAATTTCGGGAGGTGCGGATGCGCGCTTGGATCGCCGCGGCGGCCATCATGGTGGGGTTTGGGGGAAGCGCGGTGGCGCAGCAGGGGCCGGTCAAGGTCGGCATCCTCAACGATCAGAATTCGGTTTATTCAAGCATCACCGGTATGGGATCGGTCGCGGCCGCGAAGCTCGCGATCGAGGACATGGGCGGCACCATGTTCGGCAAGCCGATCGAGATCGTTTTCGCCGATCACGCGCACAAGCCGGATAACGGCGTCAACATCGCGCGCCGCTGGTTCGACGTCGAGGGCGTCGGCGCGGTGTTCGATATCTATAGTTCGGGCGTGTCGCTCGCGGTGCAGAGCCTCGCGGAGCAGAAGGACAAGATCCTCGTGGTGTCGATGGCGAGCAGCAGCGACATCGGCGGCAAATCGTGTTCGCCGAACGGCATGCAGTGGGCCAACGACGGTTACGAAGTTGCCAACCTGACCATCAAGGGCGTCTCTGCCGACAAGGCGAGTTCGTGGTATTTCATCACGGTGGATTACACCGCCGGGCATTCCATTGAGGCTGACGCCAAAAAGATGATCGAGGCGGGCGGCGGCGAGTTCAAGGGCGCGGTGCGCTTCCCGCTGAATACGCCGGACTTCAGTTCGTTCCTGCTGCGCGCGCAGGCGTCGGGCGCGAAGAACATCGGTGTGATCGCCGGTGGCGCGGACCTCAGCAATGCCGTCAAGCAGGCGGGCGAATTCGGCATCGAGCGCGCCGGCCAACGCTTCGTGCCGCTGTCGATGACCACGGTGGATATCGAGGCGCTCGGCAACAAGGTGACGCAGGGCATGCCGCTGGTGTTCAGCTTCTACTGGGACGAGAATGACAAGAGCCGCGCCTGGAGCGAGCGTTTCAAGAAGGCGTTCGGCAAGATGCCGACCGATCCGCAGGCCAACGTCTACAGCGCCGTGCTGCATTACTTGAAGTCGGTGAAGGCCGCCGGGACCACCGAGACCAAGGCCGTGCTGGCGAAGATGAAGGAAATGCCGGTGTCGGATTTCTTCACCTACAACGCCAAGATCCGCGCCGACGGCCGGCTGATGCGCGAGGTCTATTATGCCGAAGCCAAGAAGCCGGAAGACATGAAGTCGCCGACCGATCTGGTCAATTTGGTGAAGAAGGTGTCCGGCGAGCAGGCCTTCGTGCCGGCAGCCCAGAGTGCGTGCAAGCTGCTGAAGCAGTAAACCTCAATTGGTCATGGCCGGGCTTGTCCCGGCCATCCATGTTTTTGCAAGCAGAGAGCCAGAGAAGACGTGGATGCCCGGGACAAGCCCGGGCATGACGGTGCTGCGGTCAATTCAAAAGGCGGGATTGATATCCCGCCTTTTTCTTTTTGAGATGCAGTCGGCGAGATGAGTTTTATCAAACCGCTCGTTTCATCGTCATTGCGAGGAGCGATAGCGACGAAGCAATCCAGTCTCTTTAAAAAAGACTGGATTGCTTCGCTTCGCTCGCAATGACGATTTCATCGCGGAGGGTATCGCCGCGCTCACAAAAACTGCGACAGTTCTTCCTTCTTCACCTTGCCGGTCGCGGTCATCGGCAGGGCGTCGACGATGCGGATTTCCGGCAGCTTGTAGCCGGCGAGGCGCTCCTTGCAGAACGCGCCGAGCGATTCCGTCGTCACCGTCTTGCGTTCCTCGGGTAGCAACGTGACGAAGGCGACCGGCACCTGCCCACGGGTGTCGTCCTCGCGGCCGATCACGCCGCTGCCGGTAACGGCAGGGTGCTGCCCCAGCACCGCCTCGATCTCGGCGGGAAATACGCTCATGCCCTTCACCTTCAGCATTTCCTTGCGGCGGCCGAGGAAATGCACGGTGCCGCGCTCGGAGATCATGCCGAGATCGCCGGTGCGCAGCCAGCCGTTGACCAGGCCTTCTGCGGTGGCGTCAGGCTTGTTCCAGTAGCCCTTCAGCAGCGACGGCGTGCGCACACACAATTCGCCTTCGGTACCGATCGGCATCAGCTTGTTGGAGCCGAATTCGAGAATCTTGAAATCGGTCGACGGCACCGGAATGCCGGCGAAGATCTGCTGTGCCTTGAGATCCTGATCGTCGTCCTGCCAGCCTTGGGTGAAGCTGTCGAAGGAATGAGTTTCGGTCATGCCCCATGCCGCCTCGCGCAAGGTCGAGCCGGTGAGGTCATGCCAGCCCTGGCGGAATGCCGGGTTGAGTTTTTTCACGAACGACGCCACCAGCACCTCGCGCAGCGAGCGCATGTTGTGCTTCATCGCCTCCGGGTTGCTCATGATCTCGACGGCGTTGTCGACCACCATCATCGATACCGTGACCTTGTGCCGCTCGACTGCACGCGCATAGGCGATCGGGTCCCAGCGCGCCAGCAGCACGCAGGTCGCACCTGTGATGACCGGCAGGATGATGCCGACATCCTCACCGGCAATCCAGAAGATCGGCCAGAAATTGATGACGACGTCGGTATTGCCGACGTGCGCGCTGATCGACCCCATCACCGCGCCGGTGAACAGCATGTCGCGCTGGGTGTGGACGCAACCCTTCGGCATGCCGGTGGTGCCGCCGGTGTAGTTCAGCGCCGCGATATCATCGAGGCCGACGTCGACCTGCGGCGGCTTGGCGTCTTCAGCCAGCGACGTCATCAGGTCGATGGTGCCGGGAATTTCGATTTTCGGCACCGCCAGCGCCGACGGCAGCGGGCCTTCCGGATCGAACGACAATGCGTCGCGATAGCTGGTGCTGATGACATGATCGAGCGTGCAATGCGGCCGCACCGTCTCGATCAGCGGGAACAGTTGATCCTGCACCACGATGATGCGCGCGCCGGAATCGTTCAGCTCGTAGCGCAACTCATGCTCGGTGAACATCGGATTGACCGGCACATGCACGCAACCGGCTTTCAGAATGCCGTAGAAGCAGACGTAAAATTGCGGACAGTTCGGCAGGAACACCGCGATGCGGTCGCCCTTGCGCGCGCCGAGCTTGGCCAGCAGCGCGGCGAAATTGTCGCTGAGACGATCGAGATCGCGATAGCTGGTTTCCGCGCCGTAGAATTTGATCGCCGCCTTGTCCGGCTGCTTCTCGGCCCAGGCGTGCAAGTAGGCGGTCAGCGGCTTTTCGCCGAACGGAAAGCGCGGCTGGCGTGGGACGTCGGCGGGCCACACCTTGTCGATGAGTTTGCGGACATGGGCGAGATAGCTGGCCTCGTCGCGGGTGTAATCGGCCACGGCAGTTTCGGTCGTCACGGCGTTCTCCTGTCCTTCTATATTCTTATCGCATCACCACAAATCGACTCGCGTCACCTTGCGGTCGGATGTCCGCTTCGGGCGGGGCACCGATTTGAGGCCGCGTATGATCCAGCGGCGAGTTTCGCACGGGTCGATGACGTCGTCGACTTCCAGAAATGTCGCGCTGCTCAGCGCCTTGTTCTCTTCATAGGACTTGGCGACCATGTCGTCGAACCACGCCTTGCGCGCCGCCGGGTCTTCGATGGCCGCCATCTCCTTGCGGTAGGCCAGCTTGATCGCGCCTTCGAGGCCCATGGCGCCGAACTCTGCGCTCGGCCACGCCACGATGAAGAACGACGCCTGGCTGCTGCCCGCCGTCATCGCCAGCGCGCCGAGGCCGTAAGCCTTGCGCAGCACGATGGTGAAGAAGGGGATGCTGGAGCGCGCGCCGGTGGCGAACATGCGCGAGACGTGGCGGACCTGCGCGGTCTTCTCCACCTCCGGGCCGACCATCATGCCGGGCGTGTCGCATAGCGACACTACCGGAATGTCGAACGCGTCGCAGAGCTGGATGAAGCGCGTCGCCTTGTCGGCACCATCGGCATCGATCGCGCCGCCGAGATGGTGCGAGTTGTTGGCGATCAGGCCGAGCGGTCGGCCCTCGATGCGAATGAACGCCGTGATCATGCCGACGCCGAAGCGCGGACGTAACTCGAGCACCGAACCGGCATCGGCCAGCGTATCGATCACGCTGCGGATGTCGTAAGCGCGCAGCCGGTTTTCCGGCACCGCCTGCCGCAGCAGGCGTTGATCCGCGCAAGCCCACTGATCGATCCGGCCCTGGAAATAGGAGAGATACTGTTTCGCGGCGGCGACGCCTTCGGCTTCGTCATCGACAAGAATATCGATCACGCCGTTGGTCGCCTGCACCGACACCGGGCCGATGTCCTCGGGACGGAACACGCCGAGGCCGCCGCCCTCGATCATCGCCGGGCCGCCCATGCCGATGTTGGAAGTCTTGTCGGCAATGATAACGTCGCAACTGCCGAGCAGCGCGGCATTGCCGGCGAAACAGCGGCCGGAGACGACGCCGATGGTCGGCACCTTGCCGTTGAGGTCGCCGAAGCGGTGGAATGTTGTGGTGTCGAGCCCCGCCGGCGTCGGCCATTCGTCGCCCGGGCGGCCGCCGCCGCCTTCCGCGAACACCACCACGGGCAGCGCCCACTTATCGGCCAGCGTCAGCAGGCGGTCTTTCTTCTTATGGTTGGTGACGCCCTGCGTGCCGGCGAACACCGTGTAGTCATAGGCCATCACCGCGCAGCGTGCCTGCTCGTCGTCGAACTGCGTGCCGTTGACGGCGCCGATGCCGGTCACCATGCCATCGGCCGGACTCATGCGGAGCAATTCATCGACACTGCGGCGATGGCGCTGCGACGCGAGCGCAAGCCCGCCATATTCGATGAAGCTATCGGGATCGCACAGGTCGGCGATGTTCTCGCGGGCGGTGCGTTGATTGGTCTTGCGGCGGCGCGCGACGGCGTCCGGCCGGTTCTCGTCGTAAAGCGCGGCGCGGCGCGCCAGCGCTTCGGCGAGATCGCCGCGAATGTGGTCGAGATCGATGGCGGCTTCCGTTGTCGCACTTGCCTCCGCATCGTCGGACGGCGTGATGTGCAGCAGCGGCTCGCCCTCGAAAATCGTGTCACCGGGCGCGACCGTCAGGCCATCGACCGTGCCGGACACCGGCGCGGTGACGAGATGCTCCATCTTCATGGATTCGATCACCAGCACTTGCTGGCCGGAGCGCACGGTGTCGCCGTTCGCCACATCGCAGGAGACGATGGTACCCTGAAGCGGTGCGGCGACGAGGATGGCGCCTTCCGGCAATGGTGCCGATGTCGCGTTCGACGATGCGTTGCGTTCGCGCAGGGCGATGGCGGCGGCGCTGTCGAACACGCCGAGCGGATCGCTGGATGCGCGGGCGCGTTCGTTGGCGCGGCCACGAGGAGCGCTGTCGGAATCGAACTGTGCGGCGGCGGCAAGAATGTCGTCGAGATGCGTTTCGATGAAATTCGTCGAGATCCGGTCCGCGACGAAATCCGATTGGTCAAGAATGGCGCGCAGCACCGGAATGTTGGTGGCGACGCCGTCGATGCGGAAATCGCGCAGCGCGCGGCGACCGCGTTGGATCGCGTCGCTCAAATTCTCCGGGGACGACACGATGATCTTGGCAAGCAGCGAGTCATAGCGCGGGCTGGTGTGATATCCGGCATAGCCGAAGGTATCGACGCGCACGCCGGGGCCAGAGGGCGGATCGAAGGCACGCAGTGTGCCGCCGCTCGGCTTGGCGTTGCCGTCCGGCGACAATGTTTCCATGTTGACGCGCAACTGCATCGCCGCGCCGCGCGGCGCGATGCGGGCGGCGTCGAGGCCGAGCGAAGCCAGCGCGGCGCCACCGGCGATGCGGATCTGCGTCTTCACCAGATCGACGCCAAAAACTTCCTCCGTCACGGTATGCTCGACCTGCAGGCGCGGATTGGCTTCGATGAAGACAAAGCCTTCGCCATCGGTCGGCACCAGGAATTCGAACGTGCCGAGGCTGCGATAGCCGACTTTCGCCGCCATGGTGATGGCGGCGTCGCAGATCGCCTTGCGCGTCGCAGCGGCCAATCCCGGGCTCGGCGCGATCTCGATCAGCTTCTGGTGGCGGCGTTGAATGGTGCATTCGCGCTCGCCGAGATGGATGACGTTCGCTCCATCGCCCACCACCTGCACTTCGATATGGCGCACGCTCGGCAGATAGCGTTCGACATAGAGCGCGTCGTTGCCGAACGCTGCCTTCGCCTCGGACTGGCAGCGTTGCCACGCGGCGTCCAGCTCCTCCGGTGCACGGACGATCCGCATGCCGCGGCCGCCGCCGCCGGCCACCGCCTTGATCATGATGGCGCCGCCGGGGCCGAGTTGGTCGAGGAAAGCGGCCGCCTGCTCGTGCGTCGCGGTGGTGTCGTTACCGTCCGGCACGGGAACGCCGCAGGCGCGCGCCAGCGCACGGGCCTTGGCCTTGTCGCCGAACAGGTCGAGCGCTTCCGGCGCCGGGCCGATGAAGGTAATGCCCTTCGCTGCCGCCGCGCGCGCGAAGGCGGCGCTCTCAGAGAGGAACCCGTAGCCGGGATGCACGGCGTCGCAGCCGGTGCGCTCCGCGACCTCCAGCAGCGCATCGATCGACAGATAGGCCGCCGCGCCCTGTCCGGGCAGTTCGTGGGCCTCATCGGCAGTGGCGAAGTGCGCGGAGGTGCGATCGTCCGCCGGGGCTACCGCGACGGTGGCGATGCCGAGTTCGGCGGCGGCGCGGGCGATCCGCAGCGCGATTTCCCCGCGATTGGCGATCAGAATCTTCTGGAACGGCATGGCTGGCCTTTTTGATGGTCAGCAGGCACAACAGAAGCCTGCATCGACGGTCGCGCGCCGCGCGGAAGCATCAGGCGTGGTCTGGCATTCCGCGGGAATTTGATCGCACAAAACTATGGACGCCGGAAATTCGTGTCAATACATTTACCGAATTGAGGGAGGCCGATGAAGCAACAAGCAAAACGCGGGCGTACCGCGACGGGTCGCCAGGCCGCGAAAGAGGTCGCAAAAGATATTGCGCTCTCGCCGCGCGAGGAATTGAGCAACAAGCTGTTCTTCCGCTTGTTTCAAACCGAGAACGTCTATCAGACGGCTGCGCTGCGCGAACTCGGCATTTCGGCGGTGCAGGGCGCGACGTTGGGCGCGCTCTATCGCGACCCGGACAACGGCATGTCGTTCTCGGCGCTCTACGGCTATCTGGCGGTCAGCCGTCAGAACATGGACGCGGTGTTGAAGCGGCTCGAGCGCGCCGGGCTGGTCGAGCGCATCGAGGATAAGGCAGATCGCCGCAGCCGGATCGTGCGTCTGACGCCGGACGGCATCGCCGCATGGCGCGACTTGCATGTGCGGACCATCGATTTCTTCCGGCAAGGCACGGCGAACGTGTCGATGACGCAGATCTCCGCCTGCATCGAGGTGCTCGCCAATATCAGCCGTGGCCTCAAGGCGGCGCGCACCAAATAGTCGCGTCGTCTTGCCAATCGGTAAATGCCTTGACATAATTCCGGAAACGATCTGGGAGGCACGTCATGACGGATGCAACGCAGAGTCCCGATCCCCGCGTTCCTGCGCGCGAGGATTGCGTGATGCGCTACGTGCTGGAAAAACGCGCGAAGCTGCATCCGGATCGTCCCTACATCCGTCTGCCGGACGGCCGCGCCATCAGCTACCGGTCGTTTCGCGATGAGGTGATGCGGATGGCCGCCGGTCTTGCCGCGCTCGGCGTCAAGCAGGGCGATCACGTCAACGTCTGGATGCCCAACACCGTCGATATCGTGCGTGTCTGGTTCGCGATCAACTGGCTCGGCGCGGTCTACGTGCCGATCAACACCGCCTATCGCGGCAATCTATTGGCACATGTCATCGCCAACGGCGACGCGCGTGTCATGATCGTCGCCGCCGATCTGGTCGAGCGCCTCGTTCCGATCGACCGCGCCGCGTTGACCACGCTGGTTGTCGCCGGCGGCGATGCGCCCGCTATCGACGGCTTGCGCCGCGTATCGTTGGCCGAACTTGACGCCGATCCCGCGACCTTGCCGCCGCTGGCGCGCCCGATCGAGCCGTGGGACGTGCAGTCGATCATCTACACCTCCGGCACCACGGGGCGCTCGAAGGGCGTGCTGTCGTCGTATGCGCACATGTGGCACATGAGCGGCCTCGAAGCGTTTCCGATGCTGGGTGAGGAGGATTGCTATCTCACCTTCCTGCCGTTCTTTCATGTCGGTGGCACCTTGCCGGTGATCGGCATGCTCAATCGCGGCGGCACCATCGGCATCGGTGGCGATTTCACCACGGAAGCCTTCTGGCCGGCCGTGCGCGCGATGAACGCGACCTACACCATTCTGCTCGGCGTGATGTCGAATTTCCTGTCCAAGCGCTCGCCCGCCGCCGACGATCGCGATCACACGTTGCGAAAGGTCACGATGATTCCGCTGCCCGACGACTGGCGCAGCTTCGCGGATCGATTCGACGTCAAGGTTTGGACCCTGTTCAATATGACCGAGATCAACGTGCCGATCGTCTCGGACCCCGACCCGCAAGCCATCGGCACCTGCGGGCGACAGCGGCCGGGCAACGAGTTGCGCGTTGTCGATGACAACGATTGCGAAGTGCCGGTGGGCACTATCGGCCAGTTGATTATCCGCAGCGAGGCGCCGTGGGCGCTGAACTCCGGCTACTACAAGGACGCCGAAGCGACCGTGAAGGCGTGGCGCAATGGCTGGTTTCACACCGGCGATGCCTTTCGGCGCGACACCGATGGCAATTACTTCTTTGTCGACCGCATGAAGGATGCGATACGCCGGCGCGGCGAGAACATTTCATCGTTCGAAGTCGAGGCCGAAATTCTCGCGCACCCGAAGGTGCGGGAATGCGCCGTCGTCGCCGTGCCGAACGAACTGGCGGAGGACGACGTGCTGGCCGTGGTCGCGACCGTGCCGGGCGAGGCAATCGAGCCGCTGGAACTGCTCGAATTCCTGCAACCGCGTTTGGCGCACTTCATGCTGCCGCGCTACGTCCGTCTGCTCGCGGACCTGCCGCGCACGCCGACGCAGAAGGTCGAGAAGTACATTCTGCGACAGCAGGGCATCACCGAAGATACCTGGGATCGCGTCAAGGCCGGCGTCGAGATCAAGCGGCAGAAGATCGGTTAGGGCCTTTCTGCTTTTGATTGGATCATCGGCTCGTCATGCGCGGACTTGATCCGCGCATCCATCTTCTTGAAAAGATGGATTGCCGGGGCATAGGCGAGCGAAGCGACGCCGTTCTTCGAACGGCTATGCCCGGCAATGACGCCCTAGGTTGCTGAGCGCTGCGCGGGTGCGCCTTTCAATACCAACCGATTCAATACCAACCGATTCGAACAATGTTCGAACGGTATTTTCCGCGTGACGAGGTGCGCGATCTGCGCGATAGATCGAAGCGTTGCTGCGTGTGAAAAACGCAGCATGCAATGCATTCGGATACGATCTGCGCCGACGATAGTGGAGGATTTACGTGGACATTACCCAGAGCGAACGCAGCCAGGAACTCGCCGGCCGCATCCAGCGCTTCATGGCGCGTCATATCTATCCGAACGAGCGCCGTTTCTATCAGGAAGCCGAACGGCTCGGGCCGTGGGCGGTGCATCCGGTTGTCGAGGAGCTTAAGCCGCTGGCGCGCGACGAGGGGCTGTGGAATCTGTTCTTGCCGGCGCACGAAGGCGGGCTGACGAATCTCGAATACGCGCCGCTGTGCGAGATCATGGGGCGTTCGCATCTCGCGCCGGAAGTTTTCAATTGCAGCGCGCCCGACACCGGCAATATGGAGACGATCCTGCGCTACGGCACCGAGGCGCAGAAGGGTCGTTGGCTGAAGCCGCTGCTGGCCGGTGAAATCCGCTCCTCCTTCGCGATGACCGAGCCGGACGTCGCCTCGTCCGACGCCACCAATGTTGCGAGCCTGATCGTGCGCGACGGCGATGACTACGTCATCAACGGCCGCAAGTGGTACACGACCGGCGCCACCGACCCGCGTTGCAAGATCGTCATCTTCATGGGGCAGACCGATCCGAACAATCCGGATCGCCACAAGCGTCAGTCGATGATCCTCGTGCCGAAGGATGCGCCCGGCGTTCGCGTTATTCGTTCGCTGCCGGTGCTTGGCTTCTACGGCGTGCCGGATCGCGCCTCGGAAGTGATCTTCACCAACGTGCGGGTGCCCGCCAGCAACATGCTACTGGGCGAGGGCAGGGGCTTCGAGATCGCGCAGGGCCGCCTCGGGCCCGGACGTATCCATCACTGTATGCGGCTGATCGGCCTGTCCGAGCGCGTGCTCGAACGTATGTGCCGCCGCACCATGAATCGCGTTGCGTTCGGCAAGCCCGTCGCCGAGCAGACAGTGACGCTCGAACGCATCGCCGAAGCGCGCATCATGATCGAGCAGGCGCGGCTGTTGACGCTGAAGGCGGCGTACATGATGGACACCGTCGGCAACAAGGCGGCGCGGCAGGAGATCGCGATGATCAAGGTCATCGCGCCCAACATGGCGCAGCGCATCGTCGATTGGGCGATCCAGGCGTTCGGCGGCGGCGGCACCAGCAACGACCACTTTCTTTCGGCTGCGCTGGCGACGACGCGTCTGCTGCGTCTGGCGGACGGTCCGGACGAGGTCCACCGCAACCAGATCGGCAAGCTCGAATTGCGCCGCTGGCTCAACACCGATCCGAAGGAGACCGGCGGCAGCGGCGATCAATTGCCGCCGGATGAGTCCGCTGCGTGGTCCGATGGCGGGCTGTGGCCGCGGCCGAAGAATTTTTCGTAAGAGCGCGACCCGAAAAGCAGCCTGTGAGATCGGGCAATTCGACTGCAACTCGTCATGGCCGGATTTATTCCGGCCATCCACGTTCTTAACGGCTATCCGTAAAGAAAGGCGTGGATGGCCGGGACATAGGCGAGCAAAGCGACGCCGTTCTTCGAACGGCTATGCCCGGCCATGACGAACAATGGATGCATCGTCAGGTAGCTATGTCGTTCACCCCGCTGCCGAAAGCCCCGCATCGAGCGCTTGCGCGATCGTTGCAACGTCGGCGGCGGTGAGGATCAGCGGCGGCGACAGGATGATGTTGTTGCCGGAGACGCGGATCATCACGCCGGCTTCGTAAGCCGTTTCCGCGATTACGGGGAGCCGGGCCTTGTCGAGTGGCTTCTTCGTGGCCCTGTCCTCGACCAGTTCGAGCGCCATCATCAAGCCCTTGCCGCGAACGTCGCCGACGATCGGGTGCTTGGCCTGAAGCGCCTGAAGCGCGGCGATCAGTTCCTCGCCGCGCGCGGCCGCGTTCTCATTGAGCTTGAGGCGGCGCGTTTCGGCCAGCGCAGCGATGCCGGCGGCGCAGCCGACCGGGTGTCCGGAATAGGTGTAGCCGTGACCGATCGAGGCGGTGCCGGATTTATCGGATTCGAAAACCTCCGCCATTGTCTCGCCGATCAAGGTAGCGCCGAGCGGGAAGTAACCGGACGTGATCGCCTTCGCGATCGTCATCATGTCTGGCTTCACGCCCCATAGCCGTGCACCCGACCACGCGCCGGTGCGCCCGAAGCCGGTGACGACCTCGTCGGAAATCATCAGGATACCGTGCTTGTCGCAGATCTCGCGCGCCAGCTTCATGAAGCTCTCATGCGGCACGATCACGCCGCCGGCGCCGAGCACCGGCTCCATGATGAAGGCTGCGATGGTGTCGCCGCCCTGAAACGCGATCTCGTCCTCCAGCGCGGCGGCGCAGAGTTGTGCGAGTTTCGCCGGATCGGTTTCGTTGAACGGATTGCGATAGGTCCACGGCGCCGGAATGTGAAACACGCCCGGCAGCAGCGGCTCATAGTTGCGGCGGAAGTTGGCGTTGCCGTTGACGGAGGCCGCGCCGAAATGGGTGCCATGATAGCCCTTCTTGAGCGCCAGGAATTTGGTGCGGTCGCTCTGGCCCTTGATCTTCCAGTATTGCCGTGCAAGCCGCAGCGCGGTTTCGACCGAATCCGAGCCGCCGGAAGTGAAGAACGCGCGCGCCATGCCCTCGGGTTTGAACCATTCGGTCAATTCGTCCGCGAGTTGGATCGAGGGGCCAGTCGATGTGCCGCGAAAACCCGAGTAGTAGGGCAGCATGTCCAGTTGTTCGGCGATGGCCTTCTTGATCGGATCGCAACTGTAGCCGAGGTTGACGTTCCACAATCCTGCCACCGCATCGAGAAGCGTGCGGCCTTCGATATCCGAGACGTGGACGCCGGAGCCCTTCATCATGATCTTCGGCGGGATCGCGCGCATTTCCGCCGGATGCGCCATCGGATGCCAGATGGCCTTGGCGTTGTTGGCGATCAGGAAATTGCTGTCTTGCATGGCGAGGGCCTTCTTGGTTCGAACGGGAATGTCGGGACTGCTGCTGTTGCGTTTCAAGCCACTCTGGCTTGCCGCGGCGTCGGTTGTTCGCCGAACAGCCGCGTGGAAATCGCCTGTGCCGCACCGCGCACGGCTTGAATGTGGCGCTCCGTGGTCGCCTTGGTGTTGCGCGACTGCGGCATCGCGATGGCGATCGAGCCGAGCGCGTAGCCGTCGAGCCCAAGGATCGGCGCCGCGATGCTGAAGACGCCGTCTTCATAGCCCTGTTCGCCGCGCGAATAGCCGTGCTCCGCGGCGGCCTTGATCGCGTCATCGAGCCGCGCCGGCTGCACCAGCGTATGGCGCGTGAACGCGGTCAGCGATTTCCGCAGGTAAGACTTCGCAAGTTGCGACGGCGAGAACGCAAGGAATGCGATGCCGGAGGCGGTGGCATGCAGCGGCAGGATTTGTCCGATGGCGACGCTGACACGATTGGCCTTGGTGGATTCCTCGACATGAAGCGTGACGAGGCCGCGCCCGCCGAACTCCGACAAATGCACCGTCTCGTCGGTCGATGCAGCGACGTCGCGCAACACCGGCACGGCGACTTGCAATAGCGGGAAATGCGATTCCCGCACGCGTGCGAGACGCAGCAATCCGGCGCCGAGCTGATAGCGCCGCGTCACGGTGTGTTGTTCGATCAGGCCGGAATTGGCAAGCGACACAAGCAGGCGTCGCGTCGTCGCCTTATCGAACCGCGCCTGCCGGGCCAGTTCGGAGAGGCCCCACTCGGGTGTGTCCTCGGTGAAGAAATTCAGCAGCGAAATGGCTTTTTCGACGGTGCTCATGGTGCGGGCTCACAATGCCTCTGCCCCTCAACTTGACACCGAGGCGGCCACGATGCAAGTCTATATATGAACTATCGGATCAAATAATGATCCATGGATGATCTTATGACTGTGCCGATGCAAACGACCGCCGACGCGACGATCGAAGCGATGCTCGATGCGGAGCAAGCGCGATTTCTGGAACGCCATCCGCGCTCGGCGGCGGCGTGGCAGGAAGGGCAGGAGCATTTTCTGTTCGGCGGCCCGTCGCACTGGATGCGCCGCTGGGCCGGCGGCTTCCCGGTCTACGTCGAGCAGGCGCACGGCGCGCGCATTCGCGACATCGACGGTCATGACTATGTCGACTTCTGTCTCGGCGACACCGGCGGCATGTGCGGCCACACGCCGGCGTCGGTACTGCAGGCGGCGCAGCGCCAGCTCGCGCGCGGCACAACGATGATGCTGCCGACCGAGGATAGCCTGTGGGTCGGACAGGAACTGACGCGGCGCTTCGGCCTTCCGTACTGGACGCTGACGACATCCGCGACGGACGCCAATCGTGGCGCCATCCGCATCGCGCGGATGATCACCGGCCGCACCAAGGTGCTGGTGTTCTCGGGCTGCTATCACGGCGGCGTCGAGGAGGCGCATGTCGAAATCCGCGACGGCAAGATCGGCCTGCGCAACATGATCCACCCCAACGGGGTAAACCACGCGGCGGTGTCGAAAGTCGTCGAGTTCAACGATCTCCCCGCGCTCGAAGCGGAGCTTGCGGAGGGTGACGTCGCCTGCGTGCTCACCGAGCCGATCATGACCAATTTCGGCATGATCCCTCCGGCGGAAGGTTTTCATGCCGCATTGCGCGAACTGACGCGACGCACCGGCACCGTGCTGGTGATCGACGAGACGCATACGCTGTCGTCGGGGCCCGGCGGTTATACGGCGCTGCATGGGCTGGAGCCGGATATTCTGGTGGCCGGCAAGGCGATCGCGGGCGGCATTCCTGCGGCGGTGTTCGGCCTGACGCAGGAGATCGCCGACCGCGTGTGGGCGATGGTGCCGCGCGTCAACCCGCGGGTCCGCCAGTCGGCGCATCTCGGCATCGGCGGTACGCTCGCCGGCAACGCGTTGACGGTGGCGACGATGCGCGCCGTGCTCGAAGAAGTGCTCACGCCTGCGAATTACGATCACATGATCGGCCTTGCGTCGAAATTCGCCGACGATGCCCGCGCGATCATCGATACCCATCGGCTGCCTTGGCATGTCACGCAGGTCGGCGCGCGCGCGGAAATCATGTTCATGCCGTCGCCGCCGACAAGCGGCGCCGATGTCATCGCCGGGCGGCGCGCCAATCTGGAGACGCTGCTGCACGCCTTCTACATGAACGAGGGCATTCTGGTGACGCCGTTCCACACCATGTTCCTGATGTGCCCGGCAACCGAAGCTACCGATGTTGCGCGCCACGCCGACGTGTTCGCGCGGTTCGTCGCGTTGCTGCAACAGGCGAAGGTGATCTGAGCGTGAGCATGCGTCCGTTCGATCTGACGGGGAGGGTTGCGCTGGTCACCGGCGGCGGGCGCGGCATCGGCGCGGCCATCGTCACGCGCTTTGTCGAAGCCGGCGCGCATGTCGTCATCGCCAACCGCACCGCCGATATCGCGGAAGAACTGGCTGCCGTTCTGAAAGCACGGCAATTCAAGGCCGACGTGGCGGCGTTCGACCGGCTCGACCGCGAGAGCCTTCGCAAACTGGTCGATAAGGTTGCCCGCCAGCACGGCCGGCTCGATATCCTTGTGCACAATGCCGGCGGCTGTCCGTGGGCGTCGCTCGACGAACTCGATGAGGACAAGCTCGACGAGGTGCTGGCGCTGAATCTTAATGCCGCGATCTGGCTGACGCAAGCGGCGGTGCCGCATATGAAGCGCGTCGGTGCCGGCCGTGTTCTGGTGACGTCGTCGGTGTCGGCGCGGGTGGCGATGGGCGGCGGCGCGCATTACTCGGCGGCGAAGGCCGGCGTCAATGCGTTCCTGCGCGGCGCGGCGTTCGAACTGGCGCGCGATCGCATTACGGTCAATGGCGTTGAGGCGGGCTTCATTGCCAAGTCGGGGCGCGGCAGCATGAGTCAGCCGGAGAACCGACGCCGCATCGAACATTTCGTGCCGATGGGCCAGATGGGCGAAGCCGACGATATTGCCTTCGCCATGCTCTATCTGGCGTCGCCGCAAGCCAAATACGTCACTGGGCAGACGATCGTGGTCGATGGTGGCTCGACCTTGCCGGAGACCGGCTTCGCCGTTGAGCGGCAATGGGGAGGGCGGTGATGCGGCTGGAAGGTCGACATGCGCTCGTTACCGGCGCCGCGACCGGCATCGGCCGCGCTACCGCCGAACTGTTCGCGCGGCATGGCGCACGCGTCGTCGGGTTCGGTTTCGGCGGAGCGCTGCTTGACGAATTGGCAAGCGCAATTGACGGATACGCGGTGCATGGCGATGTCACACGGCAGGCCGATATCGATGCGGCGTTGCGCGCGTGCGACGGCCAACTCGATATCGTCGTCAACGCTGCCGGCATTATCACGCCGGATCGGCCGGAGACAATAACTGACGAGGTTTGGGCGAAAACCTTCGCGGTGAACGTCACCGGCACGATGGCGGTATGCCGTGCGGCGCTGCCCCTGTTACAGCGGCGCGGCGGTGCGGTGGTGAACGTCGCATCGGTCGCGGCGTTCAACGCCAGCCCGGACAGTGCGAGCTACGCGGCGAGCAAGGCGGCTGTTGTGGCCTACACGCGTTCGCTGGCCTATGCCGGCGGGCCTTACGGCGTGCGCGCCAATGCGGTCGCGCCGGGTTGGGTTCGCACGCCGATGAGCGAATACGAAATGCAACTCGCGGCCGAGAAGAATAACAGCACGCCCGAAATCGAATTCGCCGCGACCGCGGGACGTATCGCGCTCGGGCGCATGGCGCAGCCGGAGGAGATCGCGGCGTGCTGTTTGTTCCTGGCGTCGGACGAGGCCTCGTTCGTCACCGGCGCAACGCTGGTTGCGGATGGCGGCGGCCGCGCGCCGGTGCAAAGCCGGGCCGTGTAGTCACAGTATTTAAAACCGAAGGAGTGAACTCGATGACTGCCTTTTCGCGAATTCTCGGTGGCGTTGTCATTGCGGTGGCGCTGGCGATGTCTGCGTCCGTCACGTTTGCTGCCGACGTCAGCAAGGACCAGGAGCAGGCCAACCTCAAGGCTGTTCTGGCGTTCTACGAGAAGGGGCTGAACCAGAAGGATGCCGATGGCGCGATCGCCTATATCGGCGACCGCTATATCCAGCACAATCCAGGCGCCGAGGATGGCGTCGCCGGCTTCCGCAAGTTCATCGGCTTTCTGAAGGATAAATTCCCGGCCTCGCGGAGCGAGATCAAGCGCTCGTTCGTGGATGGAGACCACGTCATCCTGCACGTCTTCGCCAAGCGCGAAGCGTCCGATCGCGGCCGCGCGATCGTCGATATCTTCCGCCTTGAGAACGGCAAGATCGTCGAGCACTGGGATGTCGCCCAGCCGGTGCCGGAAGCCGCGGCCAACACCAACACGATGTTCTGATACCCAATACGCCGTCATTGCGAGCGAAGCGAAGCAATCCAGAAAGCCACAAAGCCACAAAGCCAGAACTGGATTGCTTCGTCGCTAGCGCTCCTCGCAATGACGAACGGCGAGACTGGTTCGCGTCGCCGCCCGAACAGGCGCCGCGCGAAGGCCTACAGCTATCCGATCGCCTTGCTCTCGCGCAGTTGCGAGATGGCAGCGCCGTCATAGCCAGCTTCCCGCAAAATCTGCTCGTTGTGCTCGCCGAGTTCGGGCGGTTTGCGCGGCGTCACTTTGTCGACGCCGGTGACGAAAAACGGGCTGTTCACCGTCATCATGGTGTCACCTTCAAACGGCAGCAGCACTTTCGTCTCATGCATCTGCGGGTCGTTGGCGACCTGATCCATCGTCGCCACCGCTTCGAACACCAGCCCGTTGGCCATAAACAGTGCGCGCCAGTCGCCGCTGTCGCGGGTGGCGAAGGCGGCGTCGAGTTCCGCGATCAGCGCCGTCGAGTTCTTCGAGCGCGAGGCGCGGTCGGCGAAGCGTGGATCGGATGCCAGTTCCTCGCGGCCGAGGCATTTCGCCAGCACTGGCCAGTGCTTGTCTTCGTTGACGAGCGCCAGCAGCAACCAACCGCCGTCGCGGCAGCGGTAGTAGCAGGACAGCGCATTGAAACTCTGTTCGCGCGGCGGCCGTGGCTGGAACGCGGCGCCGCACAGCGCGGCCTGCGCCCAGACGCCGTTGGCCCACACGCCGTTGGCGATCAGCGACGAGCCGACATGCGCGCCGCGCCCGGTGCGTTCGCGTTGATAGAGCGCCAGCATGATGGCCGAGAACAGCGACACGCCGGAGGGATGATCGCCCATGCCGCTCAGCGCGCGGGCCGGCGTCGCGCCGGCATGCGGCACCACCTGATCCATCAGGCCGGAGCGCGCCCAATAGGCGGTGAGGTCGAAACCCGGCTTGCCGGATTCGTCGCCGGTCTCGCCGTAACCGGTGAACGACGCATAGATCAGCCGGTCGTTGAGCGCGGACAGCGTCTCGTAATCGGTCCGCAACTTCTTGCGCACGGCGAGCGGCTGGTTGGTGATGAAGACGTCGGCTTGCTTGACGAGATTGTGCAACACGTCCTGTCCGGCGGGTGAAGCGAGGTTGAGCGCGAGGCCGCGTTTGCTGCGGTTGTCGAGCAGCCAGCCGTAATTGTGCTCGGACTTCGGCATCCCCGGATTGCGCGTGACGTGCCGATAGGCGTCGCCGCTGCCAGGCGGCTCGACCTTGATGACGTCGGCGCCGAAGTCGGCCATCACCGTGCCGGCAATGGCTGCGGCGATGAAACTGCCGCAATCGATCACTTTCAAGCCCTCAAGAATTCCGGTCATGGCATCCTCTCCAAATTGCGATATGCCTGAGATGGGTTGATCAGCCGTGTTTTGATGTGTTGACCTCCGACAGCGCGTGCAGGATCGCCAGTTGGGAATCGTCGCGCTTGCGTTCCATTTGAGGGATCGGCGTCTTGCCGAACGATGCGGCGGCCTGATCGATGATGACCCGTTGAAGTTTCTCGTCGAGTTCGACCTGCGGGATGATCTTGAACGATACCGCCATGTTCTTGCCGAGGTGCTGGAAGAACGACTCCAGCCCCTTCGGCCCGCCGCCCATATGGAACGAACTGAACGGCCCGTTCACGGCCCAGCGCAAGCCGATCGAGCTGGTGACGATGTCGTCGAGTTCATCGACGGTCACCACGCCTTCCTGCACCAGGTAACACGCTTCGCGCATGATGGCGCGTTGCAGCCGGTTGGCGACAAAACCCTGGATTTCCTTCTTCAGGACGCGCGGCACCTTGCCGAGCGCTTCGTAGAAGGCGACCGCGTCGGCGGTGGCCTCGGGTGAGGTCTGGTCGCCGGGTACGACTTCGACCAGCGGAATGAGATGCGGCGGATTGAACGGATGGCCGACCAGCAACCGACTGGCATCTTTCATCAGTTTGCCTTGCTCGGTCGCCGGGCGTGCCGAACTGGATGACAACAGCAGCGCGTGCTTGGGCAAGGCCGGTTCGACGCGCGCCCATAATTTCTGTTTCCATTCCGGATTTTCCGGGCCGTTCTCCTGGATCAGGTCGACGCCGGCGACGGCGCGTTCGAGATCGGCCTCGAAGCGCAGGTTTTTCTCCAGTCCTTCATGCGGAAGCCCGAGCGCCTTCAGCGTCGGTGCGGCCTTCGCCAGCATGGTCCGAACCACGTCGTCGATGTTCGGTTGCGGATCGTTGACGACGACGTTCAGGCCGTGCGCCAGAAACAGCGCTGTCCACGATGCGCCGATCACGCCGGCGCCGATTACGCAGGTGTTGCGATAGCGGTCGAGCACCGCCGAATGGTTTCCTCCTGACGACAT
This sequence comes from Xanthobacteraceae bacterium, assembly GCA_051954235.1. Taxonomy (GTDB): domain Bacteria; phylum Pseudomonadota; class Alphaproteobacteria; order Rhizobiales; family Xanthobacteraceae; genus 62-47. The sequence goes on from JBQCHY010000097.1 coordinate 38,554, forward strand.
GGCTTTCTCCCGTTCGCTTTTGCGTGGTGACGTGCTGGTGATCTGGAAGCTTGTCGAGGAAGCCGCCATGGAGCTTGGCGAGTTCCAGTATCGGGTCGTTCGTGGAATTGGGCTGCTAGAATAAGCTGGCTTAGGTCTAAAGACTTATCCCCCGTCATTGCGAGGAGCGTCAGCGACGAAGCAATCCAGTTCCCGCTTCGTGGCTTGCTTCGCTTTGCTCGCAATGACGATTCAAGATGAACTCATCTCGCTCTAGCCGGTACTCTCGAGATAGTTGTAGCAACGCTTGGCGCGCGCGAGAGACAGGTCGGTCAGGATATGGCTGGCCCCGACCACCTCGCGCACCGGGAAGTCCGCCATCGGCGCCAGCGCGTGCGCGAACAATTCCAGCCGGGCGGGGCCGGTCCATGCGCCCTTGACGGTGATGTCGGTGATTTCGGTGCGCAGCAGTTCGCAGATGCGCGGCTCGCCTGCCGGCTTCGGGCTGTCGTAGGTCCACAGGATCTTCAGCATGAAGGTGGGGATGCATATCTCTTTGCGGGCGACCTCGAGATCCATAGCGCGGTGCTTGAAACCCATGGTGGCGGTGGCGACGCGCAAGGTGCCGTAGTCCAGCGTACCGACCAGCGTATCGGAATCGACATAGAGCCGCGGCTTGCCGATCACCTTCGGATAGGCGCTGATCTCGCGGCCGGAGGCCAGCGCCGGCAGGTTGTCGAGATACATCGCGTGCAGGTATTCGCCCTTCTCCTCGCCGAACCGCACCTGAATGGCTTGTCCGCATTCGGTGTAGTCGCCGAGGCCGGAGACGTCCGGCATCCGCATAATTTCCCAGCGCACCAGCGGTTCGTCGATTTCGAGCGGCTCCGGAACGACGGCGCGCAACGCCTCGATGTCGGTTCGATAGAGGATGTTGAGATATTCGCGGTTGGTGAACCGGAACGGGCCGCGTGGAAAGGCCGGCGCGCCGATCGGAGTGGTCAGTTGCCTGAGCACGTCTTTCTGCTTCATCGGAATCCTCCCGGAGATGCTTTTGATTTCGCCCGGGCGGGCGCCGACGCGTTTCCGTCGCAATCGCATCTCTCGATAGGCAGCGTAGCGAAGCCTGACGAAGAGGGGAAAGGTGCGGTTGGACCGTTGTTAGGGTGACTTAAGGACGAAATGTCGCAGACACGAATGGGTCAGTCACTCTGTCCCGTATAGATTCAATACGAAGTGTGTTCTTCATGGTGCGGTGCATTCAGAACGCGATCATATGTGCGAAGGCGATCACGATGACTGCGGTTTGTGAGATTGAATCCGCCGGGTCGTCGATCGATGTCGAAGCAAATTAGCTTTGTGAGTTGTGCTAAGCGGATGATCCGCGTCCGATCTGCGCCATCGGTTCCGATGGCCGGTTTGCGAACACTGCAACCGACGGTCGTCGGCAATCAAAAATTAAGGTCGCGTCGCGCATTCATCGAAAAAAAAGCCGCGAAAAAGTTGCGAATGTTAAATCGACTTCGCTATCGAGATCGTTGCATTCCGCGAGTGATCGGGCTTACCTTCCGAAAAAAATGCACACGACTGACTTGGGAGGATTCGATTTAAGGCGCATGGAGGGCGACAATGGCTGTGATGGACAAGCCGCAACGGCTGATGAATGGAGATTCGGCACCCAAGTCGCCGCCGAGTTTCGAGCAGCGCATGTATTCGCCGCACACCATCGCCGCGGTCGTCGCCGAGCTTGAGGAGCAGGGCGTCAGTCCGGTTGAACTGCTTGAGGGCACGGGCCTCGCTGCGCCGCAACTCAGTCGCCACACCACGAAGATATCCTACCGGCAACTCGATCAGGTCATTCGCAACGCGATCCGCCTCTCGAAGGATTCTGCGATGGCGTTGCGCGCCGGTCTGCGGATGCATGTCACCGCTTATGGCATGTACGGATATGCCTTGCTGAGCAGCGCAAACGACGTCGAGGCGCGTGATTTCGCCGCGAGATATATCCGGGTTGTCGGTCCGTTCTGCGATTTCACCGTGTCATCAGACGAAACAACGGTCTTCGTCGCCTTCGATCCGCTGCATTGGCCGAACCCGACCGAAGACCTGCATCGTTTCGCGGTCGAGTTCGCATTGGCGGCTCACCTCACGGCAACCAAGGATCGTGTCGGACAGCATTTTTCTTTCTCGCGGATCGTTCTTGATTATGCGCCGCCAACCCATGCCGATATGTACGACCGGATATTCGAGTGCCCGATTCTGTTTCGGCAGCCCGGTTGCAGCTACGAGCACCTACGGGATGATCGCGTCGTGAAGCTCGCCGATCCGCGCACCCACGCGATGGCGCGCGAGATGTGTGAGCAGTTGCTGGAGGAGATCAATCGCACCGGCGGCATTGCCGCCGACATCCGTCGCATCCTGATCGAACAGCCGGGACGTTACCCGAGCATCGAGGCGATCGCCGAGAAGCTGGAGATGTATCCGCGTGCGTTGCGGCGCAAGCTCGAAGCGGAAGGCACCTCCTACCGCGATCTTCTGGCCGAAGTGCGGATGCGGCTCGCCATCGAGTATCTGCGTAAGACGCAAATGACCAACGAGGAAATCGCCGGCCGGCTCGGCTACAGCGATGCGGCCAATTTCCGCCATGCCTTCATTCGCTGGACCGGAAAGAGCCCTTCGGATTTTCGCAGTGCAACGCGCACGCCATGATCGCTGCGTGATCACGGTTTCATGCCGGTCAGTCGCATGTTGTCCGCAACTCACTGGAAGTTTGGCTTGATCGCACCTTTCCGATCGAAAGCGGAGGACTACGCTGTGTTCTCGTTCGGTGTATTCCTCCCCCCAAACTTGACCGCTGGCGCCGCCGGCGGTCTTCTTTTGTGAAGGGGCGGAGGTCGACGGTCTGCATATGCTGAGCGTTTCTTAATGCGCATTCGATCGCGCGAACGCTGCATTGCAGCGAGAGATCGCGCGGATCATCATTCTGTCCGCAAATCACCCAAAGATTGGATTGATCGAACCTTCCAAGCCGAAAAACCTCTCGATAGCCTCTTCGGATCGATCGCAAGTGATCGCAATGAACACCGGCATCGTCATGCCGGACGGCGCCATCAATGGCGGAGGAACGCTGAAGCATGTATCGGCCGACCCCCAATCTCGTCCAGCGCATCCACCTGACACAGCGCATCGCTGCGGTCGTCGACGTTCTTGAAGAAGAAGGCATCTCCTCCTCGCGCACGTTGACGGGGACGGGCCTCAAGAGCGCCGATCTCAGATCGCCCGATACTCGCGTATCGTATCGCCAGGTCGAGACCGTGTTCCGCAACGCGACGAAGTTGTCGAGCGATCCGGCGATCGCCTTTCGCGCCGGACAGCGCATGCATGTCATCGCTTACGGCATGTACGGCTACGCGCTGTTGAGCAGCCCGACCCGCGAGGAGGGCATTGAGTTCGCCATCAAGTACAGCCGGCATCTCGGCATGGTCGCCGACGTCGCGTTCTCGCGCGACGACGATACCGCGACCTATACGCTCGCCGCGTTGCTGTCGCGCAATTCGCCCAAGGATGTCTATCGTTTTGCGCTGGAATTCGCCTTCGCAACGTGTCTGACGTTCAGTACCGATGTTTATGGCCCGTCGTTCCGTTTCTCGAACCTGCGCGCTACCTATCCGCAGCCGCCGCATGTGGATCTCTATCACGAGTTGTTCCAGTGTCCGGTTCTGTTCGAGCAGGCCGGCAACGAAATGGAATTCGACGTGGGCTGGGTCGATCATCCGATGGTCAGCCCCAACCCGACGACATGCGTGATGGCGGCCGACATGTGCGAGCCGCTGCTCGACGACGTCAATCGCGAAGGCGGCATCGCGGCCGACTTGCGTCGCGCGATGGTCGCGCGCCCCGGCTGGTTTCCCAGCATCGAGACCATGGCCGCGCAATTGTCGGTGCATCCGCGCACGCTGCGCCGCAAACTCGAAGCCGAGCAGATCACGTATCGCCGCATCATCGCCGAAGTGCGGATGAAGCTTGCGATCGAATATCTGCGCAACACCGAGATGACCAATGAAGAGATCGCGGCGCGGCTTGATTACAGCGACGCCGCGAATTTCCGCCACGCTTTCGCGCGCTGGACGCGCAAGAGTCCGTCGGCGTTTCGCAACGCAAAAGATGCTGTAACTGCTGCGGCGCACACACAAATTTTTGTCCCAAAGTAACCACGCGGATGGGCCAATCGCACCTTTCGCGCCATTTGCACGCTCGCTAGCGTTTCATCACGTTGCAGATGAAACGGCGTCAACGCGGACAACGCGCAACATCAGGGGGAACGTTTCGACATGAATACGGCCGCGAATGGAAAGAATCCTCCCTCGAAACTTTTGCTCGCGCTCGAGATGCGCGGCATCTGGGAGTTGCAGGCGTTCTTTGCGCTCTATCCGCTATTGCGCCGCGCGCCGCGTGGTGATGGTCATCCGGTGCTGGTGCTTCCGGGATTGTCCGCCAGCGATTCCTCGACACGGCCGCTGCGCACTTACCTGAAGGCGCAGGGTTATGCCGCGCACGGCTGGAAGCTCGGCCCCAATCGCGGTCCGCGCCCCGGCGTCGAAGACGCGATGGATGCGCGTCTCGCCGAACTCGCCGATCGTTATCAGCAAAAGGTCAGCCTGATCGGCTGGAGTCTCGGCGGCGTGTTCGCGCGCGAACTGTCGCGGCGCTCACCGTCGCTGGTGCGTCAGGTGATCACGCTCGGCAGCCCGTTCGCCAGCGAGCCGAAGGCCAGCAATGCTTGGCGGCTCTATGAGTATCTCAGCGAGCGCAAAGTCGACGACTGGCCTGAGCGCGAGAACATGAAGCTGCCGCCGCCGGTGCCGAGCACCGCGATTTATTCGCGCACCGATGGTATCGTCGCCTGGCAGGGGTGCCGCGAGCAGGAAGCGACCACGACGCAGAACATCGAGGTCGAAGGCAGTCACTGCGGCCTCGGGCATCATCCGGCGGTGCTGTACGCCATCGCGGATCGTCTCGCGCAGAAAGAGGGCGAATGGTCGCCGTTCGATCGCGGCGGCCTCCGCGGGCTGATCTATCCCGATCCGAACCGTGCGGACGACGATTACGCGCGCATCTTGCAGGCCGAGCCGTTCGCGGCCTGACGCTTCGCGGTTGTGCTTGCTGCGCCGCATGTACGGCGCGGCCAATGAGATCGAGAGGAGGGCGTTCATGGAAACCGATAACAATAAATCCGACAACGGACTTGCCGCCATGATGCCGTGGCTGGATAATTTCAAGCAAATGGCCGAGAAGTACAAATTGCCGAACGTCGACATCGCCGCGCTCGTCGAGTGGCAGCGTAAGGATATGGAAGCGCTGGTCGAGGCGAACCGCCAAGCCAACGAAGGCATCCGCGCGCTGATCGAGCGGCGCAATGAAATCCTCGGCGAGACCTTCGCGGAGTGGCAGGCTGCGGTCCAGAACCTGACCGGCAACATGACCGGCGCCGATGCGCTGTCGAAGCAGGCCGATATCGCCAAGCAGGGCGTGGAAAAAGCCGTCGCGAATTTCCGCGAACTCACGCAACTGGAAATGCAGGCCCATACCAACGCGTGGAAGGTCGTGCAGGAACGCATGCAGGAGAATATGGCCAACCTGCAGAAGCTGTTGCAGCCGAAATAAGGCCTACCGTTTCGGTGAAGCGGCAGTTCAAGACCGCAACCGGCGCCGCAACGCGGCAGTGACTTCAAGGGTGTGAAACGCCGACGACGCGATCGCTTTGGTTCGCGATCGGGTCGTCATGGGTGGAGGTCGCTATGAGTCTGGCCAAGTTGCAGGATCTGACGGGGCGTGTGGCACTGGTCACCGGCGGTTCGCGTGGCCTTGGCTTGCAGATGGCCGAGGTGCTGGGCGAACTCGGTGCGAAGGTCGCGATCACCGCGCGCAAGCGGGATGAACTCGACGCCGCCGCCGCGCATCTGAAATCGCTCGGCATCGAGGCGCTGCCGCTGGTCTGCGACATGGGCCAACTGACGACCATTCCGCCGATGGTGGAGCAGGTGATCGCCGCGCTCGGGCCGATCGACATTCTCGTCAACAATGCCGGAACCTCGTGGGGCGCACCGACCATCGAGCATTCGATGGACGGCTGGAATAAGGTCATTACCCTCAACGTCACCGCGATCTTCGTCGCGACGCAGGAAGTCGGCCGACGCTGCATGGTGCCGCGTCAAAGCGGCAAGGTGATCAATATCGCGTCGATCCAGGGTCTCACCGGCACCTATGCGGAAGACATTCCCACGCTCGCTTACAACGCCAGCAAGGGCGCGGTGGTGAACATGACGCGCACCCTCGCCAACGAGTGGGCGAGGTACGGCATCAACGTCAACGCCATTGCGCCGGGCTATTTTCCGACCAAGATGACAGAACGGCTCGGCGAGACCTCGACCGCGCAGATGGCGCCGATGAATCGCGGCGGCGGGCCGGAGGATCTCAAGGGTGTCACGGCGCTGTTCGCGTCCGATGCCTGTGCGTTCATCACCGGGCAAACGCTCGCGGTGGATGGCGGGCTGACGGCGGTTTGAGACATACGCAAACAAAAGAAACGGGAGGATTTCAAATGACCAATACTTCGCTCGGCGACATGCCTTGGCTCAAGTCGTATCCACCCGGCGTCAAATGGGACGGCGATATTTCGCCCACGCCGGTTCAGCAGATTCTTGAAGATGCTGCGGCGAAATGGCCGAATAACTCCGCGATCGATTTCATGGGGCGCAAGATCACCTTCGCCGAATTGAACGATCTCGCCAATCGCGCTGCCGCGGGCTTGCAGAAGCTCGGGGTCGGACCGGGCATCCACGTCGGCCTCTATCTGGCGAATACGCCGCATTACCTCATCAGCCTGTTCGGCGTGTTGAAAGCCGGCGGCACGGTGGTCAACTATTCGCCGCTCGACGCCGCCAAGGTGCTCGAACACAAGATCGAGGACAGCCAGACCGATTTTCTGATCACGCTCGATCTGGCCGCGCTCTATCCGCAGATGGCGCCGATGCTGGGCCGCACCCGCCTGAAGAAGCTGATTGTCGGCAACGTCGCGGAAATGTCCGGCAATCCGGAGGCGGTCAACGCACAGATGCAGGCGACCAAGCAACTCGCCAACGTGGCGAATGACGATAAGCACTTGCCCTTCCAGGCGCTGCTCAACAATGACGGCATCTACCGCAGCTATCCGATCGCCGACCTGACCGATGCCATCGCGCTATTGCAATACACCGGCGGCACCACGGGCTTGCCGAAGGGCGCGATGCTGACCCATGGCAACCTGACGTCGGCAACCAATCAGTGCGTCGAGACGACCAGGACCGATCCGCCGACCCTGGACGAGGGCAATGAGCGTTTGCTCGGGGTGCTGCCGCCGTTCCATATCTACGCGTTGACCGTCAATATGCTGCTCGGCGTCCGCATCGGCGCCGAACTCTATCAGTATATCCGGTTCGATATCGATACGGTGGTCAAGGATCTGGCGGAGAAGAAGATCACCGCATTCCCCGGCGTGCCGACGATGTTTGTCGCCGTGCTCAATCATCCGGATGCGGGCAAGGTTGACCTGACCTCGTTGAAGTGGTGCAATTCTGGTGGCGCGCCCCTGCCGCTCGAAGTTCAGCGCAGCTTCGAGAAGCTGACCGGCTGTCGGCTCGCGGAGGGTTGGGGTATGACGGAAACGTCACCGACAGGAACCTTCACGCCAGTGACGAATGAGCCGCGCGCCGGTTCGTGCGGCGTTCCAAGCCCGGGCATCAGCATCAAATTCCTCGATACCAGCGACAACACCACCTACGTCGCGCTCGGCCAGACCGGCGAACTGTGCATCAAGGGCCCGAACGTGATGAAGGGCTACTGGAAGAAGCCCGACGCCACTGCCGACGTCATGACCGCCGACGGCTTCATGCGCACCGGCGATGTCGGCTACATGGATGAGGACGGCTACGTCTACATCGTCGACCGGACCAAGGACATGCTGCTGTGCGGCGGCTTCAACGTCTATCCGCGCGTGCTTGAGGAAGCGGTCTACCAGCATCCGTCGGTCGCGGAAGTCGCGGTGATCGGCATTCCTGACGAATATCGCGGCCAGTCGCCGAAAGCCTTCATCACGCTGAAAGCCGGTGCGGCGGCGTTCACGCTGAAGGAGCTTCAGACCTTCCTGAAGGACAAGCTCGGCAAGCACGAAATGATCCATGCGCTCGATATCCGCGGCGAACTGCCGAAAACCGCGGTCGGAAAAATTTCGAAGAAAGATCTCTACGACGAGGAAGCGCAGAAGGCGAAGGCGTCCTAACCCGACGCTTGACGAATACGCCAGAGGTGGCCGGCGCCGGCCGCCTTCGGTTCGACAACGGCGTCTCGGCCGCAACAGCCGAAGCGTTTGGCAAAAAAGGAAGCGAACCGAATCCGCGTTCGCATGAGGGAGGCACGGCAATGGACCAACTCAGCAGCATGGACGCATCATTCCTGCATTTCGAAACGCCGGAAACGCCGATGCATGTCGGCAGCCTGATGCTGTTCGAATTGCCCGAAGGATACGACGGCGACTACTACGAAGACGTCAAGGCGATGCTTGGCAAGCGGCTGCATCTCGCAACGGTGCTGACGCGCAAGCTGGCGCCGATGCCGTTCGAACTGGCGGAGCCGGTCTGGATCGAGGACGACGACATCGATCTCGATTATCATGTGCGCACTGTGACGTTGCGTCGCCCCGGCACCATGGCGCAACTCGAGCAACTCATTGCGCGGCTGCATTCGACGCTTCTCGACCGCAGCCGTCCGCTGTGGGAAATGTATGTCATCGACGGCCTCGAGAACGGCCAGATGGCCTTCTATACCAAGGCGCATCACTCGGGCGTCGACGGCAAGGCCGGGGTCGAACTGGCGAAGGTGCTCTACGATACCTCGCCGAAGATTCGCGAAGTGCCGCCGCCGCGCCGCAAGCGGACGACGGGACAGTACCAGCTCGGTGTCACTGAGCTGCTGCAGGCCGCCGCAACCAACGCAGCGCAGCAGTATCGCAAGATCGCGGAAGCGCTGCCGACCGCAGCCAAGGCGTTCAGTACAGCCGCCAATGTGATTGCCAGCCAGCGCCTGCCGCAGGGCGAGCGTCAGTTGAATCTGGGTCTCGCGCCCAAGACCATCTTCAACGACTCGATTACCAACCAGCGCTCCTATACGACGATGTCGGTGCCGCTCGCTGACGTCAAGGAATTGGGCAAGCGGGTTGGCGGCACCGTCAACACCATCGTGATGGCGATGTGCTCGATCGCGCTGCATCGTTTCCTGAAGGAGCGCAACCTGCTGCCGAAGGAGCCGTTGATCGCGATGGTGCCGGTCAGCCTGCGCACCGAAGGCGACAGTGCGATGAACAACCAAGTGTCGGCGGTTCGGGTCGATCTCGCCACCGACATCAAGAACCTGCCGGATCGCTTCAAGGCGATCCATAATTCGTCGGAAGCGGCGAAGGCGGTGGTGCGCGAACTCAAGCCGGTGCTCGGGATGAATGTGCCGATCACCGGCGCGCCGTGGCTGATGACCGGGCTTGCCTCGCTGATGGGCCGCTCGAATCTGGCGAGCCGCGTTCCAGCGGCCGGCAACGTGCTGATCTCCAACGTTCCGGGTCCGCCGATGCCGCTGTATATGGCCGGCGCGCGGATGCTCCATTATTACCCGGTGTCGATCCCGTACCATGGCAGCGCCCTGAATATCACGGTGCAGAGCTATGCCGGGCTGCTCGACTTCGGCGTGACGGCCTGTCGACGCGTGCTGTCGCAGGACGAATCCTACGAACTCATCGAGCATCTTAAGAACGCGCTGAAGGAGATCGAGGCGCTGCCGCCGGTGACGGAGGCATCGGCCGCAGCCGCCGCGCCGCAGCCCGCCGAGTTGACGATCGAACAGCCGAGTAAATCGTCGGGCAAGGCGAAGGCGGCTTCGGCTGCCAAGTCGGAAGCCTCGCGAGAAGCCTAACGCGCCGCTGCGACGGCCGTTGCGAAGCGATCCTCGAATGCCATTCGGGCATGGCTTTGTCGCGGCCGTTGCAGGGCGGGCTGAATGAACTTCAACGACCGGCCCTTCCGCAACGGAAGGCCATCGTTCACTGAATCAAGTTATCGGGTGGAGGGAACCAAAATGCATCCTACGACGACGGGCAAGATGCCCCACGTGGCCGAGAGCGCACCGCTCAACGCTCTGTTCTCCAAGATCAACTGGCGCATCATTCCGCTGCTGCTGATCGCCTACATGGTCGCGTATCTCGACCGCATCAACATCGGCTACGCGCAGTTGCAGATGAAGCAGACGCTGCCGTTCAGCGATGCGGTGTACGGCCTCGGCGCCGGCATCTTCTTCATCGGCTACTTCCTGTTTGAAGTGCCGAGCAACCTGCTGCTCGAGAAGATCGGCGCGCGCAAGACGCTGTTGCGCATCATGGTGCTGTGGGGCGCTGCCGCCGTCGCGATGATGTTCGTTTCGACGCCGACGCAGTTCTATGTCGTGCGCTTCCTGCTCGGCGCGTTCGAGGCCGGCTTCTTCCCAGGCGTCATCCTGTACTTCACCTACTGGTATCCGTCGGTGCGGCGCGGGCAGGTGATCGCGATCTTCATGTCGGCCACCACCATCATCTCGGTCATCGCCGGCCCGCTGTGCGGCAGCATCCTGAAGTATTTCGACGGCATCGCCGGCATGCACGGCTGGCAGTGGCTGTTCCTGGTGCAGGGCCTGCCCGCGATCATTCTCGGTTTCCTCGTCTTTGTCCTGTTGCAGGACAAGCCGTCGCAGGCCAATTGGCTGTCGAGCGAGGAAAAGGCGCTGCATGCCGATCGCATGAGCCACGACGTCAAGGATGTCCAAGGTGAGCCCGCCGGTTCGTTCGCACAGTGCCTGCGCGACCCGCGGGTCTACATCCTGTCGCTGGTATATTTCCTGCTGCTCGGCGCAACCTATGTCATGGTGTTCTGGCTGCCGACCCTGATCCAGAGCTGGGGCGTCAAGGACCTGTTCCTGATCGGCGTTTACGCCGCCATTCCCAACGCCGTCGGCGTCATCGGAATGATCCTGATCGGCCGCCACTCGGACAAGTGGCATGAACGCCGCTGGCATTTCGCGGCCTGCGTCGGCATCGCGGCGGTCGGTCTGTTCCTCACGACGCTGCTGCAAGGCAACCTGGTGGGATCGATCATCGCGCTGTCCTTCGCCGTGATCGGCATCGCGTCGGCGACGCCGCTGTTCTTCGCGCTCATCAGCGAATATCTCTCCGCCGGCGCGGCCGCCGGCGGTCTCGCGCTGATCAGCAGTCTCGGTAACCTGGGGCCGGCGGTCAGCCCGTCGATCAACGGGTTCATCATCAAGAACACCGGCGACAACATCTACAGCATGTACTTCGTGATGGGGCTCTACATCCTGTCCGGTCTGTTGCTGCTGCTGGCGATTCGGCCGCTCGCGACCGCGCGCGGTGCAATGCCGGCTCCGGCGCATTGACGGCATTGTCGTCATCGATCGAAACCGAGGCCGCCCCATGGGGCGGCCTTTGCCAATGACGATCCGCAACGATGTTCCAACGTCTTCGATGGAAGCTTGCACGCCGATGGACCTCAACGCGCTGACGCGAGAGATGCCCGAAGATGAGCGCCCAAGATTGCTGGCCCATCTTCTGGCGCTGGGGTCGGAGGATCGTCATCTCAGGTTCGGCCACGTGTTGTCTGACGACGGCATCCGCAAATATGTCGAGAGCATCGATCTGTCGCGCGACGTGGTGTTCGTGGTGACTGATGCTGAGCTGGCGGTGATCGGCGCCGCGCATCTCGCACGCAAGGAGAACGACGCCGAACTCGGCGTGTCGGTTCTGCCCGAATATCGCGGGCGTGGCATCGGCGCGGCGCTGCTGGAGCGCTCGGCGGCGCGGGTGCGCAATTGGGGCGTCCGCGTGCTGTTCATGAATTGTCTGGTCGAGAACGCTACGATGATGAATCTCGCGCGCAAGCAAGGCATGAAGATCGTTGTGTCCGGCGCCGACGCCGAGGCTTTTGTGAAGCTTCCGCGCGGCGACCTTGCGAGTTTCGCCAGCGAGGCCGTCGCCGAGCATCTTGGCCTGTTCGATCACGCGCTGAAATCAGGATGGCAGGCGCTGCACGGTCGTTTTGCGTCGCCGACCGATTCGTCCAAAGCTTAACGCGTCGAAAGCAGGAGAGGGACGCCATGGCAACGAATGAAAACGAAGGACAATGCGCACTGGTGACCGGCGCATCCGCCGGCATCGGGCAAGAACTGGCGCGGGTTCTCGCCGCCAACAAGTTCAATCTCGTTTTGCTGGCACGCAGCCGCGACAAGCTGCAAGAGCTTGCCAACGAATTGTCCGCGGCGCACGGCGTCCGCACCACCATCGTTCCAGCGGATCTCAGCGAACCCGGCGCGGCGGAGGCGGTGTTCCAGGCGGTGCGCGATGCCGGAACGCAGATCGATCTTCTGGTCAACAATGCCGGGTTGCTGATGGAGGGGCGCTTCAACGCGCTGGATCTCGACAAACAGTTGCAGCTTCTGCAGGTCAATATCGTCGCCATGACGGCGATGACGCATCTGTTCCTGGCGCCGATGCTGGAGCGTAAGCGCGGTCGCATTCTCAACGTCGCGTCCATCGCGTCGTTCATGCCGGTGCCTAATCTCGCGGTCTATGCCGCGTCCAAGGCTTACGTGCGTTCGTTCGGCGATGCGCTGTTTCAGGAATTGAGCGGCAGCGGCATCACTGTGACGACGCTCTGTCCCGGCGTGACCGACACCGGCATGGTGCAGGGCACCGATCTCGGCAGCGTGCCGAGCGTGATGATCATGGACCCCAAAAGTGTGGCGCTGGAGGGCTATCGCGCCTGCATGGCCGGCAAGCCGGTGCACATCGCGGGCCTCGCCAACGAGCTTGCGATGCAGTGGATCAAGTATCAGCCGAGCTGGCTGGTGCGGGCGGTCGGCAGCGTGCTGAGCAAGGGGCGCGACAAGTGACGTCACCATCTCGTTGCGATACCTGACGCGACTAGCTAACGCCAATGCCAATATGGATGCGATTGCGCGCAATTGCATGCAGGAGAGAGTGACGCATGGATATCGACGCCATTTCGATTGGGAAAAACCCACCAGACGAAGTCAATGTGCTGATCGAGGTGCCGATCGGCGGTGAGCCGATCAAATATGAGATCGACAAGAAAGCCGGCACGCTGGTGGTCGACCGTTTCCTCTACACGCCGATGCGTTATCCGGGAAACTATGGTTTCATTCCGCACACGCTGTCGCAGGACGGCGATCCATGCGACGTGCTGGTCGCCAATACGCGGCCGATCACGCCAGGCGCGGTCATCGCGGTGCGTCCCATCGGCGTGCTGCGGATGACCGACGAGGCTGGCGGCGACGAAAAGATCGTCGCGGTGCCGGCGGCGCGGCTGACACAGCGTTACGCGCACATCAAGAACTATACCGATCTGCCGGAGATCGCTTGCCGCCAGATCGAACACTTCTTCGCCCACTACAAGGATCTCGAACCGGGCAAATGGGTGAAGTGCGACGGCTGGGGTGACGCCGACGAAGCGCGTCGGCTGATCGTTGAAGGAATTGCACGCGCCAAGTAAGATCGGCCGTCACTTGGAGAGGCTGATTCAGAATGCAGCAAAAAAGCAGTCCTTATCTCCGTCATTGCGAGGAGCGCAGCGACGAAGCAATCCAGCCCTTACTTTGTGACCTTCTGGATTGCTTCGCTTCGCTCGCAATGACGGAGATGCGCGTTTATCTGCCGTCTCTCTCTGTCAGTCTCTCAGGATAACACCACCACCAAAACTCTATCGCATCATGTCCTAAGGAGTGAACTGCTTATGCCTACAGTTGCCGCGAACGGAATCGAAATTGCCTACGACGAATTTGGCGATGCGAAAGCGCCGGTCATTCTGCTGATCATGGGCCTCGGCACCCAGATGATCGCGTGGCCAGTTCCGTTCTGCGAGGCGCTGGTCGCGCGTGGTTTCCGCGTGGTGCGGTTCGACAATCGCGACATCGGTCTCTCCACCAAGTTTGACAGCGTCGGTCCGGTGGACGTGGTCGGCGGCTTCACCCGCGCGCTGGCCGGCGAGCCGGTCGACGCGCCTTACAACCTGAACGACATGGCGGCCGATGCCGTCGGCCTGATGGACAAGTTGGGAATCGCGCGCGCCCACATCGTCGGCGCCTCGATGGGCGGTATGATTGCGCAGGTGGTCGCCGCCAAATATCCCGACCGCACGCGCAGTCTGGTGTCGATCATGTCGTCGAGCGGCGATCCGGGCCTCCCGCCGGGCAAGCCCGAAGCCATCGCTGCGCTGCTGGCGCCGCGCCCCGATGCCGCTGACCGCGAGGCCGTCATCACCCATGGCATGAAGGTCTATCGCGTCATCGGCAGCCCCGGCTTTCCGACTTCCGACGCCGAGCTTCGCGTCAAGATCGAGCAATCCACCGATCGCTCCTATTATCCGGTCGGCGTCGGGCGTCAGTTGATGGCCGTCCTTGCCTCGGGGAGCCGTGTCGAGTTGCTGAAAACCATCGCGGCGCCAACGCTGGTGCTGCACGGCGCCGACGATCCACTGGTGCCGGTCGAAGCCGGGCAGGACACCGCGAAGCATGTCTCCGGATCGAAGCTGACCGTCGTGCCGGGCATGGGGCACGATCTTGCGCCTGGCCTGGTGCCGATCCTGGTCGAAGCCATCGCGGATCACTGCCACGCGGCCGACCATCAGCCGCAGCCGGCCGAGTGACGCGATATCGCGCAACTCGAAGATCGTCGTCCCCGCACAGGCGGGGACCCATAACCCCTGGCGGTCGAGGTGAGAGCGAAGTCTGTCCGTCAACGCATTACGACCACCACCCACATTATTAGCGACACGGCGTATGGGTCCCCGTCTTCGCGGGGACGACGCCGTAGGTGTTATAGCGACGTGCACGCGCTGCGACGTCATTCTGCCACTGAAGGAGACAATCGATGGCACGAGACAGCAAGACGGTGAAAGCGCCGTCACTTGCCCTGCTGGCGACCGAGGGGCGCGGGTTGCTGGATATTCCGGCGCTGCTCGCCGCCGCGCCGTTCCTCGCCACCGCGCCGCGCGGGCAGCCGCATCCGGTGATGGTGCTGCCCGGCCTCGGCGCCGACGACACGTCTACCGTCGCCATTCGCGGCTTTCTCGAGCGTCTCGGATATAAGGTTCAGGGCTGGGGGCGCGGACGTAACGTTCGCGCGCCGGATTCCGATCTCGTCTCGATCGCCGAGCAGGTCAAGAAGCTCCACGCGGAGTCGGGCGAGAAGGTTAGCCTGATCGGTTGGAGCCGCGGCGGCATCATCGCGCGCGAGGTGGCGCGGCATGTGCCTGATGCCGTGCGTCTGGTGGTGACGCTCGGCAGTCCGTTCGCCGCACCCGGCGCGAGTAACGTCAAGACGATCTGGCGTGTCCTCACCGGCCAGAAATACGAACCCCCGACGGAGGAGCGGATCAGCCGGCTGGCGCAGCCGATCCCGGTGCCCTCGACGTCGATTTACACCCGCGCCGACGGCGTGGTGGCGTGGCAGGCCTGTCTTGAGGAAGACGGCCCGAAGCGCGAGAACATCGAAGTGATCACCACGCATATCGGGCTGGGCTTCCACGCGCCGGCGCTATGGGTGATCGCCGACCGTCTCGCACAGCCGCTGGGAAGCTGGAAGCCGTTCCGTCCGAACGCACTGGTCGCGCCCTGGTTTCCACGGCAACGCCGGGCGACGTAAAGTTGTTGGCGCTGCTGATTGGTGCTTTGTGAGCTCGAATTCCTATTCGCGTCATCCTCTCCTCGTCATTGCGAGAAGTACCCTGATCAGTGCTTCGTGCTGTCCGGGCACAGGCTCCGCGACGAAGCGATCCAGACTCTTGAAGAAAGACTGGATTGCTTCGCTTCGCTCGTAACAACGAATATTCCTCTCCGTCATGGCCGGACTTGTTCCGGTCATCCACGTCTTTGACGATGCACGGATAGAAAGACATGGATGCCCGTGACGAGCACGGGCATGACGTTGCGCTAGTGAACAGGTCAGCTCGCATTCTATGGCGCTGGAGCGATCATGCGCCCGTCCGCCGAATGAACGCCTTGGCGCATCCGGCGCGCCGGTGCTAAGGCTGGCCCATACAACCAGGGGCGGGCGACCAGCATGAGCGCGGCAGTTTCGATCGGTGATAGCAAGGCGGCGAGCCTGGAGCCGCATCCCCTGCGCACGGCGGTGCTGGGCGAGGTCCATGCCCGGCCGGTGACGGCCGTCGTCGCGCCGGTGCGCATCCTGCATTTTGCTTTCGACACCACGGGCGAACGCGCCGCTGTCGATCGCGCCCAGCTCACCGCGTTCTGCACCGCGCGCGGTCTGGCGACGCCGCAGCGCGGCGAGAAGCATCTGCGCGTCACGCTCGGCGCCACCGTGCTGCGCTGGGAGCAGCATTCGGAATTCACCACCTATACTTGGGAATTTCCGTCCGAAGCCGACATGCCGCCGTTCCATCCTTCGGCCGAAAGCCTTGCCGCGCCGATGCGGCAGGTCAGCCAGCCGGGGCCGGTGCTGGTCGCCATCGATCTGCATCTGTTGCCGGAGAATCCCGCGCGCACCGCGCCGGAGCAACTGTTCGACCGCGCCAGTCTCGCCGCCGCCGAAACCGGCGACGCGCTTGCGACCTACGCCACCGACTTCCAACTCGATGCCGGCGGCTATGTCCGCATCCTCGTCACCGATCGCGGCATGAGCGGCGAGCGCACCGGTACGCTGATCCAGCACATCATCGACATCGAGACCTACCGCACCTTCGCGCTGCTCGGTCTGCCGGAAGCGCAGCGGCTCGCGCCGTCCATCGCCGCCGCCGAGAAGCGGCTGGCAGAAGTCACCGAGACCATGCGCGGCGCGCGCGATCTCTCCGACAACCATCATCTGCTCGACGAACTGATGGCGCTGTCCGCCGAGGTCGAGGCCGGCGGCGCCGCGAGCCTGTTTCGCTTCGGGGCCAGCCGTGCCTACGACGAGATCGTCGCGCAGCGGCTGCAAAGCATCGGCGAGCGCGCCATTGGCAGCCTGCCGACATGGTCGTCGTTCCTCGCCCGCCGTATGGCACCTGCGCTGCGCACCTGCATGGCGACGGAGGCGCGGCAGGCCGCGCTGTCGGAAAAGCTGAAGCGCGCTGCCAACCTGTTGCGCACCCGCGTCGATGTCGAACGCCAGCAGCAGAACCAGGAACTGCTAAGCTCGATGAACGAGCGCACGCGGCTGCAATTGCGCTTGCAGACGACGGTGGAAGGGCTCTCCGTTGCGGCCATTACCTATTACGTGGTCGGCCTCTTCGGCTATCTCGCCAAGGCCGCCCATGAGGCCCATGTGGTACGGATCGATCCGCTCTATCTCAGTGCCGGCTTCGTGCCGATCGCAGCGCTTTCGATCTGGTGGGTGGTGCACCGCATCCGCAGCAAGCACATCGGCGAGCCGCACTGACGGCCTTGCACGATGCGATGCGCATTGAACACGGTGCGATGCCATTCGGGGCGGCTGTAGAGGCTGTCTCCGTCGACAAGGTACTGTAGCGCCTGGAAGCTGTGCGTTCCTTGCGCAAGGAAATGCTTGAAGTTCTATTTTCCGCAAGCCATCAAAGACAAATCATTGAAGACATGGCGCTGTGCGGGAAATGGAAGAGGCTGGATGGCATCGTCGGGCGAGCCTGATGTTCTGGTGATAGGAGGCGGCAACGCGGCGCTGTGCGCCGCGCTGATGGCGCGCGAGGCCGGCGCTTCGGTGCTGATGCTGGAATCCGCGTCGCGCGCCTGGCGTGGCGGTAACTCAATGCACGTCCGGAACCTGCGCTGCATGCACGATGCGCCGCAAGACGTGCTGGTCGAGGCCTATCCGGAAGAAGAGTTCTGGCAGGATCTCCTCAAAGTCACCGGCGGGCTGACCGATGAAGGTCTGGCGCGGCTGGTGATCCGCCATTCCTCGCGTTGCCGGCCATGGATGCGCCGCCACGGCGTTCATTTCCAGCCACCGCTCTCCGGCGCGCTGCACGTCGCGCGCACCAATGCGTTCTTCATGGGTGGCGGCAAGGCGCTGGTGAATGCTTACTATCGCAGCGCGCAAAATCTTGGCGTTCAGGTGCGCTACGAGTCGCCGGTGGACGGCATCGAGATCGTTGATGGTCGCTTTGAAGCCGCGATCACCAAAGCGGGTGAGCGCATCGCGGCGAAAAGCTGTGTGCTGGCGTGCGGCGGCTTCGAGTCGAATCTCGGATGGCAGCGCGAAGCCTGGGGACAGAACGAGCGCGGCGAATGGCCGGCGGAGAATTTCCTGATCCGTGGCACGCGCTACAATCAAGGTGTGCTGCTGAAATTCATGATCGATGCCGGAGCCGATACCATCGGCGATCCGACCCAGGCGCATTGCGTGGCGATCGATGCGCGCGCGCCGCTTTATGACGGCGGCATCTGCACGCGGATCGATTGCGTGTCGCTCGGCGTCGTCGTCAATCGCGACGGGGAACGCTTTTACGACGAAGGCGAGGATTTTTGGCCGAAGCGCTACGCGATCTGGGGGCGTCTTGTCGCACAACAGCCCGGACAAACGGCGTGGTCGATCATCGACCGTAAGGCGGTCGGCCGCTTCATGCCGCCGGTATTCGAAGGGACGCGCGCGGACACGCTTGACGACCTCGCGCAAAGGATCGGTCTCGATCCGGCGCCTTTCATGGATACTATGCGTGCTTACAACGTGGCGTGTCGCGTTGGTACCTTCGATCACACGACGCTCGACGATTGCCATACCGAAGGACTTGCGCCCGCCAAGACTCATTGGGCGTTGCCGATCGATGCGCCGCCGTTTTACGCTTACCCGCTACGGCCCGGCATCACCTTCACCTATCTTGGGATGCGAACCGATCACACCGCCGCGGTGCATTTCGGTGGCGCGCCGAGCCCCAATCTGTTCGCGGCCGGTGAGATGATGGCTGGCAATGTGCTCGGCAAGGGCTATACCGCTGGCGTCGGCATGAGCATTGGCACCGCGTTCGGCCGCATTGCCGGCGTCAACGCGGCGCAAAGCGCGGGCTTCGCGCATCCGGAGTTCAAGGAGGAATTCGCTTATGCCGCCGCGCATTGATCCGGCCGCGATGGACACGCAGCCTGCCTGCGACGGCGCGCTTGGGCTCGTCGCGACGCTGACCGCCAGCGAGCAGGATGTCGCGCGGATGATGCAGATATGCAACGCGTGCCGCTACTGCGAAGGGTTTTGCGCGGTGTTTCCGGCGATGACGCGCCGACTGGAGTTCGACAAGGCCGACGTTCACTACCTCGCTAACCTCTGCCACAACTGCGGGGCTTGCCTGCATGCCTGCCAATACGCGCCGCCGCACGAGTTCGCGGTCAACGTGCCGCAAGCGATGGCGAAGGTGCGGGTGCAGACCTATCAGGACTATGCCTGGCCTCGCGCGATGGGCGGGCTATATCGGCGCGCCGGATTGAGCGTCGCGCTGGCGCTGGCTGGCGGCTTGTCGCTGTTCCTGGTGCTGGCGGTCGCGATGAGCGGACGCCTGATCCATCAGCCGCTGGCCGGAAACTTCTACGCGATCTTCCCGCATAACTTCCTCGCCGTCGTGTTCAGCATCGTGTTTCTGTTTGCGATCTCGGCACTGGGCATCGGCGTGACGCGCTTCTGGCGCGAGGTCTCGCCGGCGCGTGAAGCCGTCGCTGAAGATGCGCTCGCCATCGCCGCCGCCCGGCTACCTGCAACTGCCGAAGCGGTCTCCGATATCGCGGCCTTGAAATATCTTGGCGGAGGGCACGGGGAAGGGTGCAACGAGGAGGATGATCGATTCACGCTGCTCCGGCGTCGTTTCCACCAGCTCACGCTTTACGGTTTCCTGCTGTGTTTCGCTGCGACCAGCGTAGCGACGCTCTATCACTACCTGCTCCGGTGGGAAGCGCCGTATCCGTGGCTCAGCCTGCCCGTCATTCTCGGCAGCCTCGGCGGTGTCGGGCTGCTGCTCGGGCCCGCCGGCTTGCTGTGGTTGAATCTCCGCCGCGATCCGCAGCATGGCGATAGCGCGCAGCATGGCATGGATCGTGGTTTCATCGCATTGTTGTTTCTGATCAGCGCGACAGGCTTCGCGCTGCTGGTGTTGCGCGATACGCGGTTCATGGCGCTATGGCTGGCGATTCATCTCGGCACGGTGATGGCGTTATTCCTGACGATGCCTTACGGCAAGTTCGCTCATGGTGTGTTCCGCTCCGCCGCGCTGCTCAAATACACCATCGAAAAGCGATTGCCGAACAGGCTCGCATCGGGCGGGGACTGAGCAGCCGAGGTGCGTGGGTATACGGAAGTGAAGGCCGGGAAAGTCTCGAATTGTTCACGGCGCATATGTCTAACGGACGGGGTGCCGAACACACTGTTCGGTTTGACTCGTCGATTTTTTTGACATTAACTAATCCTGGTTCGTGAGAATTGAATTGGCTTCACCTTGATCGACAGCGTGCCTGGATTGATCATGAGGGTGCGGGAGGTTTGATGTTGTTTTCGCGGAGAATGCAACAAGTCCGCGGCGAACCTATCCGACAGCCGATCAAGATCGTGCCTGCTCAAGGCACCTGCGACCCCTGAACTGCAAACACAGGTCTCAGGATTGATGCTCGGGGCGATATAAAGAAAAAGCATGTAGAGACGGTAGGATGACGTTCAAGCGGCTTGGCCAGCAAGAAGTTGTTTTCGCGATTTTTGCCGTGCTGTTCGCTGTATTTGCGATCTTTCTTCCCGGATTTGCCACCACCCAGAATATGCTCACGCTGCTCCAGAACGTTGCGGTTCTGGGAATTCTTGGCCTTGCGATGGCGCTCATCGTGATCGGCCGCGGCATCGATATCTCACTGATCGCCGCGCTCGCCGTGCCGCCCGGGCTGGTGTTGCAAATGGTCCAGGACGGTTACTCGCTGCCGGTTTCGATGGCAGCGGCCGTCGCGTTGGCATTGGTGTTCGGTCTGGTCAACGGCTGGCTGATTGCCTATGCCGAGGTCCCCTCGCTGTTCGCGACACTGGCAACTGGCATTTTCCTCGCCGGCTTCGGTCAAGCGGTTCTGTTTAAGCTCGACGTGGTGCAGTGGAGCACCGGCATGAGTGGGTTCGAGCATCTTGGCCAAGGCACCATCCTCGGCATTCCGATGCCGATCATCGCCTTCGCGATTGTCTGCATCGTCGTGGCATTGCTGTTGCGGCAGACACGGATCGGTGCCTATTTCTACGCGATCGGAGATAACCCTTACGGTGCTCGGGTCACCGGTATTCCATCGCGGCCGATCATTGTCCTGCAATATGTGCTCGCTGCGTTGATCGGATGCTTCGCCGGCTTTGTTCTGGCCGCATCCGTCAACAGCATGCCGACGCGCATTTTCAATTCGACGCTGATCTATGACGTGATTCTCGTCGTCGTCTTGGGCGGTATCGGCCTGTCCGGCGGACGCGGCGGCGTCCTCAACGTCATTATCGGTACGCTGCTGATCGGAACCATGCTCAATGGCATGACGATCATGGATATCTCCTACTCGGGGCAAAATCTGATCAAGGGCATGGTTTTGCTCGTAGCGGTGGTCGTCGATTCATTCTTGAATCCACGTAACGAAGAAACAGCGCAACAGGGCGATATCTGACCTGATGCGAGAATGACAGATAGAACGGCAGGGAGGACATCGATCATGACAAACATCAAGAGACTTATCACGGGAGGAATTGCCGGTGTTGGGCTCGCGGCGCTTGCCGTCGCACCGGCACTGGCGCAGCAGGGGCTCGACGAGCCGTTCCAGGCTTCGTTCAAGAAGGCGCTCGAAGGCAAGACGGTGGGCTATCTGCCGGTCGCCATGAATTTCGATCTGACCGAAGGCTGGTTTGCCGGCGTCAAGAAGGAGCTTGAGCCTTACGGGGTGAAGGTGATCGTCCGTGATCCGAACTGGAGCACCAGCGCGGGTGCGCAGGCACTGACGACGCTGATTTCCGAGAAGCCCGCCGCCATCATCGTGCACAATCCCGACGTGCAGACCTATGCCAAGCTGATGCAACGCGCCGAAAAGGAAGGCATCTACATCATCCAGGTCAACATGGGCTCGGTCTATCGCAGCGCCGCCTTCGTCGGCGCGAACTGGATCGAGATCGGCGAGCGCAATGCCGACGCGGTGATCAAGGCGTGCCAGGGCAAGTCCAACAAGATCGCCATCGTGCAGGGCGCACTGTCGGCGGCGACCTCGGCCTATACGCTGAAGGGCGTCGAGAACGTCCTCGCCAAGCATCCGGAGATCAAGGTCGTTTCCAGCCAGGCAGCCGATTGGGACGCGGCGAAGGCCAAGGCCATCACCCAGACGGTGCTCAAGCAGAATCCGGACCTGTGCGGCATCATCGGCTTCTGGGACGGCATGGACATCGGCACCGCGGCCGCGGTGAAGGAAGCAGGATTGACCGGGAAGGTTTTCCTTGCCACGTCCGGCGGCGGTGAGCGCAAGGGCGCCTGCGAACTGGTCAAGTCGGGCGCTTTCGACCTCAACGTCAGCTACGACGTGCCGACCCAGGCTGCCGATATGGCCGGCATGATCAAGTGGCTGCTGTCGTCAGGCGTGAAGCCGGGCGATGCGAAGGGGTCGATCTACACGACCCTCACCAACATCACGAAGGACAATGCGAACTCCGACATCGCGTGTTGGAATCTCAGCGACCTCAAGAAGTAGGTTGATACGTCCCCATCGGATGGCGTTCGCATGTCGCGGACGCCATCCCTACTGCCCTATCCGCGGTGATCTCCGCGATTGTCCTCGGGACGTGCAATGCAGGAAACCCTTGTCCGACTGAAGGCGCGCTACTGGCCGGACCATCTGCTCGGCGAAATTCTATCGAAGCGCTGGACCGAGACGGCCATCCCCGTCATCGTCCTCATTGTCGTTGCCTTCGCATTGAGCGGGATGATCGACAATTTCTTCACCCCGGCCGCGCTTTCGGATACCGCGCGCCAGGCCGGCGAAGTCGGCTTCGTCGTTCTCGGCATGGCGCTTGTCGTCATCGTCGGCGGCATCGATCTGTCGGTCGGTTCGATGTTCGCGCTGTGCGATTTCTGCGCGCTGTATTGCCTGAATATCCTGAACTGGCCGGTGCCGGCCGTCGTGGTGGCGACCATCGTTTGCGGCGCGCTGCTGGGTGCTGTCAACGGCTTCCTCATCGGCTATCTGCGATTGCGCGCGTTCATCACGACGCTAATCACGCTGATCATCTATCGCTCCGCCTATGACCTCTTGTTGTTCGGTAACTCGGTGAAGATTGCGTCGGCGCTTCCAGATTTTCCGTCCTGGGATTTCCTCGGGATGGGAACTGTATTCGGCATCCCCAGCGTTGCACTGGTCTATCTCGTGATCGCCGTTTTCGGGCACATCTTCATGACGCGGATGCGGCCCGGTTGGCACATCACCGCGATTGGCGGTTCGCGGCGCTCCGCCTACAACTCCGGTATCGCCGTTCGTCGCACCATCGCGCTGTGCTACGTGGCAAGCGGTGCGTTGACCGCAGTCGGCGCGCTGTTCTTTGCCGCGCGCCTCGGGACCGTCGGCGGCGATGTCGGCGTTGGCCTCGAGGTGACGGTTCTGACGGCAACGGTGCTCGGCGGCATTACGCTCGGCGGCGGCAACGGCTCGGTCGCGAAGGCTTTGGCCGGAACGCTGATCGTGTTGCTGGTCACCAACGGCCTGACCACGCTCGGTGTGCGCGGCGGCTTTAACCGGATGGTGCTAGCGTCCATTCTGCTGGTGGCTGCGATCGTTGATATTCGCTGGCTGAAGAATCGCACCCGCATTATCAGCAAGGTCTATGTCAGTCCGACCTATCACTTCCTGCCGCCGCCGCCCTCAACGGAGGTCGGCAAAGGCGGGCCATTCGAGCAGAACGACAAGCTGCGCGACGTCACTTTGATTGGGGAGGGGCGTATCGAGGCGCCGGAGGATGTCATCCTCGACCGACACGATAATCTTTATGCCGGGTCGCGGCATGGCGATATCATCCGCTTTCTCGCGCCTGATTATCAGACGATGGAGGTCTACGCGCATATCGGTGGCCAGCCGTTGGGAATGGCCTTCGATCGGCAGGACAATCTCTATTGCTGCATCGGCGGCATGGGCCTGTATCGCATCACGCCGGATCGCAAGATCGAGAAGGCAACCGACGAGACCAACCGCAGCCTCTATTCGGTGAACGACGATAGCCGGCTGCGTCTGGCGGACGATCTCGATATCGCCGACGACGGCCGCATCTTCTTCTCCGAGGCGACGGTGCGCTACGAGATGCACGAATGGCCGGTGGATGGCCTCGAAGCGCGCGGCAACGGCCGCATCATCTGCTACGATCCCAACAAGGGCACGACGCACACAGTGCTCCGCGGCCTGAAATTCCCGAACGGCATCTGCATCGCCAGCGATGGACAATCGATTCTGTTCGCGGAAACCTTCGGCTGTTCGATCAAGCGCTACTGGTTCGACGGCCCGAACAAGGGCAAGGTCGAGGTAGTGATGGACAACCTGCCGGGCTATCCCGACAACATCAACCTCGCATCCGACGGAAACTATTGGCTGGCGCTGGTCGGCATGCGCTCGCCCGCACTCGACCTCGCCTGGCGAATGCCCGGCTTCCGCAAGCGCATGGGCAAGCGGTTGCCGATCGATGAATGGCTGTTTCCGAACATCAACACCGGATGCGTTGTCAAATTTAACGAGAAAGGTGAAATTCTCGAGTCGTTCTGGGACCTCAAGGGTGTCAATCACCCGATGATCACGTCGATGCGTGAGCATCGCGGGTATCTCTATCTCGGCGGCATCTCGAACAATCGGATCGGGCGCTACAAGCTCGCGAATGCGGATACCGATTTCGTGCAGTATGACCGACGCTGGGAGAAGCAATCGTGATCGCCGCACTCCGAGATTTCACAGATCGGGTCTTTGGCCGCGGCAGCGCTGCGATCACCGTGCCGCCGTTTGACGGTGCGCTGAAGCCGAACCAGATGCTCGAAGGCGCCGAGATTGTCGCCGAGTTCGCGCAGCCGAACGACCTCGCGAGCCATGGCAATGATCTCTACCTTGCCGATGGCGTCGCGGTACTACGTTATACGGCCGGCGCGATGCAGGTCGTTGCGCATTTCGATCGCGAGGTGACGGCGCTATGTGCGTTGCCTGACGGCCGCTTGGCGGTCGCCCTTGACGGGAAGGAAGTCCGCGTCTTCTCTGCGGCGACCGGACCTGCCGATAGCGACGTAGTGATCGGCGGCGGTATGACGGCGGTGAATGCGTTGGCGGCTGCGCCGTCGGGGAGCCTGCTGGCAACGGATGGCTCGACGTCGTACCCAACCACGCAATGGGCGCACGACCTGATGAGCCATGGACGGAGCGGTCGGGTCTTGTCGATCGATCTTCCCTTGAAGCAAGTTCAGGTGCTGGCGAGCGGGCTTCGTTATGCCTTTGGCGTAGCGGTTTCGCGCGATGGCGCGATTGTCAGTGAGAGCTGGCGCCATCGGCTGCTCATGATCGGGGCGAAAGGGGCTGGCCGTTCGCCGCTCGATAATTTACCGGTGTATCCGTCGCGGCTTTGCCCGGCGGCGGGCGGCGGCTTCTGGTTGACGGCCTTCACCGGACGAACGCAACTCGTGGAATTCGTGTTACGCGAGAATGGCTATCGTCGCCGGATGATGCAGGAGATCGATCCGGAGTTCTGGGTCGCGCCGCGCCTCAATTCCGGAAATTCGTTCCGCGAGCCGATGCAGGGCGCGCATCTCAAGACTATGGGCGTCGTCAAACCATGGGCGCCGCCGCGCTCCTATGGTCTCGTCATTCGGCTCAGTCCCGATTGCGTGCCGCGCTATTCACTGCATAGTCGAGTGGATGGCCACAACCACGGCGTCGTCGCAGCAGTCGAGGTGAGCGACGCGCTTTATGTTCTGGCGAAGGGCGCCGGCCGCCTGCTGCGACTGCCGCTCAAGGATATCGAAGCGGAGTTCGGGACATGACGGACAACGTTGTCGAACTTCGCAAGGCGACCAAGCTCTATGCAGGCGTGCCCGCGATCAAGGACGTCGATCTGCAACTTCGCCGCGGTGAAATCCATGCGCTCGTCGGCGAGAACGGCGCCGGCAAATCGACGTTGACGAAGGCGCTATCCGGCGTGGTGACGCTCACGTCGGGACAACTCTTCGTCAATGGTGAAGAGGTCTCGCCGCGAACTCCGCTCGAAGCACGGCAACTCGGCGTGGCGATGGTGTTTCAGGAGAACAGTCTGGTGCCAACCATGACGGTGGCGCAGAATCTGTTTCTCGGACAAGAGAAATTCTACAACCGTTTGCGCGGCATCTACATCGCGGCTCAGCAGTTCCTTCAATCGCTGAATTTCGACGTGCCTCCCACCGCCACGGTGGGTTTGCTCGGTGCGGCGAAGAAGCAGATGGTGGAAATCGCGCGCGCGGTTCTGCATCAAGCGAAAGTCATCATTTTCGACGAGCCGACCGCGACGCTGACGCCGGAGGAGAAAGCTTATTTCTTCGATCTGGTGCGCGACCTGAAGAAGCGCGGCGTCTCGATCATCTTCATCTCGCATGCGCTTGAAGAGGCGTTGTTGCTGGCGGATCGCATCACGGTGCTACGCGACGGCAAGCATGTCGTGACTGACGATGCCGCGAATTTCGATCGCGCCAGAATCGTGCAGGCGATGGTCGGTCGCGATCTGTCCAATACGCTCTACGGCAAGCGGAAAACCGAAGTGCGGCCATCCGGTGATCGGATTCTGTCGGTGCAGAATCTGAAGATGGCGCCGATGGTCAAGAACAACTCGCTGTCGATCTTCGCAGGCCAGATCACCGGTGTGTTCGGTCTGGTCGGTGCGGGGCGCACCGAGACGTTCAAGATCGTCGCCGGCGTGCTCAAGCGCGATTTCTTCTATGGCGGCGAAGTGCTGTTGAAGGGCAAACCGGTGCGCTACCGGGTCCCTGCGCCCGCGGTGCAGGATGGCGTGGCCTACGTCACCGAGGATCGCAAGGTCGAAGGTTTCTTCGAGACCATGTCGATCGCGCGAAATGTCTACCTCGGCCTCCTCTCGAAGTTTCCCGGCGGCCGCTTCTTGCTCTCGCGACGCGAGGCGGATCAGACCGGCGACGACTGGATCTCCCGGTTGAAAGTGCGCGCCATCAGCCCGAAGGCCAAGGTCGTCGAACTCTCCGGCGGCAATCAGCAGAAGGTGGTGATCGCGAAGTCGCTGGCGCAGGAACCGGATTTGATCATCTTTGACGAGCCGACGCGCGGCGTCGATGTCGGCGCGATCGTCGAAATCCATGAGTTGATCAACAAACTCGCGGATGACGGCAAAGCCGTCGTCGTCATCTCGTCCTACCTGCCGGAAATCCTCGCGCTGTCGGATCGCATTCTGGTCAGCCGCCAGGGCAAGGTGGTGGAGGAGTTCTCGGCCCTTGATGCGACCGAAGAGAAGATCATGTATGCCGCGATTCACTAGCGCAAGATGTGTTTAAGCGTGATGAGCTTATCACTGTCATTGCGAGGAGCATTCGCGACGAAGCAATCCAGATTCTTCAAGAAAGACTGGATTGCTTCGCTTCGCTCGCAATGACGATTTGACTTGGCTGATCTCATTCTCATGTCGCGGTGTACTTGGCGACGACGCAGCACCGCACATTCTAGCGTTGCCAAAAGAAAGCCGCCCAGCGTGTTGCTTGCGCCGGCGCGGTTGTTTCTTGCCGTGTGAAATTACCTTTTCACCAACGGGCAGGCGGGATCCGGCGGACCGAAGGCGTCGTCGCCGGAGATCTTTGTCAGGATCTTGTAGTAGTCCCATGGATATTTCGATTCTTCCGGCTTCTTGACCTGCACCAGCCAAAGGTCGTGTACCATCAGGTTATCCTCGCGCAGCTTGCCGTTGCGCGCGAAGAAGTCTTCCACCGGTTTTTCGCGCATCTTTGCGGCGACCTTCAGCGGATCGTCGGTGCCCGACTCTTTGACGGCGTTGAGATAGTTCATCACTGACGAATAGACGCCCGCCTGCCACATAGTGGGCATCCGGTTCATCTTGGCGAAATAGCGCTTCGACCATTCGCGGGTCTTGTCGTCCATGTCCCAGTAGAACGAGGTGGTCAGCAACAGCCCCTGCGCGACCGGTAATCCCAGGCCATGGATATCGGTGATGAGTGCGAGGAGCGCCGCCATCTGCTGGCCACCCTTGAAGATGCCGAACTCACCGCCGGTCTTGATCGCGGTGGTGTTGTTGGGCGGTCCGCCGGCAATACCGATGATCTTGGCCTTGGAAGCCTGGGCCTGCAGCACGAAAGAGGAAAGGTCAGGCGTCGCGAAAGGCGGGCGAACCGAGCCGATTACCTTGCCGCCGTTTTTTGTAATGACTGCCGAGGCGTCACGCTCAAGGGAATGTCCGAAGGCATAGTCGTCGGTAATGAAAAACCAGGTGTCGCCACCACGTTTCAGGACTTCCTTCGCGGTGCCGACCGCCAGCGCACGCGTATCGAACACCCATTGAATGGCGTAGGGAGAACAGAACTTCCCGTGGAAGTCGGCGGAGCCGGTGGAATGGGTGATGAATAGTTTGCGGCGGTCGTTGGCGACGCTCTGCACGGCCAGTCCGACGGCTGACACGGGAACGTCAAGAATCAGGTCGACCTGTTCGGCGTCGTACCAGCGGCGGGCGATGCCGGAGCCGATATCCGGCTTCAGTTGATGATCGCCAACGATCACCGAAATTGGCTTGCCAAGCACCTTGCCGCCGAAGTCGTCCACCGCCATCTGCGCCGCGGTCACCGAGCCCTGGCCGGAGGGGGTAGAGGCTGGCCCCGACATGTCGGTCAAGACGCCGATTTTGACAATGTCGTCCGAGACTTGGGCGTGCCCGGCAGACGATGACAGCAAGAGCGCCGCCAAGGCTACAGAGACAGATAGATGTCGCGCCTTCATGACAAAAGCCTCCCCTTGTTTCGGCCTGTTAGCCGTTATTTTAAGCCTTAACTTTTAGAGCGTTTTTCCCTGTCTTGGCAATCGTTCTGCGCATATCGGAATATCCTCCGACTATATTCTGCACGATCGTTACGCCGTGAGCTTATGGACGTCGATCGTGCGAAAGCCGGCCTGCACCGTGATCTCGTAGTGATCGGTTTGCAGAATGTCGGTGACGTTGCGCGGTCGATGCGCGACGACGTTCGTGCCATTCACGAGGCGCACGCTGTCGTAGATCAAACCCGCGCCGCCGCTGGCGCGGACCTGCTCGCCGAACGGCTGCGATGCTGCGTAACTCTCACTTGCATAAATCTCTGGGCGCGACGCGTGCTGACCCCGGATGTCAAGGTACTCGCCGAGCACGGTCGCGGCGTAGGCGCGGTATCGTCGAATCATGGTGGCGACACCACGCGCGACGGTCTCGCGCCGCAAGTGATGACCGACTTCCGCGGCTGCGGTGCGGATATCGTCGGCGGCATACCAGGCGCCGAGATCGGGTCCGTTGAACCGCATGCCGCCGGGCGCGACATGGAGGAACGCGGCCATGACGATGCTGGCGTTGGGTGAGCCGTAGACCCATTCGCTTTGTGGCAGCCGGTTGATGCGCTCCGTCACCAGTCTGTCGTTGGTCCAGCCGACAAGCTCCATCACCGCTGCGAGATCGGCGGCGGTTGCCACCGTGTCGAACAGTCCGATCGGCGGAAACTGCGACGGAATCAGGCGATGAGTCGGACGCGGCGCGGTGGCGAACGTGTCGGTCACCGAAACACGATCTCCGATTCACTGTAGGGCGTGAAGGCTTCGTCAATAACGTTCGGTGGCATGTAGAGGCCGCCGCGTGCGCCGTCGAGGAAGCGACGCACCGTGAGCAAGCCGTCTTGCGTGCCGGAGGTTATGAGGGCGAGAGGAGGTTGTCCGCCGAAGACGGTGGCGTGGTGTGGCGTGCGGAGCCAGTCGATCCCGAGACGTTCCTGCACGAAGAGAATGCCGAGTGCTTGATGAATGCCAAGCATCGCAGAGATGCGTATCAGCACGTCGAGGTCGAGCGTAAACGCTCCATGCTCACGCGCCTGCTTGCACCAGTTGTGGTAGGTCGAGCGCGAGGGATAACCGAGCACAAGGCGTCGCTGCTCCTCTGTCAGTCCCCAGAGATCGGCGATGGCCAGGAATGTCCGCAGCGCCGGCGAGCTGAGGCGGCGTCGATTGGCGGGCGCAAATCGCGCAACGTCGATCGGGCCAGGGCCTTCGATTATCACATTCGGTCGTGGTAACCGATCCGGCAGCATGACCATATCCTTTCAAATATAGATATAGTCCATATTTGGACATTTTACAACCCGATCTTCGATGCTTCGAATCCGGTTGTCGAGGGCAAATAGGAACTGAAGGCAAGACAATACGGCACATCGGGACGGCAGGCGGCTGGGCCGGCCGGCGCCGTTTGTTGCCTTCGATTACCCAAGCCCGGTCCGCTCAAACCTCTTCGAACCTGACTGGCCTGCCTTTCAAAGGTTGCGCGCTCTTCTGATGGTGACACCCGGAAGCGCGGGTTGTTGCAGACTCTCCCGTATTGCAAGCGTATTGCAAGTTCGCGGCCGGCACGTGTTTTGAAGGAGCCGCCGATCAGATCGAGAGGATTGCAGGAGCGCTGTGACTTGCGGTTGCTTTGACCCCCTTGCATCGGATGCATCGTTCGACGCGCATCCAAAACAGTCCAAATGAGTGATCGCAAATTGCGACAGCACGCAACGCCAAGCAACGTCTCACGCTCAGACGTTCGCCGGTGCTCATATCAGCGAAGTCGGTTGTTTGTTATCGCCGACTGAAGGGCGATAAAAATACGCGACGGCTCGCGCGTTTGCCCTAAGAGCGCTGCGCGGCGCGTGCTTCGAAGCATTCGCGTCGCGCAGTAAATGCTAGATCTTTCCCAACAACAGCAGGATCAGCAGAATCACAATCACCAAGCCAAGGCCGCCGCCGCCATAGTAGCCGGTGCCATAAAACGGTCCGCCGCCAATGCCGCTGAAGCCGCCCAATAGAGCGATTACCAGGATGATCAGAATAATGGTGCCAATCGACATAGAAAATTCCTCCTCAGCCCAACGTGCCAAGACGCACATGTCAGGAAGAAAACAATCTCGCGACCGTTCGGTTCCTGTCGTCGGATACGGCTTTCAATCGATGGAAGTTATTACTAGCCTGTAGGGCGTTTCTTGAGTTTGCAAAGGAGGCATCATGTCCGCGCCATTGATCGTTTCGATCCCGCATCGACTGGGCCGCGAGGAAGCGCGCCGGAGGCTG
Source organism: Xanthobacteraceae bacterium (assembly GCA_051954235.1). Lineage (GTDB taxonomy): Bacteria > Pseudomonadota > Alphaproteobacteria > Rhizobiales > Xanthobacteraceae > 62-47. The sequence goes on from JBQCHY010000097.1 coordinate 69,913, forward strand.
CAAGCCGGTTTGACGCGCGCCGCATCGCATGTCCCGGCCTTGAGCGTTGACGAAGAACGCTGGGACGGTGATCGCATGATCTTCCGCGTTCGTGCATTAGGGCAGGCAGCATCCGGACTGGTCGATGTCGCGGATGATCACGTTCGGCTCGAGGTGGCGCTGCCATGGTTGTTGCAACGGTTTGCGGACGTCGCTCAGAAAGCGATCCAGCACAGCGGCCGGATGTTGCTGGAGAAGCGGCCATAAACCGCTGTTGCTGCGAATGCCTGTGAAAAGCGGTGGATCGCAGCTTGTCAGTAAGGAATCTCACGCAATATGGTTCGAATGCGGGGGAGGGAACCGAACTTTTGAGTCGGCACGACATCCGCGGGGCCGTCCGGCCAACGTCGATCCCGGGCGGCCTTTTTTATGCGCGAAGCGTGGTGTTGGCCTGTTTACGCCGAACCGGCGAAGGCCAGCACCGACCGTGCCGCCGCGTTGGTTGCGCTGCCGGAAGCGAATTCAGTCGGCGATTGAACATTCTCGGCAGTATACAGGATCTGCCGCCAGATCCTGTATTCAGGTAGCTTCGGCAGGTGGAAGGCGATGTCATCCGGTGCGGCATTGAGCACGATGAAGATGGGAACGGCGCCGCGTTCGACCGGTCCCAGGACATAAGCGAGAAATCGGCTCTCGGGAAAATTCCAATCCTCCGGCGTCATTTCATTCGCTTGCGGCGTCAGCCATAGCGCGCCGTAGCTGCCGTCCGCGCGGCGACCATCGAGCCAGTCTTGAGATCGCAATTGCGCGAAGTCGCGGCGGATCGCGGCGAGATGGCGGATGAAATCTGTCAGGTCGTCACCGTCGCGGCCGAGGCCGTCCCAATTGGTCCATCCGATCTCGTTGTCCTGACAATAAGCATTGTTGTTGCCGTTTTGCGAGTTCGCGACTTCATCGCCGGCAAGGATCAACGGTACGCCTTGCGCTAGCAGCAGACAGGCAAGTTGATTCTTGCGAAGCCTGCGGCGTATTGCAATGATCGCGGCATCCTCGGTCGAGCCTTCGTGGCCGCAATTGTTACTGAGGTTGTCGCTGGAGCCGTCGCGATTGTCTTCGCCGTTCGCCTCGTTGTGCTTCTCGTTGTAGCTGAAGAGATCTTGCAACGTGAAGCCATCGTGTACGGTGATATGATTGATGCCAGCGCGCGTCTTGCGGCCGTCGTGGTTGAAAGTATCCGACGATCCGGTCATGCGTGTGCTGACATCCCCGATCAGCCCAGCTTCGCCGGACCAGAAGCGACGTAGTGTGCTGCGATACTTATCGTTCCATTCCGACCACTGCGAGGGAAATGCGCCGACCTGATAGCCGCCGAGACCGACATCCCACGGCTCGGCAACGAGCTTGATCGAGGCGAGGACAGGGTCCTGTCGCAGAGCGGTGAAAAAACCGCTGCCGCGATCGAACCCGTTAGGGCCACGGCCCAATGTGGTGGCGAGATCGAACCGGAAACCGTCAACGTGGCAGACTTCGACCCAATAGCGAAGCGAATCCATTACCATCTGCAAGACACGCGGATGCGTTAGATTGAGCGAATTGCCGGTGCCGGTGAAGTCATCATAGAAGCGGGGATTGTCCGGCGTCAGCCAGTAATACGATGTATTGTCGATGCCGCGAAACGATAACGTCGGGCCGAGATGATTGCCCTCGGCGGTGTGGTTGTAGACGACATCGAGCAGCACTTCGATCCCGGCATCGTGCAGCCGCGCCACAGTGGTGCGGAAGCCGTCGAGCGGATTGTCGGGTCCATAACGCACATCGGGCGCGAAGAACGACAGCGAATTGTAGCCCCAATAATTGCTGAGCTTCATCTCGACCAATCGCCGGTCGTCGACGAAACTATGGATCGGCAGCAGTTCGATAGCTGTGACGCCCATCGTCTTCAGATGATGAATCATACTCGGTGCGGCCAAGCCACGGTAAGTGCCGCGTAAGCCGGGCGCCACATCCTCCCGGGTCTGCGTCAGTCCTTTGACATGCGCTTCGTAGATGATGGTGTCGTCCCAGGGCACATGAGGACGAACTTCCCTACGTCCCCAATTGAACGTTTCATCGACCACGACGGCTTTGGGAACACCGCGAGCATTGTCGCGGCGATCGAACGAAAGGTCCTCGCGCGGGCTGCCGGTCCGATAAGCGAAATGGGCGTCGCTCCAGACTAACCGGCCGGCGAGGCGCCGCGCATAAGGATCGCGCAGCAACTTATGTGGGTTAAATCGAAAGCCACGTTCCGGATCGTAACGCCCGTGGACGCGATAGCCATAAAGTTGTCCCGGCGAGACCTCGTTGAGGTAGCCGTGCCAGACATCCTCGGTGCGTTCCGGTAGGGTGATGCGCTCCAGTTCGCGGCGGCCCTGATTGTCGAACAGGCATAGCTCCACTTTCTCCGCATTGGCGGAGAACAGTGCGAAGTTGGTGCCGCGCCCATCCCAAGTCGCGCCAAGCGGATGCGGCGTACCAGCGCTCAGTCGCATGTCGGCCCTTCGGGTGTGAAATAAATCGCGGCGAGCGGTGGAATCGACAGAGTCAGTTCCGGCACCAACGCGTCGGACGTCGAGATAACGCCTGTATTCCCGACATTGCTGCCGCCGTAGAACGCTGAGTCGGAGTTGAAGATTTCACGCCATTTGCCGGGGAAGGGCACCCGGATGCGATAATCGCGATAGACGTTCGGTGAGAAATTGACGACGACAAGGCATTGCTTGCGTGCATCATTGGCCTTGCGCAGCCACGCGAAGACGTTGCGACCGGAATCGTCCGTCACCAGCCATTCGAAACCGCCGGCTTCGCAATCGCGCTCATGCAGCGCCGGCGTTTCGCGATAGACCCGATTGAGGTCGCGTATCAACGCCTGTACGCCTGCGTGCGCCGGTCGTTCGAGCAGATGCCAGTCCAGCGAACGGTCATGGTTCCATTCGCGCTCCTGGCCGAATTCGCCGCCCATGAACAGCAGCTTCTTACCAGGATGCGCGAACATGAAAGCGTAGTAAGCACGCAGATTGGCGAAGCGCTGCCAGTTATCGCCCGGCATTCGGCCGAGCACGGAGCGCTTCCCGTGCACGACTTCATCGTGCGAAAGCGGTAGGATAAAGTTCTCCGAGAACGCGTATTGCAAGCCGAACAAAATGTCGCCGTGATGATGCTGGCGATGGATGGGATCTTTGCTGATATAGTTCAGCGTGTCGTGCATCCATCCCATATTCCATTTGTAGCCGAAGCCGAGGCCGCCGAATTCGATTGGCCGTGACACTTGTGGCCATGCCGTGGATTCTTCCGCCGCTGTGGTCGCATTGGGAAACCGCGCGAACACCTCGGCATTGAAGCGGCGCATGAATTCAATCGCTTCGAGATTTTCACGTCCGCCATACTTGTTGGGAATCCAGCCGCCAGCGGGGCGGCTGTAATCGAGATAAAGCATCGACGCGACGGCATCGACGCGCAGGCCGTCTATGCCGTAACGGTCCAACCAAAATCGTGCATTCGAGACGAGAAAATTAACGACTTCGGTGCGGCCATAATTGTAGATCAATGTCCCCCAATCGAGATGACGCCCTTGTAACGGGTTGGCGTGCTCGTAGAGAGCCGTGCCATCGAACTGGCCGAGTCCATGTGGATCATCGGGGAAATGCCCCGGCACCCAGTCGAGCCACACGCCGAGCCCTTCTCGATGGCAGGCATCGATCAGAAGCGAAAAATCCTCCGGTGGACCGAAGCGGCTGGTCGGTGCGAACAGACCTGTCGGTTGATAGCCCCACGACCCATCGAACGGGTGCTCGTTGATTGGAAGAAATTCAACGTGGGTAAAATTCATCTCGCGCGCGTAGCGCGGCAATGTCTCCGCCAACTCGCGATAAGACAGCCATTGATCGCTTCCCGCTCGCCGCCACGAACCGAGGTGCACCTCATAAATCGAGATCGGTGCGCCGAGGGCGTTGACGCGCTCAGGAGGCGGAGCGGGTTGCGGCAGACGAGTGATATCGATGACGATGGACGCCGTGCTCGGGCGCATCTCGGCGGCGAATGCGACCGGATCGGATTTTAATGGCAGCTGCTGGCCTTGCGGTCCGATGATATCGAACTTGTAGCGATCGCCGGATATTGCACCGGGAATGAAAATTTCCCAATAGCCGTTCCCGCGCACGCGCATTGGATGGCGGCGCGGCTCCCAGAAATTGAAATCGCCGACCACGCTGACGCGTTTCGCGTTCGGTGCCAGCACCACGAACGCTACGCCTTCGACGCCGTCGAGCGTCATCGGATGCGCACCGAGCTTGTCGTAGAGATTTTGATGGGTGCCTTCGCCAAGAAGGTAGAGATCGAAGTCGGAGAGGATCGGTGGAAAGCGGTAGGGGTCCTGCAATTCCACCACAGTATCACCGAAGCGCGCGCGTAGTTGGTAACGGGTGATATCACCTGGAAGCGTCCCGGCGAACAGGCCGGCGTCGTGAAGTTTCGCCAAAGAAGCCGTATGGCCAAGCTCATCGACGGCTTCGACATTGGAGGCTTCCGGTAGAAAGGCCCGCACCACCGCTTGGTCGTTCTCCATATGCGGGCCGAGATAGCGGAATGGATCGGAATGACGGCCCTCGATGATGGCGAAGGCGTCGGCGGGGAGCTTGCTCATGCCGTTACCTCGCTGGTTTCCGACAGGACGCGAAGCGCGCCAGCCAGCGGCACGCGCATCCAGTCCGGTCGATACGCCATCTCATATTCGATTTCGTAGAATGCCTTTTCCAGCAGGAAGACATCCAGAAGCTGGCTCGCTGCACGTTCGTCTTTCGGCCACAAGCGGGGATCGCTTGTGTGCTCGCGATAAGCTGTAAGGAATGTCATGACCGCCTGCTCGCGCCATAATTGAAGCGCTCTGGCGATCTTGCCCTGTTCATCGGGCGCGATCTTGAGTGCGCGTTCCAGAGCGGCCGTTGTCGAATAATCGATGGAACGGACCACTCCGGCGATATCGCGCGCCGCAGGCGCCTTGCGGCGACGTTCCGACAAGGGGCGCCGGGGCTCTCCCTCGAAATCGATGATAAAGATATCGTCTTTGACGATCAGCATCTGGCCGAGATGAAGGTCACCGTGATGGCGGATTTTCAAAACGTCCGTGGCGCTGTGGGCCAGTTGAATCAGCGTTGGAGGAAGGCTTTTCCGTTTAGCCAGAATTTCGTCGATCAGAGCGTGATCTGATGCATTGCTCGTCGCGTGAATGTCTTGCAGGCGGTCAGCGACATTGTTCGCACGCGCGACAATCTCGTCGATCCATAGGGAAACGTCATTCGCCGTCACAGGCTCAGGGTGGAATTCGTCGATGTCATCACGGCTGGCCAGTGCCACGTGCATTTCGGCGATGCGACGGCCCATCTGCGCAACATAACGCAGGTAGGATATCTGGTCTTCGCTTTCCGTTTCGACGCCTATGGCCGTCAACAGACGTGCTTGCTCGACGAAGCGGTCGAGATAGGCGGACGTGACAGTCCAGGCGTCGCCCTGATTCTGAAGATACGAATGAACGATGCCGACAGCGCTGCGGCGCTCGCCCTCGATCAGTTCGATGCTGCCGAGCAATTGAGGCGAGTTGGCGAACCGCGCAACCTCAGTCAAAAAGCGACCCACCTCGATCTCCGGATTGATACCGGATTCGAGCTTGCGATAGATCTTAATCACGTAATGCTTATCGACCAGCGTGGTGCTGTTGGATTGCTCGGTCTCAACCGGCTGAACGTGTTCGATGGCCGGCAACGGTTGCTGCAGTAGCGCGTCGGTGCCGCGAAACTCCAATCGCGCATCACCTTCGATGACGGTTTCGCCACGGCGCAGGTTGTCGATCAGGATATCGATGAACTCGTGTTCGTTCGCGACATCCAGCAACGTCCCTTCGCGCGCGCCCTGACGAACGGCAGCAAGCGCGCGGGGATTGTGATACTCGCGTTCAAAGCGATGCCAGCGGATGCGCAAGGGAATGGTATAACGGACGGCTGTTCCGCTTTGCTTCCATTCGAAGAACGCTAGCCAGGGGCGGTTATCGCCGAGATTGGCAAATGGAATCGCCGATGTCACCCTGGCCGTGATGGCGGACGGCGAACGCTCGGGAAACCATCGCGCGCGCGATAGGTAGGGCGGCAGCACATCCCGCTCGAAGACGCCGCGGGTTCGCTCCAGCGTTACCCATGTCGCGCCGAGTGGCACCACCAGGGTTTCGAATTCTGGCATCTGCGTCGGCTCAACATGGATCGAAATTTCCTTCTCGCGCAGTTGGAACCAATAGAATCCGTAGGGGGAGAGTGTGATCAGATAAGTTAGTTCGCCGATTGCCGGAAACTGCGAGCGACCCAGCATTTCCAGCGGGATACGATCTTTCCATGCCGATAGATCGATCTCGGTCGCCTGTGCCGAGCGCGACAGGTTGGCAACGCAGAGAATCGCCTCGTCGCCATATTGCCGTATATAAGTCAGTACCGAACGGTTGCTCGACCGTACGAAAGTCATGCTACCGCGCCCGAATGCAGGCGTCGATTTGCGCACGGCGATCAGCCGCTTGGTGGCGTTGAGCAGGGAGGACAAGCTGCGCGATTGTGCTTCGACGTTGACCGCCTCATAGCCATAGACCGGATCCATGATCGGTGGTGCATAGAGCCGCGCCGGATCGGCCCGCGAAAAACCACCGTTGCGATCCGGCGTCCACTGCATTGGTGTGCGAACGCCGTTACGATCGCCGAGATAAATGTTGTCTCCCATGCCGATTTCGTCGCCGTAGTAGATGATCGGTGTCCCGGGGAACGACAGCAGCAACGAGTTCATCAGTTCGATCTTGCGGCGATCGTTATCCATCAGTGGGGCCAGCCGGCGACGAATACCGACGTTGATGCGCGCGCGCGGATCGTTGGCGTAAGTCGACCACAGGTAGTCGCGTTCAACGTCCGTGACCATCTCCAGCGTCAGTTCGTCATGATTGCGCAGGAACATCGCCCACTGGCAGTTGTCGGGAATGTCCGGCGTTTGCCGAAGGATATCGGTGATCGGGAAGCGATCCTCTTGCGCGATTGCCATGTAAATACGTGGCATCAGCGGGAAGTGGTACGCCATGTGGCATTCGTCGCCGGTGCCGAAATATTCCTGCACGTCCTCCGGCCATTGATTGGCTTCCGCAAGGAGCACTTTGCCCGGCGCGTAGGCGTCGAGCGCAGCGCGGAGCCGCTTGATCACCGCATGCGTCTCAGGAAGGTTCTCGTTATTGGTGCCGTCGCGTTCACAAAGATAGGGAATAGCATCGAGTCGAAAGCCGTCAACGCCGGCATCAAGCCAGCGCTTCATAACGCGGATAACGGCATCGACCACGCGCGGATTGTTGAAATTCAGATCGGGTTGATGCGAAAAAAAGCGATGCCAATAGTATGCATTGGCTTCGGGATCCCAGGTCCAGTTCGATTTCTCCGTATCGGTGAAGATGATCCGCGTGCCGTCATATTTCTGGTCGTTATTGCTCCAGACGTACCAGTCGCGAGCGCTTGAACCGGCGGGGCTACGTCGTGCGCGCTTGAACCAGTTGTGTTGATCGGACGTGTGATTGATCACCAACTCGGTGATCACACGCAGGCCTCGCCGCCTTGCTTCCGCGATGAAGCGACGAAATTCCTTCATCGTCCCGTAGGAGGGGCTGATGGCGCCGTAGTCGGCAATGTCATAACCGTCGTCGCGACCGGGCGATGGATAGAACGGCATCAACCACAGCGTATTGACGCCGAGATCCTGTAAATAGCTGAGCTTGTCGGTCAGGCCGACAAAGTCGCCGATCCCGTCGTTGTTGCTGTCTGCGAAAGCGCGAACGTGCAATTGATAGATGATGGCATCTTTGTACCATAGTGGATCGGAGGGCTGGGATATCGCCGCCTTATCAGGCGCAACGCTCTGGATCACGTTCACGACTTGCTCCTTCAAGCCATGCAGCGGAACAGCAATGCAGGGTCGTGAGGCGGATCGATGCGCAAGCGCAGTCCGCCCCATTCCACCGGATGCCGTTCGCCAGTGAGCAGGTTCTCTACCGCCGTTGCCGATCGTAGCTCGTCGTTGACTTTCACCTGGACATCGTTGAGTGGCAGCCAAATCTCATGCGGATCGCGAGTCAGTGCGATGACGGCGGCCACCACATTAGTGTCATCCGTGGAGCTTTTGACAAATCCCGTCACGTTGGGGTCGTCGACCGTCACGAAGCGGAGATTGCTGGTCTGTTGCAGAGCCGGGTTGGCGCGGCGCGCGAAGTTGAGCGCGCGGATATAGGGCTTGAGATTACCGGGTTGATTCCAATCTCGGACCTTGATCTCGTATTTCTCGGAGTTGAGGTATTCCTCCTTGCCCGGGATGGCTTCGTGCTCAAGCAGTTCGAAGCCATTATAGATGCCATAGGTCGAAGACAGCATTGCAGCGAGCGCGAGGCGCGATTTGAACATCCATGGCTCGCCGCTTTGCAGATGATACGGCAAGATATCCGGCGTCGAGACGAAGAAGTTCGGGCGATAGAAATCGCGCTCGGGATAGCCGGTCAGTTCGCGCAGGTATTCTTCCATCTCCCATTTCTGGGTGCGCCACGTGAAATAGGTGTACGACTGGGTAAAGCCCCGCTTGGCAAGGCCTTTCATCAATTTCGGGCGGGTAAAAGCCTCGGCGAGGAAAATGGCGCCCGGATCGCGGTTCTGCACCTCATGGATCAGCCATTCCCAGAACGGCAGCGGCTTGGTGTGCGGATTGTCGATGCGAAAGATGCGCACACCATGACCCAGCCAGAACAGAACTACGTCGCGTAGAGCATTCCATAGCGAACCTGCATCGTCGCAGGTGAAATCTGGGTTGACGATGTCTTCGTATTTCTTCGGAGGGTTCTCCGCGTAGCGCATCGATCCGTCGGGTCGACGCTTGAACCATTGCGGGTGTTCACGAAGCCAAGGATGATCCGGCGAGCATTGCACGGCAATGTCGAGCGCAACCTCGATGTTCAACCGTCTTGCGGTGGCGATGAAAGCATGAAAGTCGTCCAGCGTGCCAAGCTCGGGATGAATGGCATCGTGGCCGCCGTTCTCGGAGCCGATGGCGTAAGGGCTGCCGGGATCGCCGGGCGCTGCGGTCAAAGTATTGTTGCGGCCTTTGCGATGGGTGCGCCCGATCGGATGGATCGGTGTGAAATAGACGACGTCGAAGCCCATCGCCGCGACATCGGGCAGGCGCTCGATACAGTCGCGAAAGGTGCCATGCCGGCCGGGCTCACGCCCCTGGCTGCGCGGCACCATCTCGTACCACGCACCGCAGCGCGCCAATGGTCGATCTACCATTAGGGGCAGCAGATGCGAGCGGGTCACATCGGTGCGATCTTGGCTTTCCGCCATCGCGTCGCGCAATTCCGGCGCGAGTAGGGGAGCGGAATTGCCGGTCTGCAGAAACTGCTCGCAGTGCCGCAGAATGAGGGCGGCGGCATCCGCGCTCCCGGATTGAGCCTTGGTGAGGAGGCCCGCGCCTTCCAGCGCGTCGAGCGAGACATCCTGGCCCGCGGCCTTCTTCAATTCGAAGCCGTGACGCCAGGTGGCGAATTCGTCGGTCCATGCCTCAATAGCGTAGACGTGATGTCCGATGTGTTGTGGTGTGAATGATGCTGTCCAACGATCGTTGTTGTGGAGCCGCATGGGGATGCGGTTCCATTCAGTGTCCTGTTCGCGTCGCCAGATCAGTGCAGCGGCAATGATGTCATGGCCATCGCGGAAAATATCGGCCCACACGTCGATCGGTTCGCCGACGACCCGCTTCACGGCGAAGCGTCCGCCGTCAATCCTGGGATAAATGTCTTCGATGTGGAAAGCATCGCGGGCGATGCTTCCGACCAATCGGTTTGGTTTGTTCACGATAACAACGCTCAGCTTTCAACAGACCCCGAACGCTCGCGACGAGTTCCATGAAGAGCGCGTGCAAGCTCTCTATCAAACCCGCGGGAAGGCTTTGGTTCCATTGGAACCGGATCGCTCCAAATCCGTTGCCTCATCATTATCCTGCTCAGGCAGTTCGGAAATTTGCGGCGAGGCAATGCCGCGCCGCGCAGGCAAGACATGGATGTTTTCGCAAAAGCCCGGGAACTTGGCATCGATACCGAGTTTATCGACGGGCAAGGCCAAGGTCACCGGATCGCCCTTGAGGCGTTGAATTCGCTTATTGCGGCGATACCGCCGGTGCAAACCGGTCGGTTGTTGGCAGGGCCGGTTGTGGTGCGGCGCGACAGTTTTGTGCCGATCGAACTCGCGTTGACCGCGACGTTACCGGTGCAGTGGCAAATCCTCTCGGACGAAGAGGCGGTGGTAGAAGGCGCTGCGGGCGCGCGCGGGGTTCTTTTGCCCACAAACGTCCCTGTCGGCAATTATCGTCTTCGGCTGTGTGACGCTAACGCGATCCGTGAGGAATGGCCGCTGATTGTCGCACCCGCAACAGCCTATCAGGGAGAATTCGAACGATCATGGTTGCTGGCGGTGCAGCTCTATGGGCTGCGCTCGCCGCGCAACTGGGGCATTGGTGATTTTTCCGATCTGAAGCGTTTGATCGAATTGGCGGCGTTATGGGGCGCAGACGGCATCGGCCTCAACCCGCTGCACGCCTTGTTCGCCGAGCGGCCGAACGATTGCAGCCCGTATTCGCCGAATACGCGATTGTTTCTTAATGCGCTCTATATCGATGTGGAAGCCATTCCGGAACTGCCATTGTCCTTTGCCGCAGATCATCACGAAGCGCTACAATGTGCGCGACAGAATGCTCTGGTCAACTATGCTGCGATCGCGGAACTAAAATGGCGCGCGCTGCGCGTCGCATTCGATCGCTTCAATTTAATTCACGATGCCGAACGTGTCGCGGCGTTTACCGCTTTTCGCGAAGAGGGCGGTTCAACGCTGTGGCGCTTCGGTTGCTTCGAAGTGCTGCGGTGTCGCTTTCATCGACCGTGGTGGGAATGGCCCGAACCATGGCGCAGCGCCGAGGATGCGGCATGCGAAAGTCTGCGCGCGACCGAGGATAATACCGAGATTGTTTTCGCGGCCTTCGTGCAATGGATTGCCGATGAGCAGTTGCGGGCGTGCCGAGATCGTGCGGCGCAATTGGGTATGAGTGTTGGCCTTTATCTCGATGTCGCGGTCGGCGTGCAACCGGATGGATTCGATGCGTGGAACGAACAGGCGGCGATCTCGCGACATCTGGCGGTCGGTGCGCCCCCCGATGCGTTGAACACCGCCGGGCAAAATTGGGGGCTGGCCGGCTTCAATGACGCCGGCCTGCAATCGAGCGGCTTCGCGCCGTTCCGCGACATGCTTCGTGCCGCGATGCGCTATGCCGGTGCGATCCGGCTCGATCACATTCTCGGGCTCAAGCGGCTGTTTTTGGTGCCGCAGGGCTTTGGCCCGCGCGATGGCGCTTACGTGCGGATGCCGTTTCTGGCGCTGCTGGCGATCGTCGCGCAGGAGAGCATGGCAGCGCGGTGCGTGGTGATCGGTGAAGATCTTGGCACGGTGCCGCCGGGCTTTCGCGACGAGATCGCGGCGTGGGGCATTTGGTCTTATCGGGTGATGATGTTCGAACGCGACGGTAACGGCCGTTTTCTTGGTGCCGATCATTACAGCGAAAAATCGCTGGTGACCTTCAATACGCACGATCTGGCAAGCTTTGCGGGGTGGCGCGATGCGGGCGATCTGACGCTGAAACAATCGTTGGGCATCGATCCGGGAGAAAGCATCGAGGCGCGGCACCATGCGCGGCAGATGCTGTCGGATGTGCTGCGCGGAGAGACCATCGAGCAGGACGACTATTTCGGCGTTCTGCGGTTTCTCGCCAGAACCAGGTCGCGATTGCTTGCAGTCGCACTGGATGATTTGCTTGCAGTGAACGAACAGATCAACGTACCGGGCACGGTCGATCAGCATCCGAACTGGCGTCGACGCCTGCCGCTGACACTGGACGAGATCGCGGCAATGGTTGACGAAAACGCCTTGAGTGATGCGCTCGGCTCACGCCGTGCCGCTCAAGCTGATTTGAGGAACGGACGGACGCCACGATGAAACAAAGCGCCAAGGACAGGACAGGTGCCCGGCAAGATTGAAGACTACGCGCTGATCGGCGATTGCGAGACCGCCGCGCTGGTGTCCAATGACGGCTCGATCGATTGGCTATGCTGGCCCGCTTTCGATTCGGAATCCTGTTTTGCGGCGCTACTTGGCGACAAGAGCCATGGACGCTGGCGGATTGCGCCGGCTGACGATTCCCGGATGTCACGATACTATCGCGGCGAGACGCTGATTCTGGAAACTCGTTTCGAGACGGCGGACGGCGTCGTCACTTTGATCGACTTCATGCCGCCCCGTGGCTCGGCCTCCGACGTGGTGAGGCTGGTGCGCGGCGAGCGTGGTCGCGTCGCCATGCACATGGAATTGATCATCCGTTTTGGGTTCGGTGCAAATATTCCGTGGGTCAGGCGCACAGGAAACGGCGAACTGCTGGCGATCAGCGGACCTGACATGACGGTGCTGCGAACACCGGTTCAGACTCACGGCGAGAACATGACGACCGTCGCGGATTTCGTGGTGGATGCGGGTGATACGATTCCATTCGTGCTGACCTACGGTGCATCGCACCGCGAACTGCCGGCAGCCATTGATGTCGATCAGGCCCTGCGCGACACGGAATCGTTCTGGAGCGACTGGACGGATCGCTGTACCTATCGCGGGCCAAGGCGCGACATGGTGATCCGCTCCCTGGTCACCCTCAAAGCGCTGACCTACGCGCCGACCGGCGGCATTGTCGCCGCACCGACCACCTCTTTGCCGGAGAAGCTTGGCGGAAGGCGCAACTGGGACTATCGGTTCTGCTGGTTGCGTGATGCCACTTTTACGCTGCTGGCGCTGATGGACAGCGGCTACTTCGATGAGGCACTGTCCTGGCATAACTGGCTCTTGCGCGCGGTCGCCGGCTCGCCGTCCGACATGCAGATTATGTACGGCATCATGGGCCAGCGCCGCTTGCTCGAATGGGAAGCGAGTTGGCTTCCCGGCTATGAAGGTGCGCAACCGGTACGAGTCGGCAACGCTGCGCATGTTCAGTTGCAACTCGACGTGTTCGGCGAACTGCTCGACGTGTTTCATCAGGCCCGGCTTGCCAAATTGAAACTCGATGACGGCAGTTGGGCGATGGAATGCGAATTCCTCAAGCATCTTGCCAAGATCTGGAATCAGCCTGACAGCGGCATTTGGGAGGTGCGTGGACCCGGAAAGCACTACGTGTCCTCCAAGGTGATGACCTGGGTCGCCTTCGACCGTGCGATCAAGAGTGCGGAGAAATTTGGCTTCAAGGCACCGCTCGCGGAATGGCGCAGCTTACGCGAGACGATTCATCGCGATGTCTGCGAGAAGGGATTCGACCCCGGCCAGAACAGTTTCGTCGAATCCTATGGCGCGACTGTGCTCGATGGGAGCATCCTATTGCTGCCTTCCGTTGGTTTCTTGCCGCCGTCCGATCCGCGGGTCATTGGAACGTTGGCGGCTGTCGAGACATATCTGATGCGTGAGGGGTTCGTGTTGCGGCACGATCCGCGTCGCATCACTGACGAGCCAAAGCCGATCGAAGGCGCTTTCCTTGCATGCACGCTATGGCTGGCGGATGCCCATGTCCTGGCAGGACATCTCGACAAGGCTGAAACGTTGTTCGAGCGCGTCCTCGGCGTTGCCAACGATCTTGGACTGCTTGCGGAAGAATATGATTCGATTGCCGGACGGCAAACGGGCAATTTCCCGCAGGCGTTGACGCATATCGCGCTGATCAATACGGCGCATAATATCAGTGCAGCCCGGGCGGTCTCGAAAAAACCCGCCGTGCAACGCGCGCATTCCTGACGCGGTCAACGGACCGGTGTAGCCAACTTCCGCACGATATCGTCGATAATGGCCTCGACGTCGGCCTCGATCGAAACACTGACGACATGCTCGTCGGCGGTCGGAACTTCCAGCGCCTCGAATTGGCTGGCGAGCAGCCCCGGCGGCATGAAATGGCCCTTGCGCTTGCGCAATCGTGCAGCGATCAGCTCTTCGCTGCCGTCGAGGAACACGATGCGGGCATCGTGCCGCCCATGGATCAGGATGTCGCGATAAGCTCGTTTCAAAGCCGAGCAGGCGATGATGACATGGCCGCGCGCAACGGCGACACGTTCGATTTCTGCGCCGATCGCCTCCAGCCACGGCCGGCGGTCGTCATCGTTGAGCGGGTGCCCTGCCTTCATTTTGGCGACGTTGCTCGGCGGGTGGAAACCATCGCCGTCCTCGAAGCGCCAGTCGAGTCGCTTGGCCAGCGCTTCGCCGATCGTGCTCTTGCCGGAGCCGGACACACCCATGACAACAAGTGCGTGGAGCGTAGGGTCGATGTTATCAGGCATCATGCGAAGGCTCGGGCAGGGCAGCGGCGTCGACCAGCCAGACGGTGTCGCCGAGCGAATGTGCGCGGCCGGCGGGAAGGTCTTCCCCGTTGAGGACTTGCGCCAGAACGGCGCGCTTGTCCGCACCGCTGACCTCGAACAGCATTTCGTGACATGAAGCCAGCGTCGGCAATGTCAGCGTCACACGCGGCACCAGCGGTTCGACGTTCGCGTGAGCGATACCGACGACCCATCGTTCGCGTTCGTCCAACGCAGCGTCGCCTGGAAATAGCGACGCGGTATGACCATCCGAGCCGAGGCCCATCAGGACCAGATCGAACAGCGGCCGCGTCGGATCGAGGCGGCCGCTGCCATAGAATGTTTGGAGTGCAATCTCATAACGGCGCGCCGCGTCGCGCGTTGTCCCTGCCTGCACCGGCATAGGATGAATATTTTCCGGTGGTGCGCAGAGGTCGAGAAACAGCCGTCGCGCCATCGCCATGTTATTCCGCAGATCCTCCTGCGGAACGAAGCGTTCGTCGCCCATGAACCAGTGAACCCGCCGCCATGGGATGCGGCTTCGATATGGCTCGCTTGCCAGCAACCGATAAAGCTGTTCCGGGCTCGATCCGCCGGTAAGGCACACCGCGACGCGTCCGCTGTTAGCGTCGAGGCGCGCGATCAAGCGTTCCGCTGCTGCTTGCGCCAGCGTGGCGGTGTCGGGCATTCGAATGATCTGGCGTTCGCTTGTCATCGTTCAGCAGGGCTTGCGCCAGTTGCGGCCGTCGCGAGCCAGAAGCGCTTCGCTGGCATCGGGCCCATCGCTGCCGGCTTTGTAGAACGCAAGCCCCTTGTCTCCCGCTTTCTTCCACGCATCTAGGAACGGTTGCACGGCTTTCCAACCAGCCTCGACGCTGTCGGCGCGCTGAAACAGAATATTGTCGCCGATCATGCAATCGTAGATCAGTGTCTCATAGCCGGTGCTCGGTGCGGCGTGGAAATAATCCTTGTAGTGAAATTTCATCTCCACGCCATCGATGGCGATGGAAGGGCCGGGCACTTTGGTGTTGAATTGCAGGGTAATACCCTCAACCGGCTCGATGCCGATCACCAGGTAATTTTGCGACAGGCGATCCACCGGCGTATCGCGAAACATGGCGAACGGTGCTTCCTTGAATTTGATCGCCACTTCAGTTCGTTTGCTGTGCAGCGCCTTGCCGGTCCGCAGATAGAACGGCACGTCGGCCCAACGCCAGTTGTCGATGGTCAACTTCAGGGCGGCGTAGGTTTCTGTCGTGCTGTCGGACGCGACGTTCTCGGTTTTGCGGTAGTCCTCGATCGTCTGGTCGCCGACGTGGCCGGCGCGGTATTGCCCACGCACCGAGTTTTCCAACGCTTCGGCTTCGCTCTGGGTCTGGATCGCGGCCAGCACTTCCGCCTTGCAGGTGCGTACCGTATGGGCGTCGAAGCGGGCCGGCGGCTCCATCGCCACCAGCGACAAGAGCTGAAACAGGTGGTTCGGCACCATGTCGCGCAACGCGCCGGTCGCGTCGTAGAAGCTGCCGCGATGGCCGACCGCCAGCTTCTCGTCGACGGTGATTTGAATGTGATCGATATGATTGCGATTCCAGATCGGCTCGAACATGCCGTTGGCGAAGCGCAACACCAGGATATTCTGCACCGTCTCCTTGCCGAGGTAGTGATCGATCCGATAGAGCTGCCGCTCGTTGGCGACCTTGAGGAGTTCGTCGTTCAATGCCTTGGCGGAGGCGAGATCGGTGCCGAACGGCTTTTCGATCACCAGCCTTCGCCAGTACCCGTTGTCTTCGCGCAGCAGACCCACGCGGCCGAGTTGGCGAGCAATCGGCGCGAACGCGCTAGGTGGCGTCGCGAGATAGAACAGTCGATTTCCCGCAGTCGCACGGCTTTGTTCCGTCTGTTCGAGTTGCTCGCGCATCCGGTCGAACGAGGCGGGGTCGGACGGATCGGCCTCGATCGTGGTCAGGCAGCCAAGGAGTTGCCGAGCGACCTTGTCCTGCACCGGGCGCGTCGCGAATTTGTGCAGACCCTGCATCAGACTCTCGCGCAATGCATCGGCGCTCATTTGTTTCCGCACCACGCCGGCAATGCAGAAATGGTCCGGCAGTAAATCGGCTTCGGCGAGATTGTAGAGCGCCGGAATCACCAGCCGATGCGTGAGATCGCCGGTGACGCCGAAGATGACGAAACTGCACGGATCGGGGCGGGCTTGTTTGGCAATGCCGTTCGAACTCATGGCTTCGGAGGCTCCTTGTGGCCGCCGAATCCCGCACGCATGGCGGACAAGATTTTCTCCGCGAAGGTGTGGTCACGCCGCGAGCGGAAACGGGTGTAGAGCGCGGCCGTGAGAACTTCGGCGGGCACCGCTTCGTCGATGGCGGCATTCACAGTCCAGCGCCCCTCGCCGGAATCCTCGACGAAGCCGGAATAATTCTCAAGCGTCGGTTGTTTCGCCAGCGCCGACGCGGTGAGGTCGAGCAGCCACGACGGAATGACGCTGCCGCGCCGCCACACCTCGGCGATGTCGGCGATGTCGAGATCGAAGCGATGGTCGGCCGGTAATGCATCGCTGTCGGCATTCTTGAGAATGTCGAAGCCTTCGGCATAGGCCTGCATCAGGCCGTATTCGATGCCGTTGTGGATCATCTTGACGAAGTGCCCGGCGCCGACGGGCCCGGCGTGGAGATAGCCTTGCTCGACGCGGGGATCGCGTTTCTCGCGTCCGGGTGTTTCGGGAATATCGCCACGTCCCGGCGCGAGCGCCTTGAAGATTGGATCGAGCCGCGTGACGACCTCTGTGTCACCGCCGATCATCATGCAATAGCCGCGCTCCAGTCCCCACACGCCGCCACTGGTGCCGACATCGAGGTAGTGGATGCCGCGCGCGGTGAGCGCCTTGCCACGGCGAATGTCGTCCTGCCAAAAGGTGTTGCCGCCATCGATGATGACGTCACCCTTCGACAACAGCTTGCCGAGTGTCTCGATGGCGGTTTCGGTGATCGGTCCTGACGGCAGCATCACCCACACCGTGCGCGGCGCGTCGAGCTTGGCGACGAGGTCTTCAAGCGAGGTCGCGCCGGTCGCGCCGTCATTGGCGAGCGCGGCGACTGCCCCCGCGCTCTTGTCGTAAACCACCGTTCGATGCCCGCCATGCTTCATCACGCGGCGAGCGATGTTGGCGCCCATCCGCCCCAGACCGACGACGGCAAGCTGCATGGTTTTCGTCCTTTTAGTTCAACGCGGTGGTGATTGCGGCTTTCAGCTTCTCGAGTCCGGATTTGAGATCGCCCTTGAGATGAATCCGCACTGCGCGACGTCCGCGTTCGGTCAGCACGTCGAAGTCGCCGCGTGCCTGCGCCGCCTTGATCACGCCGAAGCTCGCGGCTTGCTTCGGAATCGGCAGGTCTTTCGTGTCATCGGCAGTGATCTGCACGAACACGCCGCTGTCCGGTCCGCCCTTGTAGGCCTGTCCGGTGGAATGCAGGAAGCGCGGGCCGAACTCGGCGCAGGTCGCGACGTGGCGACGGTCGCGGATCGCCATTCGCATCGCTTGCAGCGTGTCGATATGCGCGGGGTCATGATCGATATAGGCGAGCAGCGCGACATAGTCGTTCGGCTTGCTGCGGGCGAGATGCGCCTTCAACCAGGAGCTGAGATTGCCGTCGGCGCCAGCCTTGCGCAGGGCCGCGTCGTTTGCGCTGTCGGTGTAGATGGCAACGCCATCGATGGCGGCAACGGGCTTCTCGTCGGGCAGCTTGCCGGTTTTCTCGAACGCCGCCGTCAATTCACGGGTCTTGATCTTGGCGGCCTCCACGTCAGGCTGATCGAACGGGTTGATGCCGAGCACCGCGCCGGCCATGGCGGTTGCGATTTCGAAGCGGAAGAATTCCTGTCCGATATGTTCGATCGATGACAGCACGATGCGGACCACCGGATGACCGGCTTTCTCAAGCGCCGCGAGTTTCGCGTCATGCGCGGAATCGCTTTCGCCTTCTGTGCGCATGTCGATGAAGATGCGGTCATGGCCGTAGACCGCCGGATCGCCCAGCGTTTCTCCGTCGATCGGAATCAGGCCCTTGCCATTCTTGCCGGTGGATTCGGCGATGAGCTGTTCCGCCCACGCGCCGAAGTCGGCAATCTTGGCGGACGCCAGCATCGTCACCTTGTCGCGGCCCTCAAGGCCGGCGCAACCGAGCGCAAGACCAAGCTGCACGCCGGGATTTTCCTGCGGCGGCACATCGGGACCGCAGGAGCGAATCATCGCCTGTGCGAGGTCGAGTAGGCGCGCGATGTCGATGCCGGCAGCGGCCGCCGGCACGAGGCCGAACGGCGACAGCACGGAATAGCGGCCGCCGATGGCGGGATCGCCGAAGAAGGCGCGGGCGAAGCCTTGTTGCTTCGCGACCTTCTCCAGCGAGGAGCCGGGATCGGTGACGGCGATGAAATGATTACCGGCCTTGCCCTTGCCGATAACCGCTTCGACGCGGCCGTAGAAATAATCCTTCAACGCGTTCGGCTCGGTGGTGCCACCGGATTTACTGGAGACAATGAACAACGTTTTCGCGAGATCGACGGCGGCCTCTATCCGCGCCACCTGAGCCGGATCGGTAGAGTCTAGCACATGCAGTTTCGGAAAGCCCTTCGCCTGCGGATAGGTTTTCGCCAGCACTTCCGGCCCGAGGCTTGAGCCGCCCATGCCCAGCACAACGGCGTGGGTGAAGCCCTGTCGTTTTACCCAGCCTGCGAAATCGGTGTAATCGGCAAGCTTCTTCTGCTCGGCGCTGACGCTATGAAGCCAGCCCAGCCATTTGCCTTCGTCGCTGCCGGTCCAGACCGACGCGTCGCGTTGCCATAGCCGGCGAATGGTGCCGGCCGCGCGCCACTCTTCCGCGCCTGTGCTCACCGCTTTCATCAGTTTGTCGCCGAGCGTCAGCGTCTGTGGATCGATCGTATGGCCAAGCAGCGTCGCGCGCTTGTGTGCGACTGCACCCAAGAGCTTGTCGAAGGCATCGGCAAACAGCTGCACGCCTTCGTCCACCAGCTTTGTCGTCACCGCATCGAGCGAAATGCCGGTCTTGGCGAGGTCGGTCAGCACGCGCTCGGCACCGGGGATATCCTCCTCGAGGCTGTCGCGCAGCTTGCCATGATCGCGGAAGGCATCGAGGGTCGCGGGCGGCACCGTGTTGACGGTGTCGGGTCCGATCAGTTCCTCGACATAGAGCACGTCGCTGTAAGCCTTGTTTTTGGTGCCGGTCGAGGCCCACAGTAGCCGCTGCGGCCGCGCGCCTTTGGCGGCGAGCTTTTGCCAGCGGGCATCGGCAAACACCTTCTTGTAGTGCTGATAGGCCATTTTGGCGTTGGCGATAGCGACCTTGCCTTGCAGTGCCTTGAGCCGGGTTTTCTCCGCAGGATCGTTGGCCTTGGCGATGGCGTCGTCGAGTTGCTTGTCGACGGCGCTGTCGATGCGGCTGACGAAGAAGCTGGCGACGCTGGCGACATGGGACGGATCGCCGCCTTTGCTCACATACTCTTCCAAGCCGGCGAGATAGGCTTCCGCGACCTCCTGATAGACCTTCTGCGAGAACAACAGCGTGATGTTGACGCTGATACCTTGTGCGGTCAGATGGCGGATGGCGGGAAGGCCCTCCGGCGTCGCGGGCACCTTGATCATGAGGTTGGGACGGTTGACCTCGCGCCACAGCCGTTCGGCTTCCGCAATGGTGCCTTTGGTGTCGTTGGCGAGATAGGGCGAAACCTCGAGGCTGACGAAACCGTCGGCACCCTTGAGGCCATCATAGACCGGCCGCAGCACGTCGGCGGCGTTCTGGATATCCTCAATGGCCACGGCCTCGAACAGGGCAGTGACCGGGCGGTCAGCCTGCTTCAGCGCCTTGGCGATGGCGCCGTCATATTCGTCGGAGGAGCCGATGGCTTTCTCGAAGATCGCCGGATTGGAGGTGACGCCGCGCACGCCGTCGTCGTCGATTAGCTTCTTGAGGTCGCCCTTGGCGATGAATCCTCGGGCGAGGAAGTCGAGCCATACGGCCTGGCCGTGCTTTTGCAGTGCTTTGACGGGATTCATGGTGCCTTGTTCGCTGTGAAGAGGAGGGCAGTTTCATCATGTGTTCTGCCCTGCGGCCGAATTTTGTCAACCGATCCGAAGGCTGCGCGGCCGGTCGCTGGCATTTGGGGATGCCAGTCGGGCGTCCGGTCGCGGTGCGGATGGCTTGGGTTGACGCGCGGCGCGGCAAAGGGTTCCCCGGCCATGACGGGACGCTGTCGCAATTCCGTGAGGCGGGGGGCCGGGTTAGCGCAGCCCGGCGTTGATCTTGTCCAGCAGCTTGGAGCCCGGGCACAGCTCGGGTTCGTTGAGCTGGTTGAGCGGCGTCGCCACGGTGTTGAAATGGCCGTGCAGATCGTCGGCCTCGCCGTCGACATACAGCAGCCCGGTGACGATCCGGCCCTTGGCGGCTTCCTGTTGCAAAAAGTTCATCGCGGCGAGCCGATCGGAGGGATCGTAGTCGTCGTTGAGCTTGCGCAGCGTCAGCACCGAGCCGTCGTGCTGGGTGACTTCCACGACCTTGCCGGGCTCGTAATCGACGGTGATGGCATCGCGGCCGATCATGATGTCGAGCGCGTTCACCGCTTCATTGTGGGCGCGGACGTAATCGAGGCTCTTGGTCGAGCCGGGATGATTGTTGAAGGCAATGCACGGCGAGATCACGTCGATGAAGGCCGCGCCGCGATGCGTGATGGCGGCCTTGATGATCGGCACGAGCTGAGTCTTGTCGCCGGAGAACGAGCGCGCCACGAAGGTCGCGCCGAGCTGTAACGCCATCGCCGCCAGATCGATGGCGTTATCGGTGTTCACCGCGCCTTTCTTGGATTTCGAGCCGCGGTCGGCGGTGGCGGAGAATTGCCCCTTGGTCAAGCCGTAAACGCCATTGTTCTCGACGATATAGGTCATGTTGACGCCGCGCCGCAGTGCGTGGGCGAACTGGCCGAAGCCGATCGAGGCGGAATCGCCGTCGCCGGAGATGCCGAGATAGATCAACTCGCGGTTGGCAAGGTTGGCGCCGGTCAGCACCGACGGCATGCGGCCGTGCACCGAGTTGAAGCCGTGCGATGCGCCGAGGAAATAGGTCGGCGTTTTTGAGGAGCAGCCGATGCCGGAGATCTTGGCCACACGATGCGGCTCGATCGCCAGTTCGAACGAGGCCTCGATAATCGCCGCCGAGATCGAATCGTGGCCGCAACCGGCGCACAGCGTCGATGTCGCAGCCTCGTAGTCACGCCGCGTGAAGCCGAGCGCATTCTTCGGCAGGGAGGGATGATGGAATTTCGGCTTGGTCAGATAGGTCATGACATCGCCTTTCGCAGCGGCGTAACTTTCAAGGCGTCGAGCCGGTCGCCGACTGCGCTGGAAATGAAGCGCGCGGTGATCGAGGTACCGTCGTAATGCAGGATCGGCACCAGCCGCACCGGATCGATATCGAGTTCATTGACGATCAGCGAACGCAGCTGCGCGTCGCGGTTCTGTTCGACGACGAAGACGAAGTCGTGGTCGGCGATGAAGCTCGCGACGTCCTGATGGAACGGGAAGGCCCGCACCCGCATCAGGTCCAGCGTATGGCCGCGCGCGGTGAGAATTTCGGCGGCTTCATGCATCGCCGGTGCGGTCGAACCGTAATAGATCACGCCGAAGCGCGTCGGCTTGCCGGCATCGTGCCGAACCGGGCGCGGCAGGATGCCCTTGGCGGTTTCGTGCTTGCGCAACAGCCGTTGCATCCCCTCGACGTAGTCCGCGCCTTCCTCGGAATATTTAGCGCGGGCATCATGCGAGGTGCCGCGCGTGAAATAACCGCCTTTGGTCGGGTGCGTGCCGGGATAGGTACGGAACGGAATGGCGTCGCCGTCGACGTCGGTGTAGCGACCAAAATCCTTGCCGGCCTCGAGATCGGCGGCGGTCATCACCTTGCCGCGATCGTAGAGGCGAGTGTCGTCCCATTGTAGCGGGCGGCACAGCCGGTGGTTCATGCCGATATCGAGATCGAGCAGCACGAACACCGGCGTCTGCAATCGGTCCGCGTAGTCGAACGCACCAGCGGTGAATTCGAACGCCTCGGCGGCGTCTTCCGGCATCAGCAGGATGTGTTTGGTGTCGCCGTGCGAGGCATAAGCGCAATTGATCAGGTCGCATTGCTGGGTGCGCGTCGGCATTCCTGTCGACGGGCCGGCGCGCTGCACATCGATGATGACCGACGGGATTTCCGCGAAGTAAGCGAAGCCGAACAGTTCCTGCATCAGCGAGATGCCGGGGCCTGAAGTGGCGGTGAAAGCGCGCGCGCCGTTCCATGCTGCGCCGACCACCATGCCGATGGAGGCGATTTCGTCTTCAGCTTGGACGATGGCGTACCGCGCTTCGCCGGTCGCGGGATCGTGGCGATACTTGCCGCAGAATTTGGTGAAATTCTCCGCCACCGACGAGGACGGCGTGATCGGATACCAGGCGCACACCGTTGCGCCGCCATAGACCGCGCCGAGCGCGGCGGCGGCATTGCCTTCGATCAGGATGCGATCGCCGACCTTGTCGGAACGCTTCAGCTTGAGCCCGATCGGGCATTTGAAATTGGCTTCGGCATAGGCGCGGCCAAGATGCAGCGCGTGGATGTTGGGCTGGATCAGCTTTTCCTTGCTGCGATACTGCTCACCGACCAGCTTCTCTAACTCAGTGATGTCCATATCGAGCAGCGCCGACAGCGCGCCGATGCAGATGATGTTCTTGAACAGCTGGCGCTGGCGCGGATCGCTGTACTCCTTGTTGCAGATCGCTGTCAGCGGAATGCCGATCAGGTTGATGTCGGTGCGCGGCTTGCCCGGCGGCATCGCCCTCGTCGAATCGTAGATCAGGTAGCCGTCCGGCTCGACCGAGGCGACGTCCGCGTTATAGGTCTGCGGGTTCATCGCCACCATGATATCGGTGCCGCCGCGCGCGCCGAGATGATCCGCCTCGGTGACGCGAACTTCGTACCAGGTCGGCAGGCCCTGAATGTTCGAGGGAAAGACGTTGCGCGGCGACATCGGAATACCCATCCGCATGATGGCGCGGGCGAACATCTCGTTGGCGCTTGCGGAGCCCGAGCCGTTGACGTTGGCGAAACGGATGACGAAGTCGTTGACAGCGGTTAGCGGCATGCCGGGCCTGCGTGAGTCATTTCGATGAAGTACTTGTTCATGTCCCATGCGCCGGTAGGGCAGCGTTCGGCGCACAACCCGCAGTGCAGGCAGACGTCCTCGTCCTTGGCCATGATGCGGCCGGTTTTCAGGCCATCCGCGATGTAGATGTCCTGGCTCAGGTTGAGCGCTGGTGCGTGCAACCGCTGGCGCAGATCGTCTTCATCGCCGTTCTCGGTGAAGGTGATGCAGTCCATCGGGCAGATATCGACGCAGGCGTCGCATTCGATGCACAGCGGCGCGGAGAACACCGTCTCGACATCGCAGTTCAGGCAGCGTCCGGCTTCGGCGAGCGCCAGCTTGGCATCGAAGCCAAGTTCGACCTCGGCCTTGATGCTGCTGAGTGCGGTGGCGTTATCACGATGCGGCACCGCGTAGCGCTGGTCCGGCATGATCTCGCTTTTGTAGCTCCACTCGTGAATGCCCATCTTCTGGTTCACAACGGTGACGGCGGGGAGTGGCCGCTCGGTGATATTCTCGTCGTGCAGCATCTTGTCGATGGACACCGCCACCTCATGGCCGTGCGCCACCGCCCAGATGATGTTCTTGGGGCCGAATGCGGCGTCGCCGCCGAAGAACACCTTGGGATTGGTCGACTGGAAGGTGACCTTGTCGACCTTCGGCATGCCCCATTCGTCGAAGGCGATGCCTGCATCGCGCTCGATCCACGGGAAGGCATTCTCCTGGCCGACCGCGACCAGCACGTCGTCACATTCGAATGTCACGTCCGGCTCGCCGGCCGGAACGAGTTTGCGGCGGCCCTTGGCGTCGTACTCGGCCTTGACCTTCTCGAACACCACGCCGGTCAGCTTGCCGCCCTTGTGCAGGAATTCCTTCGGCACGAGGAAATTATGGATCGGAATGCCCTCGCGCGCGGCATCCTCCTTCTCCCACGGTGAGGCCTTCATCTCCTCGAAGCCGGAGCGCACCACCACCTTGACGTCCTCGCCGCCGAGGCGGCGCGCGGAGCGGCAGCAGTCCATCGCGGTGTTGCCACCGCCGAGCACGATGACGCGCTTGCCGATCGAATGGATGTGATCGAACGACACGCTGGACAGCCAGTCGATGCCGATATGGATGTTTGCGGCCGCTTCCTTGCGGCCGGGAATGTCAAGATCGCGTCCGCGCGGCGCGCCGGAGCCGACGACGATGGCGTCGTAGCCGTCAGCCAGCAAAGCCTTCATGCTGTCGATGCGCGTGCCGCCGCGAAAATCGACGCCGAGATCGAGGATGTAGTTAGTCTCCTCATAGATCACGCTGTCAGGAAGGCGGAATTTCGGAATCTGCGTGCGCATCATGCCGCCGGCGCGCGTGTCGCCGTCGAACACCACGCAGTCGTAACCGAGTGGCGCGAGATCGCGCGCAACGGTGAGCGAGGCGGGACCGGCGCCGACCAGCGCGATGCGCTTGCCGTTCTTGCGCTGCGCAGGCTTGGGCAGCCGCGCTTTGATGTCGTCCTTATAGTCGGCGGCGACGCGCTTTAAGCGGCAGATCGCCACCGGCTCGTTCTCGA
>JBQCHY010000098.1:0-28100 GCA_051954235.1 Xanthobacteraceae bacterium
ACGAACTGTTCGAGTATATCGTCTACTACAACACCTTCAGACCCCATCAAGCCCTCGGCGGCAAAACCCCAAAGGACTTCGCCGCCGCAAAATCAAACAACCCTCAATCAGCGAATTAGTGAACTCGCACAGCAATGACGACGATGGCGATCAGTGCTTGGCGTCGTCGACGATGATCGGGCCGAACAATTCCCAGCGTTCGCCGTCGAACTTCATCATCTGCAACTGCTTGTTGACACGGTAGTCGGTCGGAGAGGTCGAGCCGACGATGCCCGGCAGCGACAGGTCGAGCTGGACGTTCTTCAGGCTGGTGGCCTGCTTCATCACGTTGTCGCGGGTCAGGTTGTCGCCGCATTCCTTCAGCACATGCACCAGAAGCTGCGCGGTCGAGTAGCCGTAGGTGTTGAAGCTCGAGTCCTTGTCGCCTTCCGGATAGTACTTCGCCATGAATTCGAAATACTTTTTCATTCCAGCGTCGTCTTTCCAGGCCGGATCGAGCGGATCCTTGCCATAGTTGGTGCTGATCACGCCCTTGGAGTTTTCCAGGCCCGCCGGCTTCATCACCGCGCCGACCGAGGTGGCGTTGATGTCGAGGATGTGCACCGGCTTCCAGCCGAGGTCGGCGATTTTCTTGATCGCCTGCGCGGCGAACTTCGGCGTCGATGCGTCATAGACCAGGTCGGCGCCGGCCGACTTGATCTTGACGATCTGCGAGTCGATCGTCGGATCGGTCAGCTCATAGGACGTCTCAGCGACGATCATGGTCTTGGCCTTGTCGCCGAGTGCTTCCTTGAGGCCGGTCACGTAGTCACGGCCGAGGTCGTCGTTCTGAAACAGGATGCCGATCTTGGCATTGGGATAGTTGGTCAGAATATACTTGCCGTAGATGCGGCCCTCGGACTGGTAATTCGGGTTGAAACCCATCGTCCACGGATAGTTCTTCGGATCGGTGAAGCGCGAGGCGCCGGTCGCCGCGAACAGTTGCGGCACCTTCTTCGTGTTGAGGTACTTCTGGACAGCCGCATTGGGCGGGGTGCCGACCAGTTGGAAGGTGAGCAGCACTTCGTCGCTCTCGACCAGCTTGCGCACCTGTTCGACGGTCTTCGGCGGGCTGTAGGCGTCGTCGTACTGGATCAGGTTCAACTTGCGGCCGTTGACGCCCCCCTGATCGTTGATCATCTTGAAATAGGCGGCTTGGGTCTTGCCGATGGTTGCATAGGCCGAGGCCGGGCCGCTGAACGGCACGGTCTGGCCGATCTTGATTTCGGTATCGCTCGCGCCGGGGTCGTATTTCTTCTGTGCGTAAGTCGGAGAGACTGACAGCGCGATGGCAATTGCGGACGCGGCAGTCAGACTAAGAACTCGATCCCTCATCGTCATTTCTTCCCTTATGTATGACACGGTCTTGCGTCGATCGACGGTCGATTCGGCCAAAGCTGGCGCCGTCGTTGCGGCGATACTGGCGGAAGCAGTTGGCCAATGCAAAGGGAAACGTGCACGGCCGCCAAGGTTCACGCGGTTTTCAGCCGCCGTGGTTTAAGACGTGGCTTAGGAAAAGTAGAGCAGGATTAACGCCAGCGCGGCGGGTGCGGCCTGAACGAACAAGATGCGGCGGCTGACGCTAATGGCCCCATAAATTCCGGCGGCGATCACGCAGAGCAGGAAGAACGCCTTGATCTGGAATCCGAAGCCGGAAACCGGGTGGATCAAACCCCAAAAAAGACCGATAGCAAGGAACCCGTTGTAAAGCCCCTGATTGGCGGCGAGCACGGCCGAGTCCTTGGCCTTTTCGGGCGAGTTGCCAAACGTCTTGAGACCGGTCGGCTTGGTCCATAGAAACATTTCGAGGATCAGGAAATAGATGTGCAGCAACGCGACCAACGCCACCAGGACGTTCGCAATCATGGTCATGACAACCCCCAAATCGAGACCTGAACCCTCCGACCTTAACACGCAATTTTTGGATACGCCGATGCCCGCAAGACCAGTGGAGTGTTTTTATCTGGATCGTTTCGAGACGCCGATCGGTGTGGCGTTGCTTGTCACCGACGTGGATGGGCAATTGTGTGCGCTCGACTGGGCCGACTACGAGCATCGCATGGCCGAACTGATGCGCCAGCAACATGGTCGTGCTGATCTGGCCGAAGGAGCCGCGCCGGCGGCGATCAAGCAGGCATTGGCAAGCTATTTCGCCAGCGATCTCGATGCGCTTGACGCCGTTCCATGCCGATTCGGCGGCACGCCGTTCCAGCGCGAGGTGTGGTCGGCGTTGCGCAAGATCAAAGCCGGCACAACCACGAGCTATGGCAAGCTGGCGACGCGGATCGACAGGCCGAAAGCGGTTCGTGCTGTCGGCCACGCCAATGGCGCCAATCCGATCAGCGTGATTGTGCCGTGTCATCGCGTCATCGGCTCAACCGGCGCGTTGACCGGTTACGGCGGCGGGCTGGAGCGTAAACGCTGGCTGCTCGCGCATGAAGGCGTGACGTCGGTGGGTTGAGTATGATCGTTCGAAGTTGAGCCGCCTGACCATCACCCGAGAGCCAACGAAAAACGAAGTGTCATAGTCCGCGAAGGCGGACGATTCAGTAATCCGGGCGGGTGCGGGAGAATATCAGACTCGATACGAAATACGTCATACTCCGCTTTCGCGGAGTATGACGGTTGTCGCGTTGCGAAGTCGCATGAGTCACGCCGCGACCGAGTCGTTGGTCAACAGATGCACCAGCGCGCGCTTGATCGCGGCCTGCCGCGTCGGCGCGGTGATCTGCGCGCCCATCAGGTCGGTAACGTAGAAAACGTCGCGGGCGCGCTCGCCGAAGGTCGAGACGTGGGCCGAGGCGATGTTCAGGTTCAACTTCGAAATCGCTGTGGTCAATTGATAGAGCAGGCCCGGCCTGTCGAGGCCGGACACCTCGATCACCGTGTGACGATCCGACCACTGGTTGTTGATGATCACCTCGGGCTCGACCACGAAGGGGCGCAGCTTGGTCCGGCTGGCGACGCGATGCGCAACCACTTCCGGTAACCGCAATTTGCCGTCGAGCACCTGCTCGATCATGTCGCCGATGCGCCTGGCGCGGCGACCTTCATCCTCGTCGCGATCGTATTCGCGCGAGATGGCGATGGTGTCCAGCGCGAGCCCGTCCGTGGTGGTGTAGATCTGCGCATCGACGATGTTGGCGCCGGCCGACGCGCAGGCGCCGGCGATGATCGACAGCAGCCACGGATGGTCCGGCGCGAGAATGGTCAGTTCGGTGACGCCGCGCGCTTCGTCGAAGCCGACATTGATCGCCAGTTTGTGCTTGCCCTCTTCGGCGGAGTGCAGGAAGCGAGCGTGGCGAATCTTGCGCGGCAGATCGACCTTGAGCCAGTAGGCCGGATAGTGCCGGGCGATGTAGGCATTCAGGTCTGCTTCCGGCCATTCCTTGAAGGCGGCGCGGAATTCGGCCTGCGCCGCTTCGATGCGTTGGGTGCGATTGACTTCGGAGAAGCCGCCGGTCAGCACCGGCTCGGTTTCGTAATAGAGTGTGCGCAGCAGTTGCGCCTTCCAACCGTTCCACACACCGGGCCCGACGCCGCGAATATCGGCGGTGGTGAGGATGGTGAGCAGTTTCATGTGCTCGACCGACTGCACCACGGCCGCGAAATTCTCGATGGTCTTGCGGTCGGAGAGGTCGCGCGACTGCGCCACGCCGGACATGGTGAGGTGTTCCTCGATCAGCCATGCCACCAGCGCGGTGTCGGCGGCATTGAGGCCGAGCCGTGGGCATAAGCGCCGCGCCACCTTGGCGCCGGCGATCGAGTGATCCTCCGGCCGTCCCTTGGCGATGTCGTGCAGCAGCACCGTGACGTAGATGACAACGCGATGCTCGGGGCGAATCTTGCGCATCAGGTCGGAGGCGAGCGCGAACTCCTCGTTGCCGCCGCGCTCGATTTCCTGAAGAAAGCCGACACAGCGCAACAGATGTTCGTCGACGGTGTAGTGATGATACATGTTGAATTGCATCATCGCGACGATCTTGCCGAAGGCGCGGATGAAGTGGCCGAGCACGCGGGTCTCGTTCATCCGCCGCAGCACGATCTCGGCGTCATCCGAGGTGAGAATTTCGATGAACAGCCGGTTGGCTTCGGGATCGTCGCGAACCTGGGTGTTGATCAGTTGCAGTGACCGCGTCACCGCGCGCATCGCATCGGGGTGGAACGCGAGGTTGTTCTTCTGGGCGAGACGGAAAATGCGGATCAGGTTGACCGGATCGCGCCGGAACACATCCGGCGTCGCCAGCGAGATGCGGTTGTTGTCGATGATGAAGTCGTCGCTCTCCGGCACCCGCCGCCGCTTGGTGCTGGGGCGCAGCCGCGCCATCACCCGGCTCAGCACGGGCGCCGGCTTGGCCTGTTGGTCCTCCAGTTTGGCACACAGGATCGCGGTGAGATCGCCGACGTCCTTCGCCACCAGGAAGTAGTGCTTCATGAAGCGTTCGACGTCCTGCATGCCCGGATGCGAGGTGTAGCCGAGCCGCTGGGCGATCTCGCGTTGCAGATCGAATGACAGCCGTTCTTCCGGACGGCCGGCCAGGAAATGCATGTTGCAGCGAACCGACCAAAGGAAGTCGGCGCACCGCCGGAATGTGCGGAATTCATGCGCGTCGAACACGCCGCGTTCCAGCAACTCGTCGGTGTCGTGCACGCGATAGACGTACTTGGCGATCCAGAACAGCGTGTGCAGGTCGCGCAGGCCGCCCTTGCCGTCCTTGACGTTGGGCTCCACCAGATAGCGCGATTGCCCGGCGCGGCGGTGGCGTTCCTCGCGCTCGGCGAGTTTGGCGGTGACGAATTCGGACGCGGTGCCTTGCACCACATCTTTGTCGAAGCGCTCGACCAGTTCGTCGTACAGTCCGCGATCGCCGGTGAGGTAGCGCGTTTCGAGAATGGCGGTGCGGATCGTCATGTCGCCGCGCGCCTGACGGATCGACTCGTCCACCGAGCGCGTCGCGTGGCCGACCTTCAGCCCCATGTCCCACAGGCAATAGAGGATTGCTTCGGCGACCTGCTCACCCCACGCGGTCTGCTTGTAGGGTAGAATGAACAACAGATCGATGTCGGACTCCGGCGCCATCAGCCCGCGCCCGTAGCCGCCGGTGGCGACCACCGCCATGCGCTCTGCGCCCGACGGAATCGGTGAGCGATAGAGATGCTGCGTGGCGGCGTCGAACAGGATGCGGATGATCTCGTCCTGCACGAAGCAAAGCCGCTCGGCGCAATGGCGGCCGTGCCGGTCTTTCAATAGCGCTGCTTGCGCCGCCTCGCGCGCCTGAAGCAGTTCGGCCTTGAGCAGGTGCGACAGTGCCGAGCGGAAGGCATCGTTGTTGCCGGCGTGGCGATCGGCCAACGCGCCGACCTCCGCCGTGATCCGCGCGGTATCGAAGATGGCCTCGGGAACGGGCGTCGGGGCTTCGGCGTGATCCATCATATCCGGATATCGAACGGTGCGGGCGCTGTCATCGATTCATTAGACCACGGCTCGCGGACATAACATCCTCATTTTCGGGAGTTTTGCAGTGGCTTCATTCTCGCACCACGCCGCTCTTTAGGCGGATTTTCTCGGCCGTCCTACCGTACAAGTAGCTGGAATATATGGGCTTTTACAAGAGCAAGGGTGCGGGCAGGCACTTCTTCAGAACACCACCTGATCTGCCGCCCGGCAATGGAGAAAGAGGATCATGTTCAAGATTTCGCGACGCGGCCTGACCGCGGCTCTGGCGGTTTCGCTGCTCATCCCCGGCGCCGCGCTGGCCGCCGATCCGGTGAAGGAAATCCGCGTCGATTGGGCGACCTACAATCCCGTCTCGATGGTGTTGAAGGACAAGGGTCTGCTCGAGAAGGAATTCGAGAAGGACGGCATCAAGATTCGCTGGGTGCAATCGGCCGGCTCCAACAAGGCGCTTGAATTCCTCAATGCCGGTTCGATCGATTTCGGCTCGACCGCGGGCTCGGCGGCGCTGGTCGCCAAGATCAACGGCAACCCGATCAAGTCGATCTACGTCTATTCGCAACCGGAATGGACCGCTCTGGTTACCGCGAAAGATTCCAAGATCACCAAGATCGAGGACCTCAAGGGCCAGCGCGTCGCGGTGACGCGCGGCACCGATCCGCACATCTTCTTGGTGCGCGCGCTGCAAAGCGTCGGCCTGTCCGAGAAGGACATCAAGCCGGTGCTACTGCAACACCCGGACGGCGCGACCGCGCTGAAGCGCGGCGACGTGCAGGCTTGGGCCGGGCTCGATCCGATGATGGCGGCGGCGGAAGTCGAGGACGGCGCGCGGCTGTTCTATCGCAACAAGGACGCCAACACCTGGGGCATCCTCAACGTCCGCGAGCAGTTCCTGAAGGATCATCCCGATCTGGTTCAGCGCGTGCTCAAGGTCTACGAGGAGGCGCGCAAGTTCTCGCTCGCAAATTACGACGAGATGAAGAAGACCTTCATCGCCGTCACCAAGCTGCCGGACGTGGTTGTCGACAAGCAGCTCAAGGAGCGCACCGACATCACGCATTCAAAGATCGGCGCGCCGCAGCGGGCTTCGATCCTCGCCGCCGGTCTGGCCTTGCAGCAGGCCGGCGTGATCGCCGCCAATGTCGATGTGAAGGCGACGCTGGATTCGCTGATCGACGACAGTGTCCCACTGACGAACTGATTCCGCGCGAGCGCGGAATCCTGATGAAGGATCGACGGACGCGCGCGGGTTTGCCGGGCGCGTCCGGTTCCATTTCACGACCGAGCATGCCATGACTGCCGTTGAAATGACCCTGGCTCAAGCTCCCGCAACCGATCTGCCGTCGCAACCGCGTAACCGCACGCGTCATCTGCGGTCCCTTCTGCTCGGCCTCGCGCTGCCGGTCGGGCTCGGAGCGGCGTGGGAGCTCGCGGTCCATCTCGGCTGGTCGGATGGACGGCTGGTGCCGCCGCCGTCGGTGATCTTCGCGACCTTATTGGAGCTGGCGCGCACCGGCGAATTGTGGACCCACACCCAGGCGACGGTGTTGCGCGTCGCCGCTGGCTTCGCGCTCGGCGTCTTGGCCGGCACGCTGGTCGGCGCCGTGGCCGGCTACTCGTCGTTGTCGCGTCAGGTGCTCGATCCGACATTGCAGGCGCTGCGCGCGATACCCTCGATCGCGTGGGTGCCGCTGTTCATTTTATGGTTCGGCATCTTCGAGGCGTCGAAAGTGGCGCTGATCGCGGTCGGCGTGTTCTTCCCGGTCTATCTCGGCGTGATGGGCGCGATTCTCAGCGTCGACCGCAAGATCGTCGAGGTCGGCCGCGCATTTCGCCTCTCTGGGCCGGCGCTGGTGCGTCGCATCCTGCTGCCCGCCGTGCTGCCGAGCTACATCATGTCACTCCGCTCCGGCCTCGGGCTCGGGTGGATGTTCGTGGTGGCGGCCGAATTGCTCGGCGCATCCGAAGGGCTCGGCTATCTGCTGATGGATGGCCAGCAACTCGGCAAGCCGGCGCAGATCGTCGCCGCCATCGTCGCCTTCGCGGTGATCGGCAAGACCACCGACTGGCTGATCGAGGTCGCGACCGCACCGCTTTTGCGCTGGCAGGACGCCTACGGCCAGCAGGCAGGAGAGGCGTGATGCTGCGGCTCGATCAGGTCGGCAAGACCTATCCTAACGGCGTCAACGCGCTCGAACGCTTCTCGGCGTCGATCAAGCCCGGCGAGATTGTCGCGGTGATAGGCGGTTCCGGCTGCGGCAAGTCGACTTTGTTGCGCGCTATCGCCGGGCTCGACCGCGCCAGCCGCGGCAGCATCACGCTGGACGGCGACGTCATCACCGCGCCGCATCCGAAGATCGGCATCATCTTTCAGGAGCCGCGTTTGCTGCCGTGGCTGAGCGTCGCCGACAACGTCGCGTTCGGACTCGACGGATTGCCGAAAGCGGAGCGTGCCGCGCGCGTCGCCAAGGCGCTGAGCCGTGTCGGTCTCGCCGACAAGGCCGGCGTGTGGCCGCGCGAACTCTCCGGCGGACAGGCACAACGCGTCGCGATCGCGCGCGCGCTGGTGCCGCGTCCCGAGGTGTTGCTGCTCGATGAGCCGTTCTCCGCGCTCGATGCCTTCACGCGACGTGACTTGCAGGACCATCTGCTCGACCTCTGGGCGGATTCGCGTCCGACGCTGATCCTGGTGACCCACGACGTCGACGAGGCGGTGGTGCTGGCCGACCGCATTGTGGTGATGCGGCCGCGGCCGGGACGTCTGTTCGAGGAAATCCCGGTGTTCCTGTCGCGTCCGCGCGACCGGGCCTCGGCGCTGTTCGAGGACCTCAAGCGGAGGGTGCTCACCTCGCTCGATCATTCGCTCGACCGCGCGGTGCCGGATCGTCAGGACCAATCTCTCACCGGCGAGGCGATGTGGTGGTGATGCGGTATCCAGTGGGCGTGAATTCGTTATAAGATCGCGGCAACCGATCGACATATCAGGAGAAAGACCAGTCATGGACGCGACCGAACTTCGCGCGATGCAGGCGCCGATCAAGGAGCGCTACAGGAACGATCCGACATCGGGATTGATCACGCTGAAGGCGAGGGGCTCGACCGACAGCGAGGGCATCGCCTGCAAGCTCGAAACCGGGCGCGCGATCGCGATGGCGGGCCTGCATCCGGCGAGCGGCGGTTCGGGCCTTGAACTGTGCTCGGGCGACATGCTGCTGGAAGCGCTGGTGGCCTGCGCCGGTGTGACCTTGAAGTCGGTCGCGACCGCAATCGAGGTGCCGTTGAAGGAAGGGCGCGTCTCCGCCGAAGGCGATCTCGATTTTCGCGGCACGCTCGGCGTCGACAAGGAAGCCCCGGTCGGCTTCGCCGAAATCCGCCTGCGCTTCGATGTCGATACCGACGCGCCGCAAGACAAGCTCGATCTGCTGCTGAAGCTGACGGAGCGTTATTGCGTGGTCTATCAGACCATCAAGAACGGGCCGAAGATGTCGGTCGAGATGCATCGCGTCTGATCGGCGCACCCCTCGCCGGTTTCGTGCATTCCATCAATGCAAATTAGGACGTAGATGCCCGGCGCAAAGCCGGGCATGACGCGTTTATGTCGCTCTCCCCCGATCTCGCATTTGCGCTGGCGCTATTGCTGCGCATGGTGGTGACCGCTGCGTTCGTGGTAACCGCTTCGATCGTCACCGAGCGAACGGGACCGGTGATCGGCGCGCTGGTGGCGACGCTTCCGGTTTACACCGGCCCGGTCTATGTCTTTCTCTCCCTCGATCATGAGGCCGCTTTCATTGCGGCGAGTGCGCTTGCCGCGCTGCCGATCAATGCCGTCATCATCGCGTTCGGCATGATCTACGCGATGATGGCGCAGCGGCACGGAGCGCTGGCCAGCTTCGGGACGGCGATATTAGCGTGGCTGGCGCTGGCGTCGCTGGCGCACGCCATGACCTGGTCGCTGGCCGGTGCGCTCGCTGTCAATGCGCTGGTCTGCGCGGTCTGCCTGCCGCTGGCGCAACGCTATCGCAAGGTGGTGATGCCGCCGATCCGGCGGCGCTGGTACGACATTCCGCTACGCGCGTTGCTGGTGGCATTGATGGTTGCGATGGTTGTGGGACTATCGAACCGGGTCGGCCCGGCGGTCACCGGGATTCTGGCGGTGTTTCCCATCGTCTCATCGAGCCTGATGATCATTCTGCATCCGCGCATCGGCGGCCGCGCCACGGCGGCGGTGCTTGCCAACGGACTGTGGGGGCTGGTCGGTTTCGGCCTCGGGCTGACGACGCTTCATCTCGGCGCGCTGTATCTCGGATCGGCTGCGGGGCTGATCCTCGGATTGGTCGTCTGTGTCTGCTGGAATCTCGGCCTGTGGGCGTTCAGCCGGTGGGACGCGACGGGCTAATTAGTCTTTCGGCAACTTCGCTTTTAAGGCATAGAGCGCATCGAGCGCCTCGCGCGGCGACATTTCGTCGGGATGCAGCGCGGTGAGCGCCGCGATCAGTTGTTCGGCTTCGCTCGGCGGTTGCGGGTCGGCTGCCGCACGCGACGGCACCGCGAACAGCGGCAGGTCGTCGGTCAGCGCGCGTGTGGTTTGTCCGCGATCGTTGGCTTCGAGTTTGGCCAGTACCGCCTTGGCGCGGGTGATGACGCCCGGCGGCAGGCCGGCGAGCTTCGCCACCTGAATGCCGTAGGAACGATCCGCCGATCCCGGCAGCACCTCGTGCAGGAACACCACATCGCCGTGCCATTCCTTGACGCGCACGGTGGCGTTGAACAGGCGCGGCAGCCGCGCCGACAGCGCGGTGAGTTCGTGATAATGCGTCGCGAACAGCGTGCGGCACTTGTTGGATTCATGCAGGTGTTCAATGGCGGCCCAGGCAATCGAGAGGCCATCGAACGTCGCGGTGCCGCGGCCAATCTCGTCGAGTATCACCAGCGCGCGCTCGCCGGCCTGATTGAGGATGGCGGCGGTTTCCACCATCTCCACCATGAAGGTGGAGCGGCCGCGCGCCAGATCGTCGGCGGCGCCGACGCGCGAGAACAGCCGGTCGACCACGCCGATCCGCGCGCGCGAGGCGGGGACAAAACCGCCGGTCTGCGCCAAGAGCGCGATCAGGGCGTTCTGGCGGAGGAAGGTCGACTTACCGGCCATGTTGGGGCCGGTGATCAGCCAGATTTGCCCAGAGGCTTGCGCCGGTCCTGGCGACAGATCACAGGCATTAGCGATGAAGGGCTGGCCGTCGCGCTTGAGCGCCTGCTCGACCACCGGATGGCGTCCGCCTTCGATCGCGAAGCCGAGCGAAGAATCCACTTCCGGCCGCACATAATTTTCATCGACGGCGAGTTTCGCCAGCGCAGTCGCGACGTCGAGCACCGCGAAGGCGTGGGCGGCGGCGCGTAGATCGTCGCCGGCTTCGATCGCCACCGCGCAGAGCTGCTCGAAGGTATCGAGTTCGAGGCCGAGCGCGCGGTCGCCGGCGTTGGCGATCTTGGCTTCGATCTCGCCAAGCTCCGATGTGGTGAAGCGCACCTGTCCCGCCAGGGTCTGGCGATGGATGAAGGTGGCGTTGAGTGGCGCCGTCATCAGCTTGTCGCCGTGCTGCGCGGTGACCTCGACGAAATAGCCGAGCACGTTGTTGTGCCGGATTTTCAGCGCCTTGATGCCGGTATCGTCGGCGTAGCGCGCCTGCATCTCGGCCACCACGCGCCGCGAATCGTCGCGCAGCTTGCGGGTTTCGTCGAGCGCGGCGGCGTAGCCTGCGCGGACGAAGCCGCCGTCGCGCTTCAACAGCGGCAGTTGCTCGTCGAGCGCGCGGGCGAATTCATGGGCGAGGTCGCGCGACGGGCGTTGCAGCGCTGCGGCGACGGTTTGCAAATCGCGCGGCAGACCGTCGAACTGCTGCAACCGTTGTAACGCCTGATCGGCGGCGAAAATGCCGTCGCGCAGGCCGGCCAGATCGCGCGGGCCGCCACGACCGACCGACAGCCGCGCCAGTGCGCGCGACATGTCCGGCGCGGCACGCAGGATGGCGCGCAAATCGTCACGTGCGGCGACGTCCTCGACGAAGGCGCTGACGGCATCGAGGCGATGAGTGATGGCGGCGGTATCGGTCAAAGGTGCTGCGAGGCGCTGCGCCAGCAGTCGCGATCCGGCGGCGGTGACGGTGAGGTCGATGGCGTCGAGCAGCGAACCGCGCCGTTCGCCGCCGAGGGTCCGCGTCAGTTCGAGATTGGCGCGGGTCGCGGGATCGATCGCCATGGTGGCGCCGGTGATCTCGCGCGCCGGCGGCGACAGCGGCACCCGCCTGCCGACCTGGGTGCGGTCGACATAGGTGACGGCGGCGGCCGCGGCGGTCGTTTCCAGCCGCGACATCGCGCTGAGGCCATCCATTGTCGCCACCGCGAAATAGTCGCACAGCCGCCGTTCGGCGGTGGCCGAGTCGAACACGTCGCGCGTCAGCGGCGTCACAGCGGGCAGTTCGCGCAGCAGCGGGCCGAGCACCGCATCGCCATAGAGCGCATCGGTGACGATGACCTCGTTCGGATTGATCCGCGCCAGCGTCGCGCCGAGTTCGCCGGTGCTCACTTCGGTCACCATGAATTCCGATGTCGAGATGTCGATCCAGGCCAACCCGATGCGGTCCTCGCCCGACGACGAGGCGCGGGCGCGCGCCAGCGCCAGCAGATAGTTGTTGGCGCGGGCGTCGAGCAGGTTGTCCTCGGTCAACGTGCCGGGCGTCACCAGCCGCACCACGTCGCGCTTCACCACGCTCTTGTTGCCGCGCTTGCGGGCGGCGGCCGGGTCCTCGGTCTGCTCGCAGACGGCGACGCGGTGACCCTTTTCGATCAACCGATGCAGGTAGTCGTCGGCACGCTCCACGGGCACGCCGCACATCGGGATGTCTTCGCCTTGATGCTTGCCACGCTTGGTCAGCGTTATGCCGAGCGCGCGCGAGGCCACCTCCGCATCCTCGAAGAACAGCTCGTAGAAATCGCCCATGCGGTAGAACAGCAACAGCCCCGGATTGGCTGCCTTGATCTCAAGGTACTGTTCCATCATCGGCGTGACGCGCGCGACCGGTTCTGGCGGCGCGGCGGTGTCGGTGGTGCGAGGGGCGGTGGACTGGAGCATGACGGCAGCAAACTACAGAGTTTTGCCGGGTGATCCTATGGGCCGCCCCCGTTCATGCACGATTTCCACGGCTTCGGGCATTTATCACGGCCCGCCCGGCGCGGGCGCATATCCCCCCGCCGCGGAACGCGGGGCCGCTCGCGCCGCCGTCAATTGACCTCGTTTGGATAGCTTCCTAAAACCTGACATCGTTGGAATTTCATGCAATCCGGCGTCCTATTCAGGGACGGCCACAATCGGGGAGTTTTCACCATGGGCGACGTGTTTCTCTGTGATGCTGTCCGGACCCCGATTGGCCGCTTCGGCGGTTCGCTCGCCAAGGTGCGTGCCGACGATCTCGCGGCGGCGCCGATCAAGGCGCTGAAGGAGCGCAATCCCGGCCTCGACTGGACTGCCGTGGACGAAGTCTATTTCGGCTCGGCTAACCAGGCCGGCGAGGACAACCGCAACGTTGCGCGTATGGCGCTGCTGCTGGCGGGCCTGCCGGATTCGGTGCCGGGTCAGACCTTGAACCGGCTGTGCGCCTCGGGCCTCGACGCGGTCGGTGCTGCGGGCCGCGCCATTCGCGCCGGCGAAATCGATCTGGCGATTGCGGGCGGCGTCGAATCGATGACGCGCGCGCCGTTCGTGATGGGCAAGGCGACCTCCGCCTTCTCGCGCAGCGCCGAGGTGTTCGACACCACCATCGGCTGGCGTTTCATCAATCCGTTGCTGAAGGCGCAGTACGGCGTCGATCCGATGCCGACCACTGGCGAGAACGTCGCCGAGGAATTCCAGGTGTCGCGCGCCGATCAGGACGCCTTCGCGATCCGCTCGCAGCAGCGCGCCGGCAAGGCGATCGCGTCGGGCTACTTCGCCGAGGAGATAACCCCGATCAGCATTCCGGGCGGCAAGGCCGGCCCGACCATCGTGGACGCCGACGAGCATCCGCGCCCCGATACGACCATTGAGGCGCTCGCCAAGTTGAAGCCGATCGTGCGCGATCCGGGCACCGTCACCGCCGGCAACGCATCCGGCGTCAACGACGGCGCGGCGGCGATGATTCTCGCTTCCGAGGCGGCGGTGAAGAAGCACGGCCTGACGCCGCGCGCGCGCATCCTCGGCCTTGCCTCGGCCGGTGTGCCGCCGCGCATCATGGGCATCGGCCCGGTGCCGGCGACGCGCAAGCTGATGGAGCGACTCGGCCTGAAGATTTCCGACTTCGATTTGATCGAGCTCAACGAAGCCTTCGCCTCTCAGGGGATAGCCTGTCTCCGTCAACTGGGGGTCAAGGATGATGCCGATTTCGTCAACCCGCACGGCGGCGCCATCGCGCTCGGCCATCCGCTCGGCATGAGCGGTGCGCGGTTGGCGATGACTGCGGTGCACGGCATGGAGAAGCGCGGCGGCAAGCTGGCGCTGGCGACGATGTGCGTCGGCGTCGGTCAAGGCGTGGCGATGGCGCTCGAGAAGCTGAACTGATCGCCGGCTCGCGGCCGGTCAATAACGAATGACCGCCGCCTGAGATGGGCGGCGGCGGGAGGAGTTAGGGATATGACGCTGATCTATCCGCAAGAGAGCAACGCGGCGCATCCGCCACGACTGTTCCCCGGTTACAAGAGCACACCGAAGCGCGCGCCGCAGAAGCCGCTGATCCTGATGCGGCAAACGCTCTCCGAACTGACCGGCCCGGTCTACGGCCACGAAACGGTGCGGCCGAACGATCACGACCTCACCACCCAGCACAGCGGCGAGCCGCTCGGCGAGCGCATCATCGTGCATGGTCATGTGCGTGACGAGGACGGTCGCGGCGTGCCGAACACGTTGCTGGAAATCTGGCAGGCGAATGCCTGCGGTCGCTATATCCACATGGTCGATCAGCATCCGGCGCCGCTCGATCCGAACTTCACCGGAGCCGGTCGCGCGCAGACCGACGCCAACGGTTATTATCGCTTCGTCACCATCAAGCCCGGCGCCTATCCATGGGGCAATCATCCCAACGCGTGGCGGCCGGCGCACATTCATTTCTCGGTGTTCGGCCACGCCTTTATCTCGCGGCTGGTGACGCAGATGTATTTCCCCGGCGATCCGCTGTTCGAGTTCGATCCGATCTTCAACTCGGTGCCGGACGAAAAAGCGCGGATGCGCATGGTGTCGAACTTCGATCTGGAGAACACCAAGCCCGACTGGGCGCTGTGCTATCGCTTCGACATTGTCCTGCGCGGCCGCGACGCCACCCCGATGGAGACCAAGTAATGGCCGGCCTCACGCCTTCGCAAACCGTCGGTCCGTATTTTGCTTACGGGCTGACGCCGGGCGGCAAGTACGAATGGAACGACGCGTTCAGCAACGATCTGGTGACGCCGGACGTTTCCGGCGATCGGATTCGCATCGCCGGCCAGGTGTTCGACGGCGATGGCGCGGTGATCCCCGATGCCATGCTGGAAATCTGGCAGGCCGACGCACAAGGGCGCTTTGCCGATCCGCAGGACAAGCGGGCGCTGCCGAATGCCACCTTCAAGGGCTTCGGTCGTTGCGGCACCAGCGCCAAGGGCGAGTTCTCGTTCGACACCATCAAGCCGGGGATCGTGCCCGACCCCGACGGCAAGCCGCAGGCCCCGCACATCCTGCTCGCGGTGTTTGCGCGCGGCATGCTGCTACACCTCTACACACGCATCTATTTCGATGACGAAGCGGACAAGAATGCCGCCGATCCGATCCTGGCGCTGGTCCCGATGGAACGGCGCACAACCTTGATCGCCAGGCGCGAAGCGGGCAGTACGACCTATCGCCTCGATATTCACCTGCAAGGAGATGACGAGACGGTGTTCTTCGACGTTTGACGCATCAAATCGTCATTGCGAGCGAAGCGAAGCAATCCAGAAAGCCACGAAGTAAAGGCTGGATTGCTTTGTCGCTGACGCTCCTCGCAATGACGGAAGCCGTCACTCCATGACAGCGGCATGATCGGGCGCGCCGGGGTTGCGCATCGAGGCTTTCGTCGAGCCCATGATGAAAGCCAGCGGAATTGCGCACAGCGTCACCAGTGTCACCAGCTCGAAGTCTTGCGAGAACGAGATGATCTGTGCCTGGGCGTAGAGAATCCCGTCCATCATCGCTCGGCCGACGTCAGTTTGCAGGTTGATGACGCCGGTGACGTTGGGCATTTGCAGCGCATTGTTGAACGGGGTGACGTGTTCGGCCAGCACGGCGTGAGCATGGATCGTGCCGCGCGTCAGTTGCGCAATGACGATGGAAATGCCGATGGAGCTGGCGACGTTGCGGATCAGCGTCAGCATCGAGGTGCCGTCGGTGCGCAGGTGATTGGGGAGCGTGAGGAATGCCGCAGTGGTCAGCGGCACGAACACCAACCCGAGGCCGAACCCCTGAATGACGCTGTTGATGACGATGGTTTTGACCTGGGTGTCAGCGGTCCAGGCCGTCATGTCGTACAGCGTGACGGCGATCAGCGATAGTCCGACCGCGATCAGGTACTTGGCTTCGAGATACTTCATCAGCCGGCTGACCAGCATCATGGCGACGAAAGTGCCGCTGCCGCGCGTTGCCAGCAGCAGGCCGGCGGTGAGGATCGGGTAGCCGAAGGCGTTCTGGAATAGCGGGGACGCCAGCGCCATGGTGGAGAACAGCACCACGCCGATCACCACCATGAAACCGCAACCCGCGGCGAAATTCTTGTCCTTGAAGATCGCGAATTGAATGAACGGGCGGTCGGTCGTGAACGAATGCGCGAAGAAATAGTAGAAGCCGACACCCGAGATAATGAACTCGAGAACGATTTCCCACGAATTGAACCAGTCGAGCTGTTCGCCGCGGTCGAGCGCCAGTTGCAATGCGCCGATGCCGACCGCAAGCGCAGCGAAACCGAGCCAGTCGAATTGCAGCTTGGTATCGAGCTTGGTCTCGTCCATGAAGATGATGAGGCCGATGACGGTGATGGCGCCGAACGGCAGGTTGACGAAGAACACCCAGTGCCACGAATAGGTTTCGGTCAGCCACGCGCCGAGCGACGGACCCATGATCGGTCCCATCATCACGCCCATGCCCCAGATGGCCATCGCCTTGGCGCGTTCGTGCAGGGCGTAGCTGTCCAGCATCACCGCTTGC
Organism: Xanthobacteraceae bacterium; assembly: GCA_051954235.1. Classification (GTDB taxonomy): domain Bacteria; phylum Pseudomonadota; class Alphaproteobacteria; order Rhizobiales; family Xanthobacteraceae; genus 62-47. Next base: position 16,725 of record JBQCHY010000098.1, read on the forward strand.
GACAGCGGCACCAGCGCCGCGCCGAACACGCCCTGCAGCAGCCGGAACACCACCATCTGGGTGATGTCCTGCGCGAGGCCGCACATCACCGAGGCGATGGTGAAGCCCGCGGAGCAGATGATGAAGATGCGCTTGCGGCCGAAACGGTTGGCGATCCAGCCGACCGGCGCCGTCATGATCGCGGCCGCGACGATGTAGGAGGTCAGCACCCAGTTGATCTGGTCCTGCGACGCCGACAGGCTGCCCTGCATGTAGGGCAGCGCCACGTTGGCGATGGTGGTGTCGAGCGCCTGCATGATGGTCGCGGTCATGGCGCAAATCGTCACCATGTTCCGGCGCAGGCCCGGCACCGCAACAGGATGTGCGGCGGCGCTTGTCATGGTTATTTCCCGGCTTTGGCGGGAGCCTTGGCGGCGCCGAAACCGAACAGGCCGGCAAGCGTTCGCTTGTGCTCGGTATCGATGGTGACATAGGTGCTCATGCCGGCCTTGAGGCGCTGCACCGCGGCATCATTCTTGTCGAAATAGATGCGCACGGGAACGCGCTGCACGATCTTGACGAAGTTGCCGGTGGCGTTCTGCGGCGGCAGGATTGCGAAGGTCGCACCGGTGCCGGGGCTGAGCGAGCCGACCGTTCCCTTGAACTGGTGATCGGGGAACGCATCGACGTCGAGCGTCACCGACTGTCCGACCGCAACGTAGGTGAAATCGGATTCCTTCGGATTGGCATCGACCCACGGCGCTGAAGTGTCGATGACGCTGAACACCGGCGTGCCTGCGGCTACGAAGCGGCCGAGCTGGATGTTGTCGACCTGGGTGGCGATGCCGTTGATCGGTGCGCGCAGTTCGGTGTGGTCGAGATTGCGCTGGGCCTCGTCGAGTGCCGCCTTGGCTTGCATGTAAGCCGGGAATTGCTCGAGCGGCAGATCGGGGTTGCCAAGCAATTGGGTCTTCGCGCTGGTGATGCGCTGTTGCAGCAACTGGTTGAGCGATTGCGCCTGAACCAGCCCCGCGACGCTCTTCTCAAGATCGAGTTGCGAGCCCGAGTTGCTCTTGACTAGCGCCGACTTGCGCTCGACGTCGCGTTGCTTCAGGTCGATGCTTTGCTCCGACAGTTCGGACGAACGGGCATAGAGCTTCAGATTGGCGATGAGGTCGTTGTAGGTCACCGTGGCTTCATGCAGCTTCGCCTTGGCCTGCTCGACGGCGAGGCGGAACGGCACCGGATCGATCTCGAACAACAGATCGCCCTTGTTCACCTGCTGGCCTTCGCGGATCATCACCTTGTCGATCTTGCCGGAGATATCCGGGGTGATCAGCACCTTCTGCGCGCCGACATAAGCGTCGTCAGTTGTGACGTAACGGCCGCCGCTCAGATAGAAGGTGATGCCGGCGATCACAGTGAGCAGCGGCAGCACGATCAGAAGCAACGGGCGGCGATAACGCCGAAAGCCGGCCGCGAGGCCGCGCCGCTGGGCCATCGGAGCCTCCGCTTGCGGTGCCGGCGGATTGGATTTCTGCTCGGGCGCGAGTTTCAGGGCGGGTTCAGCCATACCGGCGTTCCTTCAACTTCGTTAGCTTTGTTGCACCGGGCGCGGTTTGCAGCGCGTCGCGGACATTGTCCTTGATGGTTTCGAGTTGCTCGACCAGCCGATGAACTTCGGCGTGGCTGAAGCCGGTGCAGGCGGTGGCGACGACTTCGGAGCGCAAGGCGGCAAGTTTCGCCATCAGCGGGCGCGCGGCCTTGGTCAGATACAAACGATTAATGCGACGGTCGGCGGCATCGTTGCGGCGCTCGAGCAGACCGTTTTTGCAGAGCTTGTCGATCAGTCGCGTCAAGGTGATCGGCTGGATCTCAAGCATTTCGGCGATTTCCGCCTGCTTTAGTCCTTCGGTGCGGTTGACCTTGGCCAGCACCGCCCACTGCGTCCGGGTCAACCCATACTGCGATGCCTGCTTGTCGGCATAGAGCCGCAACAGCCGTTGCACCTCGAACAGGGCAAACAGGAAGTCGGCATCAATGGGTCCGGATCGGGTCATCGCTCAGTTCCGAGAGCACGATCCCGAAAAGTGAAAACCGATTTTCGGACAGTGTCATGCTCAAACAAAAAGGTAACGACGGGTTTGATTCAACGCAGTTCGACCAAACCCTAAGTGAGCGATATAATAAGCAAGGCTTACGATTTTTCCATTCGCGCGTTGCCAACGCTGCCCTGCGACAAATACATGGCTACCGAATGCTTAAGGCATCCGACCCACGGCCATTTCACGAGGCCGTGAATGTGTTGGTTCGATCCGTAGTCAACTCCATTCGATGCCGGATTCTGCCGCGAGGTCGAGCGTGCTGCGCCGGCCGATATCGTCGAAATGGTGTTCAAGGAAACCGCGCGCGGCGCGCTGTCCGGCGCGATGCAGCAGTTTGAAGAAGTCGAAGTCGGTTTGCATCTTGCTCGAGGCGCTGAGGCGCTCGCCGAGGCTGCCAAGATGGATGCGGTGGACATGCAACTTGCGGTAAGGATTCTGCCTTGCGCCGTGCGGAAAGCGACCGTTGTCGATTAGTTGATTGGCGAAATCCATGCTGCGCAGTTCGGCGATCAGCGCCGAGTTGAAGGTAATCTCGTTCAGCCGGTTGACGATCTCGGCGGAGGTGCGCGGCGTGGTGGTACGCGTCACCGGATTGATCTGCACCACCAGCACGTCGTCGGCATCCGTTTCATGCAGGAACGGAAAGATCGCCGGATTGCCCATGTAGCCGCCGTCCCAATAGGGCACGCCGTCGATCTCGACCGCGCGGAACATGAAGGGCAGGGCGGCGGAGGCCATCACCGCGTCGGCGGACAGCGCGTCGCCGGAGAAAATCCGCAGGCGGCCGGTGTGCACGTTGGTGGCGGCGATGAACACCGGCACGCCGCCGGCGCGCACCGCGTCGAAATCGACGAAGCGGGCAATGAGATCCTTCAGCGGATTGATGTTGAGCGGATTGAGTTCGTAGGGCGAAAAGTAGTGCGACATCGCCTCGAGCCAGTTCTGCACTGGCGTCGCCGCGAACGGCATCATCGAGAACAACCGGTCGGCCACCGCGCGCTGAACTGCCGGCAGATCGCCACCGGCGCTCGTTGCGCGCCAGAACTCGCCGAGCCGCAGTCGTGCCTCGTCGCGGCCGCCTCGCGCCAGACCGTCCGCGACCATAACAGCGTTCAAGGCGCCGGCGGACGCGCCGGAGAGGCCGGCGATCTCCAGTCGTTCGTCGGCCAGAAGTTCATCCAGCACGCCCCAGGTGAAGGCGCCGTGCGCGCCGCCGCCTTGCAGCGCCAGATTGATCCTCTTGGTCGAACTGGTGGCGATGCTTGCGCCGAGATTTGTTGAATCGAGTCCAGTTGAAGCGAGGCTTGGCGGATCAACCCGATTCCAGCGGGTCAAACCGTCCAGATAGGATTTCCAGGTGCCAGTCACGATCAGTTCCAATCAGTTGTGGCCGCGAGGCCGGTATCGGGTTCCAATGCTTTGTCGCAAAGCAGACCGCCCATTTGGGGCTTTTATGTTGCGATGCAATATAAAATACTGCATCGCGTTAATTTCATTGTGATGAAGGTATGGCGATGCAGGCCTTGAAAATTCCGGCAAAGACCCCGATTCAACGGGTCAAATCGCCTGCATGGGGGTAGATTGCGGCCATGACGATGACGAAGCCGGTGTTCCCAACGCCCGACCACGATCACGGCCGCTGTGCCGCGGATGCCCTCGCGCATGCCGAGCGGGTGTGCCGCAGCCGTGCGCAGAAGTTCACGCCGATTCGTCGTCAGGTGCTGGAAGCGTTGTTGTCGAGCCATCGTCCGCTCGGCGCCTATGAGGTGATCGATCAACTTGCCACCCACCGGACGCGGCCCGCGCCGATCACGATCTATCGTGCGCTCGAATTTCTGATGGCGAACGGCCTCGTGCATCGCATCGAGAGCCGCAACGCGTATCTTGCCTGCGCCCACGACCACGACGCGGCATCGATGGTGGCGTTTCTGATCTGCGAGCGCTGCGGTTCGGTGGGCGAAATCGTCGCCGGACCGGCGACGCAGAGCCTGAACGACGCGGCGCGCCAGACCGGCTTCGTGCCGAAACTTTCGGTGGTGGAAATCACCGGAACGTGCGCACACTGTCAGGCGAGACAATGATGCATCGCTATCATTGATTGAATAGCAACCGGCAGGCTCACGCCGGAAATAGACGCAGGAAAGCCCTTTGCGGGAATGAACTGACGCGATGACCGAAACGCCGCCGTCCTCCACGGAACGCCCGCTCGATACCTCGGCAATCGCACTGGTTTTGCTGCTTTGCTTGACCTGGGGCTTCAATCAGGTCGTGGTTAAGCTGGTGCTGCCCGACATTCCGCCGTTGACGCAGGCGTTCTTGCGTTCGCTCGGTGGATTGGTGGTTATCCTGCTGGTGGCCCTGGTCCGCCGTGTGAGTCTACTGACCTCTGACGGCACGCTGCGTGCAGGCCTCTGGGCGGGGACGCTGTTCGGCATCGAATTTATCTTCCTGTATAGCGGACTGATGTGGACCACAGCGTCCAGAGCCTCGGTCTTTCTCTACACCGCGCCGTTTTTCGTTGCCTTCGGGTCATATCGCTATCTCGGCGAGCGCATGAGCCGACTGCAATGGGCCGGGCTGGCATTGTCCTTCGTGGGCGTGGCGGTGGCGATCGGCGTGCCGCAGCCGAACGTCGATGCCAAGGTGATGCTGGGCGACGCCTTCATGATCGCGGCGGGGAGCCTCTGGGCGGCGACCACGCTGATCGTCAAGGCCAGTCGGCTGCGCCACGCGCCGGCCGAGAAAGGGTTGTCCTATCAATTGGTTATCTCGTTGCCGATTCTGGGGGCGGCAGCGCTGATCAGCGGCGAATCCATCAGCCGGGTTCCTACAACCCTTTCGATCCTGCTGATGCTTTATCAGGCGGTCTGGGTTGTCGGCGCCACATTCCTGCTCTGGTTTGGGATGATCAAGACCTACTCGGCGAGCAAATTGTCGGCATTTACCTTCGTAACCCCTTTATTTGGCGTCGCGGCAGGCTATTTCATCCTCGGCGAGCCATTGACGGCCGCCTTTGGGGTCGCGGCGGTGCTGGTCACCGCGGGGCTGTACCTGGTGAACCGGCCTGCACCTCATACGACTGATCCATTGCTGAAACCGCCAAAAACCTGATATTCGAGACGCCATGAACAAGCCCGAAAAGCCGTCCCAGATCGATGTCGCCGGCCCGCAGCCGCGGCATAAAACCACCCAGGTCAAGGTTGGCCACGTCGCCGTCGGCGGCGGTGCGCCGATCGTCGTGCAGTCGATGACCAATACCGACACCGCAGACGTTGCGGGCACTGTCGAGCAGGTGGCGGCGCTGGCGCGGGCGGGGTCCGAACTGGTCCGCATCACCGTCGACCGCGACGAGGCGGCGGCTGCCGTCCCTCATATCCGCGACGGCTTGCGCAAGCGCGGCGTCAACGTGCCGCTGGTCGGCGACTTCCATTACATTGGTCACAAGCTGCTGGCTGATCATCCGGCCTGCGCCGAAGCGCTCGACAAATACCGGATCAATCCGGGCAACGTCGGCTTCAAGGACAAGCGCGATAAGCAATTTTCGGACATCGTCGAATTCGCCATCAAGTACGGCAAGCCGGTGCGCATCGGCGCCAACTGGGGCTCGCTCGATCAGGAATTGCTGACGTACCTGATGGAAGAGAACGCCAAGCAACCGAATCCGCGCGACGCCCGTGCGGTGATGCGCGAGGCGATGGTGCAATCGGCGCTGTCGTCCGCCGAGCGCGCCGAGGAAATCGGCCTGCCGAAGAACCGCATCATCCTGTCGGCGAAAGTCTCCGCCGTGCAGGATCTGATCGCGGTCTATCAGGATCTCGCATCGCGTTCCGATTACGCTATCCACCTCGGCCTCACCGAAGCGGGCATGGGCTCGAAGGGCATCGTGGCGTCGTCGGCCGCACTCGGCATTCTGTTGCAACAGGGCATCGGCGATACCATCCGCATTTCGCTGACGCCGGAGCCCGGCGGCGATCGCACCCGTGAAGTTCAGGTCGCGCAGGAATTGTTGCAGACCATGGGCTTCCGCACCTTCGTGCCGCTGGTCGCGGCGTGTCCCGGTTGCGGCCGCACCACCTCGACCACGTTCCAGGAACTGGCGCGCAGCATTCAGGATTTCATCCGCGATGAAATGCCGACGTGGAAGACACAGTATCCCGGCGTCGAAGCGCTCAACGTCGCGGTGATGGGCTGCATCGTCAACGGCCCCGGCGAATCCAAGCACGCCGACATCGGCATCTCGCTGCCCGGCACCGGCGAAGCACCGTCCGCGCCTGTCTTCGTCGACGGCAAGAAATTCCGCACGTTGCGCGGCCCGACCATCGCCGCCGACTTCAAGGCGCTGGTGATCGACTACATCGATCAGCGCTACGGCGGCACGGGCGCGAAGACGCCCGAGGTGACGGCGGCGGAGTAAGTTTCAGCCGCAATCACACTGACTCTCATTGTCATGGCCGGACATAGCCGTTCGAAGAACGGCGTCGCTTCGCTCGCCTATGTCCCGGCCATCCACGTTTTTGCTGCCGATGTTTTCAAGACGTGGATGCCCGGCATAAAGCCGGGCATGACGGCGATAGAGCATTTCGCCACTTCTGTTCTTACAGCGGCGAATTCTTTTCCCGATTGTCGATGGCGGCCTCTTCCAGATCGAGATCGCGCTCGATGCGGCGCCGTGTTTCGTCGGTGATCTTGCCGTCGCGCAACAGCTTGTGCAGCAGCGTGCGCTCGATGGCGATGATCTCGCGCACGAGCCCCGCACCCTTGGTCGCCGGCGTCGGTTGCCCGGCCTCGGCGGGGGGGTCCGGCAGCGCACGCATCCGCGTCTCGTGCCGCGCTTCGAGGAAACGCGCGAGGCTTTCCGGCAGGTTGCGGTCCCTGATAATGCGGTCGAGTTCACCGCGCGCCGAGCCGATGATCTCGCGGCGCGCGGCGATCTCGGCCTCGCGCTCGGCAACGGCTTCCGCCAGTCCATGGCGCGACAGGCCGAGCCCTTTCACGACCCACGGCAGCGTCAACCCGATTCCCACCAGCGTCACGAAGATGACGCCGAAGGCGACGAACAGGATCAGGTCGCGATACGGAAACGGATCGCCGTTCGGCAGTGTTAGCGGAATCGCGAGCGCGACCGCAAGCGACACCACGCCGCGGATTCCGGTGAATCCGATCACCACAATCTCACGCCACGGCGGTCGCTGCGTCGCGGGATGTCGCCGTCGCATCAGCAGCGTTTGCAAGTAAGTCCCCGGAAACACCCAGAGGAATCGGGCGACGATGACGATCACGGAGGTGATCGCGATCGCGCCGATGATTTCATTCATCGGCAGTGCGTGGGCTTTCTCCAGCAACAAACGCAATTGGAAGCCGATGGTGAGGAACAGCAGGCCCTCGATCAGCCAGATCACAAAATCCCAGAAAAAAACTCCTTGCAGACGCGTCGCGGACGGAATCAGCAGCGGGCCGTTCCAGCTGACATAGAGTCCGGCGGCGACGGTGGCGAGCACGCCCGATCCGCCGAGATGTTCCGGCACCCAGAAGGCGAGATAGGGCGTCAGCAACGCCAGCGAGATTTCGACGCGGGGATCGCGCGCCCACTTGCGCAGCCGCAGGCTGAACCAGCCGACGAGGATGCCGAAAATCACTTCGCCGAACACGATCGCGAAGAACGTTTCGGTGGCGGTGGAGAGCGAGAAGGCACCAGTGCTCACCGCCAGCACCGCGAAGCGATAGAGGATCAGCGCGGTCGCGTCATTTGCCAGACCTTCGCCTTCGAGGATGACGAGAATGCGATGCGGCAGCTTCAGCCGCTTGGCGATCGCCAATGGCGCCACCACGTCGGGCGGCGAGACGATGGCGCCGAGCACGAAGCCGACGCTCCACGGCATGCCCAGCAACCAATGCGCGGCGGCGGCGACCAGCACGGTGGTGAAGATCACGCAGCCGATGGCCAACAGCGTGATAGGTCGCAGGTTGTGCTTGAATTCGCGCCAGCTCATCGCCACGCCGGCGGAATAAATCAGCGGCGGCAACACCAGCAGCAGCACGCCTTCCGGCTTCATTTCGATGCGCGGGAAGCCGGGCAGAAACGCAATGACGATACCGACCACAAGAAAGACGATAGCCGGCGCAATGGTGAGCTTGCGCGCCAGCGTCGCCGAGGCGGCGAGAACGGTCAGGATCAGCAGGAAGGTGAGGAAGGTCGCGATCATGCGAAAGGCGCGCCGGTTCAAGCGGGGCTGGAGGTGGCGATGCCCGGATTCGATCCAGGCATCGTCGTTGCATCAGGTAAGTTGCCGAACCAAGTTCCGCAATGCGCGGGAAGGCTACTCGACGAGATCGTAGCGATAGGATTTCGAGACGATGCGCCAGCCGTCGGAGAGCTTCATCGCCACGAGATAATCGGTGAAGTAGCGCGGCGGTAGCTGGCATTTGACTTTGATGAAGGCGGTCTTATCGTCGGAGCGATCGATGGTGACGATGAAGTCGTCGCGCGGCTTGCCTTCGGCCTTGGCGGATGGCCGCTTGCGCACCCATGCGAGCCAGTCCGGCACCGTCAGCACCTTGAGGTCGCCCTTTTCGACCCAACGCAGGTCGGCGGTGGGATGGAAGATTGCGTCGAGGGTGTCGGCATTTCCTTCATAAAGCCCGTCGAAATAGTGCTGAACCACGGCTTCGACGGTGGAGCGATTGTAGGTCAAGGTTATTACCTCCTCAAACATTGGCGAACGCAGCGCAGCCTCGGGCTCAACCCGAGAATGATGCCGGCTCGCGAAAACACGTCAGGCCAAAATCATACGGTCCCGGATTCTGGTGCCTCGCGGCCGAGGCTCCGGAAACCAAGTCGGCCGTCGCAGCTTATTGGCTTTTGATGGTTCGAGCCAATGGGCAAAAAGCCATCCGAATGATCCTGATTATATTATTTGTCGCGGCGATCTTTTACGGCATCGATGCCTCTCTGTATGACGGCTACTATTTTGCGCAATTGCCCCGCATGGCGCGGGATATCGGACGGTCATTGTGACGATGCCCGATGCCCTCGCGGCAATCACTTCATTTAGATCGCGCTGGCGATGATGTTGATCATCAGCGCGAGCAGCGCGGTGTTGAAGACGAATGAGATGATGCCGTGCACGGTGGCGGTGCGGCGGATAATTTTGTCAGTGATGCCGACGTCGGACACCTGCGCCGTCATGCCGATCACGAACGAGAAGTAGACGAAGTCCCAATAGTCCGGGGCCGGGCTATCCGGGCCGCCACTTGGGAAGGCCAATCCGCCGGGTTTGATGTTGCGATAATACTCATGCGCGTAGTGCAGCGCGAAGGTGGTGTGAACCGCGGCCCAGGTCAGCGCGATGGTAGTGATCACCAGGGCAAGTTCGAAAGTCCCGCGATGCGACGCGGTGAGTTCGGAGACGATGCCGGCGAGGCTTGCGAACGCGCCGAGGGCGGTGACCATCAGGATGATGAAGCGGCCGTCGTCCTGCATGATGGCATAGCGGCGGACGTGCCGGACGCCTTCACGCAGGATCATGCCGTAGGTCAGCAACAGATAGCTGACGATGAACGTATCCCAGCCGATCAGCGACCGGCTCACCAGCCGCAGCGTTTCCGGCAACAGGAAAAACACCACGATGCCGAGCGCGATCGAGCTGGATGTGCGCGGGCGCCCATAAAAAATGCGTAGCACGCGCGGCAGGCGATGAAAGCGGACGAGGCGCTGGTCCTGTTCGGGGGCGCCGCTCATCGTGCCGCTTAGTTCTTGCGGTCGGCAACGAAGCGCGCGGTGGCGCGAAGCACATCGCCGCGCGCGCCGAACGGTGCCAGCGCGTTGTCGGCCTTGGTGATCAGATCGCGCACCCGTTGCTTGGCGCCGTCGACGCCGAGTTGGGTGACGAATGTGGTTTTGCCGAGCGCGGCATCCTGCCCAGTCTGCTTGCCGAGCGCAGCCGCGTCGCCTTCGACGTCGAGCAGGTCGTCGGCGATCTGGAAGGCTTCGCCGAGCGCGCGGCCGTAGTCGTCGAGCGCCTGATAATCCTTCTGCGAGGCTTGTCCGAGAATGGCGCCGGCGATGCAGCCGTAGCGGAGCAGCGCGCCGGTTTTCATCTGCTGCAACCGCGCGACGTCGACCGGTTCGCGGTCGCCGAAGCGGCCTTCGCCGGCGAGGTCAAGCATCTGCCCGCCGACCATGCCGCCGATGCCGGAAGCGCGCGCCAGTGCCCGCGTTAGCAACAGCCGCACCATCGGATCGCTGTGCAGTTCGTCACGACTGATGATATCGAATGCCAAGGTCAGCAGGCCGTCGCCGGCGAGGATGGCGGTGGCGTCGTCATATTGCTTGTGCAGCGTCGGACGGCCGCGTCGCAATTCGCTGTTGTCCATCGCCGGCAAGTCGTCGTGAATCAGCGAATAGCAGTGAATGCATTCCAGCGCGGCGCCGGCAAGCAGCGCCGCGGCGCGCGGTACGCCGAACACGGCGGAACTCTCGACCACGAGGAATGGCCGCAGCCGCTTGCCGCCGCCGAGCGTCGAATAGCGCATTGCCTCCATCACACGGCGCGGCCGTGCGATCTCGTCCGGTAGCAAGGTGTCGGACAGCAACTGGCCGAGCAGCGCCTCGGTGTCGGCCGCGGTGGCGTCGAGCCGCTCGGCGAAGTCCTGCGATGAAGTAGCGGTGGTCATTTAGAATGGCTCCGGATAATCTTTCGGGCGACATTGATAGCAAGGCTCTCGCTTCGTCAATTCTGTCCGTGGCGGCCGAACCTGGCCGTTGAGCATCTCAGTTAACCGCCGGGAGAGGTTGGTTTGTCCGCTGCCATCCACTTCGATCCCGCGCATATCCCGGCCTGATGCGGAAATTCATCCGTTTTGCGTTTGTTCTTTTGGTGTTGCTGCTGGCCGCGCCCTACGTGCTGACTCTCGTGTACGCCGGTGGTCATCCGGTCTCGACCTTGATGCTTTGGCGCCGAATAACCGGCGCGCCGGTGACGCGGGAGTGGATTGACTTCAAGAACGTCGCTCCGGTGCTGCCACGCACGGTCATTGCATCCGAGGATGCCCGGTTTTGCAGCCATCACGGTGTCGATTGGGATGCGGTGCGGGACGTGCTGGCCGATGCCGAGGATGGCGATGTCGGTCGTGGCGGTTCAACCATCACTCAGCAGGTGGCCAAGAACCTGTTCCTATGGTCCGGCCGCAGTTACGTCCGCAAGGGGCTGGAGTTCCCGCTGGCGTTGTGGATTGATCTGGTGCTCTCCAAACAGCGGGTGCTGGAACTTTACCTGAACATCGCCGAATGGGG
>JBQCHY010000099.1:0-49767 GCA_051954235.1 Xanthobacteraceae bacterium
CAAACCCCCCCCAATATAATATAAATATAATATTTTTATACACACTCCCCGTGCCCCCCCCCCCCCCCGTTCCCGGTGGGGGGGGGGGGGGGGGGCGCCCCCCCACGATCTCATCGGATGCCCGATCCCCCTCACCCGGCACTGCGTGCCGACCTCTCCCCGATGGGGAGAGGTAAAGAGGACGGTGCGCTCCGACTGCGTGTTCATTCCCGATCTAATCCAAAACCGCGACCAGCCGATGCAAGGCCTCGGCGGCCGTCTCACTGTCCTGCACCATCGCGACGCGGATATAACCAGCGCCGGGATTGCTCCCGTCGGCCTGCGGCCGGGCGAGATAGCTGCCCGGAATCACCCGCACGCCGCCGTCCTTGAAAAGCTTCACGGTCGCCGCCTCGTCGCCGCCGTAAGCGGAGACATCGAGCCACAGGCAGAAGCCGCCGGCGGGGCGGCTGTAGCCGTAACGATTGCCGAGGATCTGATCGGCAAGATCGAACTTCAGCCGATAGAGCCTCCGGTTCTCCTCGACATGCGCCTCGTCGTTGTAGGCGGCGGCCGCGACGTATTGCAGCGGCACCGGCACCTGCGGCGCGGCGACGTTGCGCAACTCGTGAAACGCCGCGAGGAATCTCGGATCGCCGGCGACGAAACCGACGCGCATGCCGGGCAGGTTCGAGCGCTTCGACAGCGACTGGAACACCACGACATTGGCGAAATCCGGCCCCGCCGCTTCCAGCATGCTGCCGGGCGCGGTCTTGGTGTAGATTTCGGAGTAGCACTCGTCGGCGAGCATCATGAAGCCGTATTGTCGCGCCAGTGCCACCAGCCGATCGCAATAGGCCCGCGAGGCCACCGACCCCTGCGGGTTGGCGGGCGAGGCGATGTAGATCGCCACCGTGCGGGCCAGCGTGGCCGGATCGAGCGCATCGAGATCGGGCAAAAAGCCGTTGGCGCGGGTGGTCGGCAGGAAGATCGGCTCGCAGCCGGCCGCCTGAGCGCCGGCGGCATAGGCCGGATAGAACGGATTCGGCAGCAGGATCGCAGGCACGCCCTGCCGCGGCCCGACGAAGCGCGCGGCGGTGATGGCGGCGAAGAACAGACCCTCGCGGCTGCCGTTGAGCACCAGCACTTCGGTTTCCGGATCGACCGGGTGCGCGAGCGCATAGCGCCGATCGAGCCAGTTCGCCGCCGCCGTGCGGAACGGCAAAATCCCCTTGGCGATGGGATAGCGGCCGAAGTCGTTGATATGTTCGGACAAAATCGAGCCCACGAACGGCGGGATCGGGTGCTGCGGCTCGCCCAGCGACATCGCGATCAGCGGCTGGCCCGGCTCATGGGGCGCCAGCAACTCCGCCAGCCGCGCGAACGGCGAGCGCTGGCCGCCGGGCGGGGAAGCCGACTGCGCCGCAGCGGATGTCGCGGAGATCACCATCTTGAAACGCCAGCACTTTCTCGGAACCCGACCGCACCAAAGCGAAGCATCCATGGGCCGGGACAGACACGGATGCCTAACATAAGGACGCCGAGGTTAAGACGCGATTAACCATCGGCATGATCCCGAAATGGAACCCGGTTTTGGGGCAAGATCATGCCGGTTTCAAAATCGCATTCGCTGGACTTTTAGCGAAGTAATACCATATCTTCGAAAAGTATTACCTCGGAGGCAGCGATGGCCACCACCGTCACGCAAAAAGGTCAGGTGACGATCCCGAAACCGATCCGCGACCATCTCGGCATCAAGCCCGGCAGCAAAGTCGAATTCCGCCGCGCCGCTGACGGGAGCATTGTGTTTGAACGGGCGGACGGACAGAAACCGCCGAGCCGGTTCGCCGACTTGGTCGGAAGCGCGGGACCGGGTCTTTCCACCGATGAAATCATGGCCATGACACGCGGGGAGTAACCGCGTGACGCTGGTCGATTCGAATATCCTGCTCGACCTTGTCAGCAAGGATTCGAACTGGTGGCAGTGGTCGCTCGGCCAACTCGAAATGTTGGCGCAAGCCGGTCCGCTGATCATCAACGACATCATCTACACCGAAACTTCCATTCGCTATCGCACGATTGAGGAAGTTGACGCGATGCTGGCGACGGCTGGGGTGACATTGGTGCCGATCTCTCCGGCCGCGTTGTTCCGGGCCGGCAAGGCATTCGTGCAGTACCGCAAAGCCGGCGGGCCACGCACCAGCGTCTTGCCGAATTTCTTCATCGGCGCCCATGCCGAGGTCGAGCGGCTGCCGTTGTTGACCCGCGATGCGCGGCGCTATCGCAGCTACTTTCCGAACGTGACGCTGATCGCGCCGGATGAAGGGTAGAGACGTCTCGTCCGTCATTGCGAGGAGCAAAGCGACGAAGCAATCCTTCTCCCTCTCCCGCGTGCGGGGGAGGGTTAGGGGTGGGTGCCCTTCTGAAGGGTTGGGGTGGGGTCTTTTCTGGTTGCTTCGCTCGCCCATGTCCCGGCCATCGACGTCTTGCTTCCTGATATGCCTCAAGAACGTGGATGCCCCGCACAAGGCCGGGCATGACGAATGAGACGTTCGGGAGCCGTCCACCGCTCACATATTATACGCGCGCTCGCCGTGGTCGGTGATGTCGAGACCCTCGCGCTCGGCATCGGTGGTCGGACGCAGGCCGATGACGAGATCGATGACCTTGAACAGGATCGCCGAGACGATGCCGGACCACAGCAACGTCGCCAGCACTGCCTTGCCCTGTGCCAGCATCTGCGTGGCGAAGTCGTAGGTGCCGGCGTTGTTGCCCGCGAAGTTGGCGTAGTCGGTGATGCCGACGCCGCCGAGCGCGGGGTTGACCAGGATGCCGGTGCCCAGCGCGCCGATGATGCCGCCGACGCAGTGGATACCGAACACATCGAGCGCGTCGTCGTAGCGGAAGGTGTTCTTCACGGTGGAAACGAAGAACAGACAGACCGGCGAGACGATCAGGCCCAGCACCAGCGCGCCGATCGGGCCGGCGAAGCCGGCGGCCGGTGTCACCGCGACAAGACCCGCCACCGCGCCGGAGCAGATGCCGAGCAGCGAGGGCTTGCCCTTGTGCGCCCATTCGGTCAGCAGCCACGACAGCGCCGCGCCGGCGGTGGCCACCATGGTGTTGACGAAAGCGAGCGCGGTGGTGCCGTTGGCTTCCAAGTTCGAACCGGCGTTGAAGCCGAACCAGCCGACCCACAAGAGCGAAGCGCCGATCATGGTCATGGTCAGCGAGTGCGGCGGCATCAGATCCTTGCCGTAGCCGACACGCTTGCCGACGATCAGCGCGCCGACGAGACCGGCGATGCCGGCATTGATGTGCACCACGGTGCCGCCGGCAAAGTCGAGCGCGCCGGAGCCCGCGAGCCAGCCCGCGCCGGAGGTCACTTCGTCGAGCTTGGCCTGCGCCGCGGTCTTCGCCGCGCCATCAGCCGCGGCAGCAAGCGCCTTGGCGGCCGCTGCAACATCATCCGGTGCCGGGATGAACCAGACCCAATGCGCGATCGGGAAATACACCACCACCAGCCACAGCAGCACGAACGACATCACCGCAGCGAACTTGATGCGTTCGGCGAAGGCGCCGACGATCAGCGCCGGGGTGATCATCGCGAACGTCATCTGGAACACCAGATAGGCGAACTCGGGAATCACCACGCCGTTGGAGAATGTCGGTACGGTGGAGTTGGCGTCGACACCATGCAGCAGCGCCTTGCTGAGGCCGCCGATATAAGGCGTCAGCGCGCCGCCCGCGTCGGTGAACGCCAGCGAGTAGCCGAACAGCACCCAGATCACGCCGGCGAGCGAGACGATGGCGAAGACCTGGGTGAGGATCGAGGCCATGTTCTTGGCGCGCACCAGGCCGCCGTAGAACAGCGCGAGGCCGGGCACCGACATCATCAGCACCAGCGCGGCGCAGATCAGCATCCAGGCGGTGTCGCCCTTGTTGGGCACCAGCGCGGGCGCGGCGGCCGTGGCCTGTGCCAGCGCCATGTCGGCAAATCCAACAATGGCGGCGAGGCCGACGGCGGCGGAGACGAGTCCCGCGCGAACGGGATGAGCGAACGTCATGAATTTTACTCCTGAAGGAAAATGAAGACTGGCGGGGAATTCAGAGCGCGTCGGCATCGGCTTCACCGGTGCGGATGCGCACCGCGTGCTCAAGCGGCGTGACGAAGATTTTGCCGTCGCCGATCTGGCCGGTCTTGGCGGCGCCGACGATGGCGCCGATCACCCGCTCGACCTGATCGCCCGGGACCGCCACCTCGATCTTCACTTTCGGCAGAAAGCTGACCGCATACTCGGCGCCGCGATAGATTTCGGTGTGGCCCTTCTGCCGGCCGTAGCCGCGCACCTCGGTGACCGTCAGTCCGTGGATGCCGAGCGAGGTCAGAGCATCCCGCACCTCGTCGAGCTTGAATGGCTTGATGATCGCCATCACGATTTTCATTCCGTCGTTCCCCGCATTGCTCCGGCGCCGATCGGCCCCATGCCGTCGATCGGCCGGCCCCGCACGACTGGGCAGCCGCGCGTTCCGTCACGGGTTGCTAATCAAGAGCCGTGCCAGAGTGGGTTGAGCGAGATAGAGCATTGCGAATGCTGCGTTTTCTGGTCGAGCGGGGAAATCGCCACATGTCGCGGCAACGGCAGCGCACAATGCCTAGCCGTGAATGCTCAAATTTTCGGCAGGCGATACTGGCGATGAGGTTATGGGCAACAACTAGGCTGAATATTCTCAGCGTCGTCCCCGCGCAGGCGGGGACCCAGAATCCCTGGCGTTAATTGCCGCAAAGACACTCGCCTCGGGCAATAGAGCCGAACCGTTGCGGCGTCTGGGTCCCCGCCTGCGCGGGGACGACGATTTTCGCGGGGTAAATCCGTCGGAAAAATTGACCCGGAACTCAGCTCGTCAGCCGGCCGCCGATCAAAACCAGATCGCTGGCGGCCTGGCTGGTGCGATGGGCGAATTCGTCGCGCAGGCGACGAGCGCCGTCTGGCTCGCTGTCGAGCACGCGCTGGAATAACGTCCGGGTAATACGGATGACAGAGGCGGATTCGCGCGCGGTGGCAGTGGCGGGCCGCGCCATCGGCACGATCAGCGCGAGTTCGCCGATCAGCGCGCCGGGACCGGCAACGACGTCGTCCTTGCTGCCGCCGGGAAAGCTCAGGTGAAACGAACCGCGCTGCACGACGTAACCGCAATCCGACGCATCGCCGGCGCGAAACAGCACCGAGCCGCTGGCGAATTCCTGCTGCTCCGAGCCGATCGCCAGAACGCGGATCGCCGCGTTCCCCAATAGGTGAAACGTCGGGACACGGTCGAGCAGGACGACGTCGTCTTCAATCGACATGAGGGTCCGGATACACGGGCGCGCGGATTACAGCATTAACGAATCGTTGCGCCAAACGTATCACGGCACCAGCTTGTAGCCACCGGCTTCCGTCACCAGGATTTCCGGGCTCGCGGCATCCTGTTCGATCTTCTGCCGCAACCGGTAGATGTGGGTTTCCAGCGTGTGGGTGGTGACGCCGGAGTTGTAGCCCCACACCTCCTGCAACAGCGTATCGCGCGACACCGGCGCCTGCCCGGCGCGGTAGAGGAAGCGCAGGATCGCGGTTTCCTTCTCGGTGAGCCGCACCTTCTTGCCACTGCCGTTGGTGAGCATCTTCGAGCCGGGGCGGAAGCTGTAAGGCCCGACCGAGAACACCGCGTCTTCGCTGGCTTCGTGCTGGCGCAGTTGCGCGCGGATGCGGGCCAAGAGCACGGCGAAGCGGAATGGCTTCACCACGTAATCGTTGGCGCCGGATTCGAGGCCGAGGATCGTATCGGAATCGGTGTCGTGGCCGGTCAGCATGATGATCGGGGCCTTGAAGCCGTTCTTCCGCAGCGAGCGCACCACCTCGCGGCCGTCTGTGTCAGGCAAACCGACATCCATCAGCACCAGATCGGGCGTGTTGGCTTTCGCAGCGGAAGCGCCCTTCGCGCCGGTATCCACGGCGGAGGCTTCGAATTCCTCGTGCAGCGACAACTGCTCGACGAGCGCCTCGCGCAAATCGTTGTCGTCATCCACGATCAGGATCTTGCGAGCATTGGCCATTATCGGCGTCCTTCGAACGGGAGCGCGCGTTGGGCGCGCATGACATCACGGATCACAGATAAGGTCGATCGGGGCTTGGAACCAGTTACCAATTGGCAATCAAGCTATATTTCTCGTGACATGATTCTAAATTGGCGTCCGGGCGACGGCGGCGCGGAGTTCCATCAGGATGGAAAATCCTCATTCTCCAATGGCTTACGGGAGCGATCGGCCACTTCGTCTGTTGCGCGTGCGCACCAGCGCCGGACGCCCGACGCGGGGCTGGCTGATTGCCGGCCCGCAGGTGTTCCCGGTGGCGCTGGGGCGCGGCGGCATCCGCGCCAACAAATTCGAAGGCGACGGAGCGACGCCGCGCGGCGCGTTTCATCCGCTCCGGCTATGGTGGCGCGGCGACCGCTGGCCGCGTCCGCGCACCCATCTTCCGGTTCGCCGCATCACAACGCGGGATGCATGGTGCGAAGACCCGACCGATCGCCATTACAACCGCGCGGTGCATCGCGCGCCGAACGAGGCCGGCGACCGGCTCAAACGCGCCGATCACCTCTACGACTTCATCATCGAAATCGACCACAACACCCGGCCGCGCGTGATCAATCGCGGCAGCGCCGTATTCCTGCATCTCGCGCGCGACAATTTCGGCCCCACCGCCGGCTGCGTCGCCATGACTCGTCCAATGATGCTGCGCCTACTGGAGCGAATCGGTCCACGCACGAAAATCGTGATCGGGTGAGGCTTACCCTCTCCCCTTGCGGGAGAGGGTGCCTTCGCAAAGCGAAGGCGGGTGAGGGGTAACTGACTCTCCGACCAGCAGCCCCTCATCCGTCATGGACTTCGTCTATGCCACCTTCTCCCGCAAGGGGAGAAGGAAGAGCAACACTCGCCGTCGTCCCCGCGCAGGCGGGGACCCAGAGCCCCTGTGTTCACGGTGACGAAAGACCTGTGTGGCAATCCCGCTTTCAAGAGCCGATGCGCCAGGGAGTCTGGGTCCCCGCCTTCGCGGGGACGACGACTATTTTAGTCTTGCCCTACTCCCCAAACCCCTCGCCGCCATCCTGCGGCTTGAGGCGGATAAGGCGCGAGTCCTTTACCGCGGCCTGACGGTGCTTCACCGCTTCGCGATAGACCGGATCGCGGATCATGCTGACGAAGGCTTCCACCGACGGATATTCGGCGATGAAGCAATGATCCCAACGTTCGTCCTGCGGGCCGATCAGCATCAGCTCGAACGCGCCGCGCCAGACGATCTTGCCGCCGAGCCTGGAAAACACCGGCCCGCTCTCGCGGCCGTAAGCCGCGTAGGCTTCGGCACCGCTCGCCTTGCGGCCATCGGGATAACGCGCTTCGTCATGCAGCCGCACCAGATTGAGCATGTGGATCGGGCCGGGACGGTTGTTGTCGCGAAACTGCGCGAAGATCTCCTTGGTCGGATCGATATGGCCGGTCATGTGCGTTCCTCGTTTTGCGCGTTTCAAGTGCAGCGCGACGGCGTCATCCTGAGGTGCGAGCGAAGCGAGCCTCGAAGGATCGCCGTCGCCCTTCGAGGCTGTCGCTTTGCGACAGCACCTCAGGGTGACGGCTTCTGCGACTCATCCCGATGCCGCCTTCGGCCGCGTGCCGAAAATCGCCGAGCCGACGCGCACGTGCGTTGCGCCGAAGGCGATCGCGGTGGCGAAGTCGGCGCTCATGCCCATCGACAGTTTGGTCAGCCCGTTGCGCGCGGCGATTTTTGCGGTCAGCGCGAAATGCGGCGCGGGCGCCTCATCCACTGGCGGAATACACATCAGCCCGGTGATCGCGAGTCCGTAAGTGTCGCGGCAGCGCGCGATGAAGGCGTCGGCCTCGGTCGGCGCGATGCCGGCCTTCTGCGGCTCCTCGCCGGTGTTGATCTGCACGAACAGCTCCGGCCGTCGCAGCTGGCGCGCAAACTCCTTCGCGAGCGCCTCGCATAGGCTGTCGCGGTCCACCGAATGGATGGCGTCGAACAGCGCCACCGCTTCCTTCACCTTGTTCGATTGCAACGGCCCGATCAGATGCAGCGCGATGCCGGGCGTCGCAGCCATCAGTTCCGGCCACTTTCCCTTCGCCTCCTGCACGCGGTTCTCGCCGAACACGCGCTGGCCCTGCGCGATCACCGGCCTGATCGCGTCGGCATCGAAGGTCTTCGACACCGCGACCAGCGTGACCTCCGCGCGGTCGCGGCGCGCGTCGCGGCAGGCCTGCGCGATCTCATGCTCCACCGCATCCAGTCCGGATGGTGAAGATGGCGTTAAGGAAGTGTCGGGCGACGGCATCATGATGCGGGATCGACTCCTGGTTTCAACGGCATCGTTCAAATTTTAAGAAAGAGGGAAAAGGCTCCTTGAGCCGTTGCTGCTACCAACAGTCCAAATCAAAGGCAGCCAATGTCGGTCACCAGTTACAACCGCCGTAAAATGAAACTCAAGCGGCTTTTCGGCATTCGCGGCCGTCTGGTGCTGTTGGCGCTGATTCTGGTGATTCCGCTGATGCTCGAGCGCGCCCGCTCGCTGGAGGACGCGCGCGCCAAGCAGATCGCCGCCGCCTCAAACGAGTACAAGGCGCTGGCCGATCACACCATCGATGCCCAGCGCCTTGTGATCTCGTCGGTCGAGGCCGTGCTCAAATCGTCGTCCTATATCTATGCGCTGGGCACGGAAGTCAGCCAGCCCTGCATGGTGATGCGCGCCAGCTTCCGGGTCGATCTGCCGTGGATCCTCCACCTGTCGATCGTCGATCGGGCTGGCCGCATCCAGTGCTCGACGCTGCCCGGCGTCACCGGTCTTGATCTCAGCGATCGCCAATACCTCAAGAAGGCGCTGGTCTCCCGCTCGCTGGTGCTCAGCGACTATGTCTTGAGCCGGGTCGTCCACCGGCCGGTGCTGATGGCAGCCTATCCGTTGAAGACATCGGGCAAGGAGCACCCGGGCGCCATCATCATCGCCTCCATCAACCTGGGCTGGATGTCGTCGGTGATGCGCGAACTTGGCGGCCGCTCCGGCGTTACCGCGCTCCTGGTCGACAGCAACGGTGTGGTGCTTGCGGCGCCCGACGATCTCGCCAGCACCGTGGCCCATCCGCTGACCGACAAGGCGCTGCTGCCGGCCGTGGTCGCGCATGAGAACAGCACCGGCGCGCAGAGCGGCTCGTTCACCTATCGCGGCGGCAATGAGGGCAAGCGCACCGTATCGTTCGCGCGGCTGCCGGGCAGCACCGCGCGGTTGATCGTCAGCATCGACGAAGCGGCGATCAGCGCCGGCATCAACCGCGAAATCCGCACCGCCTATATCCAGCTCGCCTTCGTCTGCCTGCTGGTGCTGCTCGGCGCGCTGCTGGTGGTCGAGGGCCTGATCATGCGCCCGATCCAGATCCTTGCCGGGATCGCGCAGAAGCTGGGCCGCGGCGAACGCGACGTGCGCGCCACACGCAACGAGTTGCCGACCGAATTCATGCCGCTGGCGCGCGCCTTCAACACCATGGCGGCGCAACTCGCCGGGCGCGAAAGCGAACTGCTGGCGAGTAACAACCGCCTCAGCGTCATCGCCAGCGTCGATACCGTGTCGGGCCTCGCCAACCGGCGCGGCTTCCAGAGCCGGCTCGATTTCGAGTGGCACAAGGCCGACCAGACCGCCACCAAGCTGGCGCTGCTGATGGTCGATGTCGACCATTTCAAGCTCTACAACGACAATTACGGCCATCTCGAAGGCGACGCCTGCCTGTCCCGGCTGGGTGAAACGCTGGCCGACATCGCCACCCGCACCAACGGCTTCGCGGCGCGCTACGGCGGCGAGGAGTTCTGCGTGCTGCTGCCGGACACCGACACGGCCCGCGCCATGGAGATCGGCGAGATGATCCGAACGGCGGTCCACGGCCTCGCCATCCCGCATCGCGCCAGCGCGGCGAAAAACGTCACCCTGAGCGTCGGGGTGGCGGTGATCCAGCCGAATCCGACGATGCGGACTGCCGACCTGATCGAGGCCGCCGACGCCGCGCTTTACGCCGCCAAGCATGCCGGCCGCGATTGCGTGGTCCAGCATGGCCGGCACGAGCCGCCCGCGGCGCGCGTCTCGATGGCGGGCTGAAAGCTCGGCAAATCATGCCCCGGACGGGATGCCAGCTCCCTCTCCCCCTAAAGGGCGTTTACGCCCGTCTTCGACGGGCTATCGGGAGAGGGTTGGGTGAGGGGTTACAACCTCAATAATGCTCAATCCCCCTCACCCGGAGCCTGCGGCTCCGACCTCTCCCCGCTGGGGAGAGGTGACGTGCCGTTCACAGCCATTGCATCAGAGTTCCAAAGCCCTAAAACCTTGACCCTGCGCGGTCTTTTGTCGCCAAAACCGGCCCTGCCGGGCGCGTTTTCTTTGTGCGAAGCGGTTTCCACTTGGCGCGAAACCGCTATAGTGGGCCGCTTTCCGCGCGGGCGCGGCCAGGGCCGGTATCGGCTTGCCTGAAGCCTGCGCTCCACTCCTGATCGCGCCGGTCGCGATCCAACACCCGGTCAATTTCCGATCCAAATGAGCAACGAACGCTACAACGCCCGCGAGTGCGAACCGCGCTGGCAGAAAATCTGGGACGAACAGGCGATCTTCACCACGAAGAACGACGATCCGCGGCCGAAATACTACGTGCTGGAGATGTTCCCCTACCCGTCCGGGCGCATCCACATGGGCCACGTCCGCAACTACACCATGGGCGACGTGGTGGCGCGGACGATGCGCGCCAAGGGGTTCAACGTGCTGCATCCGATGGGCTGGGACGCGTTCGGCCTGCCCGCGGAGAACGCCGCGATGCAGAACAAGACCGATCCGGCGAAATGGACCTACGCCAATATCGACGCCATGAAGAAGCAGCTCCAGACCATGGGGCTGTCGCTGGACTGGAGCCGCGAGATCGCGACCTGCGATCCGAGCTACTACAAGCACCAGCAGAAAATGTTCCTCGATTTCCTCAAAGCCGGTCTCGCCGAACGCGAGAAGCGCAAGGTCAACTGGGACCCGGTGGACATGACCGTGCTCGCCAACGAGCAGGTGATCGACGGCCGTGGCTGGCGTTCCGGCGCGGTGGTCGAGCAGCGCGAGATGAATCAGTGGGTCTTCAAGATCACGAAGTACTCGCAGGACTTGCTGGACGCGCTCGACACGCTCGACCGCTGGCCCGACAAGGTGCGCCTGATGCAGCGTAACTGGATCGGCCGCTCCGAAGGCTTGCTGATCCGCTTCGCGCTCGACGCCGCCACCACGCCGAACGGCGAGAGTGAGCTGAAAATCTTCACGACGCGCCCCGACACGTTGTTCGGCGCGAAATTCATGGCGATCGCGCCGGATCATCCGCTGGCGGCCGCCACCGCGAAGAATAACCCGGCGCTCGCCGAGTTCATCGCCGAGTGCAAGCGGCGCGGCACTTCGCAGGCCGAGATCGATACCGCCGAGAAGATGGGCTTCGACACCGGCATCAAGGCGGTGCATCCGTTCGACCCGACCTGGAAGCTGCCGGTCTATGTCGCGAATTTCATCCTGATGGAATACGGCACCGGCGCCATCTTCGGCTGCCCGGCGCACGACCAGCGCGACCTCGATTTCGTCAACAAATACGGTCTCGGCAATGTGCCGGTGGTCTGTCCCGAGGGGCAGGACCCGGCGACCTTCGTCGTCACCGACACCGCCTATGACGGCGACGGCCGCATGATCAATTCGCGCTTCCTCGATGGGATGACCATCGAGGCGGCGAAGGAGGAAGTGGCGAAGCGGCTGGAGAACGAGACGCGCGGCAACGCGCCGGTCGGCGAGCGGCAGGTCAATTTCCGCCTGCGCGACTGGGGCATTTCACGGCAGCGCTATTGGGGCTGCCCGATCCCCGTCATTCATTGCCCGAAGTGCGACGTGGTGCCGGTGCCGGACAAGGACCTGCCGGTGGCGCTGCCCTCCGACGTGTCGTTCGAGAAGCCCGGCAACGCGCTCGATCATCATCCGACGTGGAAACACGTAAAATGCCCGCAATGCGGCGGCGACGCACGGCGCGAAACCGACACCATGGACACCTTCGTCGATTCGTCCTGGTACTTCGCGCGCTTCACCGATCCGTGGAATGAGACCGCGCCGACCGATCCCAAGGTCGCGAACGCCTGGATGCCGGTCGACCAGTATATCGGCGGCGTCGAGCACGCGATTCTGCACCTGCTGTACTCGCGCTTTTTTACCCGGGCGATGAAGGCCACCGGCCACATCGGCATGGACGAGCCGTTCAAGGGCATGTTCACGCAGGGCATGGTGGTGCACGAGATCTACCGCAAGGCCGACGGCACCTATGCCTCGCCGGCCGAGGTGAAGATCGAGATCGACGGCGACAACCGCCGCGCCACGCTGCTGTCAACCGGCGAGCCGGTCGAGATCGGCGCGATCGAGAAGATGTCGAAGTCGAAGCGCAACACCGTCGATCCGGACGACATCATCTCGACCTACGGCGCCGACACCGCGCGCTGGTTCATGCTGTCGGACTCACCGCCGGACCGCGACGTGATCTGGAGCGAGGAACGGGTGCAGGGCGCGAGCCGCTTCGTGCAGCGGCTATGGCGGCTGGTGAACGACGCGGCGGCCATCGCGGCCAAAGCCCCGGCGGCACGGCCGGCGGCGTTCGGCCCGGAGGCGCTGGCGATCCGCAAGGCCGCTCACGGCGCACTCGACAAGGTCTCCACCGGCGTCGAGAAGCTGCATTTCAACGTCTGCCTTGCGCAGATCCGCGAATTCGCCAACAGCTTCAGCGACGCCCTCGCCGCTTTGGCCAAATCGGGAGCCGCAATCGCGCCCGATACCGCCCGGGCGGTGCGCGAAGCCGCCGCCATTTTGGTGCAACTGTTCGCCCCGATGATGCCGCACTTGGCCGAAGAATGCTGGCGCGCGCTGGGACATCAGGGCCTGGTTTCGAATGCGATCTGGCCGGCGGTCGAGCCGGACTTGCTGGTCGAGGACCAGATCACGCTGCCGGTGACCGTCAACGGCAAGAAGCGGGGTGAGGTTATTGTGCCACGGGCCGCGGAAAATGCCGAAATAGAGGCTGCCGCTTTGGCGCTCGATGCGGTAAAGCAGTCAATCGGGGATAAACCGGTTCGCAAGATCATCGTGGTTCCGCAAAGGATCGTCAATGTCGTGGTTTAAGACGCGCATCGCCGCCCGGCTGGCCGTGATTGCCGCACTGGCGGCGCTGACGGCCGGCTGCTTCCAGCCGATGTACGCCGAGCGCAAGGACGGAACCCCGGGACTGCGCGAGAAGCTGATGGGCGTCGAACTGGCGCCGGTGAACCTGCCGACCGCGTCGCGCGAAGCCAGGCTCGGGGTCGAGATCCGCAACGCGCTGGCGTTCAAGCTCTACGGCAACGCCACCGGTTTGCCGCCGACCCACCGCCTGGAATTACAACTGAACTCGAGCCGCGCGTCGCTCATCCTCGATCCCGCGACCGCGCTGCCGTCGATCGAAAGCTACAACCTCAACGCCAGCTACAAGCTGGTCGAGGTCGCCAGCGGCAAGACCGTGCTGACAGGCTCCACCTTTTCGCGCGTGTCCTACGACATTCCCGGCTCGTATCAGCGCTTCGCCCGCGCCCGCGCCTTCCGCGACGCCGAAGATCGTGCCGCGCAGGAAATTGCCGAGAATCTCAATACCCGGCTGATGTCGTTCTTCTACGCGGCGATTTGACGGACGCCCGCGACGCTTACGCGGCAAATCGTTTCGTCATTGCGAGCGCAGCGAAGCAATCTCCCTCCCTTCTCCCTCCCCCGATTGCGGCGGAGGGTTGGGGTGGGGGCGCTGGATTGCTTCGTCGCTTTCGCTCCTCGCAATGACGCGGATTGGGATTGGTCATGGTCGCGCTGCGCGGCAGGGACATCGACAGCTATCTTGCAAAGCCCGATCCGGCGCGGCCGATCGTGCTGCTGTACGGCGCGGACGCGGGCCTGGTGCGCGAGCGCGCCGACGCGCTGATCGCCTCCGCCGTTGATGATCCCAACGACCCGTTCTCGCTGGTGCGGCTTGATGGCGACGACCTCGCCGCCGAACCGTCGCGGCTCGTCGATGAAGCCATGACGGTGCCGCTGTTCGGCGGTCGCCGCGCCATCCGCGTCAAGGCCAGCGGACGCAGCTTCGCCAGCGGCGTCGAAACGCTTGCGGAGATGACGCCGAAGGATTGCCGTATCGTTATCGAAGCCGGCGAACTCCGCCCCGAGTCGCCGCTGCGGAAAGCCTGCGAACGCGCCAAGAACGCGGTGACGATCGCCTGCTATCCCGACACCGAACGCGACCTCGCCAAACTGATCGACGACGAGATGCGCGCCGCCAACCTGCGTCTCGCCAACGACGCGCGCGCGACATTGATGGGCGCGCTCGGCGGCGACCGCCAGACCTCGCGCAACGAACTGCGCAAGCTCACCCTCTACGCCCACGGCGCGCGCGAGGTGACACTCGACGACGTCGCCGCGGTGATTTCGGATGCGTCCGACCTGAAACTCGATCCCATTGTCGACGCCGCTTTCGCCGGCAACGCCGCCAAGGTCGAAAGCGAATTCGCCAAGGCGATGGCCGCCGGCACCTATCCCGGCGTCATCATCTCCGCCGCGCAACGCCACGTCGCGTCGCTGCACAAGGCGAGCCTCGCGATGGACGAAGGTGCGTCGCCGGCAACGGCGGCCGAGAGCGGATTCCCACGCCTGCATTTCTCGCGCAAAGGCGCCGTCGAAACCGCGCTGCGCAACTTCAACGCCGCGCGACTCGCGCAGGTGATGGATCAACTCGCCACCGCCGCCCTCGACTCGCGCAAGCAGGCGTCGCTGGCCCCTGCCATCGTCCAGCGCGCGCTGATCGTCATCGCCGCCAGCGCGCGAAGACGGGGCTGATGCTGCCGACGCAACAACAAAGCTCTCCGTCATGGCCGGGCTTGTCCCGGCCATCCACGTCTTACTTTCACTTCTGCGGAATCAAGAAAGAACGTAGATGCCCGGCACAAGGCCGGGCATGACGGCTGATATGCCGAATGTTCGCGGGAACGACGGATGCTAGCTTACGAGAACATCTCTCCCGTCATTGCGAGGAGCGATAGCGACGAAGCAATCCAGTCCTTGCTTTGCCGCTTTCTGGATTGCTTCGCTTCGCTCGCAATGACGGATAACGAGTAACTCTCCCTCACGCCCCCAACCGGCGCATCACGTCGTCGAGTTGATCGAGATCGCCGTAGCGAATCTGCACGGTGCCGCCGGGGTCGCGATGCGTCACCGTCACCTTAAGGCCGAGCGCATCGCTGACGCGCTTCTCGAGGTCGAGCGTATCGGTGTCCTTCGGCGACGACGACGCGCTGCGCGGCTTCATGCTCTTGCGCTCTAGCGCGCCTTCTTCATGCGCCAGCGCTTCGGTCTGCCGCACGCTGAGGCCTTCCGCAACGACGCGCTTCGCAGCGCCCGACGCATCCGGCACGTTGATCAGCGCACGCGCGTGACCCGCCGACAACTGCCCCGACGAGATCAGCTCCTGCACGTCCTTCGGCAGCTTCGTCAGCCGCATCATGTTGGCGACATGGCTGCGGCTCTTGCCGACCAGTTTCGCGATATCGTCGGCGCTGTGTTTGAACTCATTGGCGAGCGCGTGATAGCCGAGCGCCTCTTCCATCGCGTTGAGATCGGCGCGCTGCACGTTCTCGACGATCGCGATTTCCAGCGCCTCGCCGTCGGTGACCTCGACCGGAACGATCGGCACTTCATGCAGGCCCGCGAGCTGCGCCGCGCGCCAGCGCCGCTCGCCGGCGATGATCTCGAAGCGATCGTTGGCACCCTTCACCGCGCGCACCACGATCGGCTGGATTACGCCGCGCTGCCTGATCGAGTCCGCAAGCTCGGCGAGTTCGGCTTCCGCGAAAGTGCGGCGCGGATTGCGCGGATTAGCCTTGATGAATTCGATCGGCACCTTGCGCTGCGCGCGCGGCCGCTCGACATGCGCGGCCTCGCCGCCGACATCGCCGATCAGACTCGCCAGACCACGTCCCAGCCGCGAACGGGTTTCTTCGGCCATCACCAGCTCCCTTGGATTCACGCGTGATACTCCGCACTCAAAACAGTGTTGGTCGTATTTCCCTCCCGCTTGCGGAGGAGGGTTAGGGAGGGGGCCGACAGCGCAACGGCATCCGTTGTTGGATGCCCCCTCTCCACCTCTCCCCCGCAAGCGGGGGAGAGAGCAGTCCGTGCAACGCTGTGAGCACGTTGCGTCTCAATCATCCTTCGAGGCTCGGCACATTCGCGGCTCACACCTCCGGATGACGCTGTGCCCTGTGTCGTCATCCTGAGGTGCGCGCTCTTGCGCGCCTCGAAGGATGACGGGTCAACGCCTCACCCCGCCGTGCGCAACTCGCGCTCGCGCTGGATTACTTCCGTCGCCAATCGCAAGTACGCTTCGCTGCCGGCGCATTTGAGATCGTAGACCAGCACCGGCTTGCCGTAGGACGGCGCTTCCGAGATGCGGACGTTGCGCGGGATCATGGTCTCGTAGACCTTCTTGCCCATGAACTGCCGCACGTCCGCGACCACCTGGTTCGACAGGTTGTTGCGCGAGTCGTACATGGTCAGCACGATGCCGTGGATCGACAATTCCGGATTGAGCGTCGAGCGCACCTGCTCCACCGTCTGCAACAATTGCGACAGACCTTCGAGCGCGAAGAACTCGCACTGCAACGGCACCAGGATCGCATCCGACGCCGCCATCGCATTCACCGTGAGCAGGTTCAGCGACGGCGGGCAATCGATCAGCACATAGGTGAAGTCGGCCTCCGGCGAGACATTGGCGTTCAGTGCCTCGATGGCGTTGCGCAGCCGGAAGGCGCGGTCGCGGGTGTGGCCGAGTTCGAGTTCGAGCCCGGAGAGGTCCATGGTGGAGGGTGCGATGTGCAGCCGCGGCACCGCCGTGGGCACCACCGCCTCGCGCAGCGAGACTTCGCCGGTGAGCACATCGTAGGTCGACGCCCGGCGGTCGCGGCGGTCGATGCCGAGGCCGGTGGAGGCGTTGCCCTGCGGATCGAGGTCGACGATCAGCACCCGCTCGCCGATGGCCGCCAGCGCCGTGCCGAGGTTGATCGCCGTGGTGGTCTTGCCGACGCCGCCCTTCTGGTTGGCCAGCGAAATGATCCGCGGATGTCCGAGCGGCATCGTCGCATCACTCCCAAACCCTTGATAAATCTCGTCCATCACTGTCATCGGTACGCCATATTGCACTGCAACATCAATGCGGCGCCACCGCCTCGATGTGATTGATTTCGACGATCCAGCCCTCGCCGCCGCTGCGACTCTGATGCAAGATCGGCTTAATTTTCCAATATTTAGTAGCTTCCGTCAATTCGGACTCTACATCTTGACCCTTGAGCAGTAGCGCTTTCGCACCTTTCCGCACCAGAGGTTCGACGTAGCCCAGCAACAGGTGTAACGGAGCCAGCGCCCGCGCGGTGACGCAATCAACCGCGTGCTCGACGCTATCCACATAATCCCCGATGTCCTTGGGATAAACCTCGCCCTTCGCGCCGGTGACCCGCAATGCCTCGCGCAGGAAGGCCGCCTTCTTGGCGATGCGCTCGACCAGATCGACCCGGCCGTTACGCTCGGCCAGCGCGCAGGCCAGCACCACGCCGGGAAATCCGCCGCCGCTGCCGAAATCGGCCCAGCGCGTCGCGGCGGGGGCGAGATCGAGCAACTGCAACGAATCGGCGATGTGGCGGGTCCACAGCTGGGGCAGGGTCGAGGGTGCGACAAGATTGGTGGTCGCCTGCCATCGCAACAGCAGCTCGACATAGCGATCCAGCCGCGCCTCCGTTTCACGTGAAACAGGGGTGAGGCGAAGGGCGGCGGCCTTGTCGGCGGCGAGGTCGGCGATCGCAATGTGGTGGCTTGCTTTTGCCATGACGGAGCAGAGCTTTCCAGGACTCGGAGAGGGACCGATCCGACCAGTCCGACTCGGAGCGCGACCAATAGGGGGATCAAGGGTTATTCCCCGTCATTCCGAGGAGCGCAAGCGGCGAAGCGATCCATGACGCTTCGGAAAACTGAGTTGCTGCGCAAAGCTTGCTCTGACACCGCCATGGTCCGTCGAAGAAGCGCATAATCGCTTGGGACGATAATCCGGTGCTTATAACGACGGATAATGGCCTCTCCTGAAGCAAAGCACGCACGGGTTGGTCCTCTCTCCCGCTTGCGGGGGAGAGACAGAGAGGGGGCGCTCTGTCAGCTCGACCAACACATCTTTCGAACACGCCGCCTTCCCCCTCCCCAACCCTCCCCCGCAAGCGGGAGGGGGAGCGGGGCCGCCGGTTGCAGTTAGCTCATCGGCGATATGAGCCCTCGCGTCGTCATGCCCGAGCATCCACGTCTGTCTGCCGATGTCGTGCGAGAAACCTCGGTGGCCCATGCCAGAGCCTTTTCTGCCCCAATCGCGGCTCTACTTCGCGCGAAACGCTCGAAGTCGCCGCACTCGGCCCGGCGTTTCACGTGAAACACTTTCACGCAACGCCGGCGGCATCCTTCTTCCGCGCCTCGCGGCGCAGATAGGCGGCCAGAATGCCGAGCGCGGCCGGGGTCAGACCATCGAGCCGGCCCGCCTGCCCCACCGTGCGCGGCTGCGCTTTTTCCAGCCGGTTGCGCGCCTCGTTGGAGAGCCCCGGCACCGCGCGGTAGTCGATCCCGGTCAGCACCAGCCCTTCGTCGCGGCGGAACGCCTCGACGTCTGCGACCTGGCGCTTGAGATAGACGTCGTACTTGGCGTCGATCTCGACATGGGTGGCGATGGATGGGTCAATGGCCGACAGCTCCGGCCAGATCCCGCTGACGTCTGCCCAGACGATCTCCGGATAGGCCAATAGTTCAAAGGCCGAACGGCGATGGCCGTCGCGGTTGAGATTGAGGCCATGCTTCGCCGCCTCGTTGGGCGTGATTGCCAGCGATTGCGCCAACCCTTTGGCCGCATCCAGCGCCGTCATCTTGGTGCGGTGATGCGCGACCCGCTCCGTCCCGACGCAGCCCAGCGCGATGCCTTTGTCCGTCAGGCGCTGATCGGCATTGTCGGCGCGCAAGGTCAAGCGATACTCGGCGCGCGAGGTGAACATCCGATAGGGCTCGGTGACGCCGCGCGTCACCAGATCGTCGATCATCACGCCGAGATAGCCCTCGGCCCGGTCGAACACGACCGGATCGCCGCCACTCGCCAGCAGCGCGGCGTTGAGCCCGGCGACGATGCCCTGTGCCGCAGCCTCCTCGTAGCCGGTGGTGCCGTTGATCTGCCCGGCCAGGAACAGTCCCGGCACGCGGCGGGTCTGCAAGGTCGGCTCGAGCTCGCGCGGATCGACGTGGTCGTATTCGATGGCATAGCCGGGCCGAATGATCCGCGTCTTTTCCAGCCCCGGAATCGACGCCACGATGGCGCGCTGCACATCCTCCGGCAGCGAGGTGGAAATGCCGTTGGGATAGACGGTCGGATCGTCGAGCCCTTCCGGTTCGAGGAAGATCTGATGACCGTCGCGGTCGCCGAACCGCATGATCTTGTCCTCGACCGAAGGACAATAACGCGGGCCGGTGCTCTTGATCTGGCCGGAATACATCGGCGAGCGATGCACGTTGGCGCGGATCACCTCGTGGGTCGCAGGCAGGGTGCGGGTGATGCCGCACTGGATCTGCGGCACGGTGATGCGCGCGGTGAGCGTCGAGAACGGCTCCGGCGGATCGTCGCCGGGCTGCATTTCCACCGCGCCCCAATCGATGGTGCGGCCGTCGAGTCGCGGCGGCGTGCCGGTCTTGAGCCGGCCGAGCGTGAAGCCCGCCGCTTCGAACGACGTCGACAGCCCAAGCGCCGGCGCCTCCCCGACCCGGCCCGCCGGCCAGCTCTGCTCGCCGAGATGGATCAGCCCGCGCAGAAACGTGCCCGTCGTGACGACCACCGCACCCGTCTTCAATTCGCGGCCATCGGCCAGCCGAATGCCGACAACGCGGCCGTCCGCTCGCCGCAGATCATCCGCCTCGCCTTCGATCACCGTCAGATTGGCAGTCTCGCGGATCGCCGCCTGCATCGCGGCCGCGTAGAGTTTGCGATCGGCCTGGGCGCGCGGTCCGCGCACCGCCGGTCCCTTGCGGCGGTTGAGCATGCGAAACTGGATACCGGCCTGATCGATTACCCGGCCCATCAGCCCGTCGAGCGCATCGACCTCGCGGACCAGATGGCCTTTGCCGAGCCCGCCGATCGCCGGATTGCACGACATCGCACCGACCGTATCGAAGCGATGCGTCACTAGCGCGGTGCGCGCGCCCATGCGCGCAGCGGCCGCCGCGGCTTCACAGCCGGCGTGCCCGCCACCGATCACGATGACATCGAATGCGTCTGACAACGGCGTATCCGTAGGTTGAATTTGATTGGCGGCGGTTTTATCGCGAGATCGGACTGACGGAAAGCGGAATCCGCCGGAGCTGTTTCACGTGAAACAGAGAGTCGGCTCGCTAAATTAGTCCGGGTAAAAATCAGACGATTGCAACGCAGCGGCTTCGATGAAGCGCGTGGGCGCAAGAGGATCCAGTTCCGCATAGTGCCATGCTGAGATGCGATGACAAAGTGGATGGAACCTCGAGGGACGGGGGCAGTCGCCTCGAAACTCGAGCTTTGCTCGTAGGCTTCAAGGCAGTGCGACCGAGCCCTACCTCCCCCCGCTTTCGAGGCTCACCAGAGTGAAGGGGCCGCCCATTATCGCACTCACGCGAGCAAACGATGGCGTCAAAATATAGTATTTCACGCCACATTCTATAAATGAAGCAAGAAATATTCCTATAATATATAACTATTACTTCCCAATGCAAAAATCGCGGAAGATAACATCGAGCAGATCCTCGACGTCGACCCGACCGAGCAGTCGTCCAAGCGCGAATGATGCCGCCCGGAGTTCCTCGGCGACCAGTTCATCGCCCAGCCTCCGCGCAAGAATGCTGCGATGCAGCATGTCGGCCGCGGTGCGCAACAAGTCCCGGTGCCTCGCCCGACCGATCAGCCCGGATTCGCCCGCCGCGAAATATCGTTCCGCGTAGCTCCGGATGGCGTCGATCAATTCCCCCATGCCGTCGCCGCGCGCGGCCGAGATCGCGAAACAGCGTCCCGCCTCCTCCGCGTTCGCCCGAATGCCGCCATCAAACGGCTCTGGTCCTGCCGCAAGATTCCCGACGCTACTTTCGACCTCGGAAACGGAAGCAAGATCGGCCTTGCTGCGTACCAGCCAACACGGCGCGTTGCCGACAATGTCGTCCATCGGCGTATCGGCCAATGGCTGACCTTCCGTCAGCCACAACACCAGGTCGGCCTCCCCTGCCCGCGCCTTCGCGCGCCGCACGCCCTCTTGCTCCACCGGATCGCTGGTCTCGCGAATGCCGGCGGTGTCGATCAGCGTCACCGGATAACCGTCGAGATCGAGCTGCACCTCGATGACATCGCGTGTGGTGCCGGCAT
Source organism: Xanthobacteraceae bacterium (assembly GCA_051954235.1). Classification (GTDB taxonomy): domain Bacteria; phylum Pseudomonadota; class Alphaproteobacteria; order Rhizobiales; family Xanthobacteraceae; genus 62-47. The sequence goes on from JBQCHY010000099.1 coordinate 21,581, forward strand.
GCGGCGACACGATCGCCACCTCGCGCCGCGCCAGCGCATTCATCAGCGTCGATTTGCCGGCGTTCGGCGCGCCTGCAATCGCCACCACCAACCCGTCGCGCAAACGCTCGCTGTGCGACGACGCGGCCAATGCCTGTTCGATCTCATCCTTCAGTGCTGCGATCTTCGCCAGCGCCGGCGCCACCAGTTCTTCCGGTACATCGCCTTCGTCGGCAAAGTCGATCCCCGCCTCCACCAGCGCCGCGGCTTCGATAATCTGCCGCCGCCAATTGCGCGCCTTGTCGCCAAGCAGCCCCTGCAACTGCCGCAGCGCCTGGCGACGTTGCCGGTCGGTGTCGGCGTGAATCAAATCGTCGAGCCCTTCGGCTTCGGTGAGATCGATCTTGCCGTTCTCGAACGCGCGTCGTGTGAATTCACCCGGCTCCGCCGGCCGCACGTTGGCGAACGCCGACAACGCCGCGAACAATGCCGCCAACACCGCGCGGCCGCCATGGACGTGAAACTCAGCAACGTCCTCACCCGTTGCACTTGCCGGCGCTGGAAACCACAGCGCCACCGCGTCGTCGATCGCCTCGCCTTTCGGGTCGCGCAGCAGCGCCCGCGTTGCAACCCGAGGTGCCGGCCGCTTGCCCGCGAGTGTCGCCAATGCATGACCGGCTTGCGCGCCGGACACCCGCACGATGGCGATCGCGGTCGGCGGTCGGCCGGACGACAAGGCGAAGATGGTTTGTTCTCGCGGATGCATCGCCTATCTATTCAACAAGCAGGACGTCCGATGTAACCACGCATCGTTCCCACATCGCAACCGGAAGGCCGCAGCATGACCGAGGCATCGTCGCACACCAACCGGCTTTCACGCGAGACCAGCCCCTATCTGCTGCAACACCAGCACAATCCGGTGGACTGGTGGCCGTGGGGTCCGGACGCACTGGCGGAGGCGAAGCGCGCCAACAAACCGATTCTGCTGTCGGTCGGCTATGCCGCGTGCCACTGGTGCCACGTCATGGCGCATGAAAGTTTCGAGGACGAGGCCGCCGCGAAGGTGATGAACGAGTTGTTCGTCAACATCAAGGTCGATCGCGAGGAGCGGCCGGACATCGATCAGATCTACATGAATGCGCTGCATCTGTTGGGCGAGCAGGGCGGCTGGCCGTTGACGATGTTTCTCACCTCCGATGGCGAACCGTTCTGGGGCGGCACTTACTTTCCGAGGCAGGCGCAATACGGCCGACCCGGTTTCACCGATCTGTTGCGTACCGTATCGCGGCTTTATCGCGACGAACCGGACAAGATCATTCACAACCGCGATGCGCTGCTGGCCAAGCTCGCGGAGCGTACGCGCGGCAATGCGGCGGCACAGCTCGGCGTCAATGAACTCAACAACGCTGCGGTATCGATCGCGCGCGCCACTGATCCAGTGAACGGCGGCCTGCGCGGCGCGCCAAAATTTCCGCAATGTGCGATGCTGGAATTTTTGTGGCGCGGTGGTGCGCGCAGCGGCGACGACCGTTTCTTCACCACCACCAATCTGACGCTGACGCACATCAGCCAGGGCGGCATCTACGATCACCTCGGCGGCGGCTATGCGCGCTACTCGGTCGACGAACGATGGCTGGTGCCGCATTTCGAGAAGATGCTCTACGACAACGCGCAACTGCTCGACCTGCTGGCGCTCGAGCATGCGCGCGCGCCGAACGCGCTCTACGAACAGCGCGCGCAGGAAACCGTCGGCTGGCTGATGCGCGAGATGACGACGGCGGAAGGTGCGTTCGCGTCGTCGCTCGATGCCGATTCCGAAGGCGAGGAGGGCAAGTTCTATGTCTGGTCGCTGACGGAAATCCAAGACGTTCTAGGCGTGCAAGATACTGCCGATTTTGCCGCGCGCTATGACATCACCACCGAAGGCAATTTCGAAGGCCACAACATTCCCAATCGTCTCAACACTATCGATCTCGGCAATGACGATGACGCTCACATGCGAACGTTGCGGGACAAACTACTGGCGCGACGTGAAACGCGCATCCGGCCCGGCCTCGACGACAAGGTGCTGGCGGATTGGAACGGCTTGATGATCGCCGCACTGGCGCACGCGTCAATCGCCTTCGCGCAGCCGACGTGGCTCGATCTCGCGCGCCGTGCTTTCGCGTTCATCGCAACGTCAATGACGCGCGATGGCCGCCTCGGGCATTCATGGCGTGCCGCGCAGTTGCTCATTCCCGGTCTTGCCTCAGATTATGCCGCGATGATCCGCGCAGCGCTGGCGTTGCATGAAACAACAAGCGAGGGATCGTTTCTGCGACAGGCGATCATCTGGCAGGACCTGCTGGATCGTCACTACGCCGATGCCGAGCATGGCGGCTATTACCTGACGGCCGATGATGCCGAAGGGCTCATCGTTCGTCCGCACTCCAGCGTCGACGATGCGATTCCAAACCACAACGGCCTGATCGCGCAGAACCTGGTGCGGCTTGCGGTGCTCGACGGCAGCGATCGCTGGCGAAGCAAGACCGACGCATTGTTTGCGGCGTTGCTGCCGCGCGCGGTCGAAAATATGTTCGGCCATCTGTCGCTGCTGAACGCACTCGACCTTCATCTCACCGGAGCGGAAGTCGTCGTCGTGGGTGAGGGCGGTGACGCCGATGCACTTGTCGCCGCGGGGCGCCGACTACCGCACGCGACGACCATCGTTCTTCATGCACCGCGTGCCGATCTGCTGCCGCAACAGCATCCCGCGCGCGTCAAGACGGAAAGCGTGAGCGGTGCGGCGGCATTCGTCTGCCGTCAGCAAAGTTGTTCGCTGCCGGTGACGACGGTGGATGATCTGATGCATCTGATGATGCAACGGACATCTACCTGACAATCGCCGTCTTCCCCGCGAAGGCGGGGACCCAGACTCACCAAGGTCGTTAGTTCGGATCTAACTCTCCGCTGTCATGGCCGGATTTATTCCGGCCATGACGATAGAATGGCCGATATCAACGGTGCCCTCCAACGCTAGACAGAACACACAAAAAAGGCCCGCGATCACTCGCGGGCCTTTTTGTTTCAACGCGCGATTGACAGCGTCAGGTATTCATCGAATCGAAGAATTCGCTGTTGTTCTTGGTGTTGCGCAGCTTGTCGAGCAGGAACTCGATCGCGTCCATGGTGCCCATCGGATTGAGGATGCGCCGCAGCACATACATCTTCTTGAGCAGTTGCGGATCGGTGATGAGTTCTTCCTTGCGGGTACCGGAGCGGGCGATGTCGATCGCCGGGAAGGTGCGCTTATCGGCGACCTTGCGGTCGAGGATCAGTTCGGAGTTGCCGGTGCCCTTGAACTCTTCGAAAATCACCTCGTCCATGCGGCTGCCGGTATCGACCAGTGCGGTCGCGATGATGGTCAGCGAGCCGCCTTCCTCGATATTGCGCGCCGCACCGAAAAAGCGCTTCGGCCGCTGCAACGCGTTGGCGTCGACACCGCCGGTCAGCACCTTGCCGGATGACGGCACTACGGTGTTATAGGCGCGTCCGAGGCGCGTGATCGAATCGAGCAGGATGACGACGTCGCGGCCGTGTTCGACCAGGCGCTTGGCCTTCTCGATCACCATCTCCGCGACCTGGACGTGACGCACCGCCGGTTCGTCGAAGGTCGACGACACGACCTCGCCCTTCACCGAACGCTGCATGTCGGTGACTTCTTCCGGCCGCTCGTCGATCAGGAGCACGATCAGATAGCATTCCGGATGGGTGGCAGTGATCGAATGCGCGATGTTCTGCATCAGCACCGTCTTGCCGGTGCGCGGCGGCGCGACGATCAGCGCGCGCTGGCCCTTGCCGATCGGCGCAACGATATCGATGACGCGCGGCGACAGATCCTTGCGGGTCGGGTCGTTGAGTTCAAGCTTGAAACGCTCGTCCGGAAACAGCGGCGTCAGGTTGTCGAAGTTGACCTTGTGCTTGGATTTTTCCGGGTCCTCGAAGTTCAGCGTGTTGACCTTGAGCAGCGCGAAGTAGCGTTCGCCTTCCTTCGGACTGCGGATGTGACCTTCGATGGTATCGCCGGTGCGCAAGCCGAAACGGCGGATCTGCGACGGCGACACGTAGATATCGTCCGGGCCGGGCAGGTAATTCGCATCCGGCGAACGCAGGAAGCCGAAGCCGTCCGACAGCACCTCGACGACACCTTCGCCGATGATGTCGATTTCCTGGATCGCCAGTTGCTTGAGAATGGCGAACATCAGCTCCTGCTTGCGCATGGTGCTGGCGTTCTCGACGCCAAGCTCTTCTGCCAGCGTTACCAATTCGCCGGGGGTCTGAGCCTTGAGGTCCTGGAGTTTCATTTCCCGCATTGGGGGTGGTCCTGTAGAAAAAATGAATAAGGAGGAGATCGAAGGTGGCTTTGAAAATGCGGAATGCCTGACAGCGTTTCCGCAGATCTGAAGCAAGGAAGGTGCCGGAAGGGCTTCAAACCCGATGTGGCGGCCGATGCCATTTGGCTTTCGGGCGACAACCACATCCGCCTGCGTGGGGTGGGATGGAACGAATATAGAAAATCGGTAGCCGCTGCGCAAGACGGTGCGAGGGGTCGCTGGCGTGGAAATCCGCGTCAGAACGGCTTGACGATCACCATGATCACGATGCCGATCATCAGGACCGTCGGTACCTCATTGATTATCCTGTAAAATTTCTGGCTTCGCGTGTTCTTGTCCTGGCCGAATTCACGTACCCAGCGGCTGAACAGCCCATGCACGCCGGACATCACCAGCACCAGGAACAGCTTGACGTGAAACCAGCCGCTCAAAAACCAATGCCCGCTCCAGGCCATATACAGTCCGAGCACCCAGGTGACAGCCATCGCCGGGTTGATGATGCCTTTCAGCAACCGCCGCTCCATCACCTTGAAGGTCTCGGATTGTTTCGATCCAATCTCCGCCTCGCAGTGATAGACGAACAGACGCGGCAGGTAGAGCATCCCGGCCATCCAGGAAATCACCGCGATTACATGGAAGGCCTTGATCCATTCGTACATCTGCAAGTCTCGGTGCGAGTAGCGTGTCTATTCTGAAAGCGATACCGACTGGAACCGTTTCGCCATGATGCGGGTTCTCATGAGCCGATTGAGCGCCAAGCCCATCCATATCCGCAGCGTCCCTCTTTCCAAATCAATATTTCTAGAATCTTAGGTTTGAGTCTGAGTGACCGTGGATTGTGGCCGGACAATCTTGTCCCATCTTGTTCAAGCGCGTGGCGAAGTTGTCACCGCTTTTCCCACTCGATCAGCAAGGATCGATATTGTTCGAATTTTCAATCGGTTGCGCATACCGCGCAGCGAAGTTATCAAGCGACAAGCAGGGCTATTCCCGCTAGACTCTCAACCCGCATGGAATCTTGTCCACGCAGACAGGCCTGTGCAGAACGACCCCGGTTATCCCGAGCCTTCCGGCCAATGGTGAAAACTTCGTAAATCGTCCACACCGATTCACACCACACACAGGACTGATTGGATCATTCGCGTGCCGACTTCGGGCAACTATTTTCATCTTCATATGGTGTCGGATTCGACCGGCGAAACGCTGATCACGGTGGCGCGCGCGGTCGCGGCACAATATGCCAACGTGACGCCGGTGGAGCACGTCTATCCGTTGGTGCGCAGCCAGAAGCAACTCGACCGCGTGCTCGCCGAGATCGAGGAAGCGCCGGGAATCGTTCTGTTCACGCTGCTGGAAGAGGATCTGGTCAGCCGGCTCGAGAACAAGTGCAAAGAAATCAATATCCCGAGCCTGTCGATTATCGGCCCGGTGATGCAGTTGTTTCACGCCTATCTCGGCGCCACCACCACCGGCCGCGTCGGCGCGCAACACACATTGAATGCCGATTACTTCAAGCGGATCGACGCGCTCAACTACACCATGATGCATGACGACGGCCAGCACGTCGAAGGGCTGGAGGAGGCGGATGTCGTGTTGGTCGGCGTCTCGCGCACGTCGAAAACGCCGACGTCGATCTATCTCGCCAATCGCGGCATCCGCACCGCGAACGTGCCGCTGGTGCCCGGCGTTCCGATCCCGCCGCAACTGGAAACATTGAAGAAGCCACTGGTGGTCAGCCTTCACGCGACGCCGGAACGGCTAATTCAGATCCGGCAAAACCGGCTGCTGAGCATCGGCGCGCATTCCGCCAACGATATCTACACCGACAAGCAGTCGGTGACAGACGAAGTCGCTGCTGCGCGTCGTCTCAGCGCGCGGTATGGCTGGGCGCTGCTGGACGTGACGCGACGCTCGATCGAGGAAACCGCTGCCGCCGTCATCAAGCTCTACGCCGACCGGCAACGACGGCGAACCCCGGAATGACGGATAAGGCTTCCATGCTGGCACGAGGTCAGCCGCCGCTGATCCTGGCGTCGCAAAGCCGAGCCCGGCAGGCCGTTCTCGCTGGTGCCGGCATTGCGTTCGAAGCGCTGCCGGCTGAACTTGATGAGCGCGCTATTGAAGAAGAATCCGGACTGACCACGCCGGGCGAAGTGGCGGAATGTCTGGCGCGGGCCAAGGCGTCAGTGGTGTCAGTACTGCATCCGGGCCGGTATGTGATCGGCGCGGACCAGACGCTGGCCTTGGGTGCGCGGCGTTTCAGCAAGCCGGCGGATCGCGCGGCTGCTGCCGATCAAATCGCGACATTGGCCGGAAACACCCACGAACTTCATGCCGCCGTTGCGGTGGTCCATGATGGGCAGGTGTTGTTTTCCCACGTCAGCATCGCGCGGATGACGATGCGGCCGTTGAGCCGAAACACCATCGACACTTATCTTGAGGAAGCTGGCGACGCGGTGCGCGGCAGCGTCGGCGCCTATCAACTAGAAGGACTCGGCGTACATCTGTTCGAGCGGATCGAGGGTGACTATTTTACGATCCTCGGACTACCGCTGCTGCCGCTGTTGGCATTCTTGCGGAGCCAAAATCTTCTCCGGTTTTAGGAGTCTTAGGAGTCTATCGATGCGAATACTGGGGCTGACCGGCTCGATCGGCATGGGAAAATCGACCACCGCGAAGATTTTCGAGGAGGCCGGCGTTCCGGTTTACGACGCCGACGCTACGGTGCATCGTCTTTATGAGAGTGAAGCGGTCGCGGCGATCGAGGCGGCGTTTCCCGGTACGACCGTGAACGGCAAAGTCGACCGCACGCTGCTGTCGCCGCGCGTCGTGCACGATGCGGAAGCGATGAAACGCTTGGAAAGCATTGTGCATCCGATGCTGCGCGCGCATCATCAAAAATTCCTCGACGATGCCGAGACATCCGGCGCGCCGGTGGCTGTGGTCGATGTTCCGTTGTTGTACGAAACCGGCGGCGAAAGCCGCGTCGATGCGGTGGTGGTGGTAACGACGGCGCCCGAGGTGCAGCGCGAGCGTATTCTGGCGCGCGAGGGCATGACGCCGGAAAAGCTCGACGCGATCCTTGCCAAGCAGTTGCCGGACGCCGAAAAGCGCAAGCGTGCCGACTTTGTGGTGGATACGTCCCATGGACTCGATCCGGTGCGGATTCGCATCCGCGAAATTCTCGAGCAGGTTGTTAAACTGCCGATCCGGCGAGCCTGATTCGCTCGAGAAATTGATTGACGCGTTTTCTTCACGCGAACCGGCATTCACTTCGCTTGAAAACGCTATGGAACGGACTTGAAAAGCCATGCGCGAAATCGTTCTCGATACTGAAACCACCGGCCTCGATCCGCTGCGCGGCGATCGGCTGGTGGAAATCGGCTGCGTTGAAATCTTCAACCGGATGCCGACCGGGCAGGTCTATCACTGCTACATCAATCCCGAACGCGACATGCCTGCGGAAGCCTTCGCGGTGCATGGACTGTCGACCGATTTCCTCTCGGGACAGCCGAAGTTCGCGGAGGTTGTCGACGCCTTTCTGGAATTCATCGGCGATGCGCCGCTGGTGATTCACAATGCATCGTTCGACGTCGGCTTCATCAATGCCGAACTGGGCCGCATGGCGCGGACCGCGATCCCGCGCGACCGGCTGGTCGATACCCTGCTGCTGGCGCGGCGTAAGCATCCCGGCGTGTCCAATCGCCTTGACGATCTCTGCTCGCGCTATTCGATCGACAATTCACATCGCACCAAGCACGGCGCGTTGCTCGACGCGGAGTTGCTGGCCGAAGTCTATATCGATCTGATTGGCGCGCGGCAGTCGCAGTTGATCCTGACGGAAACCAGCGTGAAGCGCGGTCATGGCGTCAGCGATGCCCCGCGCCGTCAGCGATCCGTCCCGCTCACCCCGCGTCTGACCGAGAACGAGCGCACGGCGCATCGGGCTTTTGTCGCGACGCTCGGTGACAAGCCGATCTGGCATGAATATGCGGACAGCGCACCCGAGTAGCTCGCAAGCAAGTGGCGTCTTGAGCGAAGCGAAAGAGCGATCGCATTAAACAATTTGGGGTCCTTCATCGTTTGACGAAGGACCCCAAATTGTTTTTACAAATGTTGGATCGCCTCAGCTCGGCTTGATCTGCTCGGCCTGGCGTTCCATGTTCTGCCGGTACAAGCCAACGAAGTCGACTGGATCGAGCATCAGTGGCGGGAAGCCGCCGTCGCGCACCGCCGTCGCGATGATCTCGCGCGCGAATGGGAACAGCAGCCGCGGACATTCGATCATGACCAGCGGATGCAGGTTCTCCTGCGGAACATTCACGATCCGGAACACGCCGGCATAGGCGAGTTCGAAATTGAACATCACCATGCCCTGGCTTTCGGCCTTGCCCTCGATCGACAGTACGACCTCGAATTCGTTCTCGGCGATATTGTTGGCCCCGACATTGATCTGAATGTTGATCGATGGCTGCTGTTGCTGCGGTCCCAGCGACTTCGGCGCGTTTGGGTTCTCGAACGACAGGTCCTTGGTGTACTGCGCAAGGACATTGAGCTGCGGGGGAGGCGCCGCCTCGGGAGGGGTACCGTTGCCGTTCGCCATAACAAATCTCCTGAAAGCATCTGGCCAGATTGGAACCGTTTGGCGGCGCGTTCGCTCCCAAGCGGCCGACGAGGGGCTCATTGCCGCGTCGGCGTGTGGCTATCATAGCCCTGCCATACTCGACAAGCAGGTGCGCGGGAGAGCTACGGCTTCAGCCGGCCGGATACCCTTGGATTTCGCGGCGAATACCGACCTCTGCGTGGATATCGGTTTCCTCTCGGCGATGAAAAGGGCTACAATTTCCTGAGCCGGATCAGTACCAAAGGGAATATCAGGGCAATTGCGTAGCCAAACGCCCCGGAAGCCTGATCTGTGCCAAAAAGTGCCATTGGCTCGATGGGTTCGGGTCCCTACATGAGAGGGACGAGGGTCCGGCGATCTGGCACTTCGTGATATTCCTTCAGCCCGGTCATCAGGGCATGACGAGACCGATTGGAAAGCGAACACGACGTGGATATCTACACCATCATCTTCCTGGCGTTGGCCGTATTTATCTTCCTGCGTCTGCGCAATGTCCTTGGGCAGCGGACCGGAAGCGAACGGCCGCCGCTCGACCGTGCCGCCCGCGACGTTCTCAACGGCGCGCCGGACGGCAAGGTGGTGCCGATGCCCGGAACCGTGATCGATCAGCCTCCGGCGGTGCCGGCAGGCGAGGCAGTAGAGCCCGCCGCCAATCGCTGGAAGGGATTTGCCGAGCCCGGCTCCACACTGGCCTCGGGCCTCGACGCCATCGTTGCGCAGGATTCCTCGTTCGACCCCAAGCATTTCATCAGCGGCGCTCGCAGCGCCTACGAGATGATCGTGCTGGCTTTCGCCAACGGCGACCGTCGCGCCTTGAAGGATCTGTTGTCCTCGGAGGTCTACGATAGCTTTGACGGCGCGATCCGTGCTCGCGAGAAGGCCGAACAGAAGGTCGATACGCGCTTCGTATCGATCGACAAGGCCGAACTGGTCAATGCCGAAGTGCGCGACCGCATCAGCCAACTGACGATCCGTTTCGTCTCGCAGATGATTTCCGTTACCCGAGACAAGACTGGCGCGGTCGTCGACGGCAATCCGGAGAAGGTTGCCGATATCACCGATGTCTGGACATTTGCCCGCGACACCAATTCGCGCGATCCGAACTGGAAGCTGGTTGGGACCGGAAGCGCGCAATAGCGCGGTCGGGTTCGGCGCGCGATCCGCGGCGCTTTGGCTCGCGGTCGGTCTGCTGGGTGCGTTATCACTTCCCGCCGAGGCGAGGCGATACCACCATCATGCCAGGCTGCATCCGCATCGGATTTTTCCCATCGAGATCCCTGGCGGCCAATACACGCCATCGACGTGGGATGCGCTGACCGGCTGGCCCGACGACGACCATCTGGCGGCCCTTGCGGCGTTTCAGAAAAGCTGCAAGGCGATCTTGGCCGCGCGCCGACCCTTGCAGATCAGCAAGGCGATGGGCGATTCATTGCGCGCGCCCTGCGCTGCCGTCAAGATGTCGCGGGTCGAAACCGATCTCGCCGCGCGCCGGTTTTTCGAGCGACACTTTCGGCCGCTCTGGATCTCGCGCCTCGGTGAAGACGCCGGCTTCGTCACCGGCTATTACGAACCGATCATCGACGGCTCGCGAACCAAAACCGATGTCTACACCGTGCCGGTCTATCGCCGGCCGTCGAATCTGTTCGTACGCGGCTTCAAGCAAAGCGACACCGGATTGCCCAACGGCGGCGATGTGTTTCGCAAGATCGGCCGCCGCAAGCTGGTGCCGTATTACGATCGCGCCGCCATCGAGGATGGGGCCATCGCCGGGCGCGGGCTCGAAATCTGTTGGCTCAAGAGCGAGACCGATCTGCTGTTCACGCAGATTCAAGGCTCGGCGCGCGTTCGCCTCGAGGGCGGCTCGACGATCCGCATCAATTACGACGCGCACAACGGCTATCGCTATACGCCGGTCGGGCGCATCCTGATCGAACGCAACATCATTCCGCGCGAGCAGATGTCGATGCAGCGTATTCGAGAATGGATGGCGGCCAATCCTGATGGCGCCAAGGAATTGCGGCGGCAGAACCGCTCCTACGTGTTCTTCCGCGAGGTCCAGCTCTCCGACAAGGACGAGGCGGTCGGCGCGCAAGGCGTGCCGCTGACGCCGCGGCGCTCCATCGCGGTGGACAAGGCGCTTCACGTCTATGGCACGCCGTTCTTTCTCGACGGCATTTTGCCGATTGACTCCGCACAGGCGCAGACGCCGTTTCATCATCTGATGGTCGCGCAGGACACCGGCTCCGCCATCGTCGGTCCCGCACGCGCCGATATCTATTTCGGTGCGGGTGCCGAAGCCGCGCAGATCGCCGGCCGGCTCCGCCACAACATTCGTTTCGCGATTCTGGTGCCGACTGCGCTCGATCCGGTCGCCGCCGGACGCACTATGCCGCTGCCGCTCGTGAAGCGCGACATAGTAATAAAACGCCCGGCGCACCATCATCGTCGCTCAAGGCATCACGACCGGGGCTATCGATGAAACGGCGACCGCCGGACGAAATCCTCATCGATGTGCCGCCGCCGCGACGCAGACGCGTGTTGAGCGAGGAAGAACGCGCCTTGTGGGAGAGTGTGGCGAAACAGGCCAAGCCTTTGCGCAAGAGAGCGCGTGTCGCGAAGGCCGAGGTCGGTCTCACGGCCGATCCGGTGCCGCCGGCAGCGCGCGGCCCCGCCAAGCGACCATCGAGCGAATCCGTCACGCTACCGAGTCAGCCCGCAAAGATAAATCGCCCGCCGTCGCCGCCATCCTTGGCCCCGCTCGGTCGGCGTGAACGCACGTCTCTCGCGCGTGGCAGGATCGAAATCGATGCGCGGCTCGATCTGCATGGCATGACGCAAGCGCGCGCACATCGCGCGCTGCTGCATTTCCTGCAACGCGCCAGTGGCGATGGCTTGCGTTTCGTGCTGGTTGTCACCGGCAAGGGCAGCACCATGGCGCCGGAATCCGAACGCGGCGTGCTGCGCCGGCAAGTGCCGGAATGGCTGTCGCTGCCGGAATTCCGCGCGCTGGTCGTCGGTTTCGAGCAGGCCCATATCGGCCACGGCGGCGCCGGCGCGCTTTATGTGCGCGTGCGGCGAGGGCGGTGAGGCAGCTTCGTCATGCCCGGCTTTATGCCGGGCATCCACGCCTTTGGAGCATCGCCGGCTTTTAAGACGTGGATGGCCGGGACAAGCCCGGCCATGACGACGGAAAGGTTTTCTGGCGAGGCTACAAAATAAACCGGCTCAAATCCGAGTTCTTCGCCAGATCGCCGACATGCTTCTGCACGTAAGCAGCGTCGACGCGGATGGTTTCGCCGTTGCGATCCGGCGCGACGAATGAGATTTCGTCGAGCACCCGCTCCATCACCGTCTGCAACCGTCGCGCGCCGATGTTTTCAACCGTGGCATTTACCGCGACGGCGACATCGGCCAGTGCATCGATGGCATCGTCGGTCAATTCCAGCGTCACGCCCTCGGTCTGCATCAGCGCCACATACTGCTTGATCAGCGAGGCTTCCGGCTCGGTGAGAATGCGGCGCATGTCGTCGCGCGTCAGCGCATTCAGCTCAACGCGGATCGGCAACCGGCCTTGCAACTCCGGCAACAGGTCCGACGGCTTGGCGATGTGGAACGCGCCGGAGGCGATGAACAGGATGTGGTCGGTCTTCACCGCGCCGTGCTTGGTGGAGACGGTGGTGCCTTCGATCAGCGGCAGCAGATCGCGCTGCACGCCTTCGCGCGACACGTCACCGGCGCGCGCGCCGTCGCGCACGCAGATCTTGTCGATCTCATCAAGGAAGACGATGCCGTTGTTTTCGACGGTGCTGATCGCTTCCAGCACAAGCTGATCGTTGTCGAGCAGCTTGTCGGATTCCTCGTTGACGAGAATCTCGTGCGAATCCTCGACGGTCAGGCGTCGGGTCTTGGTGCGGCCGCCCATCTTGCCGAAAATGTCGCCGATCGAGATGGCGCCCATTTGCGCGCCGGGCAGCCCCGGAATCTCGAACATCGGCGTGCCGCCGGACGACTGCACCTCGATCTCGATTTCCTTGTCGTTGAGTTCGCCCGCGCGCAGCTTGCGGCGGAACGAATCCCGCGTCGCGGCGCTGGCGTTGCCGCCGACCAGCGCGTCGAGCACGCGCTCCTCGGCCGCGACCTGGGCGCGGGCCTGCACGTCCTTGCGCTTGCGCTCGCGGGTCTGCGCGATGCCGACCTCGATCAGGTCGCGAACGATCTGCTCGACGTCGCGGCCGACATAGCCGACCTCGGTGAACTTCGTGGCTTCGACCTTCAGAAACGGCGCGCCCGCGAGCTTCGCCAGCCGGCGCGCGATCTCGGTCTTGCCGACGCCGGTGGGGCCGATCATCAGGATATTCTTCGGCAGCACTTCTTCGCGGAGCGAGCCGGTGAGCTGGATGCGGCGCCAGCGGTTACGTAGCGCGATGGCGACGGCGCGCTTCGCGTCGTTCTGGCCGACGATGAAGCGGTCGAGTTCGGAAACGATTTCGCGGGGGGAGAAGTCGGTCATGCGTTCTGGCTACAGGATTTCGAGGGTGACGTTGCGATTGGTGTAGACGCAGATATCGGCGGCGATATCGAGCGAGCGACGGACGATGGCCTCGGCGTCCTTATCGCCGTCGATCAGCGCACGTGCCGCCGCCAGCGCGTAGTTGCCGCCGGAGCCGATCGCCATCACGCCGCCCTCCGGTTCGAGCACGTCGCCGGTGCCGGTCAGCACCAGCGAGACTTCCTTGTCGGCGACGATCATCATCGCCTCGAGCCGCCGCAGGTAGCGGTCGGTGCGCCAGTCCTTGGCCAGTTCGACCGCGGCGCGGGTGAGCTGGCCGGGATACTGCTCCAGTTTGGCTTCCAGCCGCTCGAACAGCGTAAAGGCGTCGGCCGTGGCGCCAGCGAAGCCGCCGATTACATCGCCTTTGCCGAGCTTGCGGACCTTCTTGGCGTTGGACTTGATCACGGTCTGGCCGATCGAGACCTGCCCGTCGCCGCCGACCACCACCTTGCCGCCCTTGCGAACGGTGACGATGGTGGTGCCGTGCCAGACTTGCGGCGAGCCATCGCCGGACATCGAATGAGAAGTGGTCATGGGAATCCTTTCGCGGCCATGATCTAGGGACTGGCGGGCAGGGTTGCAATTGCGGCGGATCGGTCGAATCCGGTCACCATATGACCAATCGACTGCCGAAACCCGGCATCCCGCAGTAGCGAAGGCGGCACCGGCCTGTTAAAAGGGCGCGTTTTCGAAATGTTCAGGGTGCGGAGAGTCCCTCCATGCGGACGGCCACGATCAAGCGCAAGACGAAGGAAACCGACATCGAGGTGGCGATCAACCTCGACGGCACCGGTGCGGCCAATATCGCGACCGGAATCGGCTTTTTCGACCATATGCTCGACCTGCTGGCCCGCCATTCCCGCATCGACCTCACCGTGAAGGCCGTGGGCGACCTTCATATCGATTTCCACCACACCACCGAGGATGTCGGCATCGCGCTTGGCCAGGCGGTCAAGCAGGCGCTCGGCAACATGGCGGGTATCACCCGCTATGCCGGCGTCCACATGCCGATGGATGAGACGTTGACGCGGGTGGTGATCGATATCTCCGGCCGGCCGTTTCTGGTGTTCAAGGCGGAGTTTCCGCGCGACAAGATTGGCGAGTTCGACACCGAACTGGTGCGCGAATGGTTCAACGCATTCGCCGTCAATGCCGGTGTGACGCTGCACGTCGAGACCTTATATGGTGAGAACAGCCACCATATCGCCGAGTCCTGCTTCAAAGGTTTGGCGCGGGCGCTGCGCACGGCGGTGGCGATCGACCCCCGCAATGCGGGCGAAGTGCCGTCGACTAAAGGCCAGCTTGGCGGCTGACGGCGCGGCCGTCGGAGGGACATGATGCGTATCTATACGGTGCACGCGCCACGAACGAGCGACATGCATTCGCGCGCCGCGGGTGATCGCGTCGTGTTCGTGCGCGACGGTTTCCATTTCTGGGCGTTCGTCTTCGGCGGATTCTGGCTGCTGTATCACCGGCTGTGGTGGGCCTTGCTCGGCTACATCGCGGTGATGGCCGGCGTCAGCGTGTCGCTGGGCGTGCTGCGCGTCAGCGGTGGCGTCAGCCTCTCTGTATTGTTGTTGATCGCCCTGCTGATGGGTCTGGAAGCGGCCAGCCTGCGGCGCTGGACGCGGTCGCGCGGCAAGTGGAGGCAGATCGACGTTGTCGCCGGGACCAACGAACAGGATGCGGAGCGGCGTTTCTTCGACCGCTGGACCGGTGGGCGGCACGTTTCCGCCGATGACCCGCTGTCGGTCGAGCGCGGCGGGCCGCCGCCGACCCGCGACATTCCGGGGCAATCGTTTTCGCGGCCGCCGCCGCTGCCCGGCAGCATCGTCGGGCTGTTTCCGCAGCCGGGAGGCTCAGCGTGAGCGTCGCCATTATCGATTACGGATCGGGCAACCTGCACTCGGCGGCCAAAGCGTTCGAGCGCGCTGCGCGCAGCCTTGAGAATCCGGACAAGGTGATCGTGACGCGCGATCCCGACGCGGTGTTTCGCGCCGACCGCATCGTGCTGCCCGGCGTCGGCGCTTTCGCCGATTGCCGCAAGGGGCTGGATGCCGTCGACGGCATGATCGACGCGATGACGGAAGCGGTGAGGGTCAAGGCGCGGCCGTTCTTCGGTATCTGCGTCGGCATGCAGTTGATGGCGACGCACGGCAAGGAGAACGTCACCACCGACGGCCTGAACTGGATCGGCGGCGACGTCGAGAAGATCGCGCCGCGCGACGAGAGCCTGAAAATTCCGCATATGGGTTGGAATACACTCGACGTCGTGCGCGAGCATCCGGTGCTGGAACGTTTGCCGTTGGGGCCGAAAGGTCGCCACGCTTACTTCGTGCACTCTTATCACCTCAATGCGACGAACGAGGCCGATGTGCTGGCGCGCGCCGATTATGGCGGGTCGGTGACGGCCATGGTCGGCAAAGACACCGCCATCGGCACGCAGTTTCATCCAGAGAAAAGCCAGCGGTTCGGGCTGGCGCTGATCTCCAATTTTCTGAAGTGGAAGCCGTGATTCTTTTTCCCGCTATCGATCTCAAGAACGGCCAGTGCGTGCGCCTCGAGCAAGGCGACATGGCGCGCGCCACCGTGTTCAATCTCGATCCGGCCGCGCAGGCGCAGAGCTTCGCGGCGCAAGGCTTTGAGTATCTGCACGTCGTCGATCTTGATGGCGCGTTCGCCGGCAAGCCCATGAACGCGCAGGCGGTCGAAGCGATGCTGAAGGTCATCAAGATGCCGGTGCAGCTTGGCGGCGGCATCCGCGATCTGGCGACGGTGGAAGCGTGGCTCGCGAAGGGCATTACCCGCGTCATTATCGGCACCGCGGCGGTGCGCGATCCGGCGTTCGTGAAGGAAGCAGCGAGAAAGTATCCCGGCTGCGTCGCCGTGGGACTCGATGCGCGCGACGGCAAGGTGGCGGTGGAAGGCTGGGCGGAAACCTCGACGGTCACCGCGCTGGAGATCGCGCGGCGTTTCGAGGATGCCGGCGTTGCTGCGATCATCTTCACCGATATCGCGCGCGACGGTCTGCTCAAGGGCCTCAACCTCGACGCCACCATCGCGCTGGCGGACTCAATTTCGATCCCGGTGATCGCCTCCGGTGGTCTCGCCTCGATCGAGGATATCAAGGCGATGCTGTCGCCGCGCGCGAAGAAACTGGCCGGCGCCATTGCCGGGCGTGCGCTGTATGACGGGCGCGTCGATCCGGCCGCGGCGCTGACGCTGATCCGCAACGCGCGGGCGGCCTAGGAGCATCTCATGTTCAAGGTGCGCGTTATTCCCTGCCTGGATGTCAAGGACGGCCGGGTCGTCAAGGGCGTAAACTTCGTCGACTTGCGCGACGCCGGCGATCCGGTGGAAGCCGCCATCGCTTACGACGCCGCCGGCGCCGATGAGTTGTGCTTCCTCGACATCACCGCAACCCACGAAAATCGCGGGACCATGCTGGATGTCGTCCGGCGCACGGCGGAAGCCTGCTTCATGCCGGTGACGGTCGGCGGCGGCGTGCGCACCGTCGACGACATCCGCACGCTGCTGAAGTCGGGCGCCGACAAGGTTTCGATCAACAGCGCGGCGGTCAGCCGGCGCGAGTTCGTCAGGGAAGCGGCGGAGAAGTTCGGCGATCAATGCATCGTGGTCGCGATCGATGCCAAGCGCGTGAAGCGAGCCGGTGGCTCGGACCGCTGGGAGATTTTCACCCACGGCGGCCGCAAGTCGACCGGCATCGACGCTGTCGAATACGCGCAGGAAGTGGTGTCGCTCGGCGCGGGCGAAATCCTGCTGACGTCGATGGATCGCGACGGCACCCGTTCGGGTTTCGACATCAACCTGACGCGCGCGGTGGCCGATGGTATTCCCGTCCCGGTGATTGCCTCCGGCGGCGTCGGCAATCTCGATCACCTGGTCGAGGGTATCCGCAGCGGCCACGCCACGGCGGTATTGGCAGCGTCGATCTTCCATTTCGGCGAGTTCACCATTCGCGAGGCCAAGGAGCATATGGTCCGCGCCGGCCTGCCGATGCGTCTCGATCCGTAAACCAACGCCGGAGTTTGCGCTCCCGCGTCCTCGCCGGAAATGCTAAAAGGCACAGTCATGGCCCGTTTCACCCTTTACGATCTTGCAGCCGTTATCGATGCCCGCGCAGCGTCGGGCGGCGACAAGTCGTACACCCGCAAGCTGCTGGACAAGGGGCCGGAGCACTGCGCCAAGAAACTCGGCGAGGAAGCGATCGAGACCGTGATCGCGACGGTCGAGAACGATCGCGATCATCTGATTGCAGAGAGTGCCGATCTGCTGTTTCACCTGCTGGTGGTTTTGAAGTCGCGCGGCGTTTCGCTTGAAGACGTCGAGGCCGCTCTGGCACAACGCACCTCGATGTCCGGGCTGGAAGAAAAGGCCGCGCGCAAGCGCGACTGATCACGGGGAAGGGCGGCGCTATGGATATGCGTCTGGATCAGCAATACAACCCCTATCGGATTTTCTCGCGTCAGCAGTGGGCGAAACTACGCGACGACATGCCGATGACGCTGGCCGCCGACGAGATCGCGGCGCTGCGCTCGATGTACGATCGCCTCGACCTCAACGAGGTGGAAGAAATCTATCTACCGTTGTCGCGACTGTTGTCGATTTACGTCGACGCCACACAGCGGCTCTATGTGGCGCAGCGGCAGTTCCTCGGCATCGAGGATCGCAAGATGCCTTATATCATCGGGGTCGCGGGCTCGGTGGCGGTGGGCAAGTCGACCACCGCGCGCGTCTTGCAGGCGCTGCTGGCGCGCTGGTCGCCGCGACCGAAGGTCGATCTGGTGACGACGGACGGTTTTCTGTTTCCCAACGCCGTGCTCGAGCGGCAAGGCATCATGCAGAAGAAGGGCTTTCCGGAAAGCTATGATCTGCAAAAGCTGCTCGGCTTTCTCAGCGACATCAAGGCCGGGCGCCGTCCGGTGCGCGCGCCGGTCTATTCGCATCTGACCTACGACATCATTCCCAATGAGTGGGTCGAGGTCGATCGTCCTGACATCCTGATCGTCGAAGGCGTCAACGTGCTGCAAACCGGCAAACTGCCGCGCGACGGCCAAGCGGTGCCGGTGGTGTCGGACTTCTTCGATTTCTCGGTCTACATCGATGCGGACGAACCGGTGCTGCGCAAGTGGTACGTCAAGCGCTTCCTCGCACTGCGTGACACCGCCTTCCACGATCCGCGGTCTTACTTTCATCGCTATGCGTTGCTGTCGGATGAAGAGGCGACGGCGACGGCGCTGGCGATCTGGGAGCGCACCAACCTCGCCAACCTCGAAGACAACATCCTGCCGACACGGCCGCGCGCCACGCTGATCCTGAAAAAGGGCGCCGATCACGTCGTTGAAACGGTGGCGCTGCGGCGGCTGTAATCCGAAACGCTACGCCGCGTCCGCGCTAAAGTGCTCGATATAGCGCGCCTTGATCACCGAGACCGGCAGGACGATCAGCACGTCGGTGGTGCCGAACTGATCGTCGATCACGGCGCCGTCGCCGATGTACGCACCAAGCCGCAGATAGCCTTTGATCAAGGGCGGCAGCTCGCGCAACGCGGCCTTGTGATCGATGCGATGCTTGGCAATGCGATTCATTTCGACCCGGCGCGAAGGCTGCGGCCCAGCGCGCCATGAGTCCGGCGCGGCCGCGAAATGATGCAGGAACGACAGCGGCAGCGCCAACCGGTCGGGATCGGTGCCGTTGAGACTGGCGCAGCCGATCATGACGTCAAGGCGGTGCTGTCGGACGTAACTCCAGATGCCTTGCCAGAGCAGCTCCACGGTCCGCTTGTTACGATAAGGCGGCGAGACGCAGGAGCGTCCGAGTTCGACGAAACGCAGCTCGCGATGCTGCGCGGTCAAGCGAGAAATATCGAACTCGTTCTCAGTGTAGAAACCATCGTGACGTTCGGCGATGTCCTGGCGCAGCAGGCGATAGGTTCCGACCACCCGCTGCTTTCCGCTACGCGTGGGTTTCGCGTGATCGATCACAAGCAGATGGTCGCAAATCTTATCATAGGCGTCCTTGTCGCGACGCGCGAGGAGAGTTCGGGCGTCGGCGATGGCGTCGCCATCCTGATAGAACACTTTATAGCGGAGTTTTTGCGCCTGCTTGATGTCGCGCTTGGTCGCGGCGAGCCGTGCTTCGAGCGACCCCAGCCGTCCAAGCGAAAGTGGTACGGGAACGATAGAACGATCAGGCTGATGAAGATACGGCTGTGGCTTCAGCCAGGTGATGGCGGTGTTGGCGAGCGCGCCGACAGTCTCCGGGCGCAGTATCTGGATCAGGGGTTGTTTCGTATATCCGCGCGCGGTGCCACGTTCGGAGCCTTGCATCGCCATCCTCATCATCGCGATCCGCTCGAATCAATCGAAACGGTCGTCGAGGGTGACAGATCATTGGCGTCCGACAGGCGTATGACAGTCGCATGAGCGGCCGATGACATCGACTGCGAAGGTGATCGGATCAGGCAGCGAGGTGGCGCGAGGACACAAATCCGGCGATGGCTTCCGCCAGCTTCTCGCGGTCGAGTGGCTTGACCAGAAAGCCGTCCATACCGGCCTCGAAACACGCATAACGATCTTCCACTAATGCATTGGCGGTAAGCGCGACGATCGGCGTGCGTCGCGCGGTCTGTCCAGCTTCGCGCAAGCGAATACGTTTGGTTGCGTCGATGCCGTTCAGTTCCGGCATCTGCACGTCCATTAGGACAAGGTCATACGGGGTCTCCGCGGCTTCGGCGGCGAGCCAGGATTCCACCGCGGCGTTGCCATTGGTGGTCACCACCACCTGATGGCCGAGGCGCGCCAGCAACGAGCGCATCAGCAGCGCATTGATCTCGTTGTCTTCCGCGACCAGGATCGACAGGCCACGCCGGGCTGTAGCTTTCGAGGTCTTGCTGCCGCGCAGTTCGTCGTCGGGCGTTGTCTCGACGGTTTCGCTTGTAGCCAATCGCGGCGCTGGCGCGTTCAAGCGGATCGCCAGCGAAGCTGTGCGCAGCGGTCTCACGAGATAGCCGGTGAAAGGATCGTTGATGACGTCGCGATACTCGTGCCGCATCGCAGGCGTGAAGATGACGATGCGATGCGATGCGTGAGGCGCGGCGGCGGCGGCGAGGGCAGTCGCCTCGGCTGGGTCGAACGCGCCGTCGATCAAGACGGCGTGCCACGAGCGTTCTGGCAGCAAAGCGCGCGCCGCCGTCAAGTCAGATACCGTGCACGTCTGCGCATCCCAGCGTTGCAGGCGACGCGCGATCAGCGAGGTTTCGACGCTTTGCGGCGCGACCAGCATGATCGATCTTTCAGTCAAGTCGGGAATGGCGAAAGGTGTTCGCCGCTCGCCGCTGTCGTCATCGTCGCTGCTGGCCATCGGAATAGCGAACGAGAAGGTCGAGCCTTTGCCGACCGTGCTTTCCAGCGAGATGTGACCACCCATGCGCCGGACGATGCGTTCGCTGATGCTCAGTCCAAGGCCGGTGCCGCCATAGTTCTGCGCGATGCGCTCGTCCGCCTGCTCGAACTCCTGGAAGATTCGCGCCTGGGCTTCTGGCGCAATGCCGATGCCGGTGTCGCGCACCATGAACAGCACTTCGTTGGGCAGCGGGCCGGGCTCGACGATGAGTGCGACGCCGCCAGTCTGCGTGAACTTGATGGCGTTGCCGGCGAGGTTGAGCAGCACTTGGCGAAGGCGTGCGGCGTCGCCGATCACGTTCGGCGGAAGTCGCTCGTCGACGTAGGCGGCAATCTCGAGGTTGCGCGCTTGCGCGCGCGGCGCGAGCAGTTCGGTGACGCTTTCGATCAGGTTTTCGAGCGCGAAGGGCCGTTGTTCGAGATCGATCTTTCCGGCTTCGATCTTGGAGAAGTCGAGCAACTCCTCAATCAGCGACAGCAGCGCTTCGCCGGAAGTCCGCACCGCCTTGGCATAGGTCGTTTGCTCCGGCGTCAGCGCGGTATCGAGCAACAGTCCGTTCATGCCGATGATGCCGTTCAGCGGCGTGCGGATTTCATGCGAGACCATCGCGAGGAAGCGCGACTTGGCGCGGCTTGCGGCGTCGGCGTGGTCGCGCGCATCGCTGAGCGCGCGTTCGGCCTCAGTGCGGTCGGTGACGTCGCGTCCGACGCACTGGATCTCGGCGGGTTGGTCCACGTCGGGCCTGACCAGGCCCTCGCGCCAACCGATCCATCGCGCGCCGCTGGCGGTGGCGATCTTCTGGTCATGAATGCGCGTGCCGGCGGCATCGGTTGTGACTTTGCCCTGCTCGAGAACCGGAAGCGCAAAGCGTGTACCGAGGAGAGCTTCGCGCGATGTTTTCGCCAACTTGCAGTAGGTGTCGTTCACGAAGCGGATGGTGCCGTCCGTTTGCCGCAGCACGATGAGATCGTCCTGCGATTCGAATAGAATGCGGGCCCGTTCCTCGGCTTCCTTCAGTTCCCAGTTGCGGTCGGTCAGTGCTTCATTGCGCTGGGTGACGGCCCGCAATTTCTTGCGCATCCAGCGCAGCCGCATGCTGGTCAGGGCAAGTGCGACGCAAGCCACGGCGAAAAGAAAACTGATACCGATCGCGAACGCGTGCGGGTCGTAGCCGGCAGTGTCCGATCGAACGCCGGAGATAAAGCCATAGGCGCCGCCGAATGCGATCTGGAACAGGATCAGTGCGCGGAGCACGAAATTGATGCGGGGATGCCGTCGCGCGAAGCGGCGCAGGCCTGCCTTGATGCCAAAAGTCCATCCCATCGACTTGCTCCCAAGCCACTCGCGAAAGCGCTCCTCTTCGGAGTCGGTTCAGCGAGTTCGAGGTCGAGAATGCCGAGGCGACCTTGCAAAGTGCTTGCAGGCGAGCTGCGTTAACCGATCGCTTGGAAACAAGGTTGAGGAAGCGTTAAAGCGCGGCGGCCGCGACTCTGGCGTGATTATCGCCGGCACCGACCACCAGAGCCGCGGCGGCTTGCGGCGAGAACGTCTTCGACTGCACGAAGATGCGGAAATCGCCGGGGGCGTCGGACAAATAGATGATC
This sequence comes from Xanthobacteraceae bacterium, assembly GCA_051954235.1. Classification (GTDB taxonomy): domain Bacteria; phylum Pseudomonadota; class Alphaproteobacteria; order Rhizobiales; family Xanthobacteraceae; genus 62-47. Next base: position 44,138 of record JBQCHY010000099.1, read on the forward strand.
GGTTGCAATGCGGAGGTGGCCTTGGCGATGCCGATATAGCGCGTCGCCGCCTGCGTCGCGCAAGCATTGGGCTCCGCGCCGTTGATATCGTCGACCACCGTGAAGTCGGCGTTATCCGGGCTGTCGACGATCTGCACCCGCACCGTTGCCTCCGCCGGATTGTCGGTGAAGCTGACACGGGATTGCGATTGCCATGGCGCGGTCGCCATCTGCACCGCGACATTGCCGATCCTGATGCAGGGTTGCGGCTGCGGCGACAGGCTTTCGCGGGCGAATGCCCCGGCGAGGATCAAGGGAACCACCGAGGCAAATATCTTGAAACGCGACATGATACGCCGTCCGCATTTTCATCGCCCGAGAGGCACGGTCGGGCCTATGGTTTGCGCAGCGTAAACAAAAGTCGTTAGTGTTTGGTTGATGTCCCGATGTGGCGCAATCGCGTCGTCGATTGTGTGTACGTTTTATGCGGCGTGCCGGATATCATCCGCGAGCGCGCGATAGGACAACGCTTCCGCCAGATGCATCCGGCCGATCTGTTCCGTACCGTCGAGATCGGCAAGGGTGCGGGCCACGCGCAGCACGCGATGATAGCCGCGCGCGGACAGGCGCATGGCTTCGGCGGCGTCGCGCAATAGCTTTTGCCCTTGCACATCAGGCTGTGCGACGGTTTCCAGCACCGACGCCGGAGCCTCGGCATTGGTGCGAATATGCGGCAGGCCCGCCGCCGCATAGCGCGCGAGTTGGATGTCGCGCGCCGCCGCGACGCGCACGGCGACTTCGGCGGAGCCTTCCGACGGCGCCGGCAGAAGCAGGTCTGCGGCGGTCACGGCAGGAACTTCGATGCGCAGGTCGATGCGGTCCATCAACGGACCGGAGATGCGCGCCTGATAGTCCGCCGTGCAGCGGTCGATGCGGCCGCGCTTGCAGGCATAGCCCGGCTCATAGGCATGTCCGCAGCGACAGGGATTCATCGCGGCCACCAGCATGAAGCGCGCCGGATAGGTGACACGATGGTTGGCGCGCGATACCGAGACTTCACCGTTCTCCAGCGGTTGGCGAAGCGAATCCAGCACGCGCGGATCGAACTCAGGCAGTTCGTCGAGGAACAGTACGCCCTGATGCGCCAGCGAAATCTCGCCCGGCTTGGCGCGCATGCCGCCGCCGGTCAGCGCCGCCATGCTGGCGGAGTGATGCGGCGCACGGAACGGCCGCCGGTTGGTCAGCGCGCCGCCTTCGATTTCGCCCGCAACGGAAGCGATCATCGAGACCTCGAGCAGTTCGCCCGGCGACAGTGGTGGCAGGATCGACGGCAGCCGCGCCGCCAGCATCGACTTGCCCGCGCCGGGGGATCCGCTCATCAACAGATGATGCCCGCCGGCGGCGGCGATTTCGAGCGCACGTTTGGCGCTTTCCTGGCCCTTGATATCGCGCAGGTCGAGCTGCGATGCATCTTGCGGATGAATGCGCGGCTGCGGTCGCGATAACAGTTGCGTGCCCTTGAAGTGATTGGCGATCTGGATCAGCGAGCGCGCCGCGACGATCTGGATATCCGGACTTGCCCACGCCGCTTCCGCCCCGCAGGCGTCGGGGCAGATCAAGCCCTCATCGCGGGCGTTGGCGCCGATTGCCGCCGGCAGAACGCCGGCGACCGGTGCGATCGAGCCATCGAGGCCGAGTTCGCCCAACACCGTGAAGCCGCTCAGCGCATCCGGCGGGATTGCGCCGATGGCGGCCATCAGGCCGAGCGCAATCGGCAGATCGTAATGGCTACCTTCCTTGGGCAGATCGGCGGGGGCGAGATTGACAGTGATCCGCCGCGCCGGCAGCGCGAGCCCGGAGGCGATCAGCGCCGAACGAACCCGTTCGCGTGCTTCGGAGACCGCCTTGTCCGGAAGACCGACAATAGTAAACGCCGGCAGGCCCGGCGCGACCTGAACCTGCACATCCACCGCGCGGGCGTCGATGCCTTCGAATGCGACCGTAGAGACCCGTTGAACCATGGCGCCCCCTCCAAAGGAGAACCTAACGCCGCGGCGCATTTGACGCAAGAACAATAAGGGAACAAAGATTGACGAAAGGCGCTTTGATAACGGGTAATTACCGCCGACCAGCTAGTACTGAGGATCAAAGTATAAATCGTATAACAACAAAATAGCCTCAAATAAAATCTAAATATAGTTCTTAATCTATAAGATATTTATAGTTAACTAAAGATTAAGACATTCGTTTACTAAGTACAGTTGCTGATTACCTTGACCTCGGAACAGCGAATCAGGGGATCGGTATGGGACGGCGGCATCACGCCACTACTTTTGGGATCGCGCTTATCTTGTTGGGTTGGCTCGGTGGGACATGGATCGGCTCGGGTGCATTGCGTGCCGAATCGACCCGGCCGCCGGCGAACACCGGCGGTCCCGCGACCGCGACGAGATCCGAACGATTGCGCCCGGTCTCAAAAATCCGCTGCCCGCCGGTTGCGGAGCAGACCGATCCGCTGACGACATCGGCGCTCGGTGGCGCCGGTGCGTTCGTTGCCCATGATCGGTTTCGCGAGGATGTTTCAAGGCGCAGCGAAGTCAGGATTTCCTGGCTCGGTGCGGGATTCGGGCGACGATATTTGTCCAAGGTCGAGCCGCCGACGGAGATCGCATCGTTGCAGGTCTTCCTGCTCGACAAGCCGTCGCGCAGCATCGCTATCGCGGACGCGCTGCATCACCCTTACGAGACTCGCCTTGCCGATATCTGGTGTTTGCTGAAATTGCAGCCGAACGGGGAGCCGGGCGCGTTGTCCGTGAATGCGACGCCGAACCTGTTCTTTGTCCGCGATGCCGCTGGTGTGCTCGGCGTCGTCGATGTGCTGTGGTCCGGCGCCGGTTGGGAAATCGGCGCCAGTTCCCTCACGAGGAACCGGCCGTGGTTGCCGGGGCGTCAGGTCATCACGCGCTGAGAAACGGCGTTAGCGCCGCTTGGCTTCGATCTTGTCCCAGATCAAGGCGGCGATATCGGCGCCCCCGAGATTGGCGATGGCGCGGATGCCGGTCGGCGACGTCACGTTGATCTCGGTGAGATGATCGTCGATGACGTCGATGCCAACGAACAGGAGGCCACGCCGGCGCAGCGCCGGGCCTATGGTTTCGCAGATCTCGCGTTCGCGCGGCGTCAGATCGGTGGCGCGCGCGGCACCGCCACGCACCATGTTGGAACGCAGATCATCGGCGGCAGGCACGCGATTGACCGCGCCGGCAAATTCGCCGTCGACCAGGATGATGCGTTTGTCACCTTGTTTCACCTCGGGCAGGAAGCGCTGGATTACCCACGGCTCGCGGAAGGTGACCGCGAACATGTCGTAGAGCGATCCGAAATTCATGTCCTGCGGCAGGATGCGAAACACCGCCGCGCCGCCATGGCCGTGCAACGGCTTCATCACCACCGCGCCGTGTTCGGCACGAAAGGCATTGATCTCGTCGAGATTGCGCGAGATCAGCGTCGGCGGCATCAGCTCGGGAAAATCGAGCACGAACAGCTTTTCCGGCGCGTTGCGCACGCTGGTCGGATCGTTGACCACGAGCGTCTTGGGATGAATGCGTTCTAGCAAATGCGTGCTGGTGATGTAAGCGAGATCGAACGGCGGATCCTGCCGCAGCAACACCACGTCGAACGACGCCAGATTGGTGCGCTTCGGTTCGCCGAGCGTGTAGTGATTGCCGACCTCGTCGCGGACACTGAGCGACTGCACCGGCGCAACGACATCCTTGCCGTTCAACGAAAGCTGGTCCGGCGTGTAGTAGGAGATGGCGTGGCCGCGCCGCTGCGCCTCAAGAAGGAGGGCGAATGTGGAATCGCCGCGCACGTTGATGCGCGCGATGGGGTCCATCTGGACGGCGACTTTCAGGCTCATGCTCTGGTGTCCGGCTTGTCGGTTTCTTGGGAATTATGGTCTCGGCGAGATAGTTCGAAATGCCTTGATGTCAGGCGCTGGCGTCGAAGGCTCCTGGCAGATGGCGCGGCAAGGCGCGTGGCGCAACCAGGATGGCATCGAAACGCAGGTCGAAATTGGCATGTTCAGGGTGCGTCATCAACCATGCATTGGCGGCATCGACGATGCGTTTTTGCTGGCGCGGCGTCACGGCGTAGGCGGCGTCGTCTAGCGTGGCGCGCGCCTTGACCTCGACGAAGGCCAACAGGTTGCGCCGTTTGGCGACGATATCGATTTCGCCATAAGGCGTCCGGAAGCGACGCGCCAGAATGCGATAACCTTTTGCGATCAGGTAAGCTGCGGCGCGGCTTTCGGCGGAGAGGCCGATGCGGAAGGCCGCGACACGCTCGGGAGCGGCGGCTTTTGCCGCGGCTGTCTTTCGGGAGCGGCCCGGCGATGTCGGATCAGTCCGGGTCATCGCCGTCGCTTCCACGATCTTCGCCGGCCAGCTCAAGCGCGCGCGCGTAAACCTCCCGGCGCGGTCTGCCGGACAATTCGACGGCATCGGCGACTGCATCCTTGACGCTGCCGCGTTTCAGCGCTGCGCGCAGAACGGTGTCGAGTTCATCCGCCGCCATGATCTGAGCTTGCGCAGGCGGCGGCCCCACCACCAGCACGAACTCGCCGCGCGTCTCCAGCGTCGCGGCCATCTGCGCCAGCGTCGCGAGCGGACCGCGCTGCACCTCCTCATGCAACTTGGTCAGCTCGCGGCAGATCGCAGCGTCGCGCCCGCTCATCGCTTCGGCGAGATCGGCCAGCGTGTCTTGCACGCGGTTGCCGGATTCGAACATCACCAGCGTTGCCGGAATACGCGCCAGCTCTGCGATGCGATGGCGTCGTGCGCCTTGCTTGGAGGGAAGAAACCCCTCGAAGAAGAAACGATCGGTCGGCAGCGCCGCGAGCGCCAGAGCGGTCAGCACCGAGGAGGCGCCCGGCAATGCAATCACCGGATGACCAGCGGTGCAAACTTCGCGCACCAGCTTGAACCCGGGATCGGAGATCAGCGGCGTGCCGGCGTCGGAGACCAGCGCGATCGATGCGCCCTCGGCCAGCATTTGGAGAATCTTTGGCCGCGCGGCGGCGGCGTTGTGCTCGTGATAAGGCTTCAGCGTCGCGGCGATGCCGTAGCGCTCGGTCAGCCGTCGCGTCACCCGGGTATCTTCGCAGGCGATCACGTCGACGCCGGCCAGCGTTTGCAAGGCGCGCAGCGTGATGTCGCCGAGATTGCCGATCGGCGTCGCGACAAGATGCAGGCCGGGTGCCGCTTTCGGCGCCGACAGAAGGTGTCCGGATACGACGAACGTGCGCGCAGCCGGTTCCATGTCTGACGTCGCGGCATCCGAGTGGGCAGCTTTGCTGGGCATCGCAACACTGTAAAGCAGGATTGGAACAACAGGATACAGCTTTTCCGGCCCATACGCGTGGCGGTCTTTGCGCAACGCGCATGACTGTGCTTGAAAGCCACGCACGTGATGAAACGGCATGGCCGGCGAAATAAGCCTATTGTTTTGGTTAACTATTCGCCGACAATATGCCTTAATCCCCCAGCAGATCGTTTGCAGCACCGGCGGCGATCGGCGCCGATGAACGAAAGAATTGCGATGGCGGATCCGATCGATCCTGATCTCAGACAACGCGGAGCGACACGGCGGGC
>JBQCHY010000100.1:0-13548 GCA_051954235.1 Xanthobacteraceae bacterium
GTCCAGCAGCAATCCGGCGGCTGGGCATCTGACGGGCGAGGCGCCCGTCGCGCGGGCCAATGGCTGCGATCGCAGGACGATCGCTTCGCCCGCACCATCGGAAGGATGGAAGCCATTCAAGATACCAGAGCCATGGCAGGATCGCCGGACGCTGGTTTCGCGGACATGCTGCACCACGCAGCATTGGCCGCGGACAGCGTCCCGCCGTCTTGCGCATGGCTTTCGTGCTTTGAGGCTCCCAGCCGGCCGAAGAACCCATGAAAGAAAATCACATGTTCAATAAGCATACCGTCGAGATCGATTGGGGTGGACGTCCGCTCAAGCTCGAAACCGGCAAGATCGCGCGCCAGGCCGACGGCGCGGTGGTCGCGAGCTACGGCGAAAGCGTCGTGCTCGCCACCGTCGTCGCCGCCAAGTCGCCGCGCGAAGGCGTCGACTTCCTGCCGCTCACCGTCGACTATCAGGAGAAGACCTACGCGGCCGGCCGCATTCCCGGCGGCTACTTCAAGCGCGAAGGCCGTCCGACCGAAAAGGAAACGCTGGTTTCCCGCCTGATCGACCGTCCGATCCGTCCGCTGTTCGCCGACGGCTGGCGCAACGAAACCCAAGTCATCGTCACCGTGCTCTCGCACGACATGGAGAACGATCCCGACGTGCTGGCGATGGTCGCGGCCTCCGCCGCGCTGACGCTGTCCGGCGCGCCGTTCAAGGGCCCGATCGGCGCTGCCCGCGTCGGCTTCATGAACGACGAATACGTGCTCAACCCGACGCTCGATGAAATGGCCGACACGCAGCTCGAACTGGTTGTCGCCGGCACCTCGGACGCGGTGCTGATGGTTGAATCCGAAGCCAAGGAACTGTCGGAAGAGATCATGCTCGGCGCGGTGATGTTTGGTCACCGTCACTTCCAGCCGGTGATCGACGCGATCATCCAGTTGGCCGAGAAGGCTGCCAAGGAGCCGCGCGAAGTCGCGACCGTCGACGACAGCGCCATCGAAAAGGAAATGCTCGGCCTGATCGAGCAGGAGCTGCGCGCCGCTTACGCCATCCCGGTGAAGCAGGACCGCTACGCCGCCGTCGGCAAGGTCAAGGAAAAGGCGCTGGCGCATTTCTTCCCCGAAGGCCAGGAGCCGAAGTACGACAAGCTGCGCATCGCCGCTGTGTTCAAACACCTCGAAGCCAAGATCGTGCGCTGGAACATCCTCGACACCGGCCGCCGCATCGATGGCCGCGACGTCAAGACCGTGCGCAACATTCTCGCCGAAGTCGGCGTGCTGCCGCGCGCTCACGGCTCGGCGCTGTTCACCCGCGGCGAAACCCAGGCGATGGTGGTCACCACGCTCGGCACCGGCGAGGACGAGCAGTACATCGACGCGCTGGCGGGCACGTACAAAGAGACGTTCCTGCTGCACTACAACTTCCCGCCCTACTCGGTCGGTGAAACGGGTCGCCTCGGCGGCACCAAGCGCCGCGAGATCGGCCACGGCAAGCTGGCGTGGCGCGCGATCCATCCGGTGCTGCCGCCGCATCACGAATTCCCCTACACCATCCGCGTCGTCTCCGAGATTACCGAGTCGAACGGCTCGTCCTCGATGGCGTCGGTGTGCGGCGCTTCGCTGTCGCTGATGGATGCCGGCGTGCCGCTGAAGCGGCCGACGGCGGGCATCGCGATGGGCCTGATCCTCGAAGGCGAACGCTTCGCCGTGCTCTCCGACATTCTCGGCGACGAAGATCATCTCGGCGACATGGACTTCAAGGTGGCCGGCACTGAAGCGGGTATCACCTCGCTGCAAATGGACATCAAGATCGCCGGCATCACCGAAGAGATCATGAAGGTGGCGCTCGGCCAGGCCAAGGACGGCCGCATCCACATTCTGGGTGAGATGGCCAAGGCGCTGACCAACGCCCGCGCCGAGCTTGGCGAATACGCGCCGCGCATCGAGACCTTCAAGATCGCCACCGACAAGATCCGCGAAGTGATCGGCACCGGCGGCAAGGTGATCCGCGAGATCGTCGAGAAGACCGGCGCCAAGGTCAACATCGAGGACGACGGCACCGTCAAGGTCGCGTCCAGCGACGGCGAGGCGATGAAGGCCGCCATCAAGTGGATCAAGTCGATCGCCTCCGATCCGGAAGTCGGCCAGATCTATGAGGGCACCGTGGTCAAGGTGATGGAGTTCGGCGCGTTCGTGAACTTCTTCGGCGCCAAGGACGGCCTCGTGCACATTTCGCAACTCGCTGCGAACCGCGTGCAGAAGACCTCCGACGTGGTCAAGGAAGGCGACAAGGTCAAGGTGAAGCTGCTCGGCTTCGATGATCGCGGCAAGACGCGGCTGTCGATGAAGGCGGTCGATCAGGCGACCGGCGAGGACCTCGAAGCCAAGGCGAAGGCGGAGAAGACCGACGCCGCACCGCGCGAAGCCGCCGGCGAGTAATCGCCAACGGCCTTATGGGATAACGAAGGGGCGGCCTCGCGGCCGCCCTTTTTTGTTGTTTTGAGTCGGTGCAACAATGCTCCCGGCTCGTCATGGCCGGGCTCGTCCCGGCCATCCACGCCTTTCTTGCCGAGACTCTGCGAAGGACGTGGATGCCCGTGACAAGCACGGGCATGACGTGTGGAGAGCAATGTGCCAACTTTCCGGATAACGTGTTCGATCAAGCGCTGAGGAGATATCATGCTGAAACTCTACTGGTCGCCGCGCTCGCGCTCGTTCACCACGCTGTGGCTGCTCGAGGAAACCGGACAGCCTTATGAGCGCGTGCTGACCGATATTTCCACCGGTGCGCAGAAGAAGCCGGACTATCTGAAGATCAATCCGATGGGCAAGGTGCCGGCGCTGGCCGACGGCGACGTCGCGATCGCCGAATCCGCCGCGATCTGCGCCTATGTCGCCGAGCGTTTCCCCGAGGCGAAATTGGCGCCGCCGGTAGGCGATGCGAAGCGCGGCAAATACCTGCAATGGCTGTTCTTCGCACCGAGTTGCATCGAGCCGGCCATCCTGCAAGCCTTCACCAAGCTCGAGATCCCGCCGATGAGCGCCGCATGGGGCAGCACCACGCAGGTGTTCGACGTGCTTGAGCAGGCGCTCGACAAGGGACCGTGGCTGCTTGGCGATACGTTCTCCGCCGCCGACATCGCGATCGGCTCCGGCATGAACTTCGCGATCCGGCTGTTCAAGATGGTGCCGTCACGCCCCGCCTTCGAGCGCTATCTCGATGCCTGCGCGGCGCGGCCCGCGTTCCAGCGTGCCGAAAAAATCGCGGCGGGCTAGCAAACTGTGGCGTCGTCCCCGCGAAGGCGGGGACCCATAACCCCAGTGCAAATGGTCGTCTGATGAAGGAGTAAAAAACTCCTCTGCGACAACCTCTGAGAAACCGATCAAGACAGGGCGTATGGGTCCCCGCCTTCGCGGGGACGACCACGGTGGGTTTGCCTACTCGCCCTTCAACTCGTCCGGATGCGGCATCGAGATGACGTTGTAGCCGGAATCGACGAAGTGCACTTCGCCGGTGACTCCGCCGGAGAGGTCGGAGAGGAAATACAACGCGGTGCCCCCGAGTTCATCGAGCGTTACGCCGCGGCCGAGCGGCGAATGCTTCTGCTGAAACGCGAACATTGCGCGCGCGTCACCAATGCCCGAACCCGCCAGCGTGCGCACCGGGCCCGCCGACACCGCGTTGACGCGAATGCCCTGCCGGCCGAAATCGGCGGCGAGATAACGCGTCGAGGCTTCCAGCGCCGCCTTCGCCACGCCCATCACGTTATAGTTCGGCATCACGCGGGTCGAGCCGCCGAACGTCAGCGTGATGATCGAGCCGCCGTTCGGCATCATCTCCGCCGCGCGCTTGGCGACTTCGGTGAAGGAGAAGCACGAGATCACCATGGTGCGCGAGAAGTTTTCGCGGCTGGTGTCGGCGTAGCGGCCCTTCAGCTCGTTCTTGTCGGAGAAGCCGATGGCATGGACGAGAAAATCGAGCGTGCCCCATTTTTCCTTGAGCGCCGCGAACACTGCGTCGACGCTGGCAATATCCTCGACATCGCACGGCAACACCAGTTCCGAACCGAGCGATTCAGCGAGCGGCCTGACGCGCTTGCCGAGCGCATCGCCCTGATAGGTGAAGGCGAGGTCGGCGCCGTGGGCGTGAAGCGTCTTGGCGATGCCCCATGCGATCGAGTGATCGTTCGCGACCCCCATGATGAGACCGCGCTTGCCTTGCATCAGTTGTGTCATGGATGCTCCATAGATCGATGGGCGGTCATCACCCGCGCAGGCGGGTGATCCAGTAGCCACCCAGTTCGCTATAAGGAACGCTGCGGAATACTGGATGCCCCGCCTTCGCGGGGCATGACGGCAGAACTATTCGGGTCGAAAATCTCACGCGTCCAGCCGCTTGAACACCAGCGTTGCATTGGTGCCGCCGAAACCGAACGAATTGGAGAGCACGGTGCCGACCTTGGCGTTGTCGATGCGCTTGCGCACGATCGGCATGTCGGCGAACACCGGATCGAGTTCCTGAATGTTGGCGCTTTCGCAGATGAAGCCGTTGTTCATCATCAACAGCGAATAGATCGCTTCCTGCACGCCGGTCGCGCCCAGCGAATGGCCGGTGAGCGACTTGGTGGCGGAGATCGGCGGGCACTTGTCCTCGTTGCCGAACACTTTTCGGATCGCCTCGATTTCCGGCGGATCGCCGGCCGGCGTCGAGGTGGCGTGCGGATTGATGTAATCCACCGGCCCCTTCACCGTCGACAACGCCATTTTCATGCAACGCTCCGCGCCCTCGCCCGACGGCGCCACCATGTCGTAACCGTCCGAGGTTGCGCCGTAGCCGATGATCTCGCCGTAAATGCGCGCGCCGCGCGCCTTGGCATGTTCGAGTTCTTCCAGCACCAGCACACCGGCGCCGCCGGCGATAACGAAGCCGTCGCGGTTGACGTCATAGGCGCGCGAGGCGACGCTCGGCGTGTCGTTGTACTTCGAGGACATCGCGCCCATCGCGTCGAAGAACACCGACAGCGTCCAGTCGAGTTCTTCGGAGCCGCCGGCGAAGACGACATCCTGCTTGCCCCACTGGATGGTTTCGTAGGCATTGCCGATACAGTGGTTCGACGTCGCGCAGGCCGACGAGATCGAATAGTTGACGCCCTTGATCTTGAACCAGGTGGCGAGCGTCGCGGATGCCGTCGACGACATCGCCTTCGGCACCGCGAACGGGCCGACGCGTTTCGGACCTTTGGCTCGGGCGATGTCGGCGCCCTCGACGATCGTGCGTGTCGACGGACCGCCGGAGCCCATGATGATGCCGGTGCGTTCGTTGGACACGTCGGACGGCTCAAGCCCGGAGTCGCGGATCGCCTGCTCCATCGCGATGTGATTCCAGACGCCGCCTTGGGCGAGGAAGCGCATCGCGCGGCGATCGATCATGCCTTCGGGATCGAGCGTCGGCGCGCCCTGCACCTGCGAGCGGAAACCGAGCTCCGCATATTTCTCGGCGCGCGAGATGCCGGGCTTCGCCTCATAGAGACTCGCCAGCACTTCCTGAGTGTTGTTTCCGATCGATGAGACAATCCCCATCCCGGTGACGACAACTCGTCTCATATTTGCCTCGCCTGTCCCTGCGTTGATCCCCAAAGTCCGCCAGCGCAACATAACGTCACGATGGCGTCCTGAAAATTGTGATTTACGTCACGTCGATGGTCAACCGATGACATCCGCGACGGTTGCGCTTGTCGGATGCGAACCGGGTCGCATTCACGCTGCTCAGCCGGCCGACGACGACGCCGCGTCTTGCTTGAACAGCCCGACCTTCAGATCCTTGGCGCGGTAGATAATCTCGCCATCGGCGGAAAGCGAGCCGTCGGCGATGCCGAGCCACAATTTCGAGCGCATCACGCGCTTGATGTCGACGGTGTAGACAACCTTGCTGATGTTCGGCAGCACCTGGCCGGAGAATTTCAATTCGCCGAGGCCGAGCGCGCGGCCGGGGCCGGGGCCGCCGGACCAGCCGAGGAAAAAGCCGACCATCTGCCACATGGCGTCGAGGCCGAGGCAACCCGGCATCACCGGGTCGCCCTTGAAATGGCAGCCGAAGAACCAGAGATCGGATTTGACGTCGAGTTCCGCGCGGACGATGCCCTTGCCGTACTCGCCGCCATTGTCGGAGATTTCGGTGATGCGGTCGAACATCAGCATCGGCGGCAGTGGCAGTTGGGCATTTCCAGGCCCGAACAGTTCCCCGCGGCCACAGGCCAGCAGGTCCTCGTATTCATAACTGCCACGCTTGTCCTGCATGTCGCCTACCCTTCGTCTTGTCGTAGCCCAGACCAAACCCGGATTGGCAGGCCGATTCGCTCTCTAACACGCGCTTTGAGGCTGGCAAAGCGATTGCAGGGAACCCGCCGCCACGCGATTTGCGCCCGTAGGGATACTTAGGGCCTTTGGACCGTAGGGGTAAGGCTAGTTGCGAAAAACTTGCATCTAATCCCGGCATCCCTATAATAGAGGCTTAGTGTTCTCGCGTTGAAGGGCTGATCGGGTGCCTGAGGTGAAGATGAACGACAAATCCGCGGTCGCGTCTGACGTTGCCGAGGCGGTGATGCCGGTTCCGGGCCGTCATCCGGCGCTGACCGGTTGTCCGTGGCATGACGTCAACGAGATGCTGCAATCGGTGGGCCTGCGCCCGACCAGGCAACGCATGGCGCTCGGCTGGCTGCTGTTCGGCAAGGGCGACCGTCACCTCACCGCGGAAATGCTCTACGAGGAAGCCACCCACGCCAAGGTACCGGTGTCGCTGGCGACCGTCTACAACACCCTCAATCAGTTGACCGATGCCGGCCTGCTGCGCCAGGTCAGCGTCGACGGCACCAAGACCTATTTCGACACCAACGTTTCGACGCATCATCACTTCTATCTCGAGAACAGCCACGAGCTGGTGGACATTCACGAGCCGAACCTGATGCTCCAGAAGATGCCCGAGGTGCCGGAGGGCTACGAAATCAGCCGCGTCGACATGGTGGTTCGCCTGCGCAAGAAGCGCTGAACGCCGCAGTCCGCGATTTCAAAATGAAAAAGCCCTCGAACGACGTCCGGGGGCTTTGCTTTTATACCGTTGCCGCGCGTGGCGGCGGCAAACCTGCTCAGTTCACCTTCTCGTCGGCATAGACGCCCCACAGCCGGGGCTGCTCGATCCAGCCGTCGAAACCGTCGCCGCTGATGTGGCACCAGCCGTTGTTGCAGCGCTTGACCTGCGCCACCACGCCGGCCTGCAAGCGGGCCGCGACCGCGCTCTTGGCATCGGGGCGATCGTAGAGCGAGGCCAGTTCGTCCTTGGACTTCATCGTCACCACTGCGGTGCGGCGGCCCGACAGCAGCGAGTGATAGACCCAGCCCTCGGCGCCTTCGGAATCGCGCACCCGCCGCCAGTTCTCGAATTCGGCGGTGACCTCCACCGGCAGGCCGGACTTGGTGTAGATCCAGCTCACGTCGTTGTCCTTGGTGGGACCGAGCCGAACGTTGACGTGATCGGACTTGAGGCTGACATAGCGCGGGATCGGCAAGCCGCTGGCTGAACCAACCGCCGCCGCCGCCATCGCCGCGCCTCCCGCCAGCAGCAGCGCGCTGCCCGCCACCAACGCCAGAACTCCCTTCAACACCATCAACCTGCCCCTTGAATCAGCAACGTCACATACCCGGCCGCACATCCCCATGCGCGGTCCGGTTCCCGCAGACTGATTCCAGACATCGGCGGGGTTCTTGTCTTGGCCCGGCCTTCTGCTAGAGAGGGTTCGACGTCAGCCATCCGGCGCGCGCGGTGGTGCGCCCGACAGGCTGTCGCGGAGACCGTGGATATCCGAAATCAGTGCGGCAGCCGCAGTTTCGAACACCCCGGTTAATGAGGACTGAACAGGCGTGGCCCAAGCCCGAAGTTCGCACGAGATAACATCGACTTCGCAGCGGCCGTCGACGGCCGAACGGCGCGGCGGGGGGAGAACACATCATGGCGGCTAAGAAAAAACCTCTCGTGGTGGTCACGCGCACGCTGCCCGATTCGATCGAGACGCGGATGCGCGAACTGTTCGACGCCCGCCTCAACCTCGACGATCACCCCATGAGCCATGACGAGCTCGCGGAAGCGATGCGCACCGCCGACGTGCTGGTGCCAACCGTCACCGACGAGATCAACGAGGAACTGATCAAACAGGCCGGGCCCCAACTCAAAATGATCGCGCAGTTCGGCAACGGCGTCGACAACATCGACATCGTCGCCGCCCATGCGCGCGGGATCATCGTCACCAACACGCCGAAAGTACTGACCGAGGACACCGCCGACATGACCATGGCGCTGATCCTCGCGGTGCCGCGCCGCATGATCGAAGGCGCCAACATCGTGCCCGAGGGCAAGGACTGGCCGGGCTGGTCACCGACCTGGATGCTGGGCCGGCGGCTGGGCGGCAAGCGGCTCGGCATCATCGGCATGGGCCGTATCGGCCAGGCGGTGGCGCGCCGCGCCCGCGCTTTCGGCTTGCAGATCCACTATCACAACCGCAAACCGGTGGCGCCGAAGATCGCCGATGAACTCGGCGCGACCTATTGGGATTCGCTCGACCAGATGCTGGCGCGGATGGACATCATTTCCGTCAACTGCCCGCACACGCCCGCGACTTTCCACCTGTTGTCGGCGCGGCGGCTCAAGCTGATCCGCAAGGACGCCTACATCGTCAACACCGCGCGCGGCACGGTGATCGACGAAGACACCATGACCAAGCTGATCGAAACCGGCGAGATCGCCGGCGCCGGGCTCGACGTCTACGAGCACGAACCCGCGGTCAATCCGAAGCTGGTCCGCCTCGCCAAGGCCGGTCGCGTGGTGCTGCTGCCGCACATGGGCTCCGCCACCATCGAAGGCCGCGTGGAGATGGGTGAGAAGGTGATCATCAACATCCACGCCTTCCTCGACGCCCACAAGCCGCCGGACCGCGTCCTACCCAGCATGGTGTGAAAGCCTGTTTGAAAAGTTTGCTTTCCGGGCGTCCCGGGCGCGCTGCGGCACGAAGTGACGCTGCGCAGAACCGGGACCGTTGCAACAAACATCGCGAAGGCCCCGGCTCAGCAGCGCACCGTTTCACGCTGCGCTGCGTCCGGGGAACGACCGAGAGGGTGCCGGCGATGCCGCGTTTCTGCAAAACCGTTGCTGGACCGCACCGAATTGCGAGTGCGAAGCGCGCTTGTTACCGTTCGGGAAACGCGACATGCGAGGGACTGGAGACGCCATGACCGACGATCTTGCCACCACCATTCAGCACGCACGCAGCCAGAACATCGGCGACGTGCTGCGCCGTTCGGCAAAGCGGCTGGGTCACAAGACCGCCATCAAGTGCGGGGCTGTGACGTGGACCTATGCGGAGTTCAATACGCTCTGCGATCGCCTCGGCCGCGGGCTCGGCAAATACGGCGTCGCCAAGGGCGATCGCGTCGCGGTGCTGTCGCGCAATTCGCACGCCTTCGCCGCGCTACGCTTCGCGCTGGCGCGTATCGGCGCGGTGATCGTGCCGATCAACTTCATGCTCAATCCGGACGAAATCCGCTTCATCCTCGCAAGCTCCGGCGCGACGGTGCTCGCGGTCGGCCCGGACTTCATCGACGCCGCGCGCAACGCTTCCGCCAAGGACTGCGCGGTGAAATCGCTGGTGTGGCTGCCGGGCGAGCAGCCGTCGACGCCGCCGGCCGGCATGACCACCTTCGACGACCTGCTCGACGCCGACGCGTCGCCGCTGAACACCTATGTCGACAGTCGCGACCTCGCCCAGATCATCTACACCAGCGGCACGGAATCGCTGCCGAAGGGCGCGATGCTGAGCCACGACGCGGTGATGTGGCAATATACGAGTTGCGTCATCGACGGCGACATGGCGGAAGACGACGTCATGCTGCACGCGCTGCCGCTCTATCACTGTGCGCAACTCGACGTGTTCCTCGGGCCGGCGACCTATCTCGGCGGCACCAGCGTCATCATCGGCCAGCCCGCGCCGGACCTGATCCTGTCGCTGATCGCCGCGCACGGCGTCACCTCGTTCTTCGCGCCGCCGACGGTGTGGATCGGGATGCTGCGCTCGCCCCATTTCGACACCACCGATCTGAGCAGCCTGCAAAAGGGCTATTACGGCGCGTCGATCATGCCGGTGGAGGTGCTGCTCGAATTGCAGCGCCGCCTGCCCAACGTGCGGTTCTGGAATTTCTACGGCCAGACCGAGATCGCGCCGGTCGCCACCGTGCTGAAGCCGGAAGACCAGTTGCGCAAGGCCGGCTCCGCCGGCAAGCCCGTGATCAACGTCGAAACCCGCGTCGTCAACGATGCGATGGAAGACGTCGCAGTCGGCGAAGTCGGCGAGATCGTGCATCGCTCGCCGCATCTGCTGTCGGGCTATTACAACAATCCCGAGAAGACGGCGGAAGCCTTCTTCGGCGGCTGGTTTCATTCCGGCGACCTCGCCACCATCGATGACGAGGGCTACATCACCGTGGTCGATCGCCGCAAGGACATGATCAAGACCGGCGGCGAGAACGTCGCCAGCCGCGAAGTCGAGGAGATGATCTATCGGCTGCCGGAAGTCTCCGAGGTCGCCGTGGTCGGCCTGCCCGATCCGCGCTGGATCGAAGCGGTGACCGCGATCGTCGTGGTGAAGGCCGGTCAGTCGCTCACCGAGGACGCCGTCATTGCGCATTGCGCGAAGGCGATGGCCGGTTTCAAAACGCCGAAGCGCGTCATCTTCGTCGACAGCCTGCCGAAGAATCCCAGCGGCAAACTGCTCAAGCGCGAACTGCGCCAGCGCTACCTCGCGGCGGCGGCGGAGTAGCGGCCGAACGCTTCTTGAAGATGATTCCATTTCCGTCATGGCCGGGCTTGTCTCGGCCATCTACGTCTTTCTTGCCAGCGGATCGTCAAATCGTGGATGGCCGGGACAAGCCCGGCCATGACGATAGAACGGAGAAGCCACGGGTTATGGCTCTCTGCCTTCGCAGGGAAGACGCCGAGTGTGACGGCTTCCGTCAGCGATGCCCGCTCAAATCCCTGATCGTCGGACTATCACCATTGAGCGGATTGGCGGGATCACGCGTGTACCGCAGCGTCTCGAAGCGCATCGCGCGGGCGTCGATCATCAACAGGCGGCCGACCAGCCCTTCGCCGAAGCCGACGATTTCGCGGATCACTTCCAGCGCCATCAGCGAGCCGAGCGTGCCGGCCAGCGCACCCATCACGCCGGCCTCGGCGCAGGCCGGCACGGTGCCGGGCGGCGGGGCTTCCGGAAACAGGCAACGATAGGTCGGGTTGAGTTTGCCGTCGGCGTTGGTCTCATGCGCGCGGATCGTGGTCAGCGACGCATCGAACACGCCGAGCGCGCCGGTGACGAGCGGCTTCTTCGCGAGGTAGCACGCATCGGCCACCAGATAGCGCGTGGCGAAATTGTCGGAGCCATCGGCGACGATGTCATAGTCCGCCAGCAACTCCATCGCGTTCGACGCATCGAGCCGTATATGGTGCGCGCGAAAGTCCACGTGCGGATTGAGCGCGGCGATGCTGGACGCTGCGCTGTCCACCTTGCGCGCGCCGATATCCGGCGTGGTGTGGATGATCTGGCGTTGCAGGTTGGACAGCGTCACTACGTCGTCATCGACCACGCCCAGGGTGCCGACGCCGGCGGCGGCGAGATACATCAGCACCGGTGCGCCGAGCCCGCCGGCGCCGATCGACAGCACCCGCGCCGCCTTGAGTTTCGCCTGGCCGGGGCCGCCGACCTCGCGCATCACGATGTGGCGGGCGTAGCGTTCGAGTTCTTCGGGAGAGAGCATGGTGAAGCGATATCCTGATCTGGCGCGCCCGCGTTGTAGCACGGCGATGCATGCCCATAACATCGGACCTTATGGCGTCGAACCTCGCCGCCGCTTTTGCAGACTTATGATCTATGCTTCATTGGCAGTCTGACGAGGCCATGCAACCCGACAAAAATCCGCCCATGAGATCGCTGATCCCCGCAACGCTGATCCTCGCCGCAACAGTGCTGCCCGCCGCCGCCCAGCCAGCCGGCGTCAAGCCGAAGCCGGTGACCACCATCGCCGTGCCGCCGGCGACGCAAACGCCGCTCGACACCATCAAGGCGCTGTCGCAAGGCGCGCGCGAAGCGATTCAGTCGGATCTGGCGTGGATCGGCAAATACAACGGCCTGATCAACGGCGAGGCCAGCGACCGGCTGGTGACCGCGATCAAGGCGTTCCAGAGCGACCGCAAGAGCCAGCCGACCGGCGTGCTCAATCCGCAGGAGCGCGAGCAGCTCGCGGCGAGCGCGAAGAAATTGCAGACCAATGTCGGCTGGAAACTGATCGGCGATCCCGGCACCGGGATGCGCACCGGCCTGCCGTCGAAGCTCGCGCCGCAGCAGACCAGCGACGCCAACGGCACGCACTGGCGCGCGGCGTCGGGTGCGGTCGAGATCTCGCTGACGCGGCGCAAGCAAGCCGACATCACCACCGCCAAACTCGCCGCCGAGGCGCGCGCCGACCGCAAGGTGACCTATTCGACGGTGAAGCCGGACTTCTTCGTGTTATCGGGCACCGACGGCGCGAAGAACTTCTATATGCGCGGCCAGTTGCGCGGCGACGAGGTGCGCCTGCTCACCATCCACTACGACGACGCCAGCAAGGCCGCGATGGAGCCGGTGGTGATCGCGATGTCGAGCGCGTTCAATCCGTTCCCGACCGGCGCGCAGGCGGTCGGCCCGCCGCCGCGCAAGAGCGTCGAATACGCCAGCGGCCTCGTCGTCAGCGGCAAGGGTTTCATCGTCACCGACCGCCAGCCGATCGAAGGCTGCCAGTCCATTGTCATCGCCGGCCACGGCAACGCCGACAAGGTTGCGGAAGACAAGACCCACGACCTCGCGCTGCTGCGCATCTACGGCACGCGCGATCTCGCGGCGCTGGCGCTCGGGGGCGGCGCGGCGAAATCCGACGTGACATTGACCGGTATCGCCGATCCGCGCAGCCAGGGCGGCGGCGCGGCCGTGAGCAGCGCGCGAGCAAACGTGACGCCGACCGGCACCAACGGCGAACTGTCGCTGACGCCGGTGCCGGGCCTCGGCTTCTCCGGCGCCGCCGCGCTCGATGCCGGCGGTCAGTTCGCGGGGATCGCACAATTGCGGCCGATCCAGTTGGCGGGACCGGTAACCGGCACCGCCGCGCCGCAGGCCATGCTGGTGCCGGCGGATGTTGTCCGCGGTTTCCTCAAGAGCAACGATGTTGCCGCTGACGGCGCGTCGAAAGACGCGAAGGCCGCGATGGTGCGCGTGATCTGCGTGCGGAAGTAGACGGCGAGCGTTTTCATCTCCGCCGTCATGCCCGGGCTTGTCCCGGGTATCCACGTCTTAGCAACACCGCCGCCATGAAAACGTGGATGGCCGGGACCAGCCCGGCCATGACGAAGAACTGAAATTCATGCGAGCGGCGGCGACTGCCAGCCCAATAAACCTAACACGCATCGCCCATCAACAGGCGCGGC
>JBQCHY010000101.1:0-11305 GCA_051954235.1 Xanthobacteraceae bacterium
GAAGCCTACAAGATGCTGATCGAAGGCGTGCCTGCGCCGATGATCGAGAATGCCGCAAAGGCCGCCGGCATGCCGGTCGGCCCGCTGGCACTGACCGACGAGACGGCCGTCGACCTAGCCCAGAAGATCATGAAGCAGACCATCCGCGACCTCGGCTAAAAGGCCGTCGATCCGGAGCAGTTGAAACTCATCAACACCATGGTCGACAAACACGGCCGCTTCGGCCGCAAGAACGGCAAGGGCTTTTACGACTATCCGGAGAAGGGCAAGGGGCAGAAGTCGCTGTGGTCTGGCATCGCCGCGTTGCAGCCGAAGCACCTCGATCCCGATACGCTCGATGTCGAGGAATTGAAGCAGCGTTTCCTGGTGGCGCAGGCGGTGGAAGCCGCGCGTACCGTCGAGGATCATGTCATCGTCGATCCGCGAGAGGCGGATGTCGGCTCGATCCTCGGTTTTGGCTTCGCGCCGTTCACCGGCGGCACGCTGTCCTACATCGACTTCATGGGTACCAAGAACTTCGTCGCGCTCTGCCATAAGCTCGAAGCGAAATACGGCTCGCGCTTCACCCCGCCGAAGCTCTTGGAAGACATGGCCGCCAAGGGCGAAACCTTCTACAGCCGCTTCCCGCCGAAGAAGGCTGCGGCATAGTCTTTCCCTCTCCCCTTGCGGGAGAGGGTGGTTTCGAACGAAGTGAGAAACCGGGTGAGGGGTCATGGCTTGGCAAACGCGACCTCTCACCTGCCCTCGTTTCACTCGGGCACCCTCTCCCGCAAGGGGAGAGGGAAGAACGAAAACATCAAAATAATAAAAGGGCCGGATCGGCGATCCGGCCCTTTCGATTGCTGTGTAGCTAGCTAATTTACGAGGTTTTACGCCAGTCCTTCGCTCTTCAGCGCAGCCTGCACTTGCGGGCGCGCCGCGACGCGGGCCTTGTAGGCAATCAGGTTCTTCATCGCCGAGAGGTCGAACTTGTGGGCGTCGGCCCAGCGCAGCATGGTGTACAGGTAGCCGTCGGCGACGGTGAACTGGCTGCCCATCAGATAGTCGCGGCCGGCGAGCTTGTCGTCGATGTGCTTGAGCTTGCCCATCAGGCGGTCGCGGAAGAATTGCTTGGTCTCGTCGCTCAGGACCGGCGCGAACAGCGGGCTGAAGTTCTTGTGCAGTTCGCTGGTGAGGAAATTGAGCCATTCCTGCAAGCGATAGCGCTCGGTGGTGCCGTAGGCCGGCGCCAGGTTCTTGCCGGTCGCCTTGTCGGCGATGGCCTGCACGATCACCGGGCCTTCGGTGAGAATTTCCCCGTCGTCGAGTTGCAGCGTGGGGACCTGGCCCTTGGGGTTGACCTTGAGGAAGTCGCCGCCATCTTCCAGCTTCTTGGCCTTGAGGTCGACCTTGACGACGTCGTGGGGAATGCCGGCCTCTAGCAGCGCGATATGCGGTGACAGCGAGCATGCGCCCGGCGAATAATACAATTTCATCGGAATTGTCCTCTCTGGGGATTGTCGGTATGTGAGATGACTTGATTAAATGCGCCTGCATGGAATAGTCAACAATGATGCAGGTGCATATATAGGGTTCTCGCCCGGAATTTACCGACCAGTTCACGACTTCGACCAGACACCATGGACCAAGGGATGAAACGCAAGCCATCGACGGAGGCGACCGCAGCGTGGATACGACTGATGCGCATCCAATCGCGGGTGCTGGGCGCGGTCGAGCAGGATTTGAAGAAGGCAGGATTTCCTCCGCTCGCCTGGTATGACGCGTTGCTGGAACTGTCGCGCGCGCCCGGCGGCGAGATGCGCCCGGTCGAACTCGAGAAGCAGATGCTGATTCCGCAGTATTCGACGTCGCGTCTGATCGACCGGCTGGTCGAGGAAGGCCTCGCCGCGCGGCGCGAATGCAAGATGGACAAGCGTGGCCTGTTCGTGGAGATCACCGAAGCCGGCCGCGATTTGCAGAAGCGGATGTGGAGCGCTTATTCGGCGGCGATCGAGCGGCATGTCGGCTCCAAGCTGTCGGATGTCGATGCCGCGAAATTGTGCGGGCTGCTGGACCGGCTCGGCTGTTCCTGCGATCAGGCGACGACGCCGGTTCCTCCCAGCGCGGCGGCGACACGATGAATTTGACTGCATCACCCGGTTGCGCGCCGTTCGGACGCGATCTTGTCTCTTACCGCGCGGACACAGGTGTCGCGGTTCTTCCCCGGATTTTTCATGGCGCGTGATCAGACCGATACGACGCCGCTGCGTTCGCGCGACGAGTTGGTGGCGTGGTTCGAGGCGGGCATCAAGCCGAAGGCCGAATTTCGGATCGGCACCGAGCACGAGAAGACCCCCTTCACCGTCAACGGGCATCACCCGGTGCCTTACGAGGGTCCGCGTGGCATCGGCGCGTTGCTGGAGGGCATGCGGCTCCTGCTCGGCTGGGAGCCGATCATGGAGCGCGACAATATCATCGGGCTGCACGACGTTACCGGCGGCGGCGCGATTTCGCTGGAGCCGGGCGGACAGTTTGAATTGTCCGGCGCGCCGCTGGAAACCGTGCATCAGACCCAGGCCGAACTGATGGCGCATCTGGCGCAGGTTCGCGAGGTCGCCGCGCCGCTCGGCATTCGTTTTCTCGGTCTCGGCATGACGCCGTCATGGTCGCGGGCGCAGATTCCGGCGATGCCGAAGGGCCGCTACAAGATCATGACCAACTACATGCCGAAGGTCGGTCAATACGGCCTCGACATGATGTACCGAACCTGCACGGTGCAGACCAATCTCGACTTTTCCTCCGAAGCCGACATGGTGAAGAAGCTGCGTGTCTCGCTGGCGCTGCAACCGGTGGCGACGGCGCTGTTCGCCAATTCGCCGTTCACCGAAGGCAAGCCGAACGGCTTCCTGTCGTTCCGCTCCGAGATCTGGCGCGACACCGACAACGCGCGCTCCGGCATGCTGCCATGGGCGTTCGAGGACGGCATGGGGTTCGAGCGCTGGGTCGACTACGCGCTCGACGTGCCGATGTATTTCGTCAAACGCGGCGACACTTATATCGACGTCTCCGGAACGTCGTTCCGCGACTTCTTCGAAGGCAAGAATCCTAAGCTGCCCGGCGAACTCCCGACTTTGTCGGATTGGGCCAACCATCTCTCGACGATTTTCCCCGAGGTGCGCCTGAAGCGTTATCTCGAAATGCGCGGCGCCGATGGCGTGCCGTGGGGCCGCCTGCCGTCGCTGCCGGCGTTCTGGGTGGGATTGCTCTACGACGACACCAGCCTCGATGCAGCCTGGGATATCGCCAAACACTGGAACGCTCACGAGCGGCAGGCGCTGCGCGACGACGTGCCGCGATTCGGCTTCAAGGCGCGGATCCGCGACCGCTATCTGTTCGAGATCGCCAAGGAATGCCTGACCTTGGCCCATGCCGGATTGCGTCGGCGCGGCCATGTCGATCATCTCGGCCGCGACGAAACGCGCCACCTCATTGCACTCGACGAGATCATCGAGGCCGGACGCTCGCCTGCTGAAGAGATGCTCGAAAAGTATCACGGCGCATGGAACGGCTCGATCGAGCCCGTCTACGACGAATACGCATTCTGACGCGTAAGCCTTGCTGACGTTCGGGGTTGTCGACGCTGGACTTGGCGCATCCGCTTTCGGCGGCGCGCCCGCTCCTCATATGGCTCATCAGCAAGTCGTGAGATGCCATCGCTGTTCATCAGCCGTACAGGAAGATGGCGATTAGATGGTTTTTGCGGCGGCGCCCTTCGGGACCATCGCGGCTTGAATGTTTCAGTGGTTTGAACGCGCCATCCCGTGATGGCTTTGCGCGTGCATTCGCTACGAAAGGCGGCAATCGCGTCCGGCTGCGTCCGCTTGAGAGCTGAAAGGGTTTGGCATGCTGGGCGCCTCCATTTTCAGAGCGCCAATATTCAGAACCTCGATGGCGCTCGTCATGCTGGCGTTGGCGTTCATATCCGTGGATGCGATGACGCCAGCCCGTGCCCAGGTGAATTTCGATCGGATCGGTGGCGACTATCTGCGATCGCCGGTGCGTTCCGGCGATCCGGCCGATTGCGCGCTGATCTGCGAGCGCGACAAGCGCTGTCGGTCGTGGACCTTCAGTTATCCCACCCTCGCGGATGGCGCGTTCTGCTGGCTCAAAAGCAGCGTGCCGCAGCGCTCGCAGAGCGACTGCTGTATTTCCGGCGTTCGCGGCGCCGGCGTGATCGAGCCTCATATCAAAGGCATCGAGATGTCGACCGATCGCACTGGCGGCGATTACCGCAACTTCGAGGTCAAGGGAAAGTCGGCCGAGGATCACTGCAAGGCGGCTTGCACCGGCGACAACAAGTGCAGGGCCTGGACCTACGCGCGGCCCGGCTATGCCGGACATGAGGCGCGCTGCTTCCTGAAAAAGGAAATCAAGCCACCGCGCCGCAAGCCGGGATTCATTTCCGGCGTGGTCAGATAGGACGCTTAGAGCATGATCCCGAAAAGTGGGAACCGGTTTTCGGAAAAGATCATGCTCAAACAAAAAAGATAAACGACGAGTCTGATTCAACGCAGTTGGATCAGACTCTAGAGATCGAACGTCTTTTGCGCGGTTTTGGAGGCGAACGCGCGCCATTGTCGTTTCAGAAGCGGCTCGACATCAGGACGCTTGGCCCGCGATAGGCGGATCAGGACGATGGGATAAGCGCGGTAGTGATCCGTGAAGTAGAACACCTTCGGCTGCCGCTCCATCAGCATGTCGCGCTCGTCGGGCGGCAAGCCTGGCATCACGAGGCTGTCGCCATCTTCCTTGAGACGCACCAGCAGTTTCTTGCGCACCTTCAAGGCCGGCGTGCCGTAGGAAGTGCCGTCCGTGACCTCAGGCCACGCCAGCGCGATGTTGCGGACGTCGTCGAAGGTCACGACATTGATCCCTCGGTCTGTGTGATCGTCGCTTCCGGCGGCGGCATCACTGTCAGTTCAGGCCAGAGCGTCTTCCACCGCGCTGCCTTGATTGCATAAGCCGAGGCTGAAAAATTGGCGGTGGTATTCGGCCGAACGATCATCCGCTCAAGATCGCCGAAACCAAAGGGCGCGTAGATTTGATCGCCGCTCTGTGTTCGGCGGATGCCGATCTGAGTGCATCGGGTCAGGAAGTGGTCGATTCCATCGGTTGATTGGCTTAGCGGCGGATATGGCGTTCCGTGTTTTGCCGTATACCAGAGATGCACCCGCGCTTGATTGCGGACCTCGACGGCAAGCCCCAATCGCTCCGATATCGGACGCATGCGCGCGATGACGCGATCTTCGGCTTCCCACGACAAATCCGGATCGAAGTAGAACACGTCATAGTCACCGATGCCGTAACCGTGCGCGTGCCCTGTTTGCATGTTCCAGACCGTCTGGGTCAGGCAGCCCGCGACAACCCAGGCATCGGGTAACGCGAGCCGCGCCACTTCGTCGAGTAGCGCATCAAGCGAGGAGAAGCGGAGCACCGATTGTCCGAACTGCTCGGCATTCATCGGCATAGGTCAGTGTTTCCCATGCCGCTTGTGCTCGTCAATGGACCGCCGAGAAGAAACGCGTCAGGCGGAAGCCCGATAGCCAGGTCCAGACCGGTTGACTGCGGATGCCGAGGTCCCACGAACCGACGATGGCATCGACACGGCCGACCAGATCGGTGACCGGCAGGAGGCCGACGCCGCCGTCGGCGACCGGCACACGGCTGTCTGCGGAATTGTCGCGGTTGTCGCCCATCACGAACAGATGGCCGGGCGGCACGGTCACCTCGGCGGTGTTGTCGAGCGTGCCGTTCATGCGCAGCTTGAAGATCGGATGCGACGTGCCGCCCGGCAGTGTTTCGATGTAGCGCTGGGCGATGTCGCTGGAGCCGTTATCGCGTTCGGCCTCGCCGAGGCCATCGGCCTTGAGCGCAACCAGTGCGCCGTTGAGCCAGACCTGGCCGTTGCGCATCTGCACGTGATCGCCCGGCAGGCCGATCACGCGCTTGACCCACACTTGAGACGTATCGCCGGGCCAGCGGAAGACTACGACGTCGCCACGCTTCGGCATGTGTCCGAGAACGCGTTCGGTGGTCGGGATGGTCACGTGAATTGGCAAGGACGCGGCGCTGTAGCCGTAAGGGAATTTGGAAGCGAGCAGCGCATCGCCGATCAGGAGCGTCGGCTCCATGGAAGCCGACGGCACGTAGAACGGCTCGGCCAGCGCGCCCTTGGCAATGAACACGGCAAGCACGATAGCTGCGATCTGGCTGATCGAGGACAGCCAACTCTGTCGCGGCTTCGCGGCGCGGGTGGTCTCGGTGCTCATCCGCCGGTGCCTCCGATCGTGATGCGATCCATCCGCAGCGTCGGCTGGCCGACGCCGACCGGCACGCCCTGACCCTGCTTGCCGCAAGTGCCGATGCCGTCGTCGAGCGCGAGATCGTTGCCGATCATGGTGATGCGATGCAGGTCGGTCGGACCGTTACCGATCAGCATCGCGCCCTTGAGCGGCGCGCCGAGCTTGCCGTTCTCGATCTTGTAGGCCTCGGTGCATTGGAACACATATTTTCCGGAAGTGATATCGACCTGACCGCCGCCGAAGTTGGCGGCGAAAATGCCGTTCTTCACCGAGGCGAGGATTTCCGCCGGATCGCGCTGGCCGGCCAGCATGTAGGTGTTGGTCATACGCGGCATCGGCACGTGCGCGTAACTCTGGCGGCGGCCGTTGCCGGTCGGCTTCATGTTCATCAGCCGGGCGTTTTGCCGATCCTGCATGTAGCCGACGAGGATGCCGTCCTCGATCAGCACGGTGCGATTGGTCGGCGTGCCCTCGTCGTCGATCGACAGCGATCCGCGCCGCGCCGAAATGGTGCCGTCGTCGACGACGGTCACGCCCTTGGCGGCGACCTGCTGGCCCATCAGGCCGGCGAACGCGGAGGTCTGCTTGCGGTTGAAGTCGCCCTCGAGCCCATGCCCCACGGCCTCGTGCAGCATCACGCCCGGCCAACCGGGGCCTAGCACGACGTCCATCTCGCCGGCCGGAGCCGGGACAGAATCGAGATTGACGATGGCCTCGCGCAGCGCGCCATCGGCGGCGTTGCGCCATGCCTTGGTCTCGATGAAGCGGGCGTAACCCTCGCGGCCGCCATAGCCTTTGCTGCCGCTTTCCTGTCGGTCGCCCTGTCCGGCAACGACGGAGATGTTGACACGCACCAGCGGACGGATGTCGCGATAGCTCTCGCCGTCCGGGCGCAGGATCTCGATCACCTGCCAGGTCGCGCCCAAGCTCACCGACACCTGCCGCACCCGCGGGTCCTTGTCGCGGACGTAGGCGTCGATTTCCGCCAGCAGCTTGACCTTGGCTTCGAAGCCGGGGGCGTCGAGCGGGTTGTCGTCGCCGTAGAGCCGCACATTGGTGTGCTGCGGGGCCGCCGCGAAGCGTCCCTGGTAGCCGCCACGCACCGCCTGCACCGCGTCGGCGGCGCGAATCAGCGCCGGCAGCGACACGTCGGAGGAATGGGCATAGCCGACCGCATCGTCCTTGACGGCGCGCAGGCCAAAACCCTGCGCGGTGTCGTAGGTCGCCTGTTTGAGCCGGCCATTATCGAAGGCCAGCGCCTCGGTCTGGCTGTATTCGAGGAAAAGCTCGCCATCATCGGCGCCGCTCAACCCTCGCGCGACCTCGTGGCGGACCCGGTCGCGGTCGAGTTTCGCGCGGTCGAGCAGGGAGGTGGTGACGAGATCGGTCATGGCGGGCTCCAAAGGAGGCGAACGGGATACTTGATCCCGAAGATAGGCACAGATGTCCGCGAAGGGGAGGGCCTTGGTAACGCGATCCCGTTAAATCGCGACAACCCTCGCCGGACGCAGGCGTCCTATGTGCCTTACGGCCGCTACGGCAGCTTGTCGTAGCCCTCGGCCAGCCCGTTCAGGCTGAGCGGGAAGCCGATGCCTTCTTCCGGTGTCTCGAAGATGATGAAGGTCGCGGTCTTGGCGTTGCGGATCTGGCCCAGCAGCTTGTCGTCCATCACAACTTCGGCAACACAGCCGTTGGGGAGGCAGCGTACGAACCCGGCGCGGCCGACGTCGACGTTGTCGAGCTTTAGCCCGAGACCCGACGGCAACAGCACGCCGAGCGGGGCAACCACCCGCATCAGCTTGCTTTTCTGGTCCGCGGTCTTGAGCACGATCACGGTGAGACCGGCGTTGGAGCGGTCTTCGGCCACCACGCTCTGAATCAGGGCGCATTGCTCGGCCTTGGCGCCGGGCGGGGTGTCGCAGCGGATTTGCCAGTCGCCATGGACCGAGCGGACCGCGCCCTGGGCGTGGGCGGGAACGGTCGTGCCGCAGAGGAGAAGCGCCATCGCCGCGCCGCCGATCCATCCGGCGAGCCGTTGGGGCGCCGAGGTCATGGGCGAGGGGCGGGTGCGGGATTCGTGCCTGATTTGCTGGTTCGAAGGCCCCATCGGGGTCGATCCCTTCAATGTCTGTCCAGTTTCTGTCCGGCCCTGGACTGATACGGCAATGACGGCGCCTTGAAGGCAGGTCGTGCCAAAAATGCGTATGCCGTGCCGACGAATCAGGTTCCGGCGCAACGTCTGGTCCGTGGGTACATCCGTCAATTTGCCTGTCAAGCGTCGTTGCGGCGGCAGCGGGAAAATCATCCGGTTTTGTGGCTATTTTGACCGCTTGCCGGCAATCCCTTCAAATGCACCACGTCACCCCTACTACTGCATTGCGAGAACCTGCGAATTATGATTTGAGAGGCAAGATTTCGACGCGTTCTAACGATCTGACCAGCAGTCTTTGTCGTCAGGGGCGTCGTTCGGCACGGGCGCCGTGGGCGGCGGGTGCTTTTGAGGTCTATGACAAGGAGCGCGAGCGGCATGACTATGTCGAGGGGCAAGATCGGCCGGCAGTTGTTGGGGTTGGCGGCTATCGGGATCGCGCTGGCGGTTAGCGGTGTGGCCTTTGCGGATGCCGGTCAGCCCAAGCCGTGGGAAATGACGATGCAGGCGTCGGCTTCCCCAGTGATGGACAACATCGAGTGGTTCCACACCTTCCTGCTCTGGATCATCACATCGATCACCGTGCTGGTGATGGTGCTGCTGATCTGGGTGATGGTGAAGTTCAATTCAAAATCCAACCCGGTGCCGTCGCGGACCACGCATAACACCCTGATCGAAGTGATCTGGACCATCGTGCCGGTCATGATCCTCGTGGGTATCGCGATCCCGTCGTTCCGCCTGCTGTTCGAACAGACCGACATTCCGAAGGCGGATCTGACCGTCAAGGCCACCGGCAAGCAGTGGTACTGGACCTATTCCTATCCCGACAACGGCAAGATCGAATTCGATTCGCTGATGGCGCAAGACAAGCAGCCGCGCCTGCTGGCGGTCGACAATGAGATGGTTGTGCCGGTCAACAAGGTGATCCGCGTGCAGACCACGGGCGCCGACGTCATCCATTCCTTCGCGGTGCCGGCGTTCGGCATCAAGATCGACGCCATTCCGGGCCGCCTCAACGAGACCTGGTTCAAGGCCACCAAGACCGGCATGTTCTACGGCCAGTGCTCGGAGCTGTGTGGCAAGGACCATGCGTTCATGCCGATCGCCGTGCGCGTGGTGAGCGATCAGGATTTCGCGGCCTGGGTTGAGGCTGCGAAGAAGAAGTTTGCCTCGAACCCGGAGAACGCGGTGGCATCGGCCGCCGACGTGATGCGCTAGGCGCCGGCGTAGAGGATTTTCGACGAGGGCGACGGGACCGCAAGGTCCGAAGGACTGCCAAGAGACGACAAGACAGGATTTGAAAATGGCAACGACCGCAGCATCTGCTCACCCCGACCATGCCCACGACGACCATGCGCATGACCATCCGACCGGCTGGCGGCGCTACGTCTATTCGACGAACCATAAGGACATCGGCACGATGTACCTTATCTTCGCGATCATGGCTGGTGTGATCGGCGCGGCTATGTCGATCGCCATTCGCGCGGAGCTGATGTATCCGGGCGTGCAGATCTTCCATCAGACCCACGAATACAACGTGTTCGTGACCTCGCACGGTCTCATCATGATCTTCTTCATGGTGATGCCGGCGATGATCGGCGGCTTCGGCAACTGGATGGTGCCGCTGATGATCGGTGCGCCTGATATGGCGGTCCCGCGCATGAACAACATCTCGTTCTGGCTGCTGCCGGCTTCGTTCGCACTGCTGATCATCTCGACCTTCGTCGAAGGCGAGCCGGGCTCCAACGGTGTCGGAACCGGCTGGACCATGTACGCGCCGCTGTCGACGTCGGGCCATCCGGGACCGGCGGTCGATTTCGCGATCCTGTCGCTGCATTTGGCCGGTGCGTCGTCGATTCTTGGCGCCATCAACTTCATCACCACGATCTTCAACATGCGCGCGCCGGGCATGACCCTGCACAAGATGCCGCTGTTCGTCTGGTCGATCCTGGTGACCGTGTTCCTGCTGCTGTTGTCTCTGCCGGTGCTCGCCGGTGCGATCACCATGCTGCTGACCGACCGTAACTTCGGCACGACGTTCTTCGCGGCCGAGGGCGGCGGCGACCCGGTGCTATTCCAGCATCTGTTCTGGTTCTTCGGTCACCCTGAAGTGTACATCCTGATTCTGCCGGGCTTCGGCATGATCAGCCAGATCGTCTCCACCTTCTCGCGCAAGCCGGTGTTCGGCTATCTCGGCATGGCCTACGCGATGGTCGCCATCGGCGGCATCGGCTTCGTGGTCTGGGCGCACCATATGTACACGGTCGGCATGTCCAGCGCGACGCAGGCCTACTTCGTCGCCGCTACCATGGTGATCGCGGTGCCGACCGGCGTGAAGATCTTCTCGTGGATCGCCACCATGTGGGGCGGTTCGATCGAGTTCAAGGCGCCGATGCTGTGGGCGATCGGCTTCATCTTCCTGTTCACGCTCGGCGGCGTCACCGGCGTCGTTCTCGCCAACGCGGGCGTCGATCGCGTGCTGCAGGATACCTATTACGTCGTCGCGCACTTCCACTACGTGCTGTCACTCGGCGCGGTGTTCGCCATCTTTGCCGGCTGGTACTACTGGTTCCCGAAGATGTTCGGCTACATGTACAGCGAAGGCATCGCGAAGGCGCACTTCTGGTTCACGTTCGTCGGTGTCAACCTGGTGTTCTTCCCGCAGCACTTCCTCGGCCTGTCCGGCATGCCGCGCCGTATCGCCGACTATCCGGATGCGTTTGCCGGCTGGAACTATGTGTCGTCGATCGGCTCCTACATCTCGGGGCTGGGTCTGCTCATCTTCTTCATCGGCATGGGCGTGGCGTTCTCCCGC